>NZ_JBEBMU010000006.1:0-266000 GCF_043196805.1 Saccharospirillum sp. HFRX-2
GTGCTCTACCACTGAGCTATTCCCGCAAAACTGTTGCATTCGAGCCAAGTTCGACTGCGTCGAACCGAACTCGCGAGGCTGCGCGCCCCGCCCCAACCTCGATCAAGGTTGTGCTCTTCCGGCCTCAGATCATAGATCCGAGTCGTTCAGCTCCGATCCGAAGCAGTGCTTCGGAATGCATCGGGCTTCACCCAACGAGCTATTCCCGCAAAACTATCTGTTGCCTGCATTAACCAACCCAGACAACGACGGCGAATTCTAAGGGCTGGGATGGGCCCGGTCAATAATTTTCCTTTTAATTTAAGCACTTAGCCATCACGGCTGTTTCAGCCGGCGCTTGGCTTGAGTTCGCTCCAGGCGGCGCGCAGGTAGACGACCATCGACCAGAGCGTCAGTACCGCTGAGACTTGCAAAGCGATCAGACCCAGGGTCGACAGGCTGGTATGGGCCGCGGGGTTCTGACTGAGCAAAACGACGATGGCGATCATCTGCAGCGTGGTCTTCACCTTGCCCAGCATATTGACAGCGACACTGGCGCGTTTGCCCAGTTCGGCCATCCATTCACGCAAAGCAGAAATAACGATCTCGCGGCCGATAATGACGATGGAGGGCAGCGTCATCCAGAGGTTGCCGTGGGTTTCCACCAGAGCCACTAAAGCGGCAGCGACGATCAGTTTGTCGGCAACCGGATCAAGAAAAGCGCCGAAAGGGGTCATCTGGCCAAGGCGGCGTGCCAAGTAACCATCAAACCAGTCGGTGACTGCAGCCGCGGTGAAAACGGCGGCAGCGACCATATAGGCCCAGCCATAGGGCAAGTAATAAATACCGACGCATACCGGAATCATGATGATGCGAAACAGCGTCAGAAGATTGGGAATGTTCATAACGACCCTTAATCAGGCTGGTCGGCTTTGTACCGACGACTTATGGCTTGTGCGAAAGGCTGCAAGGATTTCAGCTTCACGGCGGGCTGTAAAGTCACCTTCGTCACTATTACCCCTATTTAACTTGAATGCAGATGGTCGTAGATGCTGTCGGCCAGCGCCTTGGAAATGCCTTTGACCCGGGCAATCTCAGCGGCGCTGGCGGCTTTTACGCCCTGAGCACTGCCAAAATGGCGGATCAGTGCTTTACGGCGTGTGGCGCCCACGCTGGGGATATCATCCAGAATAGAACCCAGACGCGCCTTGCCGCGCCGGCCACGATGGCTGGTAATGGCAAAGCGATGCGCTTCGTCGCGAATGTGTTGAATCAGATGCAAGGCTGGGCTGTGATTGGGCAGTTGAATGACCCGGTCCGGCGTTTCATAAAACAGCGTTTCCATACCTGGTTTGCGCGTTTCCCCCTTGGCGACACCCAGCAATGGAATGCTTAACCCCAGTTCATTCATGACTTCGCGCGCCATTTTCATCTGGCCTTTGCCGCCGTCGACGATCAATAAATCGGGCAGCCGCGCCGCTTCTTTTTGCAGGCGGCTATAACGACGTTGAATGGCTTGCGACATGGCCGCGTAATCATCGCCAGCCGCCACGCCCTCGATATTGAACTTACGATACAAGGATTTATTCGGTCCGTTCTGATCGAAGACCACGCACGACGCCGTCGTCGCTTCGCCGGAACTGTGAGAGATATCAAAGCATTCCATGCGCTCGGGCGCCGCTTCCAGTTTCAATACTGCCTGCAGGGCGGCAAAACGCTGCACGACCTGTTGTTTCTGGCTGATGCGGTGCTGCAACTGTTCACGCGCATTGGTCTGCGCCAGTTCCACCCAGCGCGCATTGCGGCCACGCACCGACGACGACAAACTGACCTTGCGCCCAAACTGTTCGGCCAGGGCTTTTTCCAACCAGTCTTTTTCGGTGACCGGAGTATTCAGCAGGATGGTTTGCGGGCAATCATCACGGGTGCGACCGAGATAATACTGAGCCAGAAAACTCATCATGATCTGGGCCGGTTCTTCATCGATACCCGGCTTGGGAAAGAAACTCTGACTGCCCAACAAACGCCCTTGGCGAATCATCAGGTAATGCACACACAGTCCGGCCTCGCTGGCTTCCAAGGCGAATACATCGACATCGCCACGATCGGACGAAACAAATTGTTGCTCCTGTACCTTGCGCAAATAGAGCAATTGATCGCGCACTTCTGCTGCGGCTTCGAAGTTCAGTTCGGCACTGGCGGTATCCATTTCGACTTCTAAGGTGTCGATCAGACTCTGGCTACGGCCTTGCAAAAAGGTCCGGGTTTTTTCCAGATCAGCCTCATAATCCTCTTTGGAAACAAAGCCGACACAAGGCGCCTTGCAGCGGTTGATCTGATACTGCAAACAGGGCCGCTGCCGGTTTTGAAAGACGCTGTCCTCACATTGGCGGACTTTGAACGCCTTCTGCAAAATCGCCAGGCTTTCGCGCACCGCACTGGCACTGGGGTAAGGTCCGAAATACTCCGAGCTGCCCTTACGCGCACCGCGATGCACGTACAAACCGGGCCAGTCGCCACCAGTGGTCAGCTTGATATAGGGATAGGATTTATCGTCGACCAGCAGAATATTGTATTGCGGCCGGTGCTGCTTGATCAGCGTTTGTTCCAGCAACAGCGCTTCGGTTTCGCTGTGTGTCACTGTGGTTTCAATACGCGCTATGCGTGCCACCAGGGCGAGAGTTTTGTTGTTCAGGCCGCGGCCACGGAAATAGCTGGAAACCCGATTCTTCAGGTTCTTGGCTTTGCCCACATACAGCAAGGTGCCCTCGGCATCGAACATGCGATAAACGCCGGGTCTGATGGTCAGGTGCTTAAGATAGGCTTTGTGATCGAAGGGGGTTGCGGTGTCTTCCATGCCGCTACTATATCATTTCCTGCGGTTCCAACAGACCATGACGGATCGCTAAATGCGTCAATTCCACATCGCTGGATATGCCCAGCTTTTCGAAAATACGGTAGCGGTAGGTGTTGACGGTCTTGGGGCTCAAACAGAGTTGATCGGATATTTCCTGAACTTTCTTGCACGAACAGATCAGCGTGGTGATCTGCATTTCCCGATCCGACAATTCAGCAAAGGGCGAGGCCTTACCGCTGAGGTTTTGTAAGGCCAGTTCCTGAGCGACCTTCGGCGAGAGATATTTCTGACCGGCATTGACGGTGCGAATGGCACGCACCATTTCGTCGGTGGAGGCGTCCTTGGTCAGGTAACCGGCGGCACCGGCTTGCAGTAGACGGGAGGGGAATGGATCTTCGCCACAGGCGGTGACGGCGATGACACGGATTTCAGGATACAGGCGGTGAATTTTGCGAGTGGCTTCGAGGCCGCCCAAACCGGGCATGCGCACGTCCATCAGGATGACATCCGGTTCCAGTTCTTTGGCCAGACGCACGGCTTCTTCGCCGCTGGCCGCTTCGGCAATCACGCTCAGTCCCTCGATATCCTCGAGTAACCGCACCAGCCCCATCCGGACCAGGTCATGATCATCGACAACGACCACCTGAATCACTGCGCTTCCCCCTGACAACTTACTGACATCATACGTCCAGCCATCCAGGGCGCAAAGTCTCTTCGACTGCGGAACCATCCTTGGTTACCAGCATAGTCAAAGCGCGCCCTTAACGTCCAGTAGTTACAGATGCGACTCGGCATAGGCGGCCAGACGACTGCGGGCCACGCCTTTCAAAGTCACCGTGCCGGCATGAGCAAAGCCTTTGAAGCGCTCGCTCATAAAGGTCAGCCCCGAACTGGTCGGCCCCAGATAAGGCGTATCGATCTGCGCCAGGTTACCCAGGCATATCACCTTGGTGCCCTGACCTGCCCGCGTCACGATGGTTTTTATCTGGTGTGGCGTCAGGTTCTGAGCTTCATCGACAATCATGATGCTCTGCTGGAAGCTGCGCCCGCGCACAAAGTTCAGGCTCTTAAACTGCAACGGCACCTTGGCACCGACAAAATGCTGACTGCTGGACGGATCGAAATCCTCGGCGTGCAGCGCTTCCAGATTATCGGTAAAGGCACCCAGCCAGGGCTGCATTTTCTCGGCTTCGGTACCGGGCAGAAAGCCGATGTCTTCGTCCAGCCCGCGCGTCGAACGGGTGGCGATAATGCGTTTGTAGAGTTTGGTCTCCATGGTCTGCTCCAGCGCACAGGCCAGCGCCAAAATCGTCTTGCCACTGCCGGCGGCGCCATTGAGCGCAACCAGGTCAATGTCCGGATCAAACAGCAGATGCATGGCCATGGCCTGATACAGATCGCGCGGCGCCAGACCCCAGGCTTTTTGGCGCATCAAGGAACCGGTATTGAGCAGCTCCAAACGCACCCGAGTGCCATCGTCGGACAAAATCCGGCCAGCGAATTCGCGCTCATCGAAGAAAAACTGATTGACGAAAAACGGCGCGCCGAGCAGCTCTTCCATCACCCCTCTATCGACGCTGTGCTCGCGTTCACCGTTGACGGTCTGCGGCGCCATGGCATCCAGTTTTTCCCAGAAACTGCCTTCGATATGGTGGTAACCGCTGGTCAGGCTGTCGATATCGGTGATCAACTGGTCGTTGTGATAATCCTCAGACTCCAGGCCGCTGCCACGCGCTTTTAAGCGCATATTGATGTCTTTGGTGACCAGGATAACTTTGTAGTCCGGTCGTTTCGCCTGCAATGCCAGCAGATCATTGATAATGCGGTTGTCGTTAATCTGCGTCGATAAGGTTGCCGGCGCTTCTTCAATTGGCATCAGAATGGTCAGCGTTCCCAAGGGTCCGCCAGGAATTACACGATGAATATCGACACCCGCCATGATTTCCGTCGGGCTGGCAGGGCCCAGGATGGCGTCGATGGTGCGCACTGCCTGACGGGCGTCGGCGGCAATGGCGGTGTTGCCAATCTTAAGTTTGTCGAGCTCTTCAAGCACGACCATGGGGATAAGCACTTGGTGCTCTTCGAAATTAAAAACGGAGTTGGGATCGTGGATCAGGACGTTGGTGTCGAGGACGTAGATCTTTCGGTCCGCTGGGTCTGAAAGGGTTGGCTGCATAGCGACTCCTGATGAACAGTGGGCCGCGGTCTGTTTACCGCGCCCTACTCGGCGCCTGCCCACTTGCGTAAGGCCTGCGCCATCTCACCCGCCGAAGCGTAACGCTCGTCGGGATTCTTCTTCAGTGCCTTGTTGACAATACGCACCAAGGCAACCGGTACTTCAGGGTTATGCTTGCGGGGGCTCTCCTGTTGAGTTTGAGTGATGGCGTACGCCAGACCCGGAAGGGTATCGCCGCTGAAAGGAAGGTGACCGCATAACGCCTGGTAGAGCGTTACACCCAGACTGAAGATATCCGAGGCGCCCGTCAATGACTCACCACGGATCTGCTCGGGCGACATAAAGGACGGGCTGCCCAGCACCACACCGGTTTGGGTCTGGTGCATGCCGGTAACGCGGGCGATGCCGAAATCGGTCACTGTTAGCTTGCCAGCCTGCTCATCGATATACAGATTAGCGGGCTTAATA
Source organism: Saccharospirillum sp. HFRX-2 (assembly GCF_043196805.1). Classification (NCBI taxonomy): domain Bacteria; kingdom Pseudomonadati; phylum Pseudomonadota; class Gammaproteobacteria; order Oceanospirillales; family Saccharospirillaceae; genus Saccharospirillum; species Saccharospirillum sp. HFRX-2. Next base: position 5,481 of record NZ_JBEBMU010000006.1, read on the forward strand.
TCGCGGTGGATGATGTCGTTGCGGTGCGCAAAATCCAGCGCATCGGCGGCTTGGGCCAGCCAATTGCACAACAACGCCATCGCCGGCAGCGGTTTTTGCTCCAGCCGATCCGACAACGGCTGACCGGACAATCGGTCCATGGCGATATAGGCCAACTCACGTTCTTCGCCAACGTCATAGACAGTCACAATATTGGGGTGGTTCAAGCGTCCTGCAGCCTGAGCTTCCTGGAAAAAACGCTGTTTGACCGAGTCGGCCTCTTCCATCGCCAGCGTATCCAACTGCACCACCTTCAACGCCACCCGGCGACTGATGCGTGGATCCTCAGCTTCATAAACCACGCCCATGGCACCACGACCTAATTCACCCAGAATGCGATAACGACCGATTTCCGGCGCCTGCATTCCGGCGACCGTCGCTATGGGTCGGGTCGTACTGTTGCCGCCGCCGATCACCAGGGTCTGGTTCGGGTCACTCAACGGTTTCAGTTGAGTCAGGCGTTGGTCGGTATCTCGGTAACCCGGAGCAAATCGATGCAATCGTTCATAGCACGCCAGCGCTTGCTCATACTGACGTTTCTTCTCGAAGCCCATGCCCAACTCGTAAGTCAGCTCAGGATCGAACGCCAGATTGGCAGAACTGTTAAGAAACCGTTGGCCCGCTTCGGTTTTGCCGTCGTCCAGCAAGTGCCGCAGCCAATTCAATGCCAGCGTCTGATATTCCGCCAGCAGCGCTTCCCGTTTTGCTTCGCTGCGTTGTAGCCGGCGGTGCCAGAGCACCGCCAATAACATCGACACCAGCGGATACCACAGCGGCAACCACCAGCGCAGCGTAACCGCCAGCGTTAGATTTAACCCAATCCAGGCCACTGCTATTAATGGTCCCGCCCACAAGGGTCGAGCCAGATAACGCGGTAAAAGCCAAGGCAAGGCCATAGCAAAGGCCGCCAGCAGTGACAGCCAAAACGGCGTATATAAGTAGAAACCTTGCTGCAACGCCCAGTGTTCACGAACGGCCGCGAGTCCTGGCCCGTCGCGCTGGGCGATTTTGGGCAACGGCGCGGCGGTGAGCGATTCGAATTCGGGTTCCGGCACAGCAAAGTCAGCCAGCAAAACGGCGCCCTGCCAGTTCACCGGAAATTGACGATCCGGATTGATCAGCAGCTGGCCGGGTTGATAACGCCAGTCGGCGTCATCCAGCAGCGTCAGCTGGGCATCCACCAGCAAGCGGTCGCCGCTGTGATAGACCAGTGATTTATAGCCATGTTGCGCTGGCTGCCAGTAGAGGTCGAAGGGCGTGAGTGCCGGGCCGGCCGAGACTGAGGGCAAGGTTGGCAACATTAACGCCGAGGCCCAGACAGGCCAGTCAGCACTCAGTCCCTGTTGCGGCGTCATCATCGGGCCGGACACCGGCCCCAGTTGCCAGCCGGACGGCCAGACCACCAGGCTGCCATCGGGCACATTGGCAGGATCGAGAGTATAGCGTGGCGGCGGAGCGGAAGATTGCCAGGACCAGGCAGTGGTCAATCGCAACCAGCTTTGGTCCAATAACGGACCGCCGGGGAAACCAACCATTAACAGGGTGACGGCCAGAAGCAGAGCCAGTGGCCAGCTCAACAGGGACCGCAAAACCATTGAACGCCTACTAATCTGTTCCGCTGCGGATTGCTGAGTCATTTGTTAGCTATATATCAACGTCGGCCGGTACTAATGGTAACCTATAACGGATTGCCGCTTTGCGGACAAGCCAAAAAAGAGGACTGCAGGTCCTAGAGCAGATTGGAGTAAGAACATGCCCATCCTTATGCAGGTCAACAATGAGGTGGTTCAACACAAGGTCGCATTGAACGGCCAGGATGTGTCGATTGGTCGCGCTGCCGACAACGATATCCAAATCGAAGACCGCGCTGTGTCTGGCCGCCATGCCCGCATTGAGTGGGTCAAAGCCGATAATGAACAGGGCGGTTTCTATCAACTGACCGACCTTGACAGCACTAACGGTACCTTCCTCAATGAGAAGCGGCTGCCCGAACCCGCCGCTTTGCGTCACGACGACGATATTCGCATTGGCTTCGTCAACTTTCGTTATCTGGATGAAACCACTCAGGATTTCGAACAAACCGCCAAAATCCACAAAAGCTGGATCCCCGGCGTTTACTACACCAAAGATTAATAACAGGCGCCGGGCCTCCCCGGCGCTGACCTGCCTTTCAACCCCTGACCCGAACCGATCGGCCGACGCGGATTCTTACCTTGCAACGCATTGAACTTCCATACGCCGCCAGCGCCCGTCCCTGGTTTCAGCATATTGCCAATGAAACCGGCGCTATTTGGTTTCATTCCGGCCGGGCCGACCCGCAACAACATCGCTGGGAATGGTGTTCCGCCTGGCCGTCCGAACGCTTTCGATATCTCGGTCATGGCCAGGTTGAACGCCGTCGTGCTGAGCAGATTGACCAGCTCACCATCGACGACTTCAGTGTCTTTTTGAACCAATATCGTCGTCACGGCGGTGCACCCGACCTGCCCTTCGCCTCGGGACTTGCCGGTCACTTTGATTACGACGCCGGTTTTGAATCGCAGCAGATCAGCAGCCGACACAGCGCCGAACAATGCCTGGCCAGCGTCGATCGTTATGACTGGAGTCTGGTGCTCGACCATCAGCAAATGAAAACCTGGCTGTTGATTCACCCCGACTGCCCGGCTGAAATTGTGGCACGACTGAATGCCTTGCAAACCATAACACCCGAATTGGAAAAAACCGCTGCGAGCCCATCCGTTGCGCTGCACTGGCGTTCAATGATGTCGCGAGCGCAGTACCAGCAACGTTTTGAACAACTGCAGCAGCACATTCTCGACGGCGATGTTTACCAGGCCAATTTAACCCGTCAATGGAGGGCCGAATGCCCCACCGACATCGATGACTGGACGCTCTATCAGCAACTCATCGAACAAGTGCCCGCGCCGTTTTCGGTGTATCACCGGGCTACCGACCACAGCCTGCTGAGTGTGTCGCCAGAACGTTTTTTAACCATCGATGACGGCGCCATCGTTACCCAGCCGATTAAGGGCACGCGTCCGCGCGGTAAAGACAGTCAAAGTGATCATGAACAGGCTCAGGCGCTGCTAAACAGCACCAAGGATCGCGCCGAAAATCTGATGATAGTCGACCTGTTGCGCAACGATCTGGCACGCAACGCCCGACCAGGATCGGTTCAGGTGCCACGCCTGTTCGAATTGATGTCTTATTCAAATGTGCACCATCTGGTCAGTACCGTGACGGCGCAGCTACAACCGCAGACCAGCCCGTTAAAAGCGTTGCTCGATGCCTTTCCTGGCGGTTCGATTACTGGCGCGCCCAAACGTCGCGCCATGCAAATTATCGATGAATTAGAGCTGGCGGCTCGGGCGAGTTATTGCGGTTCGGCGTTCTGGTTCAGCGACGATGGTTACCTCGACAGCAACATTCTGATCCGCTCAGTGGTGCGTCGTGGCCAAACCTTAAACTGCGCCGGTGGTGGTGGCATTGTTGCCGACAGCGATGCCGACAGCGAATACGCCGAAAGCGCCACCAAGGTTCGACAACTACTCAAAACCCTGGGGCACATTGAAGCGGATTAAAGGCCAGAGCTTAGAGCGTTAAGTCGCGATTGCTGGCGCTTAAAAAGGCTTGACGCAGTTCATCGTAACCACGCACAGAAGGAAATTGCGGGAACTCGGCAATGACGTTATCCGGGGCGTTATAAAGAATCCCAGCATCAGCTTCAGCCAGCATGGTGGTGTCGTTATAGGAATCACCGGCGGCGATGCAGCGATAATTCAGGCTGTGGAAAGCGCGAATTGAAGCACGCTTGGGATCTTTCTGACGCAGGTGATAATCCACTACCCGGCCATTCTCGGCCACTTCCAATCGATGACAAAACAGCGTCGGAAAACCCAGCTGACGCATCAATGGCTGTGCGAATTCGTAGAAGGTATCCGACAAAATAACCACCTGAAACCGCTCGCGTAACCAGCCCACAAAATCGGCCGCACCCTCGAGCGGAGCCAACTGCGCAATAACCGCCTGGATTTCATTCAGCCCCAGCTTATGCTGTTCCAAAATGGCCAGACGCTGACGCATCAGGACGTCATAGTCGGGAATATCACGCGTAGTTGCTTTGAGTTCTTCGATACCGGTTTGCTCAGCAAAGGCAATCCAGATTTCCGGTATCAACACCCCTTCCAGATCCAGGCAGGCCAGTTCCACGGCAGTTTCCTTGAGTCGCTTGTTGAGAATGGCCGATACACTAGAACGCGGCCTCAAAGTTGGCAACGGCAGTTTATGCAGCACTGTCTTGATGCTGTAGCGAGCTGATCAAAAAATGTCCGGTGCCCTGAACCGGGAAATCGGGTCGCAACGCTTAGGTAATAACTTTATGAGTTGCAGCTATTTTTCGTCCGAGTTCGAGGCTGCTAATCTAGCGCCACCTTCAAAAAGACCGTGACCTAATGAACCTGACCGAGTTGAACCTGGAATTATCCGGCCTGTCACCGCGAGAAATCGTTAAGCGCGCCCTGAGCGAACATGAATATCTGGCGGTTTCCTTCAGCGGAGCCGAAGACGTTGTCTTGGTCGATATGCTGAGCAAACTGACTGACAAACCCAAGGTCTTCACCCTCGATACCGGACGTCTGCATCCCCAGACCTACGCCTTTATTGAACGCGTGCGCAACCACTACAACATCGATATCGAAGTGTTCAGCCCGCAAGCGGAAGCGGTGCAAACCCTGGTTCGGGAAAAAGGCCTGTTCAGTTTTTATCAGGACGGTCACGAAGAATGCTGTGGCATACGCAAAATCGAACCGCTGCGCCGTGCCTTGAGTGGCCTGGATGCCTGGATCACCGGTCAGCGTCGCGATCAAAGTCCAAGCACGCGTTCTGAAGTTCCCAGCGTGCAATTGGATGGCAGCTTTCAAGGCCGCGGCGAGGCGTTGTACAAATACAATCCACTGGCAAACTGGAGTTCCAAGGAAGTCTGGGATTACATCCGGCTGATGGAAATTCCCTATAACGACTTACATCAGCAAGGGTTCGTCAGTATCGGTTGCGAGCCGTGCACGCGACCGGTATTACCCGGCCAGCACGAACGCGAAGGCCGCTGGTGGTGGGAAGAATCGACGCAAAAAGAATGCGGACTGCACGCTGGAAACATCAAAACACCCAGCGTTTAGTCCGTCATCTCAATAGGTGGGAAAAGTAATATTCTGGAAGAGATCGTCCAGCTCATGGCGGCTATGTGTCGCCATGGCACGATCGACCAGATCACGATTTAAATGCGGTGCAAAACGTTCGATAAAGCGATACATAAAGCCACGAATAAAGGTGCCTTTGCGGATGCCGATCTTGGTCACACTGGGTTCAAACAGGTGGCTGGCATCCAGGCTGACCAGATCCCTGTCCTGCTCCGGATCGATCGCCATATGCGCCAGAATCCCCACGCCCAATCCCAAACGAACGTAGGTTTTAATCACGTCCGCATCGGCCGCGGTAAAGACTACTTTTGGTGTTAAGCCTTTATTGACGAAGGCGTCATCCAGCTTGGAACGACCGGTAAAGCCGAACACATACGTAACGATGGGATGAGCAGCAACATCTTCCAGCGTCAGCTGACTTTTCTGTGCCAGTGGATGGTTTTTCGGTACGACGATAGAACGGTTCCAGCGGTAGCACGGCATCATCACCAGGTCGGCAAAGTGCTCCATGCCTTCGGTGGCGATGGCCAGATCGACGGTGCCATCGGCAGCCATTTCGGCAATCTGCACCGGGGTTCCCTGATGCATGTGCAAGGCCACATTAGGGAACTCGTGAATAAAATCGTCGATCACTGAGGGCAGCGCATAACGCGCCTGAGTATGAGTGGTGGCGAGGCTGAGATTACCCTGCTGATCGTTGCTGAATTCCTGGGCAATCTGCTTGATGGAATCGACTTTACGCAGCACTTCGCCAGCGACTTTCAACACTGCTTCACCGGCGGGTGTAATGCGCGTCAGGTGTTTGCCGGAACGGGCAAAAATCTCGATGCCCAGCTCATCTTCCAGCAATCTGATCTGCTTACTGATGCCCGGTTGGGAGGTGTAGAGCACTTGGGCTGTCGCCGACACATTGAGATCATGATGTGCGACTTCCCAGATATATTTGAGCTGTTGCAGCTTCATGGTTTCCCCGTTTCGATCGCAGCAATCACCGCTTTGCGCAGTGCTGCCTGTTTGTCCTTGTCGATTACTGAATACAGCGACATCGGATCCGGTGCGTTACCGCACTCTTCTTACTGTCAATTTCAGTGCTGGGCGATAGAACAGTAAAGTTATATAAGTATGATCAATTATTCTTTTTAAGAATACTTAATAACCGATAGGTTTAGCAACACCAGTACTCTATGACGATTTAGTCAGTATGGAAATCCTTTTCTATAGTCTGTCCGGAGCCGCCGTCGGCCTGATAATCGGCCTGACGGGCGTCGGTGGTGGCGCCCTGATGACGCCGCTGCTGCTGATGTTCGGCTTCCCCGCGCACATCGCTATTGGCACCGATCTTTGGTACGCCGCCATCACCAAAAGCGGTGGCATGGTGGCCCATCATCGTCGTGGTCATGTGCGCTGGCCAATCGTCGCTCTGATGGCCGCGGGCAGCCTACCGGCAGCGGCACTAACGGGTCTGATGCTGTTTTTCTTTTTCCGCCAGCCTGAACACTACGCCTCGATTCTGCAAACCACCCTGGGTGTCATGCTGGTCACCACCGCTGCGGTGCTGATTTTTCGCAACCGCCTGTCCCGTCGTCTGCATTCGCGACAACAAGTCCATCATCCAATCCTGATCTGGTTGGTCGGTGTCGTTCTGGGGTTTCTGGTAACGCTCAGTTCGGTCGGCGCTGGCGCTATTGGCACCGCCGTATTAATGATGCTGTTTCCGATGCTGATGCCGAAGGAAATCGTCGGAACAGACATTGCGCACGCCGTGCCGCTGACACTGACAGCGGGCCTGGTGCATCTGTTTCTGGGGAATGTTGATTTTGCGTTACTGGCGGCGTTGATTCTCGGGTCTTTGCCGGCAATTTATATCGGCACATCGCTATCAGCGCGATTGCCCGCCCGGATCATGCATCCGTTACTGGCAACCGCGCTGTTGCTGTTAGGCCTGAAATACGCCGTCTTCTGAATCCGTTAACGCCAGAAGGGGTTACTCCAACCCTTGACGCGATACTCCAGGATTCGACGGTCGACTGCCGAGACATCGCAACGGCCGTAAACACCCGATTCACCAGACGTCACTTCGAGGTCCAGAAAGATGGTGTGAACTTTAAGTTCTTGGTTGTACCGGGAAGATCGGTTATCGAAATGCGCCCGAATGAACATTTCGCCCAAACTTTGCCGAACCTGCTGACGGCAGAGCTCCTGTGCCAATTGCACACTCACCTCCGCGCGTCCTTGTTTTGGTGGTTCCTTACCGGTAATACGGTCCCAAATGGAAAGACGATATTCACCATCGCCGGTATTGGCGGTGAATTCATCCAATGCGATGCCCAGGGCCAAAATAAAGGCCAGCACCAATGCCCATTTGGCAATTTGGCTCGCTGCGCTACTTTCTTTGACTGCGCCCTTGCTACTCATATGTGTAACCCTTTGTTTACGGCTTGTATTCGTTTATTTACTTCCCTATCATCTTTGCCTGTGAAGACGACCCCAAAAAGCCTCACTTAGAAGAGCCGCTCGCAAACCATGCAACAGTTAACCAATCTGAACGTCGAAAGCCAGGAAATTCTGATTACACCAGAGGCGTTAAAAGCCGACCTTCCTGTTTCCGACAGCGCCCACGCCGTTATTGATGCCGGCCGCGAAGCGGTACGACGCATCCTGGATCGCGACGATCATCGTATTATTGTCGTTATCGGCCCCTGCTCTATTCATGATCCCGAACAAGCGCTGGAATATGCGCGGCGTTTAAAAGCGCTTAATGAGAAAGTTCAGGATAGCTTACTGCTGGTGATGCGTGTTTATTTCGAAAAACCCAGAACCACCACCGGCTGGAAAGGTTTGATCAACGATCCCTATCTGAACGATTCGTTCAAGATTGAAGACGGGCTGCACATTGGTCGCAAACTGTTGCTGGATATCGCTGAAATCGGCTTACCCACAGCCACAGAAGCGCTGGATCCGATTTCACCTCAGTATCTTCAGGATCTGATCAGTTGGTCTGCCGTCGGCGCGCGTACCACCGAAAGCCAGACTCACCGCGAAATGGCCAGCGGCCTGTCCTCTGCGGTCGGTTTTAAGAACGGTACCGATGGCAGCCTGGACGTCGCTATTAATGCACTGAATTCAGTGTCGTCACCGCACCGCTTTCTGGGTATCAACCACGAAGGCCAGGTAGCGATTATCCATACCCGCGGTAATCGCTACGGTCATGTGGTGTTGCGCGGTGGCAATGGCAAACCCAACTACGATTCAGTCAGCGTCTCGCTGTGTGAAGAAAGCCTGCGTCAGGCCGGAGTGCCCACCAACATCATGGTCGATTGTTCGCACGCCAACTCCAATAAAGACCACAACCTGCAACCGCTAGTGGCTGACAACATCACCAACCAAATACTGGAAGGTAACCAGTCCATTATCGGTCTGATGATTGAGAGCAATCTGGAAGCCGGCAATCAGAAAATCCCTGAGAACCTGGCCGACCTGAAACCGGGCGTATCGGTGACCGATGCTTGCATCAGCTGGTCAACAACAGAGCAATTACTGCTGTCGATGCGCGACAAACTAAAAGACGCATTGCCGCGTCGCATCAGCAAGAATGTCACCAATATAAAAGCCGGCTAAAACCCGCTGGCACAAAAAAGGGTAGCTACTATGGCTACCCTTTTTTATTACTCGAACACTGGCTTCAGGCCGGCTCCGACGCCTTGGGCAGCAAGGCCGCCCAATCAAAATCGACCACCCGGGCTTCGCTGCGATGATCTTCTGCCACTCGCATGCGCTTTAACCAGGAGGGAGTACGACCCGGCTCAAATACCCAACGCGTGACGTCCTGATGGGCATCCAGCGATGGACGAATAGCCTGGCCGCCAGTGGTCTTCCAACCACCAAACCAACCCCCTTTTTTCAGCAATTGACGAAACAGTTGCCGCACTTCCATTTCTTCGCCCGGCCCTTTCACCCAGGCGCTTTTAAGCAGACGAATGCGCTGAATCAGCTTGGCGCCGGGTAACCAATAAAGGCGACGTGGCGGTAACTGGTGGGAATTAACGAACAATAGCTCCGGCAGCGTCTCACCGTAGGCCAGAGTTCGGCTGATCAACTCACAACCCATGCCGCGAGCAACAACGGCTGGTTTGTGGCCACAGCGTTCTTCAATAAACGCGAACACGGACGGCAGATCATACTCAGCCATAATGTCCAGCGTATTGGTTTGCGGTCGTTGGTTGCGCGATGACAAACCATGGCCCCGCCAATCCAATAGCCAGACATCGTAACCCTGACGTACCAACTCACCAGCGGTACCGCCAACGCCATAATCCAACCATTGCCAGTGGTTGTAGAACGCATCGTGAACCAACAATAGCGGCAACGCCTTGGTCACTTTTTCCTGATGCAGACGCACCAGTGCAATCTCGACGGTTTTGTCGGTGCTGTTGTTGGGTTTCAGGGAATAGACATCTTCGTAGACGCCTTCTTTGAATTCCGCACTGGCCAAAGCCACCGGGAAAAGTTCACTGCTACTTTTCAAGCCTTTAGAGTCCTTTACAGTGAGCGTAGCCTGTATATAATCACAGCTACTGTATAAAAAAACAGGGCGACACTATGCTGAAACTGACCGCTCGTCAACAAGAGGTGCTGGATATCATTAAAGAGCACCTTGGCGCCACCGGCTACCCACCGACCCGGGCAGAAATCGCCCAACGGCTCGGTTTTAAATCTCCCAATGCGGCGGAAGAACACCTCAAGGCCCTGGCCCGTAAAGGGGCTATTGAGATGGTCTCCGGTGCCTCACGCGGTATCCGACTGCCGGAATCCGAAGCCGAAGCGGGCATTCCCGTCGTCGGCCGTGTTGCTGCCGGCTCCCCTATTCTGGCCCAGGAACAGATTGAGGAATTCGTCGAAATTCCCTCCGGTCTGTTCAACCCCAAAGCCGATTATTTGCTTCAGGTGCAGGGGCTCAGTATGAAAGACATCGGCATACTGGAAGACGATCTAATCGCGGTTCACAAGACCGATCAAGCCCGCAATGGCGATATCGTTGTTGCTCGAGTCGGTGAAGATGTCACCGTCAAACGCTATGAACGCGAAGGCGGCATTGTAACGCTCTATCCGGAAAATACCGACTTTGATCCGATCAAGATCGACCTGGAACAGGACGACTTTGCCATCGAAGGTCTCTACGTCGGCGTTATTCGCCGGACGTTGCACTAAGCACCGCCCGGCAAACGCATCACTCCGGTCGCGCCTCTGGCTCATTCGAGCTATTCCACAGGGGCGCGGTGCCGGATTTCTTCTCAATCATCGCCAGCATCTGTAGATGCGCTTCGCGCTCTGCGGCCGTCGGCTCAATAACGACCAAGCGCTCTCCAGCCGCCATCACCGCACTGGCATCAAAACTCACTTCTTCATTATTGGACTGGGGTTCTTCATCCAGAATCAGTGCCGTCTGGCCACCGGTCATCATCAAATAGACGTCAGCAAGAATCTCCGAGTCAAGCAAAGCGCCGTGCAGTGTACGGTGGCCGTTATCGATACCATAGCGTTTGCACAACGCATCCAGTGAAGCCTTGGCACCCGGATGTTTTTCACGCGCCAGCATCAGCGTATCGAGCACGGTGCAATGACTGTCCAACCGACCGAAACGGCTGTCACCTTCGGCGGCCAACCGATCAAATTCCATTTGCAGGAAGCCCATATCGAAGGAGGCGTTGTGGATGACTAGTTCAGCGCCCGCGACAAACTGCCAGAAGTCGTCAGCGATATCGCGAAACTTAGGCGCGTCCTTAACCTTCTCATTATCAATGCCGTGAACGGCGATCACTTCTTCGGGAATGTCGCGCTCCGGGTTGATGTAGTAGTGAAAGTGTCGGCCAGTATGTTTACGGCCGACCAGTTCGACACACCCAACTTCGACGATGCGATCGCCCTTGTTGGGGCTCAGACCGGTGGTTTCCGTATCCAGTACAATCTGTCGCATATCAACCTCGCTTAATAATGTCGTCGACGCCCTGATTAGCCAGCGCATCGGCACGTTCGTTCCCTTCATTACCGGCGTGGCCTTTTACCCAATGCCACTGCACCTCGTGCTTGCCGATCTGCTCATCCAAACGCTGCCACAGGTCTTTATTCTTCACCGGCTGCTTGCTGGCAGTTTTCCAGCCATTGCGTTTCCAGCCATGAATCCACTCGGTGATGCCTTTGCGCACATATTGGGAATCGGTGTACAGATCCACCTGACAACGCCGCTTCAAAGATTCCAAACCAGCGATGGCCGCCATCAGCTCCATACGATTGTTAGTGGTATCGCGTTCGCCACCATGCAGTGATTTTTCGTGTTTGCCCGAGCGCATCAACACGCCCCAACCACCCGGACCGGGATTACCACGGCAGGCGCCGTCGGTATAAAGGGTGACAGCGTCACTCATATTGATTCCTTATCGTCCGGCTCGTCAGGCCGGATTTCAGTACCGGCCGGGCGCGCCAGCGCGGCCGACCATTGATTCGTCCCGCCACCTGTTTGCAACCCACCAAAAGGTAGACTGCACCGGAGACCGGCAATAAACGTCGCTGCACGCGACTCAAAAAACCTAACCGCCCCAACCACTCCGGACGGCGGTAAGGCGGAATAAACAGATGTTTCTCCTGGCGCTCCATTTCGAAATTGAGCAGTTGCATCCAGTCAGCCACACGACCACTGCGAATAAAACGCGACCGCCACACCCCGGATTGAGCCCGACTGAGCATCGCCCGAGCCCCCCAGGCACTGAACGGATTAAAGCCGACGATCACCAACAACCCACCGGGACGCAACACCTGGGCTGCTTCACGCACCGCTTGATAAGGGTTTTCGCACTGATCGAGCGTATGATGCATCACCAGTGCATCAATGCTTTCCGGTTCGAAGGGTAAGGCTTCGGCGTCGGCCCGAACCACCGGGCAAGGTGCGCGGTTATCCAGTTGGCTGACAATGGTGCCACAGCCAAATAGACGTTGCTCGAAAAGTGGCTCGTGCAAACCGCTGTCGAGTTGCAACAGATGAGAACCGAAACGACCAGCCAGTCCCCGCGCAACCAGTTCTCGCTCGGTTTCGATCAGACGCTGACCCAAAGCAGAGCGATACCAATTTGAAAGCGCAACCTCCTGAGAGGCAACATGCGGAGGCCCGGCACGAAGCAGGTGTTTGAAGCGCTGACCAATCTGGTTATTCAAAACACCCTCGCAATAAATCGTTCAAGGAAGCGCCGATGAACATCAGGCACAAGACCGTCCACTTGCGACACCCCCATCACCAACATAGAATTATCGCCCAAACCGAAACCGGCTTCAAAACCCAAGCGACCCTTGCATGCTTTTAAATCGTTATCTGTTTCCAACGGCCCTGGCCAGCATACTGGTTAGCGGCTGCAGTACCTTGGGCGGGTCTTCCCTTTCAAGCATTCCCCAATCCTGGTTCGGCACCAGCATTCCCATCGAGCAAACCGTGCGTACCGCCGGTATCGATCTGGATGCAGGTTATCCGGCCATCATGCCGCGGCCACCGTTGAGCATGCCGTTTTCGGATCCGGTTTACGATCCGCTGGTTGCCACCTTGCTGGTCACCGACGACATCTTCGCCCACCAGCCGGACCTGAGCGCAGAAAATGCCCGCGCCCGCGCTGTATACGATCCCTTCTCGCACTACCCTGACGACCTCTACCAAACCCTGCGCCGCGGCTTCGAATTCGACGTCACGCTCGACAATCCTCGGATCACGGCCCAACTGCGCTGGTATGCCCGGCACCAAAGTTACATCAATCGGGTCAGTGATCGTGCCGGTCGTTATCTCTATTTCATCGTCGAAGAATTACAAGCGCGTGATATGCCGCTCGACCTGGCCTTGCTGCCGATCGTTGAAAGCGCTTTCGATCCGTTCGCCTATTCGCACGGCAGCGCCGCCGGTATGTGGCAGTTCATTCCGTCCACCGGCCGGATGTACGGTCTGAAACAGGACTGGTGGTACGACGGCCGTCGCGATGTCGTCGACTCCACCCGCGCCGCCCTGGAGTATCTTGATCGCCTGAACCAGATGTTCGATGGCGACTGGCTGCTCGCCCTGGCCGCCTACAACTCCGGCCCCGGTACCGTATTGCGCGCCGTGCGTCGCAACGAAGCCGCCGGCCGGCCAACCGATTTCTGGCACCTGAACCTGCCGCGCGAAACCGAAGCCTACGTGCCCAAGATGTTTGCCCTGGCCAAGCTGATTCACTCGCCGGAAGTCTATGGCATCGAATTGCCCGTGGTCAGCACTCAGCCCTACTTCGCCGTGGTAGAAGTCGGTGGTCAGATCGATCTGGCACAAGCCGCCCAGCTGGCCGATATGGACCTGAGCGATCTGTACCTGCTCAACCCGGGTTACAACCAATGGGCCACCAACCCGGACGGTCCGCACCGTTTGCTGGTTTACGTCGATAAAGCCGAAGGCTTCCGCCAGAAACTGGCTGAACTGCCGCCGGAATCGCGCATGACCTGGCAGCGCTATACCATCAAACCGGGTGATTCGCTGCTCACCATTGCCGGTCGCTTTAATGTCACAGTGGAAATGCTGCGCGACGCCAACGACCTGTCCGGCAGCCTGATTCGCGCCGGTGATGCGTTGATGATCCCCATCGCCTCCGCCCGCTCCAGCGATTATTCAATGAGTGCCAGCCAACGCCTGGCGCGCACCCAGAATGCGCTGGCCGGCAGCAACCGCACCCGCGTTAACTATGTGGTGCGCGGCGGCGATACTTTCTGGGACATCTCCCGCGAATACGGCGTCAGCGTCGGCAATCTGGCGCGCTGGAACAACATGGCGCCGCGCGATGTACTGCGTCCGGGCCAGACGCTTGCCATCTGGCTGGATTCCAATAACGCCCGCACCAATGTGCCGACCAACCGTGAAGTGGTACGTCGGGTCGGTTATGTGGTGCGCTCCGGTGATTCACTGTCACGCATCGCCAACCGCTTTAATGTCCGTGTTACCGATATCGAACGCTGGAACAGCATTGACCAGCCGTACATTCAACCCGGTCAACGCCTCACGCTCTATGTGGACGTAACCCGCATTAACTAATGCACGGGTCACGGCCCAATAAAAAAAGCCGGCAACTGCCGGCTTTTTTTATTGGTTAATTACGGCAATATCCGCTGCGATAAGCGCTCAAAAAAACCTTCCGTCGCGGCCGAGGCAGCGGTGCGCACCTTCACATTCAGATGACGTTGCGGCTTCCAGGTGACTGAGACCAGTTCTTTGTCATCGACCAGTTTTTTCAGGTAGTCGTCACTGGTGCCAATCTCGTCGATCAGTTGCAGCTCCAGTGCATCTTCGGCCAACCAGAAGTCGCCTTCGGTGACTTTGTCGAGCTCCAGCTGCGGACGGAAGCGACCGACCAGGCCTTTAAAGCGGCGATGAATGGCTTCCAGATCATCGAGAAATTTCTGCCGACCGGCTTCGGTTTTCTCACCCATCAGCGTCAGCGGCGCTTTGTGTTTGCCGGCGGTTAACACCTCAACATCGACATCGTGCTTTTTCAGCAGGTTGTGGACGTTGGGCACCTGAGCCAACACACCAATGGAACCGACGATGGCAAAAGGCGCGGCCATAATGCGGTCGGCAATACAGGCCATCATATAGCCACCACTGGCGGCGACCTTGTCGACGCAGACGGTCAGCTTCAAGCCGGCATCGCGGATGCGCATCAGCTGCGACGCCGCCAGGCCATAACCGCTGACCGCACCGCCCGGGCTTTCCAGCACCAGCACCACTTCCTCGCCGGCTTTAGCGACGGCCAGCAACGCGCTGATCTCCTCACGCAGCGAAGCAACCTGCGACGCCTGAATATCGCCTTTGAAGTTCAGCAACCAGACGCGCTCCGGCGTTTTTCCCTTGTCCGCCTTATGTCGCGCTTTCTCTTCTTTCTGGTGAGCCTTGAGCGCTTTTTTATCGAACACCTGGTGACGAATAGCATCGGCCTGGCGGCGGAAACGCTCGTTCAGCTTGCGTACGATCAATCGGCCTTTGTGACCTCCCGCCTGCCCTGAGCGCGCATTGCGGGCAATGGCGCCGATAATAAGGATGATGACCAGGGCCACCGTCAGGGCTTTCAATAAGAACAACCAGTAATCACTCCACACGCTGTGGCTCCTTGCTGTATTGACTGTTATCGGCTTCAAACTTTCGTTTCAAACAGATGTTTGATTTCACCATGGGCGGCTCCTACAATGCCGAAGTTCCCAAGCCCATGTACAGGAGACCTTAGATGGCTACGACGGCTGAACTCTTCAATACCATCCAATCACGGTTTAACGCGGACGCAGCGGGCGATATGGATGAAGTTTTCCAATTTGCCATCGAAGACGACGCAACCTACCACCTGATCGTTAAGAACGGCCAGTGCCAATTGGGTGAAGGTGAGCACGACGATCCCAGCGTGACCCTGCTGATGGACGCCGATACTCTCAACGAGATTGCCGAGGGTGAGTTGAATGGCATGCAGGCCTTTATGGCCGGCCGGCTGCGCACCGAAGGTGACATGATGCTGGCGACACGCCTGTCGGATCTGTTCTCACTCTGATTCTATTCAGAGCTCCAGCTGCCCACCGCTGCCCGCGCCGGTTCGTTGACCGGCCGGGCAATCAAGCCCCGCGACGTCAACGCCACTTCAAAGACCCCACCATCAACCATCGGTAAATAAGCCGCGCTACCAAAACGCGCATCGACCCAAGGCAGGAAGGGTTCAAACTGCCGCATGCTTAACCAGCGGTCATTTTCCAGCGAATGCACCCGACGATCGGCACTGCGCTCCTGCGCCAGATCACGGTAACGACCGGACAGCCGTTCCAGGCGAAACACCGGTTCCATGCCCAAAACCGTTAACGGGCCGGTCCAGGTGAGAATGCGCGCATCGATCTGCCATTCATCGCCGGTCAGTTCAAAGCTTTGGCTGGCATCGGCATCGGTGGGCGTCAGTTCGACCTGATAACGCTGATCGCCCAGTTGCTGGAACGACAGGCTGGCAATGGTGGTTTCGGCGCGCAAGGCCCGGTAAGCCGCCAGATCGACGACCAGATAACCGAGCACAACGATAATCAGCAGGCTGCCAATACCAATCAGGCCGCGGAAAAAACCGCCCACCCAGCCGCCACGAAACAACAAGCGCACAGCCAGAAACAGCAGCAGCACGCACACCGGAAACAGAATCAAGAGTAACGGCCAGTAGGTCATATGCTTCCCTCTTACACCTTTGCGATGGGGTCCGATTGAACCGAAAAGCCTGAGCTTAGCGATACACTCTAGTCGGTTTAGAGAGGCACAACAGCGCCTGAGATAACGCCGTTCAGTCTTCCACAGTCACAGAGCCAAGAAAAGCACCGTTTATGGCCGGCAAGATTCTCAGTTATTCCCTCTAATCGCTTGAAAAATCGGCAAAAACGAGTAGTTTAAGCGCCCATTTTTCGGGAGAACGACGTCCCAGCACGACGGGCTCCCAACCGCTTTCCCCTTTCCAATGAGCACACAATGAGCACCACCTACACTCAGTCCATCGTTGCCAACTTTCTGGGCAACAGCCCGACCTGGTACAAACAGACCATTGTCAGTTTTCTGATCATCAACCCCATTCTGCTGTGGGCACTCGGCGACGCCGGCCCGCACGTGGTTGGCTGGCTGTTGATCGGCGAGTTTATTTTCACCCTGGCCATGGCGCTGAAATGCTACCCGTTACAACCGGGCGGCCTGCTGGCGCTGGAATCGGTTCTCATCGGTTTGACTAATCCGGAAGTCGTTTATCACGAAGCCGCGGTCAATTTTCCGGTAATTCTGCTGCTGATGTTTATGGTCGCCGGCATTTATTTCATGAAGGATCTGTTGCTGTTTACCTTCACGAAATTGCTGCTGGGCATCCGCTCGAAGTCCTTGTTGTCATTGATGTTCTGTTCGGCGGCTGCGTTTTTGTCGGCCTTCCTCGATGCGCTGACGGTCACTGCGGTTTTGATCAGCGTTGCGGTCGGCTTCTACAGCGTTTACCACAAAGTCGCTTCCGGCAAACCCTTCCAGCAAAACGAACACAACCATAACGAAGACGACTCAGTAGAAGACCTGCACCGTCAGGACTTGAACGAGTTCCGCGCCTTCCTGCGTTCGTTGTTGATGCACGGTGCTGTGGGTACTGCTCTGGGTGGCGTCTGCACTCTGGTGGGCGAACCGCAAAACCTGTTGATTGCCCACATCGCCGGCTGGCAATTCGGTGAATTTTTTATGCGCATGGCGCCGGTCACCATGCCGGTATTATTTGCGGGTCTGACCACCTGCGTGCTGCTCGAAAAGCTGCGCTGGTTCGGCTACGGCGCGCGCCTGCCGGCATCGGTGCGTACCATCCTGACCGACTATGAAACCCACCAGCAAAGCAAGCGCACGCGTCGTGATGTCACTAAGTTGATTGTCCAGGCGTTGGCGGCGGTCTGGTTGATCGCTGGTCTCGCCCTGCATCTGGCCGAAGTTGGTTTGATCGGTTTAAGCGTGATCGTATTGCTGACCGCCTTGAACGGCATTACCGACGAGCATCAACTGGGCAAAGCCTTCGAAGAAGCACTGCCTTTCACCGCCCTGCTGGTGGTGTTTTTCACCATCGTCGCGGTGATTCACAGCCAGCACCTTTTCACACCGATTATCACACTGGTACTGAGCCTGCCCGAAGCCATTCAGCCGGGCATGTTCTTTGTGGCCAATGGTTTGCTGTCGGCGATCAGTGACAATGTCTTCGTGGCGACCGTTTATATCAACGAAGTAAAGTCCGCGCTGGAAAGCGGCGCCATCGATCTGGAGCACTTCAACCTGCTGACCGTGGCCATCAACACCGGCACCAACCTGCCGTCTGTTGCTACGCCTAACGGCCAGGCAGCGTTTCTGTTCCTGCTGACCTCAGCCATCGCGCCGCTGATTCGCCTGTCTTACGGACGCATGGTGATCATGGCGCTGCCGTACACCATCGTGATGTCTACGCTGGGTTATCTGGCAGTGACTTTTTGGTTATAATTCGGCACCCGAATTAAGAGGGGCTTCCGCCCCTCCGATTCCAATTCGCGGAGACCGCTTTGGCCTACCCACATCCTTTCAGCGTCGCCCCCATGATGGACTGGACCACGTCCGAGTGCCGTCAGTTTCACCGACTGCTGACCCGGCGTGCCCTGCTCTACACCGAAATGGTCACTACCGGCGCGCTGATTCACGGCAATACCGAACGCTTTCTGCGCTTCGATGCCAGCGAACACCCGTTGGCGTTGCAACTCGGTGGCAGCGAGCCGGCCGATCTGGCCCAGTGCGCCAGGCTGGCAAAAGATTGGGGTTATGACGAGGTCAACCTCAACGCCGGCTGTCCGTCCGATCGAGTGCAGAACGGTATGATCGGCGCGGTGCTGATGGGCCACGCTGGGCTGGTACGCGATGGACTGGCGGCGATGCTCGATGCGGTGGATATTCCGATCACCCTCAAACATCGCATCGGCATCGACGATTTCGACGACTATAGCTTCTTGCGGGACTTTGTCGGCGCCACCGCCGAGTCCGGTTGCGATACCTTTATCGTGCACGCCCGCAAGGCGATTCTGAGCGGCCTCAGCCCCAAGGAGAACCGCGAAATCCCGCCGCTGGACTATGATCGCGTCAAGCAATTAAAGGCCGATTTTCCGCAGCTGAATATCGTCATCAATGGCGGCATCAAAGACCATCAGACGGCGCAACAACTGATCGCCGATGGTCTTGATGGCGTTATGCTGGGCCGCGAAGCTTACCAGAACCCGTTGATACTCCAGGATGTCGACCTTATCTACTACAGCGAAGCAGCGCCGTGTCAGACTCAAGAAGACATCGCCGTTCGTTATCTGGACTGGATTGAACGTCAATATGCCCAAGGCACGCCGCTGAAGTATTTGGCGCGCCATACTTTAGGACTGTTTCAAGGACAGGTCGGCGCGCGGCGCTTCCGGCGTCAACTCAGTGAAGGCATGCACAAGGCCGACGCCAGCCCGGAACTGATCCGCCAGGCGTTGCATCAGGTGCAACTGCGGGATGCGCAGGCCCTAAGCGCCTGAGCACGAACTCATCATCGGCCCGGTTGATCAGCAACGGGGTGCACGCAACTTAGACAACACAGGTAAAGCACAGAGAGTCGCTATGAACAAACTCGAACAACTCAAAGAGTTCACCGTCATCGTCGCTGATACCGGCGAGCTCGAATCGATCCGCAAGTTCAAGCCGCAAGATGCTACCACCAACCCTTCTCTGGTACTCAAAGCCATCCAGGGCGGCCATTACGACGATCTGATCGATCGTTGCATGGCCAAGGCCGAGAATTTCGATGACGGCATCGACCGCATTCTGACCTCCATTGGCCAGGAAATTCTCAAAGAAGTACCGGGTTATGTTTCTACCGAAGTCGATGCCCGCCTGTCGTTCGATACCGACGCCACCCTGGCCAAAGCACGCCGCCTGATCGAGCTGTACGAAGCCGATGGCTGGAGCCGTGATCGCATCCTGATTAAGATCGCCTCCACCTGGGAAGGCATTCAGGCTGCTCGTGTGCTGGAACAAGAGGGCATCAACTGCAACATGACGCTGTTGTTCGGCATGGAACAGGCTCAGGCCTGCGCCGACGCCAACGCCACACTGATTTCGCCGTTCGTGGGTCGTATTCTCGATTGGTACAAGGCATCGACCGGCGAAGACTACACCGCTGAAACCGACCCGGGCGTGGTTTCGGTACGCGAGATCTACGAGCACTACAAAGCCAATGGCTACAAAACCATCGTTATGGGCGCCAGCTTCCGCAACACCGGTGAGATTGAAGCGTTGGCCGGTTGCGACCGCCTGACCATCAGCCCGGCGCTGCTGGAAGAACTGAGCCAGGACAACGGCGAGCTGAAACGCGCGCTGAATGCCGCGGGCGGCAGTGACGACCAGACCGCAGCCATCAGCGAACCTGACTTCCGTCTGGGCATGAACAACAACCCGATGGCCACTGAAAAATTGGCCGAAGGTATTCGTAAGTTCATCGAAGACCAGGTCAAGATGGAAGAACTGATCCGCTCACGCGCTTCCTGATTTCCTGATCACCTGGGCGACGCAATGCGTCGCCCAGCTTCTTTCACCACGCCTCTAATAGCTCTCCTTCCAATACCTCGCTAATACGACGTCCGGTACCTGCACCCACCTACCTTGGCGACACCAACACAAACCGCTAAACTGACGCCACACCACAGGAGATAACGGTATAAATGGACAGCGAAACCCGCCTCTTCGATCAGTTCGAGCATATGCGCCGCGCCATCGCCGCCTTTGCCAAATCGGTCAATCAGTACGACAGCGCTCACTGGATCGCGCCCTGGGCGGGGTCAGTGCGCGCGCCAGACCTGGAAGATCTGCTACTGGATCTTTGGTATCAGGAAGAACAGGACGGCCGTGAAACGCGCATCTATCCGGGATTGATCGCGCTCAACCGCGAACAGATCACTCTGGCCGCCGAGGTCAATCTGGCCAAGGATCAGTTCCGTAAGGTGGTCCATGCGTTAAAGGAAGCCGACAACGTCGCCTGGCGGGAAATCCAGGGCCGATTATCGCGACGTTACCAAAGTTTGAACGACTCTCTCGGCCGTGAGGGCCTGGCACGCCTGCATTTAAAGCAGGTATTCCGTCATCTACCGCTGGTGGTTAAACGACCCGACCGCGTCGGTTTCAGTTGGTACAGCAGCGGTCGTTCGATTGCACGCATCACCAAGGCCGAGGCCTGGGAGAGGCTGATCAAACTGAATACCGAAGCAGCTCATATCCGCATTCAGATGGAACGCCTGGCTACCCTGCCCGACAACGAGCCATTGGCGCGGGTGCAGCGTCAGGCGCCGGTGTTGCGCGCCAACCTGGTGTTTGCCGATGGCCGCCGCAAGTCGATGAATGTCTCGCTGCCGTTGCTGTTTCCCAGTCAGGGCATTAACGAACTGCCCGACTTTTCGATTCCGCCTGAAACGCCACCGAACGAACGCCATCGTCTGGTGCGCAGCGATAACAAGCTGGAAGACGAACCCTGGCTGCCGTCGATAAGAGTGCATCGTTATCGACAGCCCAAACACAGAACCTACTAACTGTATTCCCGCAGTTAAACGCGCACAAAAAAGCCGGCACGCAGCCGGCTTTTTAATTGAGCGCGGATCAGAATATTCGGTTCAAACCGTTCAGCGCCGCTACCCGATAAGCTTCCGCCATGGTCGGGTAGTTAAAGGTGTGTTCAATAAAGTAACGAATGGTATTGCCACCGTTCTTCTGCGCCATGATCGCCTGACCAATGTGCAGAATTTCTGCCGCCTGATCACCAAAGCAATGAATGCCCAGCAGCTCCAGCGTTTCACGATGGAACAACAGCTTCAACACACCGACGTCTTCGCCGGTAATTTGCGCCCGGGCGATGTCTTTGAAGTAAGCCTTGCCGACTTCGTAAGGCACCTTGGCATCGGTCAGTTCACCTTCGGTCAAACCGACAGAGGAAATTTCCGGAATGGTGTAAATACCGGTCGGCACATCGTTAATATGACGGTAGGTATTGTTCTGCACGATCACCCCAGAGGCACTGCGGCCCTGATCGTAAGCAGCGCTGGCCAGGCTCGGCCAGCCGACTACATCGCCGGCGGCGTAGATGTTCTCTACCGAGGTGCGGTAATGCTCATCCACTTCCAGTTGACCGCGGCGGTTAGCTTCCAGGCCGACCGCATCCAGGTTCAGGGTGTCGGTATTACCGCTGCGGCCGTTGGCCCACATAAAGGCATCGGCTTTGATCTTCTTGCCCGATTCAAGCGCCAGTACGACGTGATCGTCGAAGGCTTCGACCGACTGAAAAGTCTCGTTATGGCGTACCAGCACGCCATGACCACGCAGGTGGTAACTGAGAGCATCGGAAATTTCATCGTCCATAAAGGCCAGCAGACGACCACCGGGGTTGATCAGATCGACCTTGCAGCCCAAGCCATTAAAGATAGAGGCGTATTCACTGCCGATCACACCAGCACCGTAAATCACAATATGGCGCGGTGTTTCGGTGGAATTCAGAATGGTGTCGCTGTCGAAGATGCGCGGATGATTGAAGTCGACCGCCGGCGGACGCCAGGGACGTGAACCAGTGGCGATGATAAATTCCTTCGCCGTCAGCACATCGGCCTGTTCATCGCCCTGATCCACCTGAATAGAATGGTTATCGACAAAGCTGGCGACACCGTAATACAGATCAATGCTATTGCGGCTGTAAAACCGCGCGCGCATGGCGACTTGTTTGTCGATAACACGCTGGGCGGTTTCACGCACCTGGCTGTACGACAACCATTTCTGTTCCGAAATATGTCGGAACATAGGGTTGCGGTTAAATTGCATCACCTGATGCACCGCATGACGCAACGCCTTGGAAGGAATGGTGCCCTGGTGAGTGCAGTTGCCACCCACGCGTTGGCGCATATCGATAACGGCCACTTTGCGGCCAGCTTTGGCGGCGTTCATCGCAGCGCCTTCGCCAGAAGGACCACTGCCGATGATTACCAGATCATACTGCGTCTCGGTCAACTGCCATTACTCCCAGAATCGATTCAGCGGGTTGCATCCACGGCCAGATCAGCCGCTTTTTTCTTGGCACGACGCGTTAAAGGTGTATCTGAATCGCAGCGAGTTTTATCGCCACCACACACATCGCACTCTGATTCCATACCGATGGCCGCCATGCCACCACAGGAACCTTTGATCGGCTGACGGCCGAACATCACACCGACGGACATCGCCGCCACTACAATCAACATAAAGGCCAGTACGGCCAGAAAGGTTGCCATGGTGCACCTCTCCTTCGCCCCTTGGGCGTCACTAGTTCAGTTGTCAGGACGCCGAACCATAGAGTTCGGCAAAGCGTTCCGACTGCCAGGCGGCAAAGCCTGAGTCGGACCGTTCAATCAGCATCACTGCCAGGCCTTGCTGTTGCGCCAGTTCACGCGCGGCCAAAGCGCCTTTAACCAACATGGCGGTGGCGAAGGCGTCACTCAAGGCACAATCGTCAGCAAGGACGGTAACCGACACCAATGAATGGTGAATGGGTCGTCCGTTACTCGGGTCCAGAGTGTGGGAGTAACGCACTCCCGCTTCTTCATAATAGTTTCGATAATCACCGCTCGTCGCCATAGCTCCGTTGGTGACTTCGAGAATGCGATAAGCGCTGCGTGCGCCACTGTCCGGTGTTTCAATACCAACCCGCCAGGGATCGCCACCGGGCTTGGTACCGGCAAAGCGCAACTCGCCGCCGACCTCTACAAGGTAGGCATCGACCCCGGCTTGCGCCAGTGCATCGGCTACCTGGTCAACAGCGAAGCCTTTGGCGATGCCGGATAAATCCAGCTCGCGCGGTGCTTGCTTACGCAGTCGATGGCTCGCCTCGTCCACTTCGATGGCCGACCAGCCAACCTGCCCCAGCAGCTCATCAATCTGCGGCTGTGACGGCACCTGATCCGGCCTCGGCTGCGGACCAAAGCCCCACAGATCGACTAAGGGCGCTATGGTGGGATCAAAAGCGCCATCGCTGGCTTCGGCGATATCCAGCGCCAGTGCGACCACTTCGGTGGTCAGTGGTGAAACTTCAATCCAGTCACCCACTTCAGCCTCGTTAAAACGCGATACGTCCGAACGCGGCAAGTAAGTCGACATCGACTGGTTCACCGCCTCCAGACGAGAACGCACCGTGCCATCCAAACGCTCGGCTTCAGCGACAGTGGTCACCAGCTTAACGCTGTAGCTGGTGCCCATGCTGTAACCGGCTAAAGTACGAACGGCGACCTCTCGGTCGCCGCAGGCAGCCAAGAGCGCGGTTGTAACAACCAGCGCCAGGCTGCAACTGAGATGAAAAAACCGCATCAACCGCCGAAGTCATCCAGCATGATGTTTTCCGGTTCCACACCCAGGTCTTCCAACATCTTGATCACCGAGGCGTTCATCATCGGTGGTCCACACATGTAGTACTCAACATCTTCCGGTGCTTCGTGATCCTTCAGGTACTGCTCGTAGAGAACGTTATGGATAAAGCCGGTGTAGCCATCCCAGTTGTCCTCAGGCTGCGGATCAGACAGCGCCAGATGCCATTCAAAGTTGTCGTTCTCTTTGGCCAGGCCATCGAAATCTTCAACGTAGAAGGCTTCACGCCAGCTGCGCGCACCGTACCAGAAGCTGATCTTACGATCGGAATGCAGACGCTTGAGCTGATCGAAGATATGCGAACGCATCGGCGCCATGCCAGCACCACCACCGATAAAGACCATCTCCGCATCGGTATCTTTGGCGAAGAACTCACCGAAGGGACCAAACACTGAGATCTTGTCGCCCGGCTTCAGACTGAACACATAGGATGACATCTGACCCGGCGGGTGGTTGGTTCCCGGCGGCGGTGAAGCAATGCGGATATTGAACTTAACAATGCCCTTCTCATCCGGATAGTTCGCCATGGAGTAAGCGCGGGTAACGGTCTCAGTCACCTTAGAGCTGTACTGCCAGATGTTGAACTTGTCCCAGTCGCCGTGGAATTCCTTCTCGATATCGAAGTCTTTGTAGTGCACTTCGTGCGGCGGAACTTCCAGCTGAACGTAACCACCAGCGCGGAAATCGACGTCTTCGCCTTCCGGCAATTTTAAGGTCAATTCCTTGATGAAGGTCGCCACGTTGGGGTTGGACTCAACCGTGCATTCCCAGCGTTTAACGCCAAAGAATTCCGGATCAACTTCAATTTTCATGTCCTGCTTAACCGCGACCTGGCAAGACAAACGCCAGCCTTCGCGCAGCTCACCCTTAGTGAAATGCGTCTCTTCGGTCGGCAGCGCAGCGCCACCACCGTCGACAACCTTACATTTGCACTGAGCGCAGGTACCGCCGCCGCCACAGGCAGACGACAGGAAGATGCCCTGATTGGCCAGCGTGCCCAGCAGCTTGCTGCCGGCCTGAACGGTGATGGCCTTATCAGGATCTTCGTTGATTTCAATTTTTACATCGCCGGTGCTTACCAGCTTGGCCCGGGCCGACAGAATGACGGCGACCAGTGCCAGAACGATCAGGGTGAAAAGCACCACACCCAAAATGATTTCTGTACTCATCGATTCAATCCTCAGCCTTTACAGAGAAACACCGGAGAACGACATAAAGCCCAGAGACATCAGACCAACGGTAACGAAGGTGATGCCCAGGCCGCGCAATCCAGCCGGAACGTCGCTGTACTTAAGCTTCTCGCGAATACCCGCCAGAGCAACGATCGCCAACGCCCAACCGGCGCCGGCGCCAATGCCGTAAACCACGGATTCGCTGAAGTTGTAATCCCGCTCCACCATAAACAAGGAAGCACCCATGATGGCGCAGTTCACAGTGATCAACGGCAGGAACACACCCAGGGCGTTGTACAGCGCCGGGAAGTACTTATCGAGCACCATTTCCAGAATCTGGACGATGGCGGCAATAACGCCGATGTAGCTGAGGTAACCCAGGAATTCCAGGTTAGCTTCCGGGAAGCCAGCCCAGCTCAGAGCACCTTCAGCCAGAACGTAATTCAGGATGAGGTTGTTAACCGGCACCGTGATGGTTTGCACCACAATGACCGCAATACCCAGACCGATGGCTGCCGACACCTTCTTGGAAATCGCCAGGAAAGTACACATACCCAGGAAGAAGGCCAGTGCCATGTTTTCAACGAAAACGGCACGAATAAACAGACTCAACAAGGCTTCCATTTACACCGCCTCCTTCTTAACGTGCGCTTTCATACTGAATTCATTGTCTTCGATCTGAGAGCGATCTCGGGTACGCAGAATCCAGATAAAACCACCAATAATAAAGAACGCACTGGGTGCCAGCAGCATCAAGCCGTTAGGAACGTACCAGCCACCCTGGTTGACAGTCTGCAGCACCTGGAAGCCAAACAGGCTGCCAGAACCGAAGAACTCGCGCAGGAAGCCAACGAACAACAGCACCGCGCTGTAACCCAGGCCGTTACCGATACCATCAAGGAAACTCAGGCCCGGTGGGTTTTGCATAGCGTAAGCTTCGGCGCGACCCATCACGATACAGTTGGTGATGATCAGACCGACGAAGACCGACAGCTGTTTGGAGATGTCGTAGGCGTAGGCTTTCAACACCTGGTCCACCACGATCACCAGCGAGGCAATAATGGTCATCTGCACGATGATGCGGATGCTGCCCGGAATCTGGTTGCGGATCATGGAAATAAACAGGTTGGAAAACGCCGTTACCAGCGTCAAAGCGATACACATCACCACGGTCACTTTCAGACCGGTGGTCACCGCCAGCGCCGAACAGATGCCCAGAATCTGCAGGGCAATGGGGTTATCGGAGAAAATCGGTGTCACTAACACCTTACGTGCTTCAGACATGATCAGGCTTCTCCCGCTTTAAGATTGTCCAGGAAAGGTTTGAAGCCACGCTCACCCATCCAATACTGGATCAGGTTGGTCACACCGCGACTGGTCAGTGTTGCACCACTGAGTGCATCGACGCGGTAGGTGGCGTCCATCTCATTGTTCGGGTTAATACCGCCCTTCTTCAGCTCCAGCTGGACGTTGCCGTCTTCGCCGTAAACCAGCTTGCCTGGGAACTGAGATTTCCAGCGCGGGTTGTCGACTTCACCGCCCAGGCCAGGCGTTTCTTCCTGGTCATAGAAGCCAAAGCCAACCACGGTATTGAGGTCGTCTTCCAGAGCGATAAAGCCCCACATAGTCGACCACAGACCGTAACCACGAACCGGCAGGATCAGCGTCTGCATGGCGCCGTCTTCGCCGTTAACAACGTAAACCTCGGTATAACGCTCGCGACGCTTAATACCAGCAATGTCTTCGCTGGCCGGAATGCTGCTGCTGATTTCCGGGTTATTAGGCGCTG
The DNA here is from genome assembly GCF_043196805.1 of Saccharospirillum sp. HFRX-2. Taxonomy (NCBI): domain Bacteria; kingdom Pseudomonadati; phylum Pseudomonadota; class Gammaproteobacteria; order Oceanospirillales; family Saccharospirillaceae; genus Saccharospirillum; species Saccharospirillum sp. HFRX-2. Next base: position 32,670 of record NZ_JBEBMU010000006.1, read on the forward strand.
AACGAGGGTCAAAATTCTCGGTATTGAACGCATCCGAGAAGGTACCGCTTTGCAAATCCACCAGCCGTGTTTCGATCTGCTCGAATTGTTGATCGACCGGCACACCGGCCTGATACATATCGGCAATTTGCAGCACGTTGCGGCGCAGGTCCGCTTGCTGGTTTTGTTGCTGAATCGGACGCAATACAACGGCGGCTGTTGATACCACGATGGCACAGGCCAGACAGACCAGCAGCGCTACCTTGATGACGTTTTGAATGGAGTCTTTATTACTGGCCACGAGCAAGCCTCCGTTTAATGTTGCGTTGCACCACAAAGTAATCGATGGTCGGTGCAAAGATGTTGGCGAAAATGATGGCCAACATGATGCCTTCCGGGAATGCCGGGTTGATCACGCGGATCATCACGGTCATGACACCAATCAGAATACCGAACCAGATTTTGCCGGTATCGGTCATCGATGCAGACACCGGATCGGTCGCCATAAACATCATACCGAAAGCAAAACCACCGATGACCAGATGCCAATACCAGGGCAAAGCAAACATAGGATTAGTATCGCTGCCGACAAAGTTAAGCAGCGTCGACAACGCAATCATGCCGATCATTACACCGGCAACGATGCGCCAGCTGGCAATCCCCATAATCAACAGAACCGCACCACCGATCAAAATCATCAAGGTGGATACTTCGCCGATGGAGCCTTGCTGAATACCCAGGAAGGCATTCATCCAGGTCAGGCCGCCGAGCATGGAATCGACCAGGCCATCGCTGAACGCATAGCTCAATGCTGTGGCGCCGGAGAAGCCGTCGACCGCTGTCCAGATCGCATCACCGGACATGCTGGCCGGATAGGCAAAGTACAGGAAGGCACGACCGGTCAGCGCCGGGTTAAGGAAGTTTTTACCGGTACCACCGAAGACTTCCTTACCAACGACCACACCGAAGCTAATGCCCAGCGCAACCGCCCAAAGCGGCAGATCCGGCGGGCAAATCAAGGCGAACAGAATGGAGGTCACGAAGAAACCTTCGTTGACTTCGTGGCCGCGCACCATGGCGAACAACACTTCCCAGAAACCACCGACCACAAAGGTGACCGCGTAGATCGGCAGGAAGTAGGCCGCGCCGTAGATCATGTTGTCCCAGATGCTGGACGGATCGTGGCCCGCCAGCAGGCTGATGATGGCTTCATGCCAGTTATCGCTCGGTGACAAACCACCAGCGATGGCGGTATTGGCCTGGAAACCCAGGTTCCACATACCCCAGAACATGGCCGGGAAGACGCACAACCAGACGGTGATCATGATGCGCTTGAGGTCCATGCCATCACGCACGTGCGCCGTGGTCTTGGTCACGCTGTTAGGCATGTAAAAGATGGTATCGACCGCCTCATAGAGGGCGTACCACTTTTCGTACTTGCCGCCTTTTTCGAAATAAGGCGCCATCTTGTCGAGAGTATTACGCAAACCCATGCTCAGGCCTCCTGCTCGATGCGCGTCAAGTTGTCGCGAAGAATCGGACCGTATTCGTACTTACCGGCACAGACATAGGTGCACAGCGCCAGGTCCTCTTCATCCAGCTCCAGAGCGCCGAGCTGTTCGGCGGTGTCGAGGTCGCCCACGACCAGAGCACGCAACAATTGCGTTGGCAGGATGTCCAGCGGCATGACTTTCTCGTACTGCCCCACCGGCAACATGGCTCGCTCGGAACCGTTAGTCGTGGTGGTGAAGTCGAATTTTTTGCCTTTGAACAACTTGGACAGATAGATGTTCAGTACTGAATGGCGGTTACGACCGGCGTGCAGATAATGCAGGATCGGACGCTCGCGACCTTCGGCCAGAACGCTGACTTGGCTGTGATAACGACCCAGGTAGGTCACTTCATCAACGCCACCGCGGCCACCGAAGACAGAACCGGAAATCAGTCGGCTCTCGCCGTCTTTCAGTTCGTCACGGCTCAAATCAAACAGCGAAGCACCAATGCGGGTACGCACCAAACGCGGCTCTTTAACCTGAGGGCCAGCCAAAGCCACCACTCGATCAGTATAAAGTTGACCGGTGGTAACCAGCTTGGCCAGAGCAATCACGTCCTGATAACCGATCGACCAGACCGTCTTGTTGAGACTGACCGGTTCCAGGAAATGAATGTGAGTGCCGCTGTTGCCGGCCGGGTGAACACCGGCGAATTCCTCAACACTGATACCTTCAGCGGTCGGAATCTTGGCGCCCGGGGCTTTGCACAACCAGACTTTTCCGTCGGTCAGCTTGGTCAGCAGCGACAAGCCTTGAGTAAAGGCTTCAGTCTGCTCAGCAATAACAACTTCCGGATTGGCCGCCAGCGGATTGGTATCCATTGCCTGAACGAAAATCGCCGCTGGAGTGCTGTCGATGGCAGGAACTTTGGAATAAGGGCGAGTGCGGAAAGCGCTCCAGAAACCCGACTTAACCAAACGCTCGCGTAAGGTTGCGGTATCCAGACTGGCCAGTTGATCGGCCGGAGTCGCACCGAAGTCTTCGGCGTCATTGCCGTCCACTTCGAACACCATGGATTGAAAAACACGCCGAGCGCCCCGGTTGATGGCTTTAACGATGCCCGAAGCTGGCGCAGTGTAAACGATACCCTCTGATTTTTTGTCGGTGAAAACCGGCTGACCGAGTTTTACCCGATCCCCTTCGCGCACCAACATCGTCGGTTTCATACCCTGGTAGTCGTAGCCGACCAGGGCGACGGTCGAAACCGGCCGACCGTCCGAAATTTCCTGGCGCGGGGCACCAGAGATCGGAAGGTCGAGCCCTTTACTGATCTTTATCATAGTGTGCTTTACCCGATGACTGACAGACGAAACCGGCAGGGCACGGCCCATTCCGGCAGTCTGGTGTCAAATGCGTTTCAGGCCGGAGAGACTTGTGCCAAGGCGGCAAACCTGACCAACCCACCTAGAAAAAGCGGGCCCAAGTATAAAGATCGTCACCCGCCATTGCTACCATCACGCTGCCTTTATTCGAACAGCGCTATTATTGTATAAAGCCTGTACAGTGGCGCTTGTGGCTGTGCCGGTGGTTGCTTTTTTGATAGCATTCGCGCCCTTTGTACGGCCAGGAAAATACTGCCCTCCATGCTCAGTCTCGCGCTCAATCGACCCGAAAACGGCGGCGATCATCGTCGTGTTGGCAATGTCCGCGGCAGTGCCGACAGCGCCTATCTGGCGGAGCTGGTTCGCGATCAGGGTGGCACCGTTCTGGTTATCGCTGACAGTCCCGCGCAACTGGATCGTCTGGCCACTGAGCTGGCCGTTTTTCGGGCCGCTGATGACGCTTGGAAGATCCTCAGCTTCCCTGACTGGGAAACCCTGCCCTACGACAACTTTTCGCCCCACGAAGACATCATTTCCGATCGCCTGAGCCTGCTAAACCAACTGGCCGAAGCACCGCACGGCATCTGCCTGACCACCGCCGCCAACCTCAGCCACCGGTTACCGCCACGCGAAGCGCTGATCGGTACCGCCTTCGATTGGCATCTGGGACAAACCCTAGACCTAGCTGCGCAAAGGCGCCAGTTGGAAAGCGCTGGTTATAGAGCGACCGATACGGTTTATCAGCACGGTGAATTTGCCGTGCGCGGCGCCATCCTCGATGTTTTCCCCATGGGCGCCGATCGCCCTATCCGCGTTGATTTATTCGACAACGAGATCGAATCGCTGAAATGGTTCGATGCTGAAACGCAGCGTTCTGAAGAATCACTGGAGCGCATCACCCTCTTGCCCGGCCGCGAAGTGCCGATGACCGAAGCCGGCATCAGTCGTTTCCGTCAGGCGTTCCGCGAGCGTTTTGATGTCGACTTCAGCCGTTGCGCGGTCTATCAGGATGTCAGTGACGGCATCGCCCCCGGTGGCATCGAGTATTTCTTACCGCTGTTTTATGAACGCACCGATACACTCTGGGATTACCTGCCAGACGATGCACTGGTGGTGCATGGCGACAACCTGGAAAACGCCCTGGAACAATTCTGGAGCGAAGTGGAAGAACGCTTTGAAAACCGACGCCACGACATCACCCAACCGATCCTGACGCCCACCGAACTGTTTACGCCCAGCAATGAACTCTTTGGTCGCGCCAATACTTTTCCGCGGCTGACGCTCTCGTCACAGGCTATACGCGAACAAAGCGGCCACCTGAACCTGCCGGTCGAAGCGCCTGAAGAACTGCCGATCGACCATCGCGCTCAGCAACCGCTGCTGCATTTAGAACGCTTCCTGATGGAAACCCATTATCGGGTGTTGTTCTGCGCCGAATCTCTGGGCCGCCGCGAAGCATTGAAAGAACTGCTCGCCGGTATCGGTGTCGAGCCACAAGGCGTGGCCCGGGTCAGCGACTTTATCGCCGACAACAGCATTCGTTATGGCCTGACTGTGGCGCCGCTGAGCGCAGGTCTGGTCGCGCGCGAAGGCGAATTCGTGCTGATCAGCGAAACCCAGCTGTTCGGCGACTATGTTGTTCAGCAACGGCGACGCAATCGCAGCCAGAACGACAACAACGATCAGATCATCAAGAACCTGACCGAATTGAGCCCGGGCGCACCGGTGGTGCACCTCGATCATGGCGTCGGTCGTTACCTTGGTTTGGAAACGCTGGAAGTGGACGGCCAGGCGCAGGAATTCGTCATGCTGACCTACGCCGAAGGTTCCAAGCTCTACGTACCAGTCAGCAACCTGCATTTAATCAGCCGTTATTCCGGCGCCGACATCGACCAAGCGCCACTGAACAAACTGGGCAACGATCGCTGGGCCAAGACCAAGCGCAAGGCGGCGGAAAAAGTGCGCGACACCGCTGCCGAACTGCTCAACCTCTACGCCGAACGCGAGGCACGCAGCGGTCACAAATTCGACTTCAACGAAGCCGATTACGCTCGTTTCAGCGCTGGCTTTGGTTTCGAGGAAACCGCCGATCAGGCCAACGCCATCGACGCTGTGATTGCCGATATGCAACGCCAGCAACCGATGGATCGCCTGGTCTGTGGCGACGTTGGTTTCGGTAAAACCGAGGTTGCGCTGCGCGCCGCCTTTATTGCCGCCCAGGCCGGTCGTCAGGTGGCGGTACTGGTGCCGACCACCCTGCTCGCGCAACAACATTTCGAGAACTTCCGCGACCGCTTTGCCGACTGGCCGGTGCGCGTCGAAGCCTTGAGCCGCTTCCGCTCCGGTAAAGAAACCAGCGCCATCATTGATGGCTTGGCTGACGGTCGCGTCGACATCGTCGTCGGCACCCATAAGCTGCTGCAAAAAGACGTGCGCTTTAAAGATCTGGGCTTGCTGATCATCGACGAAGAACACCGTTTTGGCGTTACCCAGAAAGAAAAAATCAAAGCGCTGCGCGCCAATGTCGACATCCTGACACTGACTGCCACACCGATTCCGCGCACCCTCAATATGTCGATGTCTGGGGTGCGCGATCTGAGCATTATCGCCACGCCGCCGGCGCGCCGTTTGTCGGTAAAAACCTTCGTGCGCGAACGCGATGACGCCCAGGTTAAAGAAGCCTTGTTGCGTGAAATCTTGCGCGGTGGTCAGGTGTATTACCTGCATAACGAAGTCAGCACCATCGAGCGCACCGCCCAGGCGTTGCGCGAGCTGGTACCGGAAGCGCGCATCGTCGTGGCGCACGGACAGATGCCCGAGCGACAGCTGGAACGCATCATGTCCGACTTCTATCACAAGCGTTTTAATGTGTTGCTGTGCACCACCATTATCGAGACCGGCATCGACGTGCCTTCAGCCAACACCATCGTTATCGAACGCGCCGACCGCTTTGGTCTGGCGCAGTTGCATCAGTTACGCGGTCGCGTCGGTCGCTCACATCACCAGGCTTACGCCTATTTGATGACGCCGCCCTGGAAGTCGCTGACCAAAGACGCCCAAAAACGCCTCGAAGCCATTGGTGAAGCTCAGGATCTCGGTGCCGGCTTTACGCTCGCCACCCATGACCTGGAGATTCGCGGCGCCGGCGAACTGCTGGGTGACGAACAAAGCGGCCACATCGAAGGCATCGGTTTCTCGCTCTATCTGGATATGCTTAATCGCGCCGTCAAAGCCATTCAAGCAGGCGAGACGTTCTCACCGGAAGCGGCCGAACGCGGCGGTGTCGACCTGAACCTGCGCATACCAGCGTTAATTCCCGACGATTACATTCCTGACATCAATACTCGACTGTCGCTGTACAAACGCATCGCCTCGGCCGCCGACGCCGATGAGCTGGATGAATTGCAGGTGGAAATGATCGACCGTTTCGGTCTGTTGCCGGAGCCAGTACGCAACCTTGTCCGCCAGACCTCGGTGCGCCTGCGCCTGGAACCCATTGGTATTGAACGCTTTGATGTCGGCCCCAGTGGTGGCTTTATCGACTTCGCCAAAGACACCATCATCGACCCGTTTCGACTGGTGCAGTTGATTCAATCACAGCCGCATCGGTTCAAGTTAAAAAACGGTACTCAACTGCGCTTCAGCGCCGATTGTGCAACGCCCGAACAGCGGTTTGACACCGTCGAAGAAATCCTCACACTGATCACCAGCAAACCCGGATGAGACCTCTGATGACACTCAAGCATGCCGCCCTGGCATTGACGTTGACCCTGATTGCACCTCTGGTGCTGGCCGAATCCGACGAGGAGCGCTGGTATCAGGTTGAAATTCTGGTGTTCGAAAACCCGGACCGGGAAACCGACAGCCCGGAACAATGGCCAACCTACCCGATGCTCGCCGAGCAACCCTTTCGCGTTGAAATACCCAATACCCTGCGCTTCGATCGCGACGACGAAGATGCCGACGACGAACCCCAGGAAAGCCACGAGATCACCTTCGGCCCAGAGCGCACCGTCCTCGATGGCGATATGAGCGAATTATCACCCTTCCGTTTGCTGGGTGAATCCGAATACCAACTGGCCGATGAAATCGAGGCCATGAGTCGCCGCGATGGTTATCGCCTGTTATTTCATCAGGCATGGGTGCAGCCGGTACCGGGTCGCGACGATGTCGAATTGCTGCGCATCAGTGGTGGCAAAACTTACGGCCAGCAACACGAATTGCAAGGTTATCTGGAGCTCTACGTCGAGCGGTATTTTCATCTCACCACCGACCTGCAGTTGATTCATTACGCCCAAACGGACAATCCCTTTCGTTTGATAAACGACCACCAGGAAGGCAACGCAACCGCACCTTTCACAGGCTTGTCGTTAAACCAGGGCGCGCCGGTTTATCAAAGTGAACTGACTGCACAAAGCAGTCGTGAACGCTTTTTTGTCGCCACCGACAGCATCAGCCTGAAGCAACGTCGTCGTATGCGCAGCGGCGAGCTGCACTATCTCGACAACCCGGAATTTGGCATGCTGATATTGATTACGCCGATCGACAAATAAGCTTGCGGCACAATAATTAAACATAAAAAAGGTCGGCAATGCCGACCTTTTTTTGCTTGATAACAGCGCCCATTAAGAACCGTAAAACTGATCAACAGCGACGTTCAAAATCCGCTTCACCCGCTCCATACCATCGGCCAAATTTTCATCGATCTGCTTGATGGTAATAACGCCGTCACCTTTACCCGCGGCCGGATTCACCACGAGCGATAAACCGGCATAACGCAGCTTCAGTTCGCGCGCCAATACCGCTTCGGGCATACCGGTCATGCCGACGATGTCGCAGCCATCCTGTTCCATACGGAAAATCTCAGCGGCGGTTTCCAGACGCGGCCCCTGAGTCGCTCCATAAACGCCACCGTTGATCACCGCTTCGCCGGCGCTCTTGGCCGACTGCAACAACAGCTGACGCAACGATTCGGTGTAGGGGTAGCTGAAATCGACGTGGGTAACGCTCGCCAGTTCGCCTTCAAAAATGGTCGACTCGCGGCTGTGGGTGTAATCGATGATCTGCATCGGCACCACTAATGATCCGGTCGACATATTGCGGGTGATGCCGCCGACAGCGGTGACAGCAATAACGTCGGTGGCATAAAGCGTTTGCAGTGCCCAGAGGTTGGCGCGGTAATTCACCTGATGCGGCGGAATGCGATGCGGATGACCGTGACGCGACAAAAACAGCACGCGATAACCATCCAGTTCGCCCTCCAGGATCGGCGCCGACGGACTGCCGAAAGGTGTTTGCACATCGTGTGCTTTGGAAATTGTCAGTCCCGGCAATTGGGTCAAACCGGTACCGCCAATAATGGCCAGTGTTTCTGACATCCGTGACACCTCTCGTTGCTGTTGTTGTTGGTGTTGTTCTGATGTTTGCTGGTCTCCCCGCCTGGACTCGAACCAGGATTTAGGCCTTAGGAGGGCCTCGTTCTATCCAGTTGAACTACAGGGAGTCGGCGGGCATTGTACCGACCCCTCGCCGGCATGGAAACCGTTTGTGATCAAGGCATTAGCGACGTCGATGTCATATTCAGCCGGCTCTGAGACCGCTATAATCAGCGCCAAGTTGCCAAGGAAAAACCATGACTGATCTTGATTTGGACCAACTGGCCGATTGGCTGGAAGATGACCAACGCGCCGAGGATTGCCTCGACATTCACGGCCTGCACGGTTACCTGACCGCCCTGGCGGTGAGTGCCCAGCCGCTGTCAGATGAATGGCTGGCCAGCGCCATCGACCAATCGCTGCACGAGCTGCCAGAAGCCGAAGCGCAATGGTTTGCCGATCAATGCGTGCAGCTGCATCAGCAGATTGCCACCGAACTCTATGCCGACGATGGCATTGCTCTGACCTTCGAACCCACCGCCGACTGGCAGGATTCACCGCAGCAGCTCTGGGCGGAAGCTTTTATGGAAGTGGTTTTCACGACCCCGGAATCGTTCGAGAGCGAACAGCAAGACAACTTGGCGACCTTGTTGCTGCCCATCGAAGTGGCGTCTGGTCTGTTTGCTGATGAAGCCGATTACCAGCCAATCTATCGTCAGCCCAAGCTGATTCGCCAGATGATCGACGATCTGCCCGAAGTGCTGACCGACCTCTACTTACTGCTGCAGGCGCCGGTCAAATAACCCGGCGTTAATCGCTCAGAGCTTATTGCCACCACGGCAATCGGGAGACGCCGGTGCCTGTCCGGCCCACTCCTGCGGAGCATAGGCATGAATCGCCAACGCATGCACCGGACCATTCAACTCTTCCTGCAACAATCCATAAACCAACTGGTGGCGCTTCACCGAGCGTAAGCCATCAAAACGGTCGCTGACGATCTCCAGGCGGAAATGGGTTTCGCTGTTTTCGGGTACCGAATGACGATGGCTTTCGTTTTCGATGACCAGATGGGATGGCGACAATTCCGCCAGTTTGGCTTCGATGGATGCGGCAACAGACATGATCAACCTCGATAACAGTCACAGGCGAAAGATAAAGCTACAGGCTGCCAAAATGGGCGGCAATCGCTGAAAATCAACCCGGTCCGCGCAATTGCTGTTGGTGTTCAAGCAAGCTGGTGGCTTCATAAGTCAGCTGCAACACCTTGGCATCAACACCGGCGCGATGATGACTCAAATCACGCTCGGTACGAATGCGATGCTTGGTTTCATCCCAGACCGACAACTGAAATTCGCTGAGAATGCGCGGCAGCGTTTCCAGACGAAAAGTCATGGTCTTGCGGGCACTGTAATAGAGCAGAGCCAGCCAACCGGAATCAAAACCCCAGCCATCGCTGTATAAAATCTGACCTTCGAGCAATTCATTCAACTGATCGGCCACCAAAGCAGCCGAAACGCCCTCGCTCAACAACATCTCCTGGCTAATGCCGTGGATCGCCTGAGCGCCTTCGTCCCAATGCAACCAGTCGGGCTCCGGCACAACCAGCCAGGCGTATTCTTCGCCTTGCTCCGTGGCAACGCCGACTTCGATGGGGTAACTGCCCCGGCCGAAACCGGACGCTTCTATGTCCAAAATACCTGGCAACAACATCCGCGTTGACAACCTACTCCTGCAATGGGATTGGCCCGTTACAGGGCATGTTTAACAGTCTGATCAATAGCTTAGCAAGCTTTGCCAGCATTAGTGTGATGCTAGCAGCCGCTGCAAACTCTTTCCGCCTAGAGTGACTCAAACGCTGCAGCGACAGCACCAGGCGTCAGAATTTGTGGCAACACTTGCGGCGCACCACCATTAGCCGGATACAACACATAGAGCGGCACACCGTTACGACCAAAGCTGTCAATCAAAGCATCGACGGCCGGCGAAGGCCGCGTCCAGTCGGCGCGCATCAACTGCACGCCAGTGCGTTGTACCAACTGATCAAAAGCATCACCCGATAAGGCAACCGATTCGTTGGCTTTGCAAGTAATACACCAGGCGGCAGTGACATCTAAGAACACCGCTTCGCCATTGCTCTGGTAACGCTGCAAGGTAGCAGCATCATAGGGCTGCCACTGCTCATCCGCTTGCGGCACGGAAAACACCAACGTCAGTGCCCATAACGCCACCACCAGCTGTCCACCGCGCAGCAACCATAAAGGCGCACCATCGAGGCGCGTTGCCCAACGGCCGGCCCACAACACCAGCGTCAGCAACAACAGCCCTAAACCTGCGCTCATAACCACCACTGGCTCGGTCAGTTCGATCAGGATCCACAGCAGCCACAACACCGTCGCGAACAACGGGAAAGCCATCAGTTGCCGGAACGTCACCATCCAGGCGCCGGGTTTAGGCAGTAAGCGGCCCAGGCCAGGGAGATAGGTCAACACCAGAATCGGCAACGCCAGCCCCAGACCCATAACAGCGAAAACAGTCAGGCCGATCAGCATCGGCTGAGTTAACGCATAACCGATGGCCGCGCCCATGAAAGGCGCGGTACAGGGTGTGGCCACCAGGGTCGCCAGCACGCCGGTAAAAAAACTGCCGCTCCAGCCGGAACGGGTCGCCAAATTCTGGCCGGCTCCCATCCAGCGCCCGGCGATTTCGATAAAACCGCTCATCGCCAAGGCGAGCACAAAAAACAGCACCACCAGCGCCGCCACAAAGCCCGGCGATTGCAATTGAAAACCCCAGCCTACCCAGGCACCAAGCGAGCGCAGCACCAATAACAACAACGCCACCAAAATAAAGCTGATCACCACGCCGGCGGTATAAACCCAACCGTGGGCAATGGCGCTGTGCTCGCTTTCGCCGGGACCAGGTTCAGCGCGGTGCTGCGCCAGTTGCAAAGCTTTTAACGACAGCACCGGAAACACGCAGGGCATCAGATTGAGAATGAGGCCGCCGATCAGAGCAAACAGCAGCGCGCTGGCCAGGGTAACGGCCGCCAGTTTGTCACTGGGTTGGTTATTGTCAGAGAGGTCGATGAGGGACGATTCGTCAAAGGAAGAGAAATCTCCGAAACCGGAGTCGGCATTGGCCAGGGCCACGCCGTTTAGATCGAAACGGCGTTTTTGGGGTGGATAACAGAGACCGGCATCGGCACAGCCTTGATAGACCACTTCGATCTCGCCGCTGTCAGTACGTACCGGATAAACGGCGGTCATGCTGTCGTAGTAGACCACCATCTGCTGATCGAAGGTGGGGTCGTATTTTTCTACTGCTCCGGGAGACAGCTGCACCGCCCCCAATTCAGCGCCCTCGCTTGGCTGAATGCGATGCTGATCGCGGTACAGATAATAATCATCGGCAATCTGCCAGTGCAGACGCAGCTCATCACCCTGGCGCTCAACGTTCAACTGAAAGGCATCATCCACCGGCAGGAAGTCGGTCGCCTGAGCCAGGCTGGCTGCCATCATCAGCAATACTGCGACTAGCGATCTCATCGAAGCTCAGGTCCTTAGTGTTAGAACGTCAACATAGAAAGCCGACGACGGGAGGTCTGTCAATTTGGCGTCAAATACTAGGGATCCCAAGGGGGCACCGGCCAGCCAGCTTTCGGCTTCTTTACTTTGTCATTGATGCCAGTTTAGAACAGACCGCAAGACACAGCTTCACCCACTGGCATCGCTTGCCTATACTGCCAGCTTCAATCTCCGTGGACCTTAGAATCAATGACGCTGGCAACCGGTCTCTTGCAGTGGCAGTGGTGGCACCCTGTGCTCTACACCCTGGTACTGACACACCTGACTATCGTATCTGTAACCGTTTATCTGCACCGCCACAGCGCCCATCGCGCCCTGGATCTGCATCCAGTTCTGGCACACTTTTTCCGCTTTTGGCTGTGGCTGACCACGGCCATCATCACCAAGGAATGGACCGCCATTCACCGTCGTCATCACGCCAGTTGCGAGACCGAAGACGATCCGCACAGCCCGCAAATTCTGGGTCTACGCAAAGTCCTCTGGCAAGGCGCCGAGCTGTACAAAGAAGCCGCCAACGAACCGACGCTCAAGCGTTACGGTAACGGTACACCCGACGACTGGGTTGAGCGCCATATCTACAGCCATAAAATCGGCAACTGGGCGGGGATCGGTTTAATGGCCGTTATCAATATCGCCCTGTTCGGCCCTATTGGTTTGTCCATCTGGGCGATTCAGATGCTGTGGATTCCGTTCTGGGCTGCTGGTGTGATCAATGGCGTGGCGCATTTCTGGGGTTACCGCAATTACGAATCACCGGACGCCGCCCGTAATCTGGTGCCTTGGGGCATCGTTATTGGTGGTGAAGAGCTGCACAATAACCATCACACCTACCCCAACTCGGCCAAGCTGTCGTCGCGCTGGTATGAGTTCGATCTGGGCTGGACCTATATCCGACTGTTCAAAGCGCTGGGGCTGGCGAGCAATATTCGTCGTGGTCCTTTGGTGTTCCGTCACGATGGCAAGTCAATGATCGATGCCGATACCGCCGTTGCAGCCGCTAACGACCGCTTCCGGGTGATGGCGCAATTCCATCGCCGCGTGCTGCGTCAGGCGGTGCGCGAAGAGGCTGGCATTCGCCTTAGCGCCGGTCAGCACTATCGTCGCCTGTCGGCCTGGTTGTCACAAAGTCAGGAACAATGGGATGAATCGCGTCGCCAGTGGATGACCGATTTCTTCGACAAACACCCGGAATTGCACCGACTGCACAGCCTCAAAGAAGAACTGAACGCCATCTGGGCGTTGCGCACCCGCTCGCGCGATGAACTGGCCGCAGCCTTCAAAGCCTGGTGTGAAAAGGCCGAAGCCTATGGCAACGAAACTCTGGCCGAGTTCACCACCATGCTGCGTCAATACACCCTGAAACCGGTCGCTGTTCGCCATTCATGAGTGATACCAACGCCCTGCTGCAATTACTGGAAGGTCTGCGATTGCGTCGTGAGACCATCCAGTACAAACCTCTGGCCGACGCCCTCGGGCTTACGCCCCCCAAACAGATTCAAAAACTGGCCGAACTGCTGGAAGCCGTACAGGAAGATGATGCCTTGCTGGGACGACCGCAGCGCGCTGCTCTGGTCATTCAAAAAGGCAACGAGCCGATTCCGCGCCCGGGCTTTTTTATCAAGCTCAAAACCCTGGGCGTTTACCAGGGCACTGATCGTGGTCCGGAAGCGGAAATGTGGCACCAGAATGAATTGGAGCGCCTCTACGATTGGCGCCCCGGCAGTTAGCCAGACTCGGAGAAACGCCATGGCCACCCTGACTTTGTATCACAACCCGCGCTGTTCAAAATCGCGCCAGGCTCTGGCGCTGCTGGAGGATGCCGGCGTGGCATTTCAGACACGCCTCTATCTGCAAGAGCCGCTTAACGCCGCAGAAATCAAAACCCTGATCGCTCAATTGGATACGCCGGCCAGTGCCTTAGTGCGCACCAAAGAAGCCGATTATGCCGCCTCAGGATTGTCGGCCGACAGCGATGCTGACGCCATCTCCAAAGCCTTGGCCGCCTACCCGAAACTGATGGAACGGCCGCTATTGAGCGATGGTAAATCCGCCCGTATCGGCCGTCCGCCGGAACAGATTCTGGAGCTTATCTGAGGTGCCTTATCTACTGGTGCTCTATTACAGCCGCAACGGCAGTGTGGCGCGATTGGCACAGGCCATTGCAGCGGGCGCGGATGAAGTCAGTGGCATAGAGTCGCGGCTGCGTACGGTACCCGCGGTACGCGCCGATCACGAAACCCCCGCGAGTGATATTCCCGACGATGGCCCGCTCTATTGCACCTTGGACGACCTGGCCGGTTGCGCGGGCCTCGCGCTCGGCTCCCCAGGTCGCTTTGGCAATATGACCGCCAGCCTGAAATACTTCCTCGAACAGAGCACTAATGAATGGGTCTCCGGACGACTGATCGGTAAACCCGCCGGCGTGTTCACCAGCACCAGTACACCTCATGGTGGCCAGGAATCGACCTTGCTGTCGATGATGGTGCCCCTGTTGCATCATGGTATGTTGATCAGCGGCATTCCCTTCAGCGAAGCCGCGCTGCACGATCACAGCGCTGGCGGTACGCCGTACGGCAGTTCCTGGGTCGCCGGGCCTGACCACCAAACTCCGGACGCTGAAGTTCTTCGTCTGGCTCGCAATCAGGGTCGACGACTGGCACAACTGGCATTGAGGCTTGACGATGGCAACCGCTGAAAAAGACAACACCATCAATCTGAACCGCCAACTGAAACTGGCTTACTGGCTGTTGATGATTGCGCTCTACGCCGGCGCTTTTTTGTATGGCCCGGACTACGGCTCCATGCCACTGGGCGAGTGGATCGCTTCGTGCTTTGTGGTCGGTCTGTTCAGTTCCATTCCGCTGTTCTGCTTTGTCGCCGTGGCGCACAAACCGCAACCCGGCTCCGTCAGTTGGCTGAGCTTTTTGATTCTGGCTTACTTGATGTTCGGCATCGTGCTGATCTTCAAACCCGGCGCTCTGATTGCCGGCCTGGCCATCACTGGAACAACCTTAAACGCCTTCGTACAAATCATCGTCTGGCTGCGGCCGTTCAAAAAAGCCGCCAAGGCGAAAAAAGCCCGCGAGGAAGTCATTCGTCAACGCAAAGCTCAGGCCGCTAAAGAACAGCAACTTTAACCGGCGGTAAACAGCTTAGAACGCACCATCTTGCGATACTCGCCGGGCGTCATCGACAGCCGTTCGCGAAACACCCGACCAAAGTAGGCGGCGGTTCGAAAGCCGCACGCCTCGCCCACCTCGGCCACCGTCAAATTGGTATCACGTAACAACTCCCGAGCGCTGTCCAGGCGCAAACGCAGCACATAGGCCATGGGGCTTTCGCCCGTTGCTGCCTGAAAACGTCGACTGAAATTACGCGACGATTGATCGACCAAGGCGGCCAGATTCATCAGGGTAATGTCTTCAGTCAGATGCTGGCGTATCCAGGATTGCACCAGGCTGACACCCTCATCGTGATGCACCGCGCCGCCCGGTTCGAAATAGGGTGTCGAAAAGGTTCGTTTAAGCTCGTGCATAAATTGCCGTTCAACCAGCGCCAGCGCTTCTTCACCGAAAGTCTGTTCGATTAAAAACAGCACCAAGTCTGTTTGGGCATTGATCGAGCCCGCGCAATAGAGGCCATCTTCATGGGTGACGAAATGATGGCCTTCGAATTTCACCTGCGGGTAGCGCTGACGAAACCGGTCCAGATAATACCAATGCGTAGTAGCCACTCTGTTATCGAGTAAGCCAGCCCGCGCCAGATGACCGACGCCGGTACCGGTGGCCGCCAGGCGCGCACCCTGCTGATATTGTTCGACCAACCAGTTTTGCAGCGCTTGAGCCTTGCTGATAACTGGCCAGGGCGTACCCCACATCGGCGGCACAAACACCAGATCGGCATTGTCGGCTTGTTCAAAGGTATGATCGGCCTGAATATTCAGACCGCCGATGGCGCGCTGTGGCTGCAGCGTTTCCCCCACCAGTTGAATGGACAGTGGCGTAGACGATCGATGCCGCACCCGATGTCGACTGGCGGCGTAAAACATCTCCACCGGCAAGGCGATACCGGTCAGCAAGGATTGAGGGCCGATAACAAAGGCCAGCTTCATGGTTGTCCTTTTTGTATTGCTTTTCGTCCAGATAGTTATAACACCACCGAACGTCAGGCTCTATAGTCCTCGCCCAGTTACTGACTGACGGACGTCCACTCATGAAATCACTGCCTCTGATCGTCGGCTTTGGTGGCATCAACGCCGCTGGCCGGGTCTCCATGCATCACAGCTATCGTCGCCTGGTGCACGAAGCGCTCGACGACAGCCGTATGGCCGCAACCTGGCAAGACCTGGCGACGCTGATGGGCACCGACGATCGGCAAGCCATGCTCGATGGCACTCTGGTGCGCCGCATCAATCCCGCCAGTCACTACGACCCGGACCAGGTCCAGACTCAGACCAAAGCCAAGCTGAGCCATGCCGACGGTCTGAACTTCGAATTAACCCGTCGTCAGTTGCCCGACCCACTGCCTGAAGGCTGGACCATCACCGGCGAGCACAGCAATAAAGTGCAGATTCACGTCGCTGGTGATATGCCGGTGTTGTTGCCCGGCAGCTATAGCAGCAAGGTGTCTTCTGCCGGTTCCTTGCCCAGTGGTTTTGATCCCTCTTCTTATTACAACGCCACTCACCATCCGCGCGGTTTGCAGATGGCGGTTTATGGCGCGTCCGATGCGATTCAATCAATCGGCATGGATTGGCAGTCGGTACTGGAGCGGGTGCGTCCGGATCAAATCTCGGTCTACGCCGGCTCGGCTTATTCTCAGCTCGACCAGGCTGGCTTGCGCGGGCTCTATCAGTCGCCAATGACGGGTTCACGCATCACCTCCAAGATGCTGCCGCTGTCGTTGCCAGAAATGTCGGCCGACTTTATCAACTCCTACGTGATCAACAGTGTCGGTAATACCGGTACCAACGTCGGCGCCTGTGCGACCTTTTTGTACAATCTGCGCCAGGGCATGGCCGATATTCAATCCGGCCAGTGCCGGGTCGCCATCGTCGGTAACTCCGAAGCGCCGATCGTGCCGGAAATCATTGAGGGTTTTCGCACCATGGGCGCGTTGGCTGAAGACGATCAACTGCGCGCGCTCGATGGCAGTGATCGGGTCGATAACCGCCGCGCCTGCCGTCCGTTTTCCGCCAACGCCGGCTTTACCATGGCCGAATCCAGCCAGTTCGTGGTGTTGATGGACGATGCTTTGGCGTTGGAATGCGGCGCCACCATCTTCGGCTCGGTCGCCGATGTCTTTGTCAACGCCGATGCCAACAAGAAATCCATTTCCAGCCCGGGTGTCGGTAATTACATCACCATGGCCAAGGCCACTGCGCTCGCCCGTGCCATTCTGGGCGACGCTGGGCTGGCACGAACTTTTGTGATGGCGCACGGTACCGGCACGCCGCAAAACCGGGTCACCGAATCGCATATCTTTAATGAAATTGCCAAGACCTTCGGCATCCAGCACTGGCCGATCAGTGCGATCAAAGCTTATCTGGGCCATTCCCAGGCGCCTGCGGCGGGCGATAGCCTGACCGCCGCCCTGGGTGTTTGGGCGGAAGGCTTTATTCCCGGTATTCGTACCATTGATCATATTGCTGAGGATGTGCATCGCTCCAATCTGGACATTCTCATGGATCATAAAGCGGTCGGTGAGTTTGGCACCGAGATGGACGGTGCGCTGATCAATGCCAAGGGCTTTGGTGGCAACAACGCCAGCGCCCTGGTGCTGTCGCCAGCCAAGACGCTCGAGTTGCTGCGTCAGCGTCACGGTCAAAACAGCCTCGATGGCTGGCAAGGCCGCAACGAAGTCATCGCCGCTGCCCAGGCCGACTATGACCGTCGCACGCGCGAACAGGGCCTGAAGGTGATGTATTCCTTCGGTGAGGCAGTGATGGGTGAAAACGACCTGAGCCTGAGCCGCGAGCAACTGTCGCTGAGCCGCTTCACCTCCGCCATCGACCTGCCGCAGCACAACCCCTACCTCGATTGATCCACTGCGGGCGAGGCCTACCCTCGCCCGCCGCTTTGCGCTTTACCGAAAGGCCGTTAAAGTAGCGCCGTCCTGAAAACCCTGGAACCGCATGAGTCGTTCACGTTTCGAAAAATTCAAGCAGGTGCTGCGTGATCGTCAGCCCGATATGACGGTGCTGACCGATCAGGTTCACAAGGCACAAAATATCTCTGCCATCTTGCGCACCGCCGATGCGGTCGGCATTCCGGAAATCCATATGGTGCAACCGCTTCGCGGCCGGCTGGTGTATCACAATACCGCCGGCGGCAGTGGTCGCTTTGTCGCGGCCCGGGTTCACGACAACATCGAACACGCCATGCAGGCCGCTCGTGCGCGTGGCTTCAAACTGTACGCGGCGCATTGGTCACCACGGGCGCGCAACTACCGCGAAGTCGATTACCGGCAACCCTTCGCACTGATCATGGGCGCGGAAAAACGCGGCCTGAGTGAAGCAGCCGCTGAGGCCGCCGATGAACACCTGACCATCCCTATGGTCGGCATGGTGGAAAGCTATAATGTCAGCGTTGCAGCCGCCATCATTCTGGAAGAAGCCATGCATCAGCGGCGTCAGGCCGGGCTCTATGAACGGCCCTTTGTCGAAGATTCGAGTTATCACGCCACCTTGTTTCGCTGGGCGCAGCCAAAGATGGCCGCCTACTGCGATCGCCATGGTCTGCCCTACCCGGAACTTGACGAAGATGGCGATGTGATTCCACCGGCCGATCCGGCCTACCGAGGCGCGCTGTGAGCCAGAACCAGACCGAGACCAGCACCGAGAAAGATCGCCATCGGCGCATCCGGCGCACCAATGCCTGGGCGGTAGTGGTTGATACGTTGGCCTTTGTCATCAAACTGGCCGTGGGCTGGCTAATTGCATCGCCAGCACTGATTGCCGACGCCATGCACAGCCTGTCTGATCTGCTGGCTGACTTGCCAATCATCCTGCTGGCGCGCATCGCCCGCCAGCGCCCGGACAGCGATCATCCTTATGGTCACGCCCGTTTTGAAACTCTTGGCACGGTCATGCTCGGTGCCCTGCTGCTGACCGTTGCTCTGGGAATTGCGGTTGAAACCGTCGGGCTGCTGTTTTCCGATACGCGACCGCTGCCAAGCCTGCTTGGTCTGGTAACAGTGGTAATCGCCATTGTCTTAAAAGAAGGCTACTTCCAATACGCCATTCGTCAGGCACGGTTGGCACGATCGGCCTTGATCGAAGCTAATGCCTGGCACGCTCGGTCGGACAGTCTGTCATCGGTGGTGGTCTTGGTTGGTTTATTGGCGACGCTGGCCGGTTTCCCGGCATTAGAGATCATCGCCGCGCTTATCGTTGCCGTCATGATTGGCTGGATGGGCGTTCGTCTGGCCTGGGAGGCCATTCAACAATTGGTCGATCAGGGCGTTGATCACGATCGTCAGCATGAACTGGCGACGACGCTGGCGACGATACCAGGCGTATACGACGTCCATCTGTTACGTACCCGCCGCATGGGCGCGGATCTGTTCGTCGATGCGCACCTGAGAGTCGACAGCCGTATCTCCGTCTCCGAAGGACACCAGATCAACGAATGGGCATTAACCACGCTCAAAGAAAAGTTCGACGATATCGCGGATGTCACCCTGCATATCGATCACGAGCCCGACCCGGAAGACAGCCAGGTCCGCTCCTTGGCGCCTTTGCGTCCGGAAGTGGAACGTTTATTAGCAGAGTACTCGGTAATCGATTACGACCGTTTGATCATTCACTACCATCAACAACGCGCCCAACTGGAGCTGCGTTTTGCCAGCGATGAACAACGTCAGGCAGCGCGTCAGCCCTGCCTGAAATTGTTAAACGATATCGACTGGATTGCCGACATTACCCTGACCATAACCGGTGAACGGCTCAGTCGATCAGCACACTGATGGTATCGGTCGCCAGTAAATTGCCGTCGCCATCGAGCACTTCCAGCTTCCAGATGCCATCCCAGTCGGGCAACATTTCTTTGCTCGAATAGACCCGCCAGCGCGGACCCTGCACTTCAAAACGCACCTCGGCCATCAGGCGATTATTCAAGCGCCAGCGATGCACGATGGTGTCACCGGTCATGTCTTCGAGTTCGGTAAAATAATAAAGCGGATTAATGTTGGTGGCGCTGCTCAGTCGATCGACTGGTTCGCGCTCAACGACATTGCGGGTGAAGTGATGACGGACCACGTCCGCCTGGGCCAGCACTGGTAAGAGGACCGCCAGAATAACCGCCGGCCAACGGAAGCTTCGCATTATTATTGTCTCCTCTTGGCGCGAAGTATTCCGTCAAATTGGCATGAAACGCTGCCGCTGTAAATGCGCTGATCGACTTATTCAACAGCGCCGGGAATTGGAGGAATGGGTGGTGTAACGTCAGCGTTTTGAGCGCGATGACGCAACCAATGATCCATCAACACCAAAGCCAGCATGGCTTCAGCAATAGGCACCGCGCGAATGCCAACACAAGGGTCATGACGACCTTTGGTGATCATTTCCGTCGCTTCACCCTGGCGGGTAATGCTGCGGCCGGGAATGGTAATACTCGACGTCGGCTTCAGCGCGATGTGCGCTTCGATGGCCTGACCGGTTGTTAAACCACCGACAATGCCGCCGGCATGATTGGACAAAAATCCTTGCGGACTTAACTCATCGCGATGCTCACTGCCGCGTTGATTAACCACACCAAAACCATCGCCAATTTCCACGCCCTTAACCGCATTGATGCTCATCAACGCCTTGGCGAGATCGGCATCCAAACGATCAAAAATCGGCTCACCCAAACCAGGAATCAAACCAGTGGCACGCACGCTGACACGCGCGCCAACCGAATCGCCGGCTTTGCGCAACTGCACAATGTGCTCTTCCAACTGGGCCACTTTATCTGGATCGGCGCTGAAAAAGGGGTTCTGTTCGATGGCTGAGGCATCTTTATATTCCAGTTCGATCGGCCCCATCTGACTGAGCCATCCCTGGATATGAATGCCCTGGCTGGCGAGATAACGCTTGGCAATTCCGCCGGCGGCCACACGCATAGCGGTTTCACGCGCGGAGCTGCGACCACCGCCGCGATAGTCGCGGAAACCGTATTTTTGATCGTAGCCGTAATCAGCGTGTGCCGGCCGATAGGTGTTCATAATTTCGGAGTAATCTTTGCTGCGCTGATTGGTGTTTTCGATCAACAATCCAATTGGAGTACCCGTGGTTTTGCCTTCGAAAACCCCCGACAAAATACGCACCTCATCAGCTTCACGCCGCTGAGTGGTGTATTTGCTGGTACCGGGTTTACGGCGATCCAGATCGCCCTGCAAATCCGTTTCTGACAGCGTCATTCCCGGAGGGCAACCATCAACAATGGCACCCAAAGCCGGGCCGTGACTTTCGCCAAAGGTGGTGACGGTAAAAAGTGTTCCGAAGCTGTTGCCTGACATCCTGAATTCCGTTGCAGTTTTTTATCGGTTCAAAATTAAGGAGACGGATTAAAGCTGAGAAAAATAAGCGCGTAAATCCGCCGCATGAATAATAAAAACGCCCAATCCACCCTGGCTGAATTCCGGCCACTCCAGCGGTAAATCGGGATAGGTTTCCATCAGCGCGCCGGCACTGTTACCGACTTCACACACCAACAGACCATCGTCGCTCAGATGATCGGCAGCCTGAGTTAACAGTCGCCGTACCAAATCCAAACCATCCTCACCCGAAGCCAGACCGAGTCTTGGCTCGTGGTGAAATTCAGCCGGCATCGAATCAATGTCTTCGGCATCGACATAAGGCGGATTGGCGATGATTAAATCGTAGCGTGCATCGGTCAGGCTTGCGAACAGATCGCCCTGGTAGACATCGATCTGCCAGCCCAGGTCTTTGGCTTCAACATTTTCCACCGCCACCGCCACCGCCGCTTCACTGAGATCGCTCAGATCGACCTGCGCCTCGGGAAACACACGGGCAGCGGCAATGCCAATACAACCACTGCCAGTACACAAATCGAGGATGCGCTCGGGAGCCTGGCTTAACCAGGGTTCAAATCCGGTCTCGATGAGTTCGGCAATGGGAGAGCGTGGAATCAGCACGTCTGGCGTGACCTTAAACGGTTCGCCACAAAACCAGGCTTCCTGCAGCAGATAAGCCGTGGGTACCTTGGCTTCGCAACGTTGGCGCAGCAACTGCCACAATTGCGCCCGCTCCTCGTCGAGCAAGGACGTCGACAAAGCCGCCGCCGGCAGGTCCCAATCCAGTTGCAGTGCCCGCAGACACAAGAACAGCGACTCATCCCAGGCGGACTCAAAACCCTGACCGTGGAACACCTCATGACGGGCCATCTGGCTGGCGCCAAAGCGTACCCAGTCGGCCAACTGAGTTAATTGCTGCTGACAACGCTGCTGCAGATCGGAATCATCGAATGCAAAGGCAAACTGAGACATGCCAAGAAACAAGCCTTTAAAAAAGAAGCCGCAGTATACCTGATTTAGCCATCGACTTGCGCACCCGCCAGCAAGCTTTATTGACCTTCAGAGCACCGAGATTTCAGACACTGGATTGAAGCCATTCGGCAATCGGCTGCGGGGTTTCCATATGCGCATGATGTCCGCCGGCAAAGCTGGCCAGATGCAACTGCGGAACCGCCTGCTGACGTGCTGCCAGTTGTTGCTGATCAGCCAGGGGACTCTGTTCAAACAAGGCCAGATGCAGTGGGCAACCTAACCGCGCCAACATCGCCAACACTTGCGCTTCACTCAGTCGCCAGCTGGTTTCCTGGCGCAGGCGCCGGTCGTAATTAAAAAACCAGCCGTCGCCATCCAGACCAACGCCGCGTCGCGTCAACAACTGCGCTGAACGTTCAGATAACGGAAAGCGCCCTGCCATCCGCGCTTTCCAGAGCGCATCGGGATGATGATAATGACGACGACGGCTGTTGGGTTTGAGGCGACGCTCATAAAGCCGCTGCAAACGGTCCAGATTACCACGGTCGCTGTCGCTGATCGGTCCCAACGCATCCAGCGACCATAAGCGCTGGATGCGCGCATCCAGGGTCGCCAACATCTGACTGAGAATACCGCCGAGAGAATGTCCCAGAATTTCGTATTGCGGCCAGTCCAGATCGTCCAGCAGTTCACCCAATAACGGCAGCCAGTCGGGCAAACTCCAGCCACCGCGACCCGGCAACGCCGCCGAACGACCGTGGCCCGGCAGATCAATCGCCCAGACTTCCCAGTCATCCAGATGCTGCGCCAACGGCTGAAAGCTCATGGCATTATCGAGCAGACCATGAAACGCCAGCACCGGACGGCCCTGCCCCCAACGAACGCCTTGAATGCGTCCCTGCAACAGACTGAATTCACGCATGGATTAACCGACCTGCTGCTGATCCAGCTGCATATGCAGCAGCTGACGATTGATGGCCGCAGCCGTTTGCTCCGGGTATTCCAGTGGGAACATATGGGTGCCTTCAATGCGCTCGCCATAGAAGCCGAGGCGTCGTTTCATACGCAGATACTGGCTTTTACGAACCGTATCGGTATCGCGGCCGACCAAAATGCCGGCCGGCATCGACAACTGACCGGCACGCACCGCCAGGGTATGCGGCATGCTGCGGAAAATCGCTAACTCCACCTCCAGCTCGTAAGCCAATTCGACACCACCATTGGCGGCAGGCCGCAGGGCGCTGTCGACGTAATCCCGCAGGCAGCGCTCATCAAAACGGCTGAACAATCCACGGGTGCGGAAATAGTTGAGTGCGGTTTCTGCATCAGGCCATTGGGTACGCCGGCGTTTGGATCGCCCTGCTGGAGTGACGGCATCAACCAGGCCCAACTGTTTCACCGCTCGCACTAACAGGCTTTCCAGACAATTAAACAAAGGCACATCAAGTAACAGGATGGCTGCGAACAGATCCGGTCGTTCGCGAGCCGCCATCATCGTCAGACCGCCACCCAGGGAATGCCCCAGGCCAATCACCGGTCGATCACATTGGGCTTCAATACTGTCGATCAACTGTTGTTTCAGATGCGGCCAATTATCAGTCACCGGATAATTGGGATCGTGTCCGGCCAGCGGTAATTGACAGACCTCATAGTCGGACGACAGGGCCGCAAACAAAGCGTTGTAACTGGCTGAGGGAAAACCGTTAGCGTGAGCAAAATGGATCAGAGGTTTCATGGGCGACCTGAACAGCAACATCAAGACCCTACAATCTAGTTCAGGCCGGGCATTCGTTCAAACAGTCGTTTGAATTGAAGAGATTTCTTATAAAATGAAAGAAAAAACAACCAATAAGGTTTATTTTTGCCACAATAATTGGGCACTGCCAGGGAACCAGCCATCGGCTTCGAGGCAAACCAAGCCGGCGGTCGGTAGCGACACGGCGTAAGGATCGCCAATCAGCGTACCGGCCAAATGAGACAGCAGCGGATTGTGTGCAACCAGCAAAATGACCTCGCCTTCTGCCGCCTGCAGTAAATCCAGAACGCCCTTGACCGGTTTATCCGGTGTCAGACGGTCATCGATAATCGGTTCGGTATTACCCAGAGCGGGACGAATCAGTTCAGCGGTTTGGCGAGCGCGGCGGTAGGGACTGCAGTAGAAAGCGCTCACCGAGGAGTCTAACCATTGGCTTTGTTGCAAGACAGCGGCTTCACCCGCTGCTACCAGCCGGCGCTGGGCGTCTGTGGGTGCGCTGGCTTCAGCCTGACCATGACGCAACAGCAGCAAACGCATGCTCAGTCCTCGAGGTCGGTCTCATTCGCCGGCCAATCAGCAAATGGAAAGGGTTTGGCTTCGGTATTAAACAACAAATAATCCAACAGCTGATGCTGATAGCGACCCAGCGCCAGGCAGAAACCACGCAGCCGCTGATTATCGTCGCGCTGAAACCAGCGCCAGATCCACTGCACGGCAGCCAGCAAAAACGTCAGTATGACACTGAGCCGTAGCACCACGCCGAAGATGACCATAAACACCAATCGCAATAATTGGTGCTCGCTGCGTTCTCGCCTGTTCGACTCCATCAGATCCCTGCTCCCATAAACTCGACATCCTGCGCCAGATCACCCGACATCAGATTGCCCGACACTTCCCGAATCGGCTTGTCTTCATAAATGATGGCGTAGAGCCCACCCACCAACGGCATGTAGATACCCATTTCGGCGGCCTTTTCGTGCACCATACGCAGCGTATTAATACCTTCAGCGGTCTCGCCGACGCGCTTGATTGCCTGCTTCAGCGAATCGCCTTCACCGATGTAATAACCTACCCGGTAATTACGGCTCAGTTGCGAGCTACAAGTCACGATTAAATCCCCGACCCCGGCCAGACCCAGGAAGGTCATGGGATTGGCACCCAAACGCACTGCAAATCGGGACATTTCAGCCAGAGCCCGGGTAATGATCGCGGCGCGGGTGTTTTCGGCCATACCCAGAGCCGCAGCCAGACCGGTGATAATGGCGTAGATATTCTTCAGCGCTCCAGCCAACTCAACGCCGTAGATATCCGGGTTACCGTAGACCCGAAAATGCTGGCTGCTCAACAACTGTTGTACATTCTGGCGCAGCGACTGACTGTAGGAAGCAATCACCGTCGCAGAGATTTGCTGTTGGGCGATTTCCTTGGCCAGGTTCGGTCCGCTGATAACGCCGGTTTCGTGGCTTGGCGCCAGGTCATGCAGGATCTGGCTCATCAACTTGAAACTACCCGGTTCAATGCCTTTAGTCAGGCTGATCAGCGCAGTATGAGCCGGCAACAGCGGAACAGCTTGTTCAGTCACCGACCGAAAAGCTTTGGATGGGACGGCAACAAAGACGTAATCGGCATCACTGACGGCAGCGACCAGATCGAGCTCAGGTTGCAAGCGCTCAGACAGTTTATAACCGGGCAGATAACGGCTGTTCTCGCCCTGCTCGCGGATGTCATCGGCCTGTTTTTCACTGCGCATCCACAGTCGAACCGAATGGCCATTGGTTGCAGCGATATTAGCCACTGCTGTACCAAAGCTACCACCGCCCAGAACGGCAATGCGCTGGGGCGGTAAAGGGGAATTGGACACTTTCTCTCCTTGCGATCAGGGCCGGGGCTAGTGCCGCGCCTGATTCTCGATACACTCCACCAGCTCCTTGAATGTCTGGCGGTTATGGTCGTTTAACGACATCAGAATTTTATGAGCTTCCAACACCCGGTCGCGGGCATCGCCTTCATCAACCGGCAAAGCTGGCTGTTCGTCGAGACTCGACTGAGTAGCCGATTCGGGTCGGGAAACGATAGCGAAGACACGATCTCGAAACCCCATGGTTTCGATGAGTCGGGTGATGTCAGCGCGAGTGGATACAAGTGTGGGAACGCGGCCCATGGCCGGAGTAGCAAGACGGGAAACCTTGGCCAGCATACCAAGGCTGGTACTGTCGATGCCTTCAGCTTCGGTGACATCAACCGTCACCGATTGAAACACCGGGTCGTCAACCATTCGGTATAGACAGCTGTCGAGCGTGGTACAGAGCGTCATCCGGACATCGCCTGTCAGCTTAATGACATAGGCACCTGATTTGTTCGCCATTAAAACTCGACCGGTACTCATTGAGGATACGACCTAGGCAATCTTTTCGACCGTTAGCACTGTGATGTCATCCGGCACAGCCTGGGTTTTACCCCTTTCGGTCATCTGCGCCAGAAATTGGAGCATAGTATGGGACGGGTCCGCACCCAACTCAAGTAAGTGCGCTTCCTTTTCTTGTAAACTGCCATCGTTGAGCAGTTCCAGAACTCCATCAGACATAACCGACAGGCGTTCGAAATCCTGTAGCGACAATTCTCGTCCGTTAAAACCGACATCTTCAAACAAACCAACCGCCAGGTTTTCCGGCTCCAAAGCGCGTACCGATTGCGCAATACTCAGTACCGGCGCCGGAAAATGCGCCGCCGAGGCGTAACTCAGTTGCCCAGAGGCCGTATCCAGAACGCCATAGAATACCGTGGCGTGTTTGCCGGTCTGGGTTTTCAGTAGTTCCTGGTTGATCAGCGTCAGCACCTTAGAGGGGTGCAGCACGACGTCTGAACTGCCGTTGTCGATTTCATCGCGCAGACGATCAATCTGGTTTTTGATCAGCAAGGTAATTAAGGCCGAGCTGGCACCGTGACCAGAGACGTCGGCCACATAAAACACCACGCGATCATTCGGCACCGGAAAATAATCGACCAGATCGCCACTGAGATAACTCGACGGCACCATACGATGGTTGATGCGATAACCGCCCCGCTCCAGCGGCTGCTCAGGCAACAAGCGTTGCTGGACCGCACGACCGGCCTGCAAGTCGAGTTTGAGTCGATCAACGTGGTCTTGCAGTTGCTGATTGCGCGCTTCCAGCTCGACCCGGTAACGGTAGTTCTCGCGCACCAACAATGACCGTTCCAGCGCCCGCTCGACCGAATGTTCGAGCACGCCCAGATCAACTATGGGTTTCATCAGGTAATCGCTGGCGCCCAGGCGCAGCGCATCGACCACATCAGACATAACACCGGCACCGGAGACAACGATAACCGGCACTTCATCGGTCACTTCCATGATGCGTCGCAACAACGTCAGGCCATCCATCACTGGCATGCGGATATCGCAAATCACTAAATCCAGGGCTTCTTGCTCGAACAAAGCCAGGGCGGCTTCGCCGGTATCGGCCTCGAGTACGCTGTAACCGCTGTCTTCCAGGTAAGCGACGATGGAATCGCGTACCGCCTGGTCATCGTCCACGACCAGCAGTTTGGCGTCGGTGATTGGCATCTGGTTGACTTCCACTGCGAGATGGAGGCAACTTAACGGGGCGGGGTCTGGAAAGCAATAGACCGCCATCCGCCATCGGCCAGACGAGGTGAGCATGAGCACAGCGGATCGAGATTATGACGAGAAAAGGGACTTCATTCGCATGCGGATGAACGCCCAGGCGCAAATCTTTATAGAGGGAGAGAGCACAGCATTAACCGCCCTGTGTCAGGATTTCAGTGCGGTGGGCATGAGCCTGATAATGGATAAACCACTGTCGCTGGGGACCCAGATACGAGTGGTGATTGAATCGCCCAATGAGCAGCTGTCTTCATTAGACGCTCAGGCTGAAGTGGTGCGTTGCGACGCGGACGGCAATCAATACCGCCACGGCGTCGAGATACTCGGGCTGGATTAGGCAAAAACCTTAACCGGCCAACACCAACGGCTAGAAACTTTCGTCGATGAAACCTTCATCGACGTAGCCTTCTTCGCTGCCATCTTCGTCAATAAAGGCATCCGACCTGACCTCGCCATCATTGACCTGGAACTCACGCATCGAGAAGTAGGCTTCGCGAATGACCGGGTAGGTATCGCCGGAAAACAGACCGTCCGACGACAGCAAATCCGCCCGCGTCTGCAGGCCACTCACCACAAAAATTGCGCCCCGCTCCGCCGGCTCCAGTTCGACGTAGAGCAAAGGATCCTGCCAGAAATCCACCGCCCGACCAGTACCATCGCGTAACGACGACGGTCCCAATACCGGCAACACCAGATAAGGACCGTGACCAAGACCCCAGTAACCCAGCGTCTGACCAAAATCTTCCGGCACCGGTTCAATACCGACCCGGGTCGCCACATCAAAGAGGCCGACCACGCCGACCGTCGAATTTATGGCAAAACGTCCGGTCGCTGCCGCGGTGCGCTGCCATTTGCCCTGCAGCAGATTATTGCTGGCATTACGCACTTCACCGAGGTTAGCGAACACATTACGCACCCCCTGTTCGGCGAAATTCGGCATCACCCAGCGATAGGCACGCGCTGCCGGCCGCACCAACACGCGGTCGACACCGTTATTAAAGGAAAAAATCGCTCGATTCAGCGGCTCCAGTGGATCGCGATCGTCAGCAATGGCCTGACCGGCGCCGAGCAATACCAGGCTCAGCACCAGGGAAGTTAAGGTTTGAGTGGTCTTGGAATTCAAAGCCGAATGATGCCTCAGGCTGTAGTGCGATAATCCTTCATCCAGTCTGCCAAGGCTTGTTCAGCACGGCTTTTGGACGGTCGGTTGGGACGTTGTTCCTGGGCTTGAGCAACGCTGGCTTGTGCCAACAGGCGTTGTTCAAATTCACTGGGCTGACTGCGCACCTGCTTTTCCAGGGTTTTAACGCGGTTACCCACACCAATGGCGCCTTGGTTCATCATTTTCAATTCCTGGCGCAAAAAACGATCCTGATTGAGTAACTGCTGCTGCAGCTGTCGAATCTTACGCGCATGATGCCAAACAACACCGAGCAGCAAAATGGCGACAGCAGCGACGCCCCAGGAAGTCGGTTCCAATGATGCCAGCAAAGCCTGGCCAGTATGCAGCATTTCATTCAACATGACGGATCCCCTCCGTTTGATTATTGACGGTCGTCACACCCTGACCCTCTTTGTGCACAAAGCGGGCCAGTTCGGAGGGGAGAAATAAGTCAGCTGGGAATCAGATAATAACGGCGGTGCTCAAATTACAGCTCGGCAATTTCCTGCCATTCGCGTTCTGTGAGCAGTTTGGCGATTTCGATCAGAATTAAAAGTTCGTCATTCTTGTGGCAAACGCCCTGGATATAACGAGAGCTTTCATCATTTCCGACATTCGGTGCCGTTTCAATTTCGGACGCCTTCAGATACACCACCTCAGCGACTGAATCGACCAGAATACCGACCACCTGATTATCGGATTCGAGAATAACAATGCGGGTATCGTCGGTCAGTTCAGCCGTCTGCAGCCCGAAACGCTCACGGGTATCGATCACCGTGACGACGTTACCGCGCAAATTAATGATGCCGATTACATAGCTCGGTGCACCCGGTACTGGTGAAATCTCGGAATACCGCAAGACTTCACGAACCTGCATCACGTTGAGACCATAAGTCTCGTTACCCAGCCGAAACGTCACCCATTGTAAAACCGAGTCATCACCGGCTTTGATGGTTTGCGCTGTCATAACAGAACCTCTTAATTCATCTGGTTAGCAACTATAGTAGAGTCCGCTCAGGCGTCCAGCTGGGCCGCTGAAATCAGCGTTTTAGAGCCGTTCGCGCAAAGGCGTGCAAATCCACCAGGGCACACATTTGATCGATCACCGTACCGGCCAACCAGGGTCGACTGGTGCGAGTGGAGCGCCATTTCACCGCATCGGGGTGCAGGCTGATAGAGCCTTCTATGGAATGGCAGCCGAAGGCCCAATCCGAACCATGCACACCGACGGCATACTCCAGGCTTTCCTTGCTTTCCGGCCGATAGCGCTCGGGCATCACCAACTGAGCGGTATCGACCACGCGAATGTGGCGATCAGACTGAATCGGCAACAATCCCAGAAACCATTTCGGCTGATCGAACAAAGGCGTCAATTCTTTGTCCATTGGATGAATATTACCCAACAACAATAAAGGCACCGCCAATTTGAGGCCATCGACCACAAATACAAGACAATCAAACCGCTCCTGCCCCCAGACCGGTCGGCCGTTCTCCAGCCAACGACTCAGGCCTTCATCATCGGGCTCAAGCTCAGTGTCAAAATCAATGTCTGCTTGCGGCGCCTCGACCTCAGGTTCAGGCTCGAATACAGGCTCAGGTTCAAATACCGGTTCCGGCTGCTGTATTTCAGCCACCGGCTCAGGCTCGAACGACTGAGGTTCAGGCTCGGGCGGGACATCATCCCAGGTGGGCTCCGGTTCCGCTTGAGCCGTTTCTATTTCAGGTTCAGGTTCAGGTTCAGGTTCAACCACAGGTTCCGGGTCTGGCTGTACTGCCTCAACCTCAGGTTCGGATTCTGCCTGAGACACCTCTGGCTCTGGCTCTGGCTCTGGCTCTGGCTCTGGCTCTGGCTCTGGCTCTGGCTCTGGCTCTGGCTCTGGCTCTGGCTCGACAACAGCATCCTCGACCGCTGCTTCGGCTGCCAAGTCCAATTCTTCGTCTTCAGGCTCGCTGAAGGTGGCTTCATGCAGCATGGCATCCAGATAGGTTGCCAGAGTGCGATCAGCTGCCAGTTCGGTGCGAACCTCTGTTCCTGCCTTGTTATTCATCGCACATGCCCACCCACGCGCCGGCTCAGCACAACACCGGAGCTAAAAAATAACGATTCAAGGTGAGCGCAATGCATCGATTCAACCTCACTCCATCGCCAACAGCGTTTTTAACAATGACTGATACGCCCGGGCGCCACGAGAATCCGGCGAGTAAAGTGAAATCGGCAAGCCTTCGCGGCTGGCATCACGAAAACGGGTGTCGACCGGAATAGCCGACTGCCAGATGCTGCCTTCGTACTGTTCGCGCAAGGTACGCAACGTCTTCAACGACGCCTGAGTACGACGGTCAAACATGGTTGGAATGATCAAATGCTGCAAACCGCGTTTTTGCGATGCCATCACCATGGAGATGGTATGAACCATCCGCTCCAGGCCCTTAAGCGCAAGAAACTCGGTCTGTACCGGCACCAGCAAACGCTTGCACGCTGCCAGCGAATTAATCAGCAATACACCGAGCAGAGGCGGCGTATCGATCAGCGCATAGTCGAAATCGTCCCAGAGGTGCGCCAGTGTCTTGGACACCACCAGGCCCATGCCTTCCTGCTGACTGACGTTACGCTCCAGAGTAGCCAGAGCGGTAGACGCCGGCATCAGCGACATGCCCGGCTGGGAGGTTTCCTTAATCAACTGCTTGGGCAGGTCTTCAGGCACCTTGCCCTTGGTCATAAACAGGTCGTAAGCACTGCGTTCCAGATCATCGGGGTTATAGCCGAAATAACTGGTCAGAGAGCCCTGGGGATCCAGATCGAACACCAATACTCTGTGGCCCTTGTCGGCCAACATGGCGCCCAATGAAACCACCGAGGTGGTTTTCCCCACCCCGCCTTTTTGATTGGCAACGGACCAAACGTGCATGGACTCTCCTTAAACATCCGTTCTTCTTGTTCCGAAAGCGGCCAAAACCTGCCCTCGGACCAAGGACCGCTTCAGGGTTCAGCAACTTCCGGACCAACTGGCGCCGACGTTGATGATATCAGGCTATTAGGCCCGTTCAGCCGCGTAACAACAATACTGACCCGCCGGTTTCGTGCGGCTCGTTGGGCGTTGGTCTCATCAAAGCGCGGTTGATATTCCCCAAACCCTACGGCGGATAGGCGTTCGCCGGCAATTCCCGCCGTCTGCAAATAGCGGACGACATTCGCCGCCCGGGTAACCGATAAGGTCCAATTATCGTCAAACTGACCACCCGGTGGTGATTGATCAGTATAGCCCTCAACGGCCACCGGTTGCTGCAATGGACTCAATAAGGCCGCCACTTCATAGAGAATGGCTTCCGCTTGTGCCGTTATATCGGCCGATCCGGGCAAAAATAAAACCGGTTCCTCTAAATTGATTTCCAGCCATTCGCTATTACCACTGACGCTGATTAACTGATCATCAATGCGCTGGGCAAAGTGTTCTTCCAACTGCTGGCGTAATTCCAATAAGGTCGATTCCTGATGATAGGGCTGGGTATCAGCCAGATTCTCACGAGTACTGGGAATCGGTTCAGGACGATACAACGGATTAAAAAAATCCGGACCCGCCGGCGTTGTCTGCAACTCAATCGGATCAATACTGCTCGGCTCAACATTGAATATCTGTAACAGATTCCGACTGACCGCCTCAAACTTTCCGCTATCAACCGAAGAAATGGCGTAGAGAAACACAAAGAAGGCGAACAACAACGTCAAAAAATCGGCGTACGACAAGATCCAGCGTTGCGACTGATTGGCGCTGAAGCGTTGATTGCGACGACGCCGGCGTCTCATTCACCATACTCCTTCAAGCGACGCTCCAGGACTCTGGGATTTTCACTGTCAGCAATCGCCAGCATGCCATCGAGCACCATCTCATCAAACGCAAAACGCTCTTCCGCCAGAGTTCTCAGGCGGGCCGCAACGGGAAGAAAGAACAGGTTAGCCAGACCAACACCATAGATGGTCGCCACAAAAGCGGTGGCAATACCGCCGCCCAGCGCCTGGGTATCTTCAATCTGGGTCATCACCTGAATCAGTCCCAGAACGGCACCGATAATCCCCATGGTCGGCGCATAGCCACCCAGGGAATCGAACAACTGGGCCGCTTTCAGCCAACGCCCTTCGCGGGTGTCCATCGACACCTCAAGGCTGCGCTGAATTTTGTCACTGGGCTCGCCATCAACCAGCAATTGCAGGCCCAGACGCATAAAGTCGTCAGCCTCGCTATTGGAGTCGGCTTCCAGCGCCAGCAGCCCTTTTTTACGGGCTAACTGACACCAGCGCACCAGCTTCGCTTGAGCGTTGTTGAGCGCCCAGTCAGGGCCGCTGAATACAGATGGGAAATAGCGCCAGGCCAGGCGCCAGGTGGCGGTGTCTGACTGCACCAGACCGGCCGCCAGAGTACCGCCCAAGACAATAGCGGCCGCCGGCAGATTAGTGAGTGAACCGATATGGCCGCCTTCCAGCAGATGGCCGCCAAAGACAGCAAACCAGGCCAGCAGCAACCCCAAAAAAGCGATCATGGTGTAGGTCCCCTGCGTTCAAAACCCCGAATCAGGCCGACACCACCTCTATCAGGCGATTGGCGACTTCATTCAAAGCGATGACTTCATCAGCCAAATTGGCTTTGACCACTGCAGAAGGCATGCCATCAATTACACAGGTCGATGACTCTTGTGCCCAAACCACCCCATCACTGTCTTTGATCAGGCGAGCGCCTTCGCGACCATCAGCGCCCATGCCGGTCAACACTACCGCCAGAATGTTCTTGCCATAGTACTTAACCGCGCTGCCAAAGGTGACATCGACCGAGGGTTTGTAATTGAGTCGCTCATCGCCTTCAAAGATACGCAGCCGATTCTTACCGGAGAACATCATCTGCAGGCCGCCTGGCGCCAACAGCGCTTCACCGGCTTTAAGGCTGTCACCATCACTGGCTTCACGTACGCTCAGCGCACATTGCCGATCAAGCCGTTCGGCAAAAGCGCCGGTAAAGCTGCCCGGCATATGCTGGATCATCAGGATCGGCGCTGGGAAGTTGGCTGGTATTTGCGTCAGTACTTTCTGCAGCGCGACCGGACCGCCGGTGGAGGTACCGATCATCACCAGATCAAAACGCTGCGCATAACGCTTGCGCCGACCGGCCTGAGCCGGTGCCGGTTTTTCCGGCGGTGGTGGTACCGCATCCAGACCGGTCGCCCGGGGACGGGCCTGACCGGCGATGGCAATGATCTTTTCACACAGCGCTTTTTTCAGCGCCGAAGGACCATCGGCGACGTTTTCATAACTCTTGGGCAGGTAATCGACCGCACCGGCATCCAGGGCATCCAGCGTGACCCGGGCGCCAGACTGGGTCAGGGATGAAAACATCAGGATGGGCGTCGGCTGGCGGTTCATAATTTCACGAACCGCCGAGATGCCATCCATCATGGGCATTTCATAGTCCATGGTGATGACATCGGGCTTGAGGCGCACCGCCAGATCGATGGCTTCACGGCCATTGGACGCTTCGCCAACCACCTTAAGCTGAGGATGGGCGTCAATCAGTCCACGAATCCGGGTTCGAAAGAAGCTGGAATCGTCAACGATCATCACCGAGATGGGCATTCAATTCTCCTTAATTGGGCAAACGCCCGCATCAATCCGCAGCGGAATAGGCTTTCAATAAGCCGGGGACGTCAATAATCAGTGCGATACGGCCATCACCCGTGATGGTCGCACCCGACATGCCTTTCGTTCCCTGCAACATTCCACCGAGCGGCTTAATCACCACCTCTTCCTGGCCAACCAGCTGGTCAACCACAAAGCCGACTTTCTGAGTACCGACAGACACCACGACCACATGACCGGCTTCTTCTTTGGGGTCACCACGATGGCCTTTAACCAGCCAGCGCTTGAGGTAATAGAGCGGCAAGGGTTTGCCTCGCACCATCACCACTTCTTTGCCATCGACAACGTTGGTTCGACTCAGATCGAGATGGAAAATTTCATCCACGTTAACCAATGGCAAGGCAAATGCCTGATCACTCAACATCACCATCAGCGTCGGCATAATGGCCAGCGTCAGCGGTACCTTGATGCGAATGGTGGTACCACGGCCTTTTTCCGAATCGATATCAATGGTGCCGTTTAACTGACTGATTTTGGTCTTAACCACGTCCATGCCCACACCGCGACCGGAGATATCGGAGATCTCGGTCTTGGTACTGAAGCCGGGCGCAAAAATCAGGTTATAGCATTCATTGTCGGTCAGACGGTCGGCCGCTTCCTGATCCATGACCCCGCGCTTAACGGCAATACCGCGCAGCACATTCGGGTCCATGCCGCCGCCGTCGTCACGGATCATTAAGAGGATGTGATCGCCTTCCTGCTCGGCTGACAGCACCACTTCACCAGCGCGCGGTTTGCCAGCAGCAGCACGCACGTCGGGCATCTCAACACCGTGGTCAACCGAGTTGCGGACCAAGTGCACCAAAGGATCGGCCAGCGCATCGACCAGGTTTTTGTCGAGGTCGGTTTCTTCCCCGACCAATTGCAGATTCACTTCTTTTTTCAGGCTGCGCGCGAGATCCCGAACCACGCGCGGGAACCGACCAAAGACTTTTTTGATCGGCTGCATCCGGGTTTTCATCACCGAGGTTTGCAGATCACCAGTGACGACGTTGAGGTTACTCACCGCCTTCTGCAGCATTTCGTTTTCCAGCTCACTGCCCAAACGCATCAGACGGTTACGAACCAACGTCAGTTCGCCCACCATGTTCATGATGTCATCGAGTCGTTTGGTGTCGACACGGACAGTGGTATCGCCACCGGCAGCCGCCCGCTGTGGTTCGCCGCCAGCTGCTTTAGCGGGCGCCTTGGCTTCTGCGGGCTTGGCTTCAGCTTTCGGTGCCGCTTGAGGTTCCGGTTTGGCTGCCGCCTTAGGCTCTGGCTTGGCTGCAGCTTTCGGCGCTTCGGCTTTGGGCTTGGCATCGTCTGCCGATGCAGCCGCAGCTTCGTCAGCACCCGCTTTAAACTGACCCTTGCCGTGCAGTTCATCCAGCAGCGCTTCAAATTCATCATCCGTGATTTCGTCACTGTTCGAGGCCGCCGCAGCTGGCGCCACAGGCTTGTCTTCTTTCGCTGGCGCTTCATCGTTGCCGGCTTTGAATTGACCTTTACCGTGTAACTCGTCCAGCAAGGCTTCAAATTCGTCATCGGAGATTTCATCACCACTGCCGGTCAGTTCACTGGCAGCCGGCGGAGGCGTTGACGATTCTGAGCCCGACGCCGGTGCTGATCCGGCCTGATCGTTCGGGGAGATGGCGTCGAGTAATTCTTCAAATTCGGCATCGGTGATGTCATCACCGGGCTTGGGGGCATCCTGGGCGACGTTGGAAGCTTCCTCGGCGGTGTCTGCTGCCACCGCTTGTTCGTCTTCAGCAGGGGCTTCGTCCGCCGAAGCCGGCGCAGCGTATCGATGCAGCAGCGCCACCAGTTCTTCATCGGCAGGCTGAGGTGTTTCGCCATTACTGACTTGAGCGAACATTTCGTTGACGTTATCGAGGCCACGCAACACCGCATCCATCAGATCAGCATCGATCTGACGCAAGCCATTACGCAACGTATCGAAGACGTTTTCCGCAGCGTGGCAACAATCGACCAAGGGTGTCAGTTGCAAAAAACCAGCGCCGCCTTTAACGGTGTGAAAGCCCCGGAAAATGGCGTTGAGCAAATCCCGGTCGTCCGGGCTGCGCTCCAGTTCAATCAGCTGTTCGGACAATTGCTCTAGAATTTCACCAGCCTCAACCAGGAAATCCTGTAAAATCTCTTCGTCCGCTTCGAAGCCCATGCTGCTCTCCTAGACCCCAATCAAAAACCAAGACTGGACAATAGATCGTCCACATCGTCCTGGCTGGATACGACACCCTCAGCATTGGCATTGATCTGAGGTCCTTCGCCTTTATCGCTGACTTCAGCGGTCTTATCGGCGTCAACCTCTGGGCCTTCGCGAACGATGCCAGTTATTTCATCGACCTGGCTGGCCATAAAGACCAAATCCACCAGACTGGCTTCGACCTCCTTGACCAAACTGGTAACTTTATTAATGACCTGACCGGTCAAATCCTGAAAATCCTGTGCCAGCAAAATGCTCGACAGATTGCTGTAGAGCGTTTCGGATTGATCATTCAGCAGAGTAAAAAACCCATCTAAATGCCAATACAGCGAACGAAACTCTTCGGCGCTCATATCCCGATCGACCAGGCGTTTCCACTCGCTTTTCAGACGCGCAGATTCTTCCTTTAACGCACCGGCCACCGGCATGCTTTCTTCGACCAGATCCAAGGTGGTATTGGCCGCTTTTTCCGTCAAAGTAACGACATAACCCAGTCGGTCAGTGGCTTCGGACATTTCCGAAAGCTCCTGCACGCCTTCACCCGGTTTGGCATCAATATGAAAGTTGGTGATGGCGCTGTGCAACGCTCGGGTGAGCCGGCCGACTTCCTGATAGAGCCCCCGATCACGCGCATCCTGCAATTCCTGGAGCGTTTCCAGCGCCGATTCGGTTTCCCCTGCTTCAATACGCTGATGCAGTTCTGCGGCCTTTTCTTTCAATAAATCGGAAAAGGTCGTTCCGGCATAATGTTCGGTCCGGGCCTGTTGTAGCTTAGCCAGAATCGCAACCGCTTCGTCCATATTCTCGTGCTGAACCTGCTCCAGCAGAGCTGGAACCATGGCTTTAAGCGCATCGAGAAACTCAGGAGATAATTTTTTGTTGTCTGGAACAGCCATAACGGCCTCTTTGGTCAACCCTTAACACCGGCTATCAGCCATCTACCCGTTCGAAGATTTTATCGATCTTCTCTTTCAAGGCGGCCGCAGTGAACGGCTTGACGACATAGCCATTGACGCCTGCCTGAGCAGCAGCAACGATCTGATCGCGCTTGGCTTCAGCGGTAACCATCAAGACGGGAATGGATTTCAGACGTTCGTCCGAACGGATTTTCTTGAGCAGTTCGATACCGGTCATGCCCGGCATGTTCCAGTCGGTTACCACAAAGTCGAAATCGCTGCTTTGCAACATCGGCCATGCACTGGAACCATCGTCTGCTTCGTGGGTGTTACTGAAGCCCAGGTCGCGCAAAAGATTCTTAACAATGCGCCGCATCGTTGAAAAATCGTCGACAACCAGGATTTTCATGTTCTTGTCCAAGATGACCTCCTCTAGCCTCACCCGACAAACTGCTTACTGTCTTTATGATAGACGCTGGTAACCGGCTATCCAGTCTTGAGAATGCCTTTTCACTGACCGTCGTGGCTCTAAGCGCTAACTCAAGCCCAATTGTGTTACCACAACTGCGAATGAGAGCACCCACAAGACTCGTCAAGGTCTGTTGGCATCTGTATCGACCGGTGATCGCGATAGTTTAGAGCGTCCGGAAGCCGACTAGTCTACCCCAACAGCGGCCGTGATACAGCCTGACTGAAAGGGCAAATACAAGTGGCTACCACTCGCTCATACGGGCACGCAGGCGCATGGCGGCCTGGGTATGGATTTGACTGATGCGGGATTCACTGACGCCCAGAACAGCGCCGATTTCCTTGAGGTTGAGCTCTTCGTCGTAATACAGCGACAACACCAGTTGCTCACGTTCTGGTAACTGCTTGATGGCATCAGCCAACTGGTGATTACGCTGGTCAGACTCCACTTCCGAATGCGGTGCCAGGTGCTGGCTGTTACCTACCTGGTAATCCTGCAGATCACCATTGCCCTGCTCCATCAGCTCTTCAAAGCTGAACAGCCGTGAGCCTTGAGTGTCTTTGAGCAGGGAGTAGTAGTCGTCCAGACTCATCTCCAGCACAGCGGCGACTTCCTGATCCTGGGCGTCGCGGCCTTCGCGCATTTCGATCTCGCGAATAGCATCGGCAATGCGGCGCGAATTGCGGTGTACCGAACGCGGAATCCAGTCACCCTTGCGCACTTCATCGAGCATGGCACCGCGAATACGAATGCCGGCGTAGGTTTCAAAACTGGCACCCTTGGTATGATCGTAATTCTGTGCAGCCTCAAACAAGCCGATCATGCCCGATTGCACCAGGTCTTCCAGCTGTACGCTTTCTGGCAGACGAGCCAGCAAGTGATGGGCAATGCGCTTGACCAGCACACCCTGCTCGTTTACCAGGCGGTCGTAATCGACCTTTTTTTCGGTCTGATACATAGTGTAATGCTGCACCGACATGTCAGGCGACTCCAGTAGTCCCCTGGACCAGCCGCTCCACAAAAAATTCGAGATTTCCCCGAGGTGTGGTTGGCAAGGGCCAGGTCGCGACCTTCTGGGCCAGTGAACGATAAGCGATCGCGGCTTTGGACCGCGGATACGCCTCGACAACGGCCTTCTGGCGCTGGACGGCCTTACGTACCGATTCATCCATGGGTACTGAGCCGACATATTGAAGCGTCACATCCAAAAAGCGATCCGTGACCTTCGATAATTTATTGAACAGCGCCTGACCTTCATTGGGCGTACGGACCATATTAGCCAACACCCGGAAACGATCCATCTTGCAGTCGCGGTTCAACACCTTGATCAAAGCATAAGCATCGGTCACCGACGTGGGTTCGTCAGTCACCACCATCAGTGTTTCCTGAGCAGCGCGGACAAAGGACGTGACCGTCCGCGAAATACCGGCGGCGGTATCGACAATCAAGACGTCCATATCGTCGCCCAGATCACTGAACGCACCGATGATGCCTGCGTGTTCCTGTTCGCCCAGGTTGGCCATGCGCTGGGTGCCAGACGAAGCCGGAATGATGCGAATGCCACCGGGACCGGGTACCAGGATATCGCGCAGCTCTGCCTCGCCAGACAACACATCGCCGATATTGCGGCCGGACGAAACGCCCAGCAGCACATCGATGTTGGCCAAACCCAGATCGGCATCGAGCAACAC
The DNA here is from genome assembly GCF_043196805.1 of Saccharospirillum sp. HFRX-2. Lineage (NCBI taxonomy): Bacteria > Pseudomonadati > Pseudomonadota > Gammaproteobacteria > Oceanospirillales > Saccharospirillaceae > Saccharospirillum > Saccharospirillum sp. HFRX-2. The sequence continues at coordinate 72,474 of NZ_JBEBMU010000006.1, forward strand.
CACTCGCTTGCCTTGCTCCGCCAGTGCCACAGCAATGTTCACGGACACATTGCTTTTACCTACGCCGCCCTTACCACCGGTGACGGCCAGTACCTGTATCGGTTTCAAACCACTCATTCGCTCGTTTAACTCCGTTAGCCCAGTATAGGCAATTACCATCGTCTTTGATGGCCCTGTGTCAGCTCGCCTGGGCAAGCCCTGGGCGTGTTTCATCCAACGCGCGCGCCAATCGTTTCACCAGCCGCACCGGATCGACACTGTCAATATCCTGCGGGATGCGCTGACCATCGGTGTTGTACCACAAAGGCCAGCGGTGACGCAGCAAGCTGTCAAAAACACTGCCAAAACAAGGCGCTTCATCCAGCTTGGTAATAATGGCGCCCGCCAGATGTTGACTCGGAAACGCCTGAATAAACTGGTTCAGACTGTCGCTGTTGGCAGTCGCCGGCATCACCAGCACGCTTTGGATGCGCGCATCCAGACCCGTATCGACTACCTGCTCGCGCCACTGACGCAACGCCTCGGCGCTGCCGCTGGTGTCGATCAATACCAGATGATAATGCGCCAGCTCTTGCAGTGTTTCCGCCAGGCTGTCGTCCTCACCGAGGGCGCGATAATCCACACCCAAAATCTGACTGACCGACGCCAGGGTATCCTGGGCCCCCAGCTGGTAACAATCGGTACTGACCACCGCCACCTTGGCATGGCCACGGCGTTTGACCGCCCGGGCCGCCAGCTTGGCCAGCGTTGTGGTTTTGCCGGCGCCGGTTGGGCCACAGAGTGCCACCACGCCGCCTTCAGTCAACGGATCAAACACCGGCACCGACAGGCCAGAAGCCAGCCGCGCCAGCAGACGACGCCAGTTGGCATCCAGAGCAGCATCACGGTTGTAGTGACGCAACAGCGAACGCTGCACCGATTCACCCAACCCCAGGGCGCGCAAGCGGCCTTCCAGTTTTTCCAGCTGAGGCGTTTGTGGCCCCACCACCGGCGCCTGTAAAAAATCGCTTTGCTGTTTGAGCATTTGACGCAGACTGTCGATTTCCTGACGCATCAGGGTCATCAATTCCTGGTCGGACTGAGCGCGCAGCTGGGTTGGCTGAGCCTCTGCTTTCGGCGTCGGCCGCTGTGCCGCCTGCTCGACACGCTGCTGGGCTTCCATGGCACGTGCCAGGGGAGAATCCAGTGTCTGATCGGCAGCAGAACTGCTGGTCGCTGAGCGGTCCGGTGCCAGATCACCAAAGGCAGCACGACTGTGCGGCGCCAGATTTTCCAGCAATCCCTTCAGGCTCTCAGTATCCAGCTTGGGCTGACCATCATTCTGGCGCGGATGTGCCTTGATAATGGCATCCGGGTCCGGTGCGGCCGGTCGGTTGGCTTCAAAGCGAGCGAATTCTGCCTCATCGACACCAGCGACAATCTCGGTGCCCTCGGGCAGTTTGCGCGTCGACAGAATCACCGCTTCCGGCCCCAGAGCCTCGGCAACCTGCTTCAGCCCAACCTGCATGCTGGCAACGACAAAGCGTTTCACTTTCATCGATTTATCCTCACTGACCGCCTACCGTGGCCACGATGGTGATGTGTTTGTTATCCGGTATTTCCTGGAAACTGAGGACCTTCAATCCCGGCACGCCGTGGCGAACAAAGCGCGCCAACAACATACGAATTGAACCGGAGACCAGCAGGATGGAGGGCTTGCCCTCACCTTCCAGACGTTGCGACGTCTCTTGCAAAGATTGCTGCAGTCGCTCGGCCATACCCGGCTCCAAGGTCACACCGTCAAGATTTCCATCATTTCCGGCCTGTTGAACAGTCTTCTGCAACAACTGTTCCAACCCTCGATCCAGAGTGATCACCGGTATTTCACGCTCGTTACCAACGATGCCCTGGACGATCATGCGCGACAGTCCCATGCGCGCTGCGCCAGTCAGGATGGCGATATCCTGGCTCTTCGGCTGCAGATTGGTCAGCGACTCGGCAATGGTCCGCAGGTCGCGCACCGGCACCTCTTCCATCAGCAGGTTCTGCAACACCTTGAGCAACTGACTGAGCGTCAAAGTATTGGGCACCAGTTCTTCGGCCAGCTTGGGCGATTTCTTGGTAAGCAGATCCAGCATCTGCTGGGCTTCTTCATGACCGAGCAGTTCATAGGCGTGCTGATGCAGCAGATGGTTAACGTGCGTCGCCACCACCGTACTGGCATCGACCACGGTGTAGCCGAGCGTCTGGGCGCGATCACGCTGCGTCGACTCAATCCACACCGCTTCCAGACCGAAAGCCGGGTCCTGGGTCTTGATACCGTCTAGCGAGCCGAACACCTGGCCCGGATTAATCGCCATATCGCGATCCGGATACACCTCAGCTTCAGCGATTCCCACGCCCATCAGCGTCAGCCGATAGGCATTGGGCATCAGATCGAGGTTGTCGCGGATATGAATCGACGGCACCAGAAAACCCAGGTCCTGAGACAGCTTCTTGCGAATGCCTTTGATGCGGCCGAGCAATTGCCCGCCTTGTGAGCGATCCACCAACGGAATCAGGCGATAGCCGACTTCCAGTCCGACAATATCGACCGGTTGCACATCGTCCCAACTGAGCTCTTTGGTATCACTTTCAACGCTGGCCACCGGCGGTGCGCCACCGGGTTCGACCTTGCCGGTTTTAGCGCTCGCCCCGGCACCACTGGGCGCCGGTGCGCCGGGCAGGAAAGATTCGCCGGCGGCAACTTTTTGGCGGTAGACAATAAAGAGCGCACCGACCAGACAGATAAACGCCAGTGACAAAAACACGAAATGCGGCATACCGGGCAGCACGCCCATGACCCCGATCAGAAAAGCAGCGATGCTCAGCGCCCGAGGCGTAGAGAACATCTGATGCAGAATCTGCTCGCCCATTTCCTGGCTGTTGGAGTTGCGCGTCACCATGATGGCCGCGGCAACCGACAACAACAGCGACGGAATCTGTGCAACCAGACCATCACCGATGGTCAGCAACGCATAGCGTTCCACCGCCTGACCGAATTCCAACTGATGCTGCAACATACCGATGGCCAGACCACCGAAGATGTTAATCGCCAGAATCAGAATACCGGCGATGGCATCGCCGCGAACAAACTTTGACGCACCGTCCATGGAGCCATAGAAGTCGGCTTCCTGGGCGATCTCAGTGCGGCGGGTTTTGGCGGTTTCGGCATCGATCAGGCCTGCGTTCAGATCGGCGTCAATCGCCATCTGTTTGCCGGGCATGGCATCCAGGGTGAAACGCGCGCTGACTTCCGAGACCCGGCCGGCACCTTTGGTAACCACCACAAAATTGATGATCATCAGGATGGCAAAAACGATAAAACCAACGGCGTAATTACCGCCAATCAAGACCTCACCAAAGGCCTCGATCACCTGACCGGCAGCGTCACCGCCCTCATGGCCATAGAGCAACACCACCCGCGTCGACGCCACGTTCAGCGCCAGACGCAACAAGGTCGCGACCAGAATGATGGACGGAAAGACGGCAAAGTCGAGCGGACGCAGTACGTAGATGGTTACCAGCAACACCACGATCGACAAGGCGATGTTAAAGGTGAAAAAGGAGTCCAGTACAAAGGGCGGTACCGGCAGCGTCATCAAGCCCAGTACCAGCAACAACATCAAGGGCACACCGAGGACGCGCTGCGTCATCAGTTTGGCATTGGTGCGGGTGGAGCTGAGAACGGCGCCGCGATCGAGACCGCGTACCTGGGTTCCCAACCCTCTTACATTATCGAGGAAAGCCATCTGTCAATAATCAGGCGAATCTGTAGGTTCAACAGACTGTTTGCACGGATCGGGCCAGAATGAGATGGCACTCTCAAATTGCTCGGAACAGCGTCACAACCGAGCGTGACTTACTGCTGCGGAGGCGGCTCGTCCTCACGCAGATCGTCGGGAATCGGGAAGTCCGGTTTGGCTTCCGGCTTGGGCGCACGCCCTTTGCGCCACTGATCAATCTGATAGACGTAAGCCAATACCTGAGCCACAGCGATGTACAAGCCTTCCGGGATCTCATCGCCAATCTTGGTGTGGTAATAAACCGAACGCGCCAAGGGTGGAATTTCCATCACCGGTATTTTGTATTCGTTGGCGATTTCACGAATTTTCAAAGCGGATTCATCGATGCCCTTGGCCAGCAAGACGGGCGCCGGCATGGAATTAGGCTCATACTTCAGCGCTACTGCAAAGTGGGTCGGGTTGGTGATAACCACGTCGGCATCGGGCACATCCGACATCATGCGACGGTTCGCCATTTCGCGCTGCAACTGACGAATCTTACTTTTCACCTCAGGCTTACCTTCGGTGTTTTTATATTCTTCTTTGATCTCCTGCATGGTCATACGCAATTTCTTGGTATGACTGTAAATCTGAAAAGGAATATCCAGCGCCGCAATAATCAAAGTACTGGAGCAGATAATTAAAAAGGTCCAGGCCAACAGGACGACCGCATGTTTAATGGCGGGTTCGGTCGGCTCAAACACCATCGACAGAAAATCGTTTTTCAGGCCGAACAGTGCGATAACCGACACCGTGCCGACCACCAAAACCTTGCCCCAGCCTTTCAGCAACTCAACCAGCGCATTCATCGAAAACATCCGCTTGATACCCGACAGCGGATTAATACGGCTGGCTTTTGGCGCCGCAGCCTTGGCGGCAAAATTCCATCCGCCCAAGGCAATGGGACCGACGATGGCAGCGACTAACAACAGCGCAAAGACCGGCACCAACGACCAGAGTGCTTCAAAGATCGAAGCTTCCAGATAACGCAGCGCAACGATGGTGTCCCAACTGGCTTGACGATCGAAACTGAAGGTGAATTTCATGATACCCAACATCGACTCGCCAACGCTGGGTCCGAACAACAACATACTGACAGCACCGGCTAACAAGACGGCGCTGGTGTTCAACTCACGCGAGCGCGCGACATTGCCTTCTTCACGCGCTTTCTGGAGTTTTCGTTCCGTGGGTTCTTCGGATTTCTCCTGGGAACTGTCGTTCTCATCTGCCATGACGTCTTACCAGGCCATTAAGTTGCGCATAAAATCGACATGAATGCCGACCAGCCTTTGCACCATGGGATAGGCCGCCCAATAACTGGCCCAGACAATCACCAGACCAGCCAGCATGGAGACCGGAAAACCCAGGGTAAACACGTTCAGCTGCGGCGCGGCACGAGTCATCACACCGAAGGTCAGGTTGACCAACAGCAAGGCGGCAATGGCCGGCAGTGCCAGCATCAGTGACGCGCGAAACACCCAGGAACCAAACTCCGCAGCAGCCAGGAAACTACCCTGGTTAAAACTGATCGGTGCCACCGGCAGCACATCAAATGAATCGGCCAGCACTTCCAGCACCACCAGATGACCATTAATGGCCAGAAAAACCAGCGTCACCAAAACCTGATACCACTGCGCCAACACAGCCACATTAATGCCGTTGGCCGGATCCACCATCGAAGCAAAGCCCAGGCCCATCTGCATCGAAATAATCTGACCTGCCAAAACAACCACCTGCAAAATAGCCAGCACCACAAACCCCAGCACCACACCGATTAATATCTGATGCGCGATGATGACCAGGCTGCCCAGGCCGGTCACTTCGATCATCGGCATGGGCGGCAAAATGGGATAAAGCGCCGTAGTCCAGACAAAGGCCAATAACACCCGAACCCGCACCGGCGTCACCCGTGCGCCCAGTACCGGCACGATCATAAAAAAGCCAGTGATGCGGAAAAACGGCCACATATAGTGGCTGATCCAGGAGGCGATCTGGGCGTCAGTCAGTTCCACTTCGCTACCCGATCAGGATGGGAATATTAAAAATAATGGTATTGGTGTAATCGACCACCTTAGCAACAATCCACGGACCGGTGACGATCAAGACCACCAGGGTGATGATCAAACGCGGCAAAAAACTCAGCGTCTGTTCGTTAATCTGGGTGGCGGCCTGAAAGGTCGCGACGATCAAACCAACAACCAGTGAAGGTCCGATAATCACGGTCACAATCACCACCACAATAAACAGCGCTTCGGAAAACAGATCCGCAATGTTGGCAGCATCCATCAGTCAGTCTCTCCCGAATTCAGACAAAACTTGAAGCCAGCGATCCCATGATCATGGCCCAGCCGTCGACGAGGACGAACAGCATGATCTTGAACGGCAGCGAAATAATGATGGGCGACAACATCATCATACCCATCGACATCAAAATAGAGGCGACCACCAGATCGATGATCAAAAAAGGAATGAACAACAAAAAGCCAATTTGAAAAGCGGTTTTTAATTCACTGGTGACAAAGGCCGGAATCAAAATATTCAGCGGAGTCGCTTCCGGTGTTTCAATTTCACCTTCCATATCCGCCAGGCGCACAAAGAGATTCAAATCGGTCTCGCGCGTCTGGTTGAGCATAAAATCTTTCATCGGCGCCAAACCGCGATCGATGGCTTCGAGCGGTAAAATTTCTTCGGACATATAGGGTTGGATGGCATCGCGGTTTATCTGCATAAACACCGGATACATGATGAAAAAGGTGAGGAATAACGCCAGGCCAATCAGCATCTGATTCGAGGGTGTCTGCTGCAAACCGATGGCCTGCCGCAGGATGGCGAACACCACAATGATGCGGGTAAAACTGGTCATCATCATCAACGCTGCCGGAATAAAGGTCAGCGCCGTCATGATGGCGAGAATCTGGATGGTGACGGTGTATTCCTGACCGCCGTCTTCGGTACCGGTGACGGTCAGAGCGGGAATGCCTTCTGCGTGGGCAAAACCGGCCAGCAGAGAAAGCAGGCCAAAGGCGATGACAATCAGCAGGCGACTGTAATCAGTCGCCAGAGTTTGAGCGGTTCTTAGTGTTCTTTTGATGCTTGGCCAGAGGGTCACTATCCAGTCCTTTCAACAAGCCTTTCATGCGATCGGCGAATGGACTGGTCAGTGGTAACTCTGTCAGATCAGGGGGCTCATCGAAGCGATGCAGGGTATTGATGTTGTTATTGGTGACTCCGAGCAACAGGTAGTCGTCGAACGCCTTCACCAACATCAATTTTTCCCGGGTGCCCAGCGGCATGACCGACAGTACCTTGATGTGACGGTGATTGAAGCTCGTACCGCCAGCCATTCGTCGTACTAACCAGCCACACGCAAAGATAAGGCCAACAATGAAGACCAGGGTTAAAGTCAGCTTAAAATAGTCGCTGCCACCGCCTGGCAGCAGGCTTGAGGACGATGGCTGCGCCCAGCCTGGCAACGACCATAACGCCATCAACAATCCAACCAGGCTGAGATGCGTCAATTTTTTGCTGCGGGTGTCAAAACCCATGACATTACCTCAGCCGCTGAATGCGTTCTTGCTGACTGACCACATCGGTCAGGCGGATACCGAACTTCTCGTTCACCATCACCACCTCGCCATGCGCAATCAGCGTACCGTTGACCAGCACGTCCAAGGGTTCACCGGCCAGACGATCCAGTTCGATCACACTGCCCTGGTTCAGCTGCAGCAAATTGCGAATCGGAATCTGGGTGTTACCGACTTCCATCGAGATGGTCACCGGAATATCCAGAATCACATCCAGGTTCGGTGTGTCATCGCTGCTGCCAGTGCTGGTCGGCGCGCCCGGTGGTGTTACCTCGAACTCTTCCAGCGGCGCCCGCGGGTTGGCGTCAGCACTGACATCATTATCATCGCTGTCGTCATCACCGGTTTCACCGGCTTCGGCCATGGCCGCTGCCCAGTCTTCAGACAGCGCTTCATCTTCGCCGCCTTCCATGTTGTTTTCGTCTTCGTTTGGCAGATCGTCATCACTCATCTTGATTCTCCTGCTTGACCGCCTCGTTTATGGCCTCGACGGCGTGTTCTTCCCGTTTTTTCTGGCGCTGGCCCATCAGCCGCGTTTTCAGATCGCCGACATCACGGGAGTTCGTCTTGACCGGCTTGATCACTTTCAATGCAAGGTTCTCGCCGGATTGTCCCAATTTACATTCGAATAACGGCACCTGATTGGCCGTCATGGTGATGCTCTCGGGCAGATCGATCGGAATGATGTCGCCCGCTTCCAGTTCAACCAGATCACGCAGCTTGATATCGCGTTCCACCACCTTGGTATTGATCGGCACCTTGGCGCGCAGAATGTCGTGGCGCAGTGAATCGATCCAGCGATCATCGACTTCATCGACGTCACTCTGCACACCGGCATCCAGCACTTCGCGCACCGGTTCAATCATCGAATAGGGCATGGTGACGTGCAGGTCACCACCGCCGCCATCGAGCTCGACGTGGAAGGTCGATACCACCACCACCTCGCTGGGCGAAACGATGTTGGCCATGGCCGGGTTAACTTCCGAGGAGACGTATTCGAAATCGACATCCAGCACCGCCGCCCAGGCTTCTTTCATATCCTGGAATACCTGAGACAGCACCATCTGCACCACGCGGATTTCCGTCGGGGTAAATTCCCGGCCTTCGATCTTGGCGTGACGACCGTCACCGCCGAAGAAGTTGTCCACCAGTTTGAACACCAGCTTGGCGTCGAGAATAAACAGCGCCGTGCCGCGCAATGGCCGCACTTTCACCAGGTTCAAACTGGTCGGTACATAGAGGGTATGGACGTATTCACCGAACTTGAGAATCTGAATCCCGCCGGTGGCCACGTCCGCGCTGCGCCGCAAAAAGTTAAACATGCTGATGCGGGTATAGCGCGCAAAACGTTCGTTGATCATCTCCAGGGTCGGCATCCGGCCCCGGACAATGCGGTCCTGACTGGTTAGGTCGTAGGTTTTGACCCCAGTGCCGTCCCCGGCGTCCTCTTCTTCAACGGCGCCATCGTCAATGCCGTGTAAGAGCGCATCAATTTCGTCTTGTGAGAGTAAGTCCTGCACGGGACCCCCTATTGCATGACAAAGCTGCGGAACAGCACAGTTTCAATACCTGGCCTGCCGAGGCGCATTTCCATCACATCCTGGATGGTCTTGGTCAGATCTTCGACCAATTGCTCTTTGCCGTCGGCGGTTCTCAGGTTGTTAAAGTCCTGCTCGGACAGGACTTCCAGTAAATTATTGCGAATCAGCGGCATATAGGTGTTGGCGGTATCAATCACCGCATGATCGCGCGCCACTATGCTCAACTCCAGCTGCAGGAATCGCGTCCGCGCGCCTACGCTGTAATTGACAATAAAGGGCGGCTGCAACGCCAGATAAATAGCCGGCCCATCCGTTAACATCTCGGTCGGCGGTGTCAGCGGAATTTCCTCTGGCTCTGGTGGCGCTTCTTCTTCGCCACCGCGTCCGAGAAAGAACCAGGTTGCCGCCACCGACAACATGGCAATGACCACAGCACCACCAATCACCATGATCAATAACTTCAGTCGACTCTTGCCACCGGCTTCTTCGCCGGTCGTGGGTATCTCTTCCTCTGCCATACGCTCGCTCTCTTACTGCTGCCGGGCCCTGCATAAGTCAGGGTGATGCTCACATTCTAGCGGACTGTGACGCCATAACTAAACAAAGTGATCAACCAGTCCCATCGGCCGGCTTGATGCGGCTGCCAGCGGTACCTCCTGGTCCAGACCGTCATCACCCTCGCCGCCGCCACGGCGATTGCCGCTGCCGTCACCGGAGTCGGCATTGCCGTTGGACGATTGATCGCGCACATCCAGATTCGACAGGTTCAAGCCCTGCTGCTCCAGAATCTCACGCAGGCGCACGCTCTGACTTTCCAGCGCTTCACGCACCTGAGGATTGGGCGAGGTGATCTGCACCTGAGTCTGATCATGCTGCACCGTTACCTTGATCTCCAGGGTTCCCAGTTCCGGCGGATCCAGACGAATGGTGGCGTGTTTGATCTCGCCTTGCGACATCATCTGAATACGTTCACTCAACTGACGGCTGACCTCGGCAGACACCAAGGGCCGGTCTACCCGTTTCAGATCCAGCACCTGGGGCTGCTCGGGCGTGTCGCTCTGTGACAGTGACAAATTGACGACCTGACTGCTGTCGCCGGAAGCACTAACGGCGCTGCTTAACGCCGCCACCCGGGTTTCAGCGTCGGTTTTACTCGCCAGGGATTCACGCGCCATCTTCACCAGGGTGGTGTTGAAGGCCACATCGTGACTGACCGGACTGGCCGGAGCCAGCAACAAAGCCTGCTCGGGACGGCTGTTATCCAGGGTAATCGGCAGGCTGCCACTGGTGGCGCTGTTCTGAACGCTTTGCAGCAGACGCGCCACCATGACCGCTGGCGACGGAGTTTTGCCATCGGATTCAAGATTGCCTTTGCCGTTCAAGGCATCGGCCAGAGTGCGTAATTCCTTGGACAGCACCGGTGCGGCGTCAGCGATAGCGTCGTTATCGCTGCCGTTGGCCATGGCGTTCAACTGCTCCAGCCAACTGCTGAACTGGCCGCCCAATTCATCCAGCACCTGCGTCAATTGTTCAACCTGCTGCCATTGCTCGCCATCGGCTGCGGCCAGTTGTTCCGGTGTGATATTGAGCTGTGGCGGATTTTTGACCCAGGTGGTCATGGCGTTGATAACGGTTTCGGTCTGGACCAGGTTCAGGCCCAGCTCTTCATGGAGAAAATTCTGCAGGCGCTCAACGGCTTTAGGGTCAATCACCAAGGTGTCAGCGGTGATCCATTGCTCCACGGTCTCGCTCGGCAAGTCGATACCCAGTTGCGCCAGCGCGGCTTCAACATCAAAGTCGTCGCCGTCAAGCGCAAGCGCGCCCTCGACCGGGATCTCACCACCATCAGAAGCTTCGCTGTTGAGGTCTGCATCACTGTTGCTGCCAGCTTCACCTTCAACAGCGGACTGGTTCTGTTCGACCAACTCGCGCAAGGGCTTGACGCCCAGCAATTGCGCAATCGTCTCACCCAGGTCTTGCAGGCTGCTGTCGAGATCATCGAGCGCCTCGCCGGCCTCTTCCGTTGTCGGTCCCAGACCAAAAAGCCGGGCCAGCCAGGAGGTCGATGGCAGACCTTCGCTCTTGAGATTCAAGCCACCTTCTTCGTCGCTGACCGGCAAATCCAGGCTGGGCAGTACACTGCTGTTCAGCGTCATTGTTGTGCCCGGCAAGACGCCCTGAGCCACCACGCCATCCGGCAACATGCCGACCAAGGCTTGCCGCTGCAGCGGCAAATTCTGACCCTCAACCCCGTCACCCAAGGCATTTCCCAGCGCCGCTTTTAACAGCTGTGGCGTCAATACGGGCGTCTGCTCAGCGTCAGTCGACAGCGGGCGTGGCGCCGTCGCTGTGGACAACAACCGCGCAAATACTCCATCGGAAGCCCCGTCACTACTGACTTTCAGGGCATCTGGGGTGGTGCCTGGCGATAGGCTGACGGGTTTTAGACTGGCATCCGGGCTGGTCAAAAACAGCATGAGTGCTCTCTTTTGCAGTGTTCAGGACGATGGTGTCCACAGTGAACATAGCAATGGCCGGGCCAGCTTTGGGAAAAACGTCAATCAGAGATAATGATCGTGCAACAGCCGATCCACCTCGGCCAACTCGTCACCCATATCCGCGACCAGAGCGTCGACTGTTGTCAGTTGATTCACAGCGGCAAGATCTTCCAGGCGACGACAGAGTTGCGCCAGATGAGGAGCACCCACGTTCAGACAACTGCCTTTAAAGCTATGGGCCGTGCTGCGCACCATCTGAGCATCCGGTCTGGCTTGTTGCAGCAGCTCGACCAATTCGGCATAGCGCTGGCGCGCATCGCTCAGAAAGGTGTCGATCAGGTCGCTGAATTCATCCTCCAGCAAGATGCGCAAGTCCGCCAGAGCGGCCTCATCCAGATGCGGTTCGGGCTGGTCAGCTGTCATGGTGTGTTATCCGTTTGCTGGCATATCACAGCTGGCCGGGCGAGGCCAACACAGGGTGGCGCGAACCTGGTTACCGGTGTCATTGAATTCGAGTTCATCGCATAGCTGCCTTACTAATGCCAAACCGCGTCCACTGTAATCCGGGTTATCGGTCAGACAGCGCATGTCTTGATAACCATAGTCAAAACCCGGACCGGTATCGCTGATCTCAAACACCAATTCGCCGCCATCGCCACTGGGTCGATGGCGTATTTCCAAACAGACCCGACCGCTTTGCAAATTAGCCAATCGCTGTTCCCGTAAACGGTAATACTGGGCAAAACCCTGAGGATCCTGCTTCAGACGGGAATCCAGACCGAGTACGCCATGTTCGAGCGCATTGTTGAACAATTCGGCCAGCACGGTATAGAGCAAGCCACTGAGCGTGCGCAGCCCTTCCACCTCGGTGAGAATATTCAGCACCAGAGGCAAAGGATTAAAAGCGCCCAGGCTCTGCGGCCCAAGCTGCAAACTCATCTGCCAATCCATGGGTCCGCCGATCGACGCTTTATTGCTGTGCAACAGCGGCAGACCCAATACATCCAGATCGACCATGGTGGCGCTCAACAGCGTGATGTCATCGTCGCGACCACTGCCACCAATAAAGGCGTCGACGGCATCGAGAATGTCATCGAACAACCGCTCAGGATCTTGGGCATGGGTGAACAGCGCATCCAGACGAGCCTCTCCGAACAATTCCCCGGCCGCGTTATGGCTTTCGACAATGCCATCCGACCACAGAAAAACGCGGTCACCGTTATGCATGCGGTAATCATTGGGTTGCGGTGAAAAACTGCGCGGTGTTAACACCCCCAACGGCAGATTGGTTGACGGCACTTTTTCGACTTCGCCACTGTCATTGCGATAGAGATACACCGAGGGCACGCCACCGACCCAGATGCGCGCCAGCTTATTGGTCACATCCAGATCGACCATGGCGCCGCAGCAAAAAACTTCGGTTGGTAAAATGGTGTACAACTTGGCGTTGATTTCCCGCAGCACATCTTCCATGGCGAAACCTTTTTGGGTCATGCCATAAAAGATTTCCGCCACCGGCATGGCACCGATGGCTGCCGGCAGACCATGACCGGTGAAGTCGCCAAGAAACAACGACAGGCCTCCGTCGGGTTTGCGTTCCGCCAGAACAGTATCGCCATTAAAGACCGCCAGCGGTGACAGCGAATGACGCAGATTGGGCAGCGCCAGGCAACCGGAGTGAGCGACGTTGTCAAAGACCGTCTTGGCAACCTGCTGCTCCAGCAGCATCTGACGGTTGTGGGACTGGAGTTGATCGTGCATGCGTCGCATGCGACCAAAGGCGTTGATTTTGGCTTTGAGGATGACCCGGTTGTAGGGCTTGGACATAAAATCATCGCCGCCACTTTCCAGGCAGCTGGCCAGCGATGAAGCATCCTGAAGTGAGGTCAGGAAAATGATCGGCACCAGTTGATTACCGGCGCGTTGCTTGATCAGACGACTGGCTTCCAGGCCATTCATCTTCGGCATCAAGGCGTCCATTAAAATAATGTCAGGGACGCTTTCGGTAAATCGCTCCAGCGCCTCGATGCCATTGCTCGCCTCCACCACGCGGTGGCCTTCCTGTTGCACAATGGCGCTGAGAATCCGACGGTCGGTTTTACTATCGTCGGCAACCAGAATAGTGAGCGGGGCGCTGGACATGGCAGGCGCTGTTATTCGATCCGAAACAGTTGCCCAAAATTGGATATGGATAGAATTTTGCGAACGTCTTCGTTGCAATTAATGATGCGAATGTCGGAGTTATCGCCACCGGCATGATCGCGCAATAACAACAACATACCCAATGCCGAACTGTCGAGGTAAGTCGCCTCTCCCATATCTATGATGTAACCCTGAATGTCGGGGGCTGCATTCTCATAAATCTGGCGAAATTCCTGGTGCGAACTGAAATCGAAGCGGCCGGTAATTTTAATGGTAATTTCTGTACCGTTGTCATTGGGTATTGCCGAGACGGTCATAGCGGTTCCTCTAGTCAGGCGGTGCGCCTTGAACTCATTGTAGCCGGCTTTATCGCAGCCGCCAGCCAGGCGATGCGGTTAGTCCCAAGTGCCCGGCCAGCGCCACTGTAATGTCTGTTTAACCCAGGGCGCAACTACCAACTGCCGCTGCGTTGGCGCATCTGACTGACCACCTCATCGAGCGCTTTTTGTTCGCGTCGGTCGGCCTCAATCAACTCTTCCATTGAGACTTTTTCCACCAACTGATTGAGCGTTTTGCGGCGTTGATAAAGCCCCTGCCAATGCTCCAGTAATTTGCCTTCCTGCTCCTGCCATTGCTGGATGACGCCGCGCTGGCGGCCCATCACCGTTTCCAACTGATCGATAAAACCCTGAGTACGGCGCCACTGTTCGATGGAAATACCCGTGCCTCCGCTGATCTGCAAAGACTGATGGTAATCGCGCTGATAGTCGGCCAGTTCATCCAGCTGTTTAATTTCCCGCTCCAACTGCGCACGCGCCTGCTGCAACGCCTGAGCAGCCTGGTCTTCACGCTGCTTGGCCAGCCGTTCGATGACTTGTAAGCGTTCGGATCGCTTCATCAGTAATCATCGCCTCGCTTGGGCATTGCCGGCGCGTCGATTACGCGCGCCCGGTTTGGCCAGCGGCCGGCCTTTTTGCAAGCTGCCACCGCCATTATTGGCATTGGCATTGGCGTTGTCCTGCGCCGGCGGCAACATCTGACCCATTTGCTGCAGGCTCTCGTCGTAACCAACGCGCTCGCCCAGACCCTGCTGCAGGAAGCCGGTCACTCTGGGATAGAGCGCTATGGCTTCATCGATCGCCTGATCGGTGCCAGGACTATAAGCGCCGATGGAAATCAGATCCCGGTTTTGCTGGTAACGCGCCCAGATCTGTTTGATTTTTTGCGCCTGTTTGAAGTGCGCCTCAGGTACCACCTGCGACATCGCCCGGCTGATACTTTGCTCGATATCGATGGCCGGATAATGGCCTTCCTCGGCCAGGCGACGATTCAATACAAAGTGCCCATCGAGGATCGCTCGAGAGGAATCGGCGACCGGATCCTGTTGGTCATCGCCTTCGGTCAGAACGGTGTAGAAGGCGGTGATGGAGCCACCCCCGGCTTCGGCATTACCGGCGCGTTCCACCAATTGCGGCACCCGTGCGAATACCGAGGGCGGATAACCTTTGGTGGCTGGCGGTTCGCCAATGGCCAAGGCGATTTCGCGTTGCGCCTGGGCATAACGCGTCAGCGAATCCATCAACATCAACACGTTCTTACCCTGAGCGCGGAAATATTCGGCGATGGCGGTGGTGTATTGCGCCGCGCGCAAACGCAACAAGGGCGCATCATCGGCCGGCGAGGCAACCACGACTGAACGCGCCAGCCCTTCGTCGCCGAGGATGTCTTCAATAAACTCTTTGACTTCCCGGCCGCGTTCGCCGATCAGCCCGACGATGGTGATGTCAGCCGTGGTAAAGCGGGTCATCATGCCCAGCAGCATGGATTTACCCACACCGGAGCCGGCGAACAAACCCAGACGCTGACCACGGCCAACCGTCAGTACCGAGTTAATAGCACGGATGCCGACATCGAGTGGCTCACGAATCGGCTGACGGTGCAGCGGGTTGATGGTTTCGCCGTTCAGGTTTTGACGCACACGACAGCCGATTGGCCCTTTGCCATCAATCGGTTCGCCAAAGCCGTTCACCACACGACCGAGCAACTCCTCACCAATGACCAGTTCACTGGCGGTTTCCACCGGCACCACGCGCGCGCCGGCACGCAAACCACTGATCGGCTGCACCGGCATTAAAAAGGCTTTGTCGTCCTGGAACCCAACCACCTCGGCTTCGATGCAATTACCACGATCGATCACCTGGCAACGCTCACCGACGGTGGCGTTCAGGCCGATGGCTTCGAGCGTCAGACCGACCATGCGGGTCAAGCGGCCCTCAACAATGACCGGCGCTTCATCCGGCAACCAACGCTGGCTGTCGTTCAGGTAATCAGCGAGGCTCATCGTCTGGCGACTCTTGGCTGGCGGGTGGGACGTTCGGATCGGCAACAGACGGATCAACTGCCGCAGATGAGTCGTCGGCCGAGGCTGCCGAGTTGCTTTGATCGCTGTCGGTTGCATCCGCGGCTGGCGGGGCAGTCTGATCGGGTTCGGTCAGACTTTCTCCAGCCGGTGCTTCTGCGGTCGCTGCATTATCCGCCGGTGCCTGGTCGGCGGTATCCGTCGTAGCGGATTCGGCTGCTGCATTTGATTCAGCAGCGGCGGGTTGTTCTGGACCCATCGACTCACTGAGAATTTCCTGCGGCTGGTCGTCGGTGCTCAAAGGCGTGTCTGCCGCCTCAGCATTGGCCTCGGGTAAGGTCCAGGGCTGGCTCAGCTCGTCCAGACGCTCGGATAACCCCGACTGCGCCAGCAGATTGCTGACCTGTTGGCGAAAGCGATGCTCCAGGCTGTAATCGATATAGCTGAACCGGGTGCGAACCCGGCAACCACCCCGGTTCAATTGCGCATCGGCCTGCAAGGTCCAGTGGCTGTCGGCGATGGGCTCGACCAGGGCCAGATCATCCGGATGCAATTCAATGGTCAGCCGTTCATCGGCATTGGGTAATGCCTGAATGGCGCTGTGCACCAGCGCTTGAATGTGGTCGGGTTTTAACGCCAGTTCGGCATCAAAGAGGTTACGCGCCAGCCGCACTGCCAGCGCCATCAAGCCTTCGCGCAACGCTGCTTCCTGTTTCGGCAGCAGGCCTTGCAGTTGCTCCAGCACGGCTTTCAGCGGCGCCAGTTCCTCATCAATTCGCTGCTGCTCTGTCTTGCGCGCTGCCTCATAGCCAGCTTGTTCACCGACGCCACGGCCGGCCTGCTCGCCAGCTTCATAACCCTGCTGGTGACCGGCTTTATGACCTTCCTGCTGGCCCTGTTTCATGCCCTGCTGATAGCCGGATTCAAAACCTTCGTTAAAGGCGTCGTCATGAATCTGGCGGATTTCTTCAGCGGTCGGAGGTTGAATGTCGACGCTTTCAACGTCTTCGGTCACCGTGGCGATCGGTTTGGGCCGGTCGTCGATCAGATTGCCCTGTGCATCCCAGCGCGGCAGTCGATAGGTTTCAATATCCAGATCCCGATTGTTCTCTTCTGGATGGTGCAACGGCGGTTTACGCATGGATGGCGCCATAACCTACTACTCCCCTGGCGGCGGCCGATGGCGGCCTCACACCATGGCCTCGCCACCGGTTCCACCGAGGGCGATTTCGCCCGAATCGGACATGCGTCGGGCGATGTTGAGGATTTCTTTCTGCGCCACTTCGACATCGCTGAGCTTGACCGGGCCCATGGCGTCCATGTCGTCGCGCAGGATTTCGGCGGCACGCTTGGACATATTGCCGAGCATTTTTTCCTGCAGCTTCTGATCGGAACCGCGCAAGGCGACTTTGAGCAAATCGGTCGGCACTTCGCGCAGCAGCATCTGAATGCCGCGGTCGTCGATGTCGGACAGGTTTTCGAACACGAACATAAGGTCGGCAATTTCCGCCGCCAGATCTTCGTCGACGGTTTTGATGCCGTCCATGATTTCGGCTTCGACGCTGGACTCGAGGAAGTTCATAATCTCGGCCGCTGTCTTCACGCCGCCCAACGACTGAGCCTGAGCACCGGCGCTGGAAGAGAATTGTTTTTCCAAAATGGAGTTCAACTCCTGCAAAGCGATTGGCTGGACAGTTTCCAGAGCCGCCACCCGCATAACGATATCCAGACGCACTTTTTCGCTGAACTGGGCGAGAATTTCTGCCGACTGATCCGGCTCCAGATAGGCGATCACGATGGCCTGAATCTGGGGGTGTTCGTTGCGGATGATGTCGGCCACGGCACGCGGCTCCATCCACTTCAGCGTATCCAGACCGGTGGTGTTACCACCGAGCAGAATGCGGTCAATCAGGCCGGTGGCCTTATCGGCACCCAGCGCCTGGGTCAGCATGTTACGAATATAGTCGTTGGCGCCAATACCGAGACTGGTCTGACCGCCGACTTCTTCCAGGAACAGACGCACCGCTCCTTCCAACTGTTCCTGGCGCACTTCCGATAAGCCGGACATGGCGGTACCGACGCGCTGAACCTCTTTCGGCCCCAGGTGCTTGAGCACCTCGGCGGCGTCGGCTTCACCCACGCTCATCAGCAAGATAGCCGCCCGGTTCAGCCAACTGATGCCGTCCAGCGCCTTGGTGGCGTCTTCGGTGCCTTGGGGCACCGGCAAATTCGGATTCTGCTCAGTCATTGCTCATGATCCAACGTTTCAGTACCAGTGCCACCCGGCCCGGGTCTTCTGCGATCAGGCCGCGCAAGGCGTCCAGCTGCCGCTCAAACTGCTCCGACGGTCCCGGCAGCGCGTATTCATCGGCCGTGCTCAGCGTCACCTTGTCGTCGGTGATGGAATCCTCATCGACATCCAGCGACGCCAGATCGTCCTCTTCGTCTTCATCCTCACCACGACTCAGCAAGGAGCGCAGTGCTGGCCGCAGTATGCCGAACACCAGGATCAGAACAAAGAGGCCAGCCAATATCTGCTTGGCGATCTCCCAGAACCAGGGCTGGGTGTACCAGGGCGAATCATCAACGGCGTCGGCCACGCCGCGGAAACCAGAGTTGACGATATTGACGCTGTCGCCACGGCTCGGGTCGAAACCGACCGCGTCCTGAACCAGCAAGCGCAGTTGCTGCAGATCGGCCTCGGTCCAGTTCTCGCGCACCAGCTCACCGGTTTCCGGGTTGGTGCTGACCAGATCGTCAACCACCACAGCCACCGTCAGTCGACGCATCCGGCCTTGCTGGAATTGAGTGTAGCTCAGGGTGCGGTCGACTTCGTAGTTTCGGGTTGCCTCATTACGAGTGGTCGACGGCGGCGGCGTATTGTTCTGCGCTTCCGGATCAACCTCTTCCGGCGCTTCCGCCGCGCCCGGAGGCTGGTTGGTCAAGGCGCCGGGAATACCACCTTCGGGCTCACCGATACGCTCTTCTTCGATGGTCTGTTCCGACCGCAGCGCAATCAGATCCGGGTTGTACAGCTCTTCAGCCTGCTCGACCTGAGTGAAGTCGATATCGGCGTTCACTTCGGCGCGGAAATTATCGCGCCCGACCACCGGACCGAGAATGGAGTTAATCTGGTTCAGCAGGTTGTCTTCCACCCGCTGGGTGTACTGGAACTGTCGATCGGTCAGTTCATCTTCGGGGTTCTCAGTCTGCGCCGACAGCAGTTGGCCGCGCTGATCAACCACCGAGACGTTTTCCGGTTTCAGTTCGGGAATGGAGGTGGCAACCAGGTTGCGGATGGCACGAATCGAATCGACATCCATATCGGCGCCGGCGTGCAATTCGGTAAACACCGAGGCGGTCGGCTGACGCCGGTCGCGAATAAAGACCGAGCGTTCGGGAATGGCCAGATGCACGCGCGCCGCCCGCACCTGATTCATCGAAGCTATGGTACGCGCCAGCTCGCCTTCGAGCGCACGCATATAGCGAGCGTTTTCCATAAACTGAGAAGTGCCCAACGGCTGGTCGTCGTCGAGCAATTCATAGCCCACAGTTTGATCGTTGGAAAGACCGGCGCCGGCAATGGCCAGGCGCGCCCGGTGCAGATCATCCTGACGCACCAGGATCACACCGCTGGCCGGGTCGATATCGAAATTCACTTTCTCGCCCTGCAGCACCTGAATGACGTCGGCTGCCGCATAGGTGTTGGTGGAATTCATCAATGGATGGTAGGTCTCGCGCTGCGACCAGAGCACCACGCCAAGACCGAGCGCAATACTGGCCGCCAGACCCACCAACAGACCGAACTGGCGCATCATGGTCAGGCGGTTAAAACCGGCCACCAAGGGATGCATTTTTTTCAGCGCCGAAGGTTCTTTATCGACCAGATCAGGACTGTCGTCGGCGCCTGCGCCGGTCGTGGCAATAGCCGTGCCGGAGCCAGCCTCCGCACGCGTTGCCGGCAATCCGCTTTGGGCGTTGTTGTCGCTGTCGTCGGAAGTATTACCGGCTGCAGCAGGGACGTTTTCGGTCATGGTCTCGCTTCACTCTTCAGCACCGGTCCAGCCGGCGTACTGACACCCAAAGGCATCAGATCGGCATGTTCATAATGTCCTTATAAGCCTCGACCATCTTGTTGCGAACCTGGGTCATGGCCTGAAAGGAGACGCTGGATTTTTGCAGGGCAATCATTACTTCGGGCAGGTCGACTTCCGGGTCGCCCTGCTCGTAACGGGTGGCAATTTCGCTGGCCGCCATCTGCGTATCGTTAACGGTATCAACGGCGGATTTGAACATCTCACCGAAGGACGGCACATGGCCCATCGGCGGCATGCCGTCGAGTTCGTTGATGCCACCAGGCGTTTGCGGTTGCGGTAAATTAAGTTCGGCTTCCGGACGCACCGGTCCGGACTGATTGCGCACCTGTTGCATCTGCTGCTCGAACGACGGCCCTTGCAGCGGTTGCGGCCCAGGCGGTCGCGGCACTTGCATCTGCTCACGGATTGAGCGCATTTGCCCAAGGACGTTTTGAATGTCGGCTCGATCAGTCATCTGCCTTTCCCTCTTCCCGCTGACACTCGGCTAATGGCAAAGCAAAGTGTCAAAAATTAGCTGCTGCTGTGTGCATCAGGCTGTCTGCATCTGGGCTGGCGACAAAAAACAGTCACTTTGGTCACCAAAACGCCCGCTATACAGTCATTGAGCAAAGGGCGGGCCAACTTTTGCCGGCGGCTTGGTTTTTCCGGTCAAACCCTGCCGCCGGCTAAGCGGTTTAACGAATGCCGGCGATGGCGCCGTCCACATCCATGCCCAGTTCACGCATGCGCGCCAGCTTGTAACGCAGCGTCCGCGCTGAGATGCCCAGCTTGTCGGCCGCCTTGTTTTTACGTCCGCCGGTCACGCGCAATGCATTGAGGATCAATTCAAATTCGTGGTGTTTCAGGTCGCGGTGGATGCCGTCGTTGTTGTCCAGGTTGTCGTCATCCAAATCCATGTCCGGCGCGGCTTCGGCGCGCTCGAATCGATGGCTGGTCGTCACCGGACGGCGCGCTTCGAAGTCGATCAGATGTTCACCATCCAAACCCAGATCCTGCGCCGTGACCCACTGACCGCTTTGCAGAATCAAAGCGCGTTGCAGAGCGTTATCGAGCTCGCGGATGTTACCCGGCCAGTCATAACTCAAAATCCGATCGCGGGCGGAATCATCCAAAGCGATATTGCCCTTATGCATCTTGCGCGCGTGCAGCGATAACAGATGCTGTGCCAGCGGCAGCAAATCACCACGACGGGCACGCAGCGGTTGCCACTGCAACGGGAAAACATTCAGACGGTAATAGAGGTCTTCACGGAAACGACCGGCGCGCACTTCTTCGAGCAGATCGCGGTTGGTGGTGGCCAGCACCCGTACATCCAGGGCGATGGTGCGACGGCCGCCGATGCGTTCCACTTCACGTTCTTGCAAGACGCGCAGTAATTTTGCCTGCAGACCCAGATCCATTTCGGAAATCTCGTCGAGCAAAATAGTGCCGCCATTGGCCTGTTCGAACTTACCGGCCTGGCTTTGAATGGCACCGGTGAAGGCGCCCTTTTCATGACCAAACAAGGTGGCTTCGAGCATATTTTCCGGAATGGCGGCGCAGTTAATGGCGACAAAAGCTTCGCCCGCACGCGCCGATTGCTGGTGAATAAAACGCGCCAGCACTTCCTTACCGGTGCCGCTTTCACCACTGATCAAAATGGTGGAATCGGTAGCCGCGACTTTGCGGGCCAGCGCCAACACTTGCTGACTGGCCGGCTCAACGGCGATGGGATCGTCCTGTGTCGCCGGCGTTGCCTGGCCATGACGCTCAATCAGATCAATCAACTGATCCGGCTCGAATGGCTTGACCAGATAATCGACCGCGCCGGCCTGCATCGCCGCCACGGCTTTATCGACCGCGGCATAGGCGGTGATCAGCAACATCGGCAAGTCAGGGTGATGAGTGCGCACATAGTCGAGCAGCTGATGGCCATCCATACCCGGCATATTGACGTCGCTGACGATGAAATCGACCGACTGTTCTTTCAGTCGCGCCACCGCCGCTTCGCCGCAATCGGCTTCGACGACGTCATAGTCCGACAACTTCAGGGTGTCGCTGACCGCTTCACGCAGGTTGGCATCATCTTCTACGATCAAAATATTCATGATGGTCTTTCTCCTAAACGACGCTTTCAGCGCTCGGCCCTAACGGGCAGGTTCAGGTGCACGACAGTGCCCTTGCCAGGCTGACTGTCGATCTCAAAATCGCCCTGATGGGCACGAATAACGGCCATGACAACGGGAATACCGAGGCCGGTGCCGTGGCTTTTAGTGGTGAAAAAAGGTTCGCGAATTTGCGCCAGGGTTTGTTCATCCATACCCGGTCCCTGATCGCGAATGGTTAAGCGCAAACGATCACCGCGACGTTCGGCGGCGATAGCAATATCCGGATCATTAGGGCTGGCTTCGAAGGCGTTATTGATCAGATTGCACAGCGCGCTGACCAGCGCATCTTTTTGGCATTGCAACTCAACATCAGCGGCATCGTTGTGCCAGTGCAACGCCTTGGGATACTGCTCGATCCGGGCCGATAAGTTGTCGGCCATAACGCTGAACAACTCACTGACACTGAGCCGATGCACCAGCTGGCATTCACCTTTAACAAAGATCAGCATGTCCTGAACCTGCTGTTCAAGGTGATGCAAACGACCGATCAGTTTATCGACAAACTGACCGCGCACCTCGTCGCTGACGCGTGGATTTTTCAGGTTGGAGGCGTAGAGCATGGCCGCCGACAAGGGCGTACGAATCTGATGTGCCAGGGAGGCCACCATCCGCCCCATGGCCGTCAAGCGTTCGTGGCGAGACAGCTTGGCCTGCAAGGCGCGCGTCTGGGTCTGGTCACTGAGCAGAATCAACTGACCGGCGTTATCCAGAGCGCAGGTTTCGATACTGACCAGACGCCCATCGGCCAAGGAAATTTCGTGGCCATCGTTCTGCCGCGGCTTAAACGTCTGACGAATAATCCGTCCCCAGGGCACGCCGACCAATTCCGGCAATCCGGCGCTGACCAGCAGCGACTGCGCCGCCGGATTTACGCGCCGAACGATGCCGGTGTTATCGACCACCACCACACCCGCCGGCAGCAGATTGAGCAGACTTTCCAACTGATCAGCCAGGCGCTCTTTTTCACTCAGTTCCTGCATGCGCTGCTCGCTGACCGACGCCAGCTCGCCACTGAGTTCCAGTACCCGACTTTCCAGCATCTCGTAGCTTTCGGTCAGTTGCTCCGACATCTGGGTAAAGGTCACAAAGGCTTGCTGCAGATCGGCGAGCGAACGGTCGCGCATCGCTTCCGGAGCGGGTTTTTGCATCAAGCTGTCAAATTCGGGCGCGCCCATTAAAACTCCCACTGACCATTTATTGGCACTTTTTGGTGTCACGGGAGGGCTACTGCAAAGGTGGTGCCAAAAGCGGACAAAGCTAGCCGCATCAAGGCCTGCAGCGGTTTTTCAGGCGGAAATTTTCGACCGACGGCAATGTCTTGACGGATTTTGACAGCATCGTTCGCTCAGCCTGAGAACCCTTAAAGGCGGCTAAGACAGCGGGCAAATAAAGGCTGTTGTGTGATGCTGAAGGAGGGAAAACAGCCTGGCGCCAGAACGCGCCAGGCTGTGCAGATCAGTTAACGGCTTCGCGTTTGTTGATCTTGTACTTGCGCATCTTCTCGACCAGGGTGGTGCGACGAATATGCAATTTCTCGGCGGCCCGGGCGACCACGCCCTGAGCATCATCCAGAGCCTGCTGAATCAGGGAGCGTTCCAGATCGGTCAGATACTCTTTAAGGTCCAGACCGTTGACCGGTAACAAGGCCGACTGATCGAAATTAAAACCACCACCCTCGGTCGATGCCACCATCGGCATGGAGCTCATCAGGGCGTCATCTTCATCCTCAACATGGCGATATTTAATCGGCAATTCCTGCACGCCAATCACCCCATAGGGATGCATGATCGCCAGTCGCTCAACCAGGTTGGCCATCTCGCGAACATTGCCCGGCCAGTCATGGCGTACCAACGACATGATGGCGGCTGAACTGAAACGAATGGAACCGCGCTTTTCGTTTTCCATGCGCGAAATCAATTCGTTCAACAGCAGCGGAATGTCTTCGGAACGCTCACGCAGCGGTGGCATTTCGATCGGGAAAACATTCAGCCGATAATAAAGATCTTCACGGAACAGACCTTCTTCAATCATCTGTTCCAGATTGCGGTGCGTCGCTGCGATGACCCGGATATCACAGGTAAAAGTCTTGTTGCCGCCGACGCGTTCAAAGGTGCGCTCTTGCAACACACGCAGCAATTTAACCTGCATGTTGAGCGGCAGATCGCCAATTTCATCGAGGAACAGCGTGCCGCCTTCGGCCATTTCGAAACGACCGGCCCGGGCGGTAATGGCACCACTGAAAGCACCTTTTTCATGACCAAACAGTTCGCTTTCAATCAATTCACTGGGAATGGCACCGCAGTTGACCGGAACAAAAGGCTTATGACGTCGATGGGAGTTATAGTGCAGGTTGCGCGCGACCACTTCTTTGCCGGTGCCGCTTTCGCCCTGAATCATCACCGTGACTTCTTTGTCAGCGACCTGCGTCATCATCTCGCGCACTTGCTGTACGCCACGACTGGAGCCAACCAGAGACCGAAACAGATTCACCTCGCGACGCTGGCCGCGACCGCGGGTCAGATCAAACTGTTCGCGATACATTTGCGCCCGGTGCAGGGTGTCGAGCATCTTGTTGTAGGTGGGCGGTGAATGCAGCTTGGCGATCACCTGACGGCGCAGGCATTCATCCAGCAATTCCACCTCGGGATGATCGTCCATCAAAATGACGGGCAAGCCTTCATCCCACTCCACCAGCGACTGGACCATGCCAGCCAGCGATGCGCTGCTCCGACCGACCAAAACTGCCACTAGGTCTTCCGGGCCAGATACCGAATCGGTAATCTGCGCCTGCCAGTTATCACTGGAAACGCCAACACAGGTTTCGCCAAGAAATTGAAGAATGACTTCAAAATCCCGTCGACGCTGGTCGTCGTCATCGATCATCAACAGTTTGATTTCACGCAACATCGTGAACAATTCCTCACAAAACACCGGAAGCATGTCACAGTCAAAGTGAGATAACGTCAGCAAATTGACTGTCAAACAATAGTAAAGACGTATCGACTCTGACTGTCAAACCGATGACTACTTCACATTACTGCCCGAATTTACGCTGATAAAGCGTTGATTTTCAAGCGGTTTACACGGCAATTCAAACGTTTCCTTGACAAAGTGCACAGTCAGTAACAAAAAAATGCGCCCCACCCTGCCCCTGACGGGGAGAGTTGACGCACATTCTGTACGGAAATTTAACCGGTGATTTTCCAGCGTTTTTGATGCAATTCGGCCGTTGTCGCCGCCTGATCATCACGAAGCTGAGCAAATTCAGCCACAGATTGCTGATAAAGCTCAATCAAGATACCCAGGTGACGTTGCAGCGGGCGACTGCTGAAATCGTCCTGAGCCAAAGCCAGATTAACGTCCTGAAGCCACTCATTGACCGCATCATCCCACTGTGCCATCGCCTCGGTGTCGACTTCCGACTGCAAGCGCAAGCCCTGCTCGATCAACTGACGAGAGCGGTCAACCAGCACCTCGGCTTCAAGCGCCATCTGTGGGTCCGGCTGTTTTCATGCTCTGCAGCGCTTCTTCACGGATCGCATCCCAGGCGGATTTAATCTGAATCAGCAAATCGGTGACTTCGTCGAGAATGCTGTTGTCATTGCGCACATTGGCTTCGAACAGGCGACGAATCATGTAGTCGTACAATCGCTCCAGGTTCAGTGCCAGATCACCCGTATCGGTGTTCAGGCTGTCTTGCAGGCCACCAATAATGTCGATGGCGGAATTCAGTGCCTGACTTTTGCGATCGTATTCATTGCGCTCGATATGTCCCTTGGCAGTGGAAATACGAGCCAGGGCCCCTTCGAACAGGAGTTGGATAAGACGGTGCGGATCTGCATCCATAATGGACGTTTCGGTACCGACCGTTTGGTACTGCTTGATACCCTGAGCGTACATAGGGGTATTACCTCTCTGACGGCTGGAATCATTCATAAGCCACCTCCCGAAAAGCCTTTCGGAAGCATACTTCAGTTAGCGGCTGGATGTAGGGAAAGTTGAGCCTGATCCGGTCATCACTTTTATGCCGTTTTTTCCGCTCTGGCATTGTCCTTGCTCTTTCCTCCAACACAGCCTT
The DNA here is from genome assembly GCF_043196805.1 of Saccharospirillum sp. HFRX-2. NCBI lineage: Bacteria > Pseudomonadati > Pseudomonadota > Gammaproteobacteria > Oceanospirillales > Saccharospirillaceae > Saccharospirillum > Saccharospirillum sp. HFRX-2. The sequence continues at coordinate 98,723 of NZ_JBEBMU010000006.1, forward strand.
TCAGGCAACGATTTTGGCCTGAAAAACGGTAAGGAGTTGCCGGTTAGTCACTATGGATGGTCGTATTTTAGCCGGTTTGGATGGATTAGAGGCTCAAGCAGAGCCGGACGGGTAGCCTTATGAGACAAGCGTCCCAAGCACTGACGCAGACACCGCCTCTGGTGAATCCTGCTGACAGCCCTTCGCTGCAGGAATTGGAAAACCAGGCGCGGCATTGCTATGAGCAAAGTTTGAGCAGTCGCGTCAGTAACGAACATACCGCTCAGTACCGGGCTCAGGCCCGACAACTGGCACAACGGATGTTAGCGCTGGCCCCGGATCATGCGCTGGCGCTTAACCTGTTGGGCCGGATAGCGCTGGACGAAGGCTTTTACGAATCGGCTGAAGATCTGCTGCAACAGGCGCTTAACCTGAATGGCAATGACGCCGGCTGCTGTTATTCGCTGGGTCATGTAAAGCTGGCTCAGCGGCGCTTCGATGACGCCATCAGGCTGTTCTCCCGCGCTTTGCAGCTGGCTCCGGATGAAACCCGGGCGGCAACCTCTCTGGTGTATACCTTCGCCCGCCAGGGCAAGATGGTTCAGGCTTTCAACGGCTACCGCAAACTTTTTCGCACTCACCCGCACGACGATCATATCCGCGCTCAGTTGTTTGATGTGGTCCGGCACATCCAGGCCGATCACTATCAGGCCGACCTGGAAACCGATCTGATCAGTTGGTTAAAGCTCGACAACGTCGCCCACGATGGCCTGTCACGCCTGGCGGCCAGTTTACTCAAGCACAAATATCAGTTGGACGATCCTGACGCCGTGATCGACCTGCAAGATCTGGCGCGCGATGAATTACTGCAACTGGCGCTGTCACGACTTTACTTCACCCATGCCGGCCTGGAGTCTTTCCTGGTGATGGTGCGCAAGCAACTGTTGCTGCACAGTTTGGCCGGTCAGTTCAGCGACACCGCATTGCTGCGTCTGGCGGCAGCTTTCTGCATGCAGGCGGCGCACAACGAACATGTCTACGCGGTGGATGAGGATGAGCAATCGCTGCTAAGCGCCTTAGCCGAACTGCTGCACAGCACCCTGAACACCACGGCCTCACTGCAACCCAACGATGTGCTCAGCGCCCTGCTGATGTATGGCATGTACGAACCACTGGCAGAACTCCAGGGGGCGCAGCGGTTATTACAGATAGCCAACAATCGTTGGCCGTCTTATGTGAGACCGGTCATTACCCACTGCCTGGCAGGCCCGCTGGATGAAATTAAACAGGCGCGTGAGATTGAACGGCTGACTCTCATCGAGGATAAAATTTCTTTGCAGGTGCAGCAGCAGTATGAACAATCGCCCTACCCGCGCTGGCTGCATCTGGGTTACAACACACCAACCAATTACGGTCGCGCTCTGGAAGCCGAACTGGAAGGTTTTAAAGCACCGCAGTTCTTTAACATGGGCACCATCAAAGTCTTGGTGGCCGGTGCCGGCACCGGCCGACAGGCGTTACGCATCGCCAAATATTTCCGCAATGTTGAAGTAACTGCCCTCGACCTTAGCGCCCGCAGCCTGGCCTACGCCAAGCGCATGGCGCAGCGCTATCACATTCACAATATCCGCTTTATGCAAGGCGACATTCTGGCGCTCGACGAATTAGATGAACGCTTTCATGTCATCGAATGCTCAGGCGTACTGCACCATATGGCCGATCCACAAGCCGGCCTGGCACAGCTGACCACCAAACTGGAAAATAACGGCGTGATCAAGCTGGCGCTGTACAGTGAAGTGGCGCGGCAACCGGTGGTGGCGGCGCGGCAGTGGATAGCCGAGTTTGGCTATCAGGCTCAGCGTAAGGACATTCGCCGGTTCCGTACTCACCTGATGGAAAATCGACTCGATGGCGATTTCCAGGCCCTGCTAGACGCGCCGGATTTTTATTCCACCAGCGGCTGTCGCGACCTGTTATTTCACGTTCAGGAACATCGCTTTACGCCGCAACAATTGGGCGGCTTATTAAGCGGCGAGGACCTGGAATTTCTCGGTTTTGTACTGCCGGCTGCAACCAAACAGGCGTTCCGTCAACGCTTCCCGGACAGTGCCTTTACCGACCTGGCGCAGTGGCAGCAATTTGAAGCCGAACGGCCAAACACCTTTGCCGCCATGTATCAGTGCTATGTCCGTTTGCAATAACCGAAACGGCAACCACAAAAAAAGGCGCTTTAAAAAGCGCCTTTTTTAATGAAGAAAAATCTCAGTCTTTAGAAGGATTCATGGCTTCAAACTGCTGCGTCAGGAAGCTTTGGGTGTTCTGCAGCTGGCTGATCAATTTATCGTTAAAGATAAACTTACTGACCAGGTTCTCTTCCATCGCCTTCATACGAATATCGAGCTTGGAACGCTCTTCTTCAATAAAGGCCATTTCATCATCCAGTGATTTCTCACGCTGCGTCAAAGACCCAGACACCCCAATCATGTCATCCAGCGCATCCTGCATCCGCGAGAAAATACCGTCGACAAGAGAGATGCTGCCACGTTGACCAGTTTGCGAACCGGAGATTTTCAGAATCATTCCCTTGGCATCGTTACTTACCTCGGTGGCTTCTTTACCCGGCACGCCCACCGTTGTTGGCGTCATGGCCAGAATATCGGACAGGCCAGGATCGATTGACATCACCTCGACGGTGGACTCTTCACCTTTGGAAGCAGAGATAATGCCGAAGGTATCGGTGTCTTCGTCGTATTGAACCGAAACCGATTTACCCGTGTTTTCCAGGTCAGCATTGATCTTACGCTGCATTTCCGCAGCCATCTGGTCGCCGCTGGTGTAGACGCCTTCGGTCAGTTCAATGGTGCCGGACTCAACGTCATCGATCTTAACTTGAAACGACTTATTGGTGGCATCGATAACAACCGCACTTTCGAAAGCGGCGCCTTTACCGCCCAGCAAATAACCGTTGGTCGACAGATTCGAGCTTTCCTGCGCCGTCAGATATTGACCACGCCCAGTGGCTTCGTAGCCGTTGATGGTGCCTTTAACGTCTTTGCCCTGGACCGGATCGGCTTCATCGCCCAGAGGTGGTGAGAAACCGAGTATGATCATGCCAACGTCGTTGACGTCCAGGAACGCCACCTGAGTGTCGTTGCCGAAGGTCACACCAAAGCTGCCGTTACCCTCTTCATCGACGTTATAGCTGACTGTCGCCTGCGAATCGAAGCCCTGGTACAAGCCCTTGGACAGACCAAAACCATCAGCACCATTAACCTGAGGTCCCTGATCCGCCAGACCCAGTACTGACTGCGCATTGGCGTCGGCATTTTTCAGTTCGATGGTGGCGTCGGCGCCAAAGGTGGCCTCAGTCGGCTCACCATTTTTCGAAACCGTTTCAAAATACAGCTGATTGCTGGCATCCAACCGGGCTTTGATATCGCCCGGTTTGAACTCGCCGCCGGTGCTGACCAGCGCGGAATCCAGCGCTTCCTGGATGGCCGCCAGATTGGACTCGGCATCGTTACTGCCGGCGGTGCCATCACCATCGACGGTTACATCGATATTGACGCCATCAACTTCCAGGGTGAAATTGGCCGGGCTGGCGCTGAAATCGATGCCAGTCGACAGATCAACCGAGCCGGCGGTGGTGGTCGCACCCAGGCCGTCGCTGGTGATTTCGATCTGCTGAGTTGAACCGGTGATATCGGTAGTCAGCACCAAGCCACCACCAGAGGTTGAGGCGGTGACCACGCCGGCGCCGAGTTCGGCATCAATGGCTTGCTGAATACTGTCGAGCGTATTCGTACCATTGCTATTCACATTGATGGTGTAGTCGGTGCCGTTCAGCTTGAAGCCAAATTGCGCCGGATCTGCCGCAAAGTCGACACCGCCACTGAGGTTACGACTGCCTTTGGTGGTTCGGGCACCTTCGGCACCGGCCTGCACAGCAGCGTCATTGTTAATGGCGGTCTGAATGGCCGCGGCCAAATCTTCAGGGGTTTCATAGGTGCCGGCAGCGACACTGATGGTGCCACTGGTGACATCGGCGCTGCGGTTGCTGAACGCCAATTGGAATTCGGCATCGCTGTCGAGCGTTACGCCACTGGTACCCACTCCTTCCTGCAGCCCCAGCGGATCCGTTCCGGTACTGCTGACATTGCTGACTTCCAGCGTCTGGGTACCCGCCTCCGGTTCGGTGCGGAACACCAGCCGACCGTTATTATTAAATTCTGCGGTGACCACACCCGCCAAACCGGCGTTGTTAATCTCGGACTGAATATAAGACAGAGCATCGGCGCGAGTACGGTTGGTGGTTACGTTGCCGTCGGTATCGACGATATCCGACCAGTCTTCATCCAGGTTAATGGTGTAAGTACCATCGTTAGCGGTACCGGTCAGGGTCAGGTCGAACTGAACTTCGTTCTCAGAAAAGTCGATGCCATCCTGAATATCAAACGCATTCAGCGACGCCAGCGACTGAGCACCAAAACCACCGGCGCCAAGATTGCTGTAAGACTGACCGTCGACACCACCAAAGGTGGCACTGGTCAAGCCCAGCGTATTGGCCAGGGTGGCATCCATATTGTTGATGTTGATGGTCGACGCCGAACCAAATTCAGACGAGGTAATCGACAGACTCTTGCTGTCGGCGTCGAAGGCGACCGCCACTGATTTACCCGAACCGGCATAGGCCTGGTTGATGGAGTTCTGAATCATCTGCGCCAGGTCATCGCCGTTATCGTAAGAGCCCTGCTCGAGCTTGATATCGCGCACAGAATTACCCAGCGCCAACTGGAATTCATCGTTACTGCCGCCGATCACCAGATCGCTGGCAAAACCCAGCGGCTCGGCAGACAGACCCTGCCAGCGCGCCTGAGTCGCAGCCTGTTCAATAAAGATGTCGTAGTTGCCTGGTTTGGTGTCGATGCCCTTGGCGATGTATTTAATCTGCGGATCATCAATGATCTGCTGGTTCGCCAGCAAACCGGCCATGCCCGCAGCATCTTCGTTCATGGCTTTGCGGAAGGTGGCGCGGTCGAATTCCAGCAAATAATCATTGTTGGGATTCACTTCCAGACCAACCTGAACCAGGCTCTTATAGTCGCTGCCGACCAAACCATCGACGATGGTATTCAGGCTGCTGCGGATTTTTGAATACCCCAAACGAAGCGAGGTTTCACCCAGCAACAAGCCAGCCGAATCCTGTTCATCGGGATTGTAACGATTGACCTCGTCGTAGACTTTTTTGAAATAGTTGTAGGCGTCGACATACTCTTCCATCTTGTCGAGCACATCATTGGTATTGCGGCTGATGCTCAGATTGATGGTGTCGCTGCTTTGCTGCAACAGATTCAGCGTCACCCCTTCAATTGCCTCAGTTACTTCGTTACTGGATGAGGTAATTTCCAGACCATTGACGCGCAAAACCGCATCCGCACCCTTCTGGGTTTCGGTCATATTGTTAGCGGGATCGTTTTGCGAACCGTTATAGGCCAGGGCTTGCAGGTCGGCATCGCCATTGGCGTTAATCTGCATGCTGGTGTTTTCGCCGGTTTCGTCACTGGTCAGCTGTAAGCGGTAACCGTTACCGTCAAAAACAATACTCGCAGTAACGCCCTTAACGTCGCGGTTAATGGTATCGCGAACCCCGGTCAGGGTGTTGTTCTCTTCGGTGATATCAATGGTGACGGGCGTAATGCCTTCGTTCTGGGTAAAACCGTCGTAATCACCCGTCACTTCGTCATAACTGGTGGTACCCAAGGTAAAAGTCAGTTGGCCTAAGCCGACGGTCGCCGTAGTGGTACCGTAATTTTTCGATGCCAGACTGTGCGAGCTGGCGACGCGGTCGACATCGATTCGGTAGCTGCCCGGGCGGGCTGCACTTTGGGTAGAAGCGGCCAGAACTGATTCGTCACTGATGCTGGCAGAAGTCCCCATAATGAGGCTGGCATCCGCCAGAGATGAAGCGGCCTTACTGACAGTGTCCAAGGCGGTACGGACTTCAGCGTAGGCTGAAATTTTTGCCGTCGCGCGGTTTTCACGCTGCTTCAGGCGCAGTTCCGTAGCTTCACGTTCTGCAGTCAAGATATCGGTCAGCAGTTTGTTGTCGAGCAACCCTGAACCGATACCCAAAGACGAAATACTGGCCATATCCTTTACCTCTATGCCGTCGTTTCAATGCGTACGCCGAAAACGCAAAAAAGGATACCAAGGGTATCGGCTTGCACCGCGTACACTTGATATCCCTTGTTGTAAAGAACAGTTATTTCCAGTCGGTATTTTGACGCTTCGGTCATTACACCTGAGCGGAAAACAACATCAAAGGCTCTTCCTGATTCAATTTTCGGGCCAGCGATACAGCATCTTCACTCGGAATCTGACGAATCAGTTCATCGGATTGCTTATCGAACACCCGGATGATAGTTAAGCCTGCCTCTTCATCCACTTGAAAATTGAGCTTCCGCTCGGCTTGCTGAACGTAATCATTCAGCCTGGCTACTGCCTCTTTGATGCGGTCATCCATGGATTCGGTTGCAGCTGAACGTTCAGCAACCTCCGTTTCTTCTGGCGACTCCTTCTCATACAACTGGGCAGTTTCCAGTTTCTCCCGAGTCGTTTCAGCATGTTCCACAACTTGGGCCGGCAAGGATTTGCCGCCTTGCGGCGACTTTTCGCTTGTCTGGCTCACTAATGCGGCAGGTAGAGCGTTCAATGATGGACCGTTGAACTCACTCATCACACACCTCCCGTCATCTCAGTTAAAACCGGGGCGGATTACCGCGCCAACCCCCTAAGGGAATGGGCGGCTGGCCGATGGATCAGGCCGCCGCCCCCTCAGTCATTAACCGAGCAGTGACAGGACCTGCTGCGGACGCTGGTTGGCCTGAGCCAGAACCGAGATACCGGCCTGCTGCAGTACCTGTGTCCGTGACAGTTCAGCGGTTTCGGCCGCAAAGTCCGCATCACGAATCCGTGAGTTCGCCGCTGTCAGGTTCTCCTGGGAGATCTGCAGGTTGCTCACTGTGGATTCGAAACGGTTCTGCAAGGCACCGAGGTCGGCACGCTGAGAGTTCACCGCGTCCAGGGCGTTATCGATCGCAGTCAGAGCCGCTTCGGCGCCTTCTGCAGTAGAGATATCGATTTCGCTCAGGAACATACCGTCTTCACCGTTACCGAAAGTACCGCGGATGAAACCGCTGTCTTCCAGGCCTTCAGTACCGGCAGTACCGGCTTCCAGCATGATTTCACGGGAAGATTCCAGGGTCACGGTAGAGTGCGTGGTTTCAGCAATGAGAGCGCTGGCAATACCACCGGAGAAGGCACCACCGGCAGCGTCAAGTACGAAGACCTGACCGTTACTCAGTGTCGCTGCAGCAATCGCAGCAGAAGAGGCGTTAGCCGCTGTCACTGCGCTTGCGAAACCGATGGAGGCACCCACCACACCCGAGGTAAAGGTGATACCAGAAGTACCCAGACCACCGATACCATCGACATCTGAATCCAGACCCCAAGCAGCAGTACCAGAATCACTGTCAGCCAGGGCAAAGACGGAGATGTTACGGCCATCAGCAGCAGTCAGGGTGATTGACTTACCGTTGAACTCAGCAACCACACCAGTCTGACCAGATTTAGAGTTAATCAAGCCGACAGTGGTGTTGATGTCTTGCTGACGATCACCTTGAGAAGTGACGGTACCGATATCAACGTTGTTGATCCACAGGTCCATCTGGGCACCAGTAGAGGCAACCGCTGAATCGTCATTACCACCGACAACGACAGTCTCATTGACCTTGGCGTAGACACCGGTGCTTTCAGAGGCACGGTTGATGGCAGCGGCAATCGCAATACCAGAAGCGGCACCGTCAGACATCACAGCGTTGGTATCAGAAGCACGGTCGTCCAGAGCGGAGCTGGCACCGATGGTTACACCGTTGATGATGATGTCACCGTCTTGCAAAGCGCCATTCTTGACCAGGTCTTTCAGCGCAGTATCCAGCGCTGCTGCAGTGGTGTGATCAACCATGGTCGCAGTCGTACCAACCACAGTACCGGCAGTACCCAGCACATTAGATTGCGCTTCGTTGGTGTAAACCGCTGTCGCACGATCGTAAGTACCGCGCTGCAGACCCGCATTGGCCAGGTCACCGTTACCGGTTCCATCGCCGCCACCGATAACGATTTCTTTGGTCGCACCATTAGCAACCAAGGTGAAACCACCGGTTTCCGTTTGGGTCTCGCCAGCCGCACCAATATCCAGACCTGTACCAGCAGCGGTCAGGGTGCTACCGGCGTTGTTGGTGATGGTGATGTTACGGCCATCTTCGGCGACCAGAATAACGCCGTTATCAGCGCTGCCACTGTCGACCGCACGAACACCAGTCTGTTCAGCTTTGGCGTTGATAGCAGCCATAACAGCCGCCCGGGTAGAGGCCAATTCTGAATCATTGGAGTTGGTGGTGGTGGACACGTCGATGTCGACGCCATTGATGGTCAGGGTACCGGCCTGTGCAGCAGTAGACTGCATCGCAGCACCGTTGACTTCGTTGGCATTAACAAAGGCTTCAACGCCGGTCTGATCAGAATAACGGTTGATGGTTGCGACTTTAGCGATCGCAGACGCTTCGGCATTGGAAACAGACGAAGTGTCATCACCGGACTGAGACGGACCAATGGCGATGCCATTGATGATCAAGTCGCCGTTACCCAGCGCTTCATCAGTACCGTAAGAAGACACACCTGACTGGGCGTCAGAACCCAGGCGATCCACAGTCAGCGCAGCAATCTGCACGTCCACGGTTTCACCGGCGTTAGCACCGATCTGGAAAGTACCAGAGAAGTTACCGTCCAACAGCTTACGGCCGTTGAAGTTGGTGTCTTCAGCAGTACGACGCAGCTCGGCAATACGCTGCTCAACTTCCGCTTGCAGAGCAATACGGTCGTCGGGGTTGTTGGTGGTGTTGACTGACTGGTTAGCCAGGTCACGAATCCGCTGCAAGTTCTCAGTCATTGCACCCAGAGCACCTTCAGCGGTCTGGGCCAGAGAGATACCGTCACCGGCGTTACGAATCGCTACGCCCAGACCACGGGTCTGAGACTCAAAGCGAGTGGAGATTGCCAAACCAGCCGCATCGTCTTTCGCGCTGTTAATCCGCAGACCGGATGACAGACGCTCCAACGCTGTGCTGTTAGCACTCTGAGAGTTGTTGAGGTTACGCTGCGCCGTCAACGACGCCATGTTGGTATTAATAATCTGCGGCATGAGATGGTCTCCTCTATTGCCAGTGTGCCCAACCCGCAATACGAGCTTGGACGTTTCACATCCTTGTTAGCGACCGCTAGAGACCAGGCTTTAATCAACATTAATAACGTTTGAGAATATTAATATCGTTTTAAAAACCAAAATGAATATAGAGACAAGCTTTAAAGAAGGCGTCATGCTGGCCGTATAATTGCTTATATAAACAGTACCTTGTCGTTTACCGCTCTAAAGGGGCCCTTTATGCCAAACGCCCAGACCATCCTTGAACTGATGCAGAGTCGCCGCTATCAGAATCTGGCCTATTTCCAACAACACCACCCCAAAATATATGAGGCTTTTCACAACTACAGCCTGCGCGACGCCAAACTGAACATCAGTCCTGACGGCAACGACATCAACCTGTTAGTGGGCGGCAAGGCACTGTATGAGCGGGACTACCGGCGAACCGGTGAGCGCGAGTGCGATATCTTTATGCGCAGCTTTCCGCGCAATTCGCCCATCACCACCGCCAAAGCGCCGGGGCCGGGCTATTTCCCGACCCCTCGGGCATTTCATACCTTAGGGCGTGAACTGATGAGCGCCGCGCCCATTAAAAAACCAGGATCAACGCCTCTGATCTCGCGCGACAACTATCCGTTGGTGGTTGTTACCGGCGTTGGCCTGGGCGGGCATATCGAAGCACTGAGCAACCGGGCCCAGGTCAGCCACTTTGTGATTTATGAACCGAACCCGGACATATTCGCGGCCAGCCTCTATACCATGGATTGGTCCGGCTTGTTTGAATCGCGCTCCCGCGACAGCGCACTCAGCGTGCAAATATTTGTCGGCAACATTATTTCCGATGAACGAAAGTTCGCGGCTGTCTGGAATACCCTGGCTCGCCTTAACCCGCTGTTCCCAACCTCGACCTATTATTTCAACCACCTGGGCAACAAAGAAAACCTGGATCTGATCAATCGCTGGAATCAGGACATCTCGCTGTTTATGAATGTCTGGGGTTTCTATGATGATGAGCTGAATCAACTCAACCAGTGCTTGCACAATATTCGTGGCCACAGCGCCATCTTAAAAAACCGCCAACCCACGGATCGCAACACCCCGGTTTTTATTATTGGTGCCGGCCCTTCACTGGACCAACGTATCGAAGAAGTTCGTGCCTACCAGGATAAAGCGCTGATTATTTCCTGCGGTACCGCTCTGAAGTCGCTGCATCATTACGGCATCAAACCTGATTTCCATCTCGAACTGGAATCGCACAAAATCGTTGTTGACTCGCTGAAGACCATTGACGACCCGCAATGGTTAAAAAGCATCACCATTATCAGCCCGTCACACATCCACCCGGAAGTTATCAACCAGTTTGGCGACTCGCTGCTCTATTTCAAAGGCGAGTCAGCACTGTGGGGCATGTTTGGCAGCGAAAGCGCCATCATTCCTTTTGGTACTCCGACCTGTACCAATGCTGCGGTCGCTTTTTGCCTTTATTACGGATTTAAAAACACCTATCTGTTCGGTTGTGACTACGGCTTTCGTGATGAAGAAAACCATCACGCCAAAGGCTCCATTTATTATCAGGGCAGCTTTAAAGAGAACTACGACAAGAAGCATAAAAATCCAGCGCGTTATAGAACGCTGACCGATATCAAAGGCGAACCCATCTATACAACGGTGCAACTCTATTCGTCACTGCGGACAGTGGAAAAAGTAGCCTATGCCTTCGTGCAGCAAGGGCTGACACTCAATAATTGCTCTGAAGGTGTGGATTTGCGCCATACCCAGATACTCGACAGCCAGGCGTTTAAGCAACAAGTCGATAACTTAGAGGCGTATTCCAAAGCAGAGGTCGTGAGCAGCTTGCAGCGCTCAGCGGACGTTTTGACAGAAAAACAAATCAGCCGAGGCATAAAGGATCTGCAAAAAGCCATCCTGGCCTTTTTGAATAAGCTGGATAACGAAGTGTTAAGCCGCAATGCCGATTTTGAAGATACTGTTTTCGGCATTAACCATCGTCTGGAACAGGTTTTTCAAAAAGAGCATCCGGCTTATTACTGGTTTATTCGTGGTTCTATCTGGCACCTCAGTCACATCTTATATACCTATTGCCTGTGTATGCGAGACGCAACCGATCAGCAAAAATTCCAGCTGAAATACCGCAAAACTCTGAAGGCCTTTGCCGATCAGATTGAGCAGGATTTGAACATGATGATGACCAAGTCATTCACCCCGGACGACCCTTGGTTGAAAGTGCCCTTGGCGGAACTGCCAGCCGAAGCCTAAGACAGGTAATAACGGCGGCACCGGAAAATGGTGCCGCCGTTTTTATTACAACGACTTGATCAGCACGGTGTGGATATCGCCGATCTCGTAGGGGAATTGCAGGAAGCGCGAAACACCCAGTTCAGGGTTGTAAACAATAACCCCGCAATCAATTGAAATGTTATTGGATAAGCCAATAACGCGCGAATAATTTCGGTTTTTGCTTTGGCCAATAAAATACAGACCTTTGCGATAATCCAGCCCTCGGGTAAAGGCCGGAAAAGTCGCCTGAATGCTCATGTTGTTGTAGCGCAGATGACCGGGTAATGAATCCAGGACGTGCAGTCCACCATCGATAAAGCGTATGTTGTGCGGCATATAAAGCCCGGTCACTACATCGCGGCGACGCTCACCGCTGACCAAATCAAACTCAGCCACACAACCATCGAAAACATCTTTTTTCCAGTTGCCTGACGATGAAAACATGCTCACATAAAGGCTATCACCGAGCGCAACGTTATCGTTAGTATGATGTTGAGCATCACCGCTTTGGGCAAATTTTTCCGAGAAAAACAGCTCTCTGGTCTGCTCAAACTGAGCGTTCAGTTCAATCACGCTGTCTCGATTAGAACAATTTATGTAATAACAGCCGTTATCTTCGTTGAAAGAAACGCCGTGGGCTCGGGCACCTTCCGGCAAGCTGGCCAACTGAGTGACCTCACCTTTTGAATAGCGGAACAAACCGATATCACCATTGACGAAGAGGACATCGTCACCGTCTCGCATGGCGCCATAACAAGGTCCGCTGTACAGCCGCTCGAAACTGACTTGCGTCTGGTCCACCTTGCACAGATAAAGCCCCCCACCCCAAGGACCTTGTTCGGCGGCAACCGTGCCACTGGTGAAATAAAACTCGGTCTTTAATTCCTCCAGCTCGGCAATGGCCAGCAGATCGTTAGCCAGTGGCGATAAGGCAAAATCACGATCGGCCGCCAGCCCCAGACCTTCGAGCTGCGCCGAGATGTTCATGACATCGGTAGAGCAGATCAGCACAAAGTAGTCGTCGGTTAATACCGACGGAGCTTTTACTTCCAAACCATGAAAGGTTGAACCTTGCAACGGCGTCGAGTTATCCACCAGAAAGGCAACCTGATCGCCCAGTCGTTTAATGGTTTTTTCTGCCAGCTTGCTGCGGCCAAACAAAACGTAGGGTTTTTGATTGCGTTTTTCCAACTCGGCGAACGAGGTTTTTATCAGCATGGTTGTAGCCTCTAGATACCCTTGGCAAAGGGAATAAAATCACGACTTGGGTCGGAACCTGTCTCTAACATATCGGCCAGGGCTTGCGGCAATTTAGGAGCCGCATCCGGTTCACCCACTAAGGGTTTGACGTCACCGAGTTGATGCTCAACAAACCACTGATAACCCGATTCAGTCACACCTAACCAATCAAAAAACGGCCGGATATTGACCTTCTGATGCAGATAGTGATGTTGCAGTCCTTGTGCTTCATCCAAGGTGATGCGTCCATGGCGTCGCTCACGCACCAGATGATCGGTGACTTTGCGGTAACCATGTCGTTTAAATTTCAATAAGTCGTGCAGTTGGTAATAGACCGAACTGCCCGCGCGCTCATAACAATCGAAGGTGCTGCTCTGTCGCTGCGGTTGATAGCCCTGAGTCAGCGCCAGACGATTTTGCGCCAGAGGATCCCAGCGCAAATAGTTACTCAGATAAACCCCTTGCACGCCCACCTTGGCCAGAGATGCCACCGCTGGATAACGATAATAGGCCAGCACTCTGTCTTGCAGTTGTGCGCCGGTTCCGATCACTGCCTCGACACTCTGGTTAAACAGATCGTGTTCCAGGCGACTCCACTGACTGATGTCGGCAGCTTCGGTATGGGAAAACTTGCCGACCTGCTCTACCGCTTGTAATTGGCCGGTGATCACCCAGGGAATGCCACGATCATGAGCCACATGCATGGGGTAGGCAGTGCGCAAGGCCAGCGCCGGCCAAAGCAGATGATTGAGCTTGCGCAGGCAGGTGCGAATCAGTTCCTGGTAGGCGCGCATATCCGGGTTGTAGACCATCGAATCGACATCGAAATGGGTGATCAGGTTGTGCAGGTTATGCCACCCGATGTCGTTCATAAAATAGTCGTTAACCACCACTACCAGTGGGTGCAATCCCAGCTTTAACACCTGGTCGAGGACGTAATAATCTTCGGCATCGCCACAGACCGGAACGACACAGTCGTAGGTGCCGCGGTGGCGTCGGCTGGCCAATCGTTGCTGCAATAATTGATAACGCTGCGACCAGTCGAGCTGATCTTTTTCGCGGTGAGTATGGCAGCCGGAACACTCACCCTTGATCAGAGTCAGGCCAAAAGGATGACGGCTGTCGTACAAACACTGAGGGCACTGTTCAACCATGGCGGTACCGTCGCGGGTGATACTCTTGCTGCAAAATTCGGTTTTCAATTGCCACGGCGGCGTGACCGGCCGTTGCTGCTTGTTTGACGCCGGCAGGATCAAGACCACCGGCCAGAATCAGCCGCTGTGGTGCCAGTTGCAGAGCATCACCGAGGCTAAAATCAAAACCACCGAGCGTACCTTCGTGATCGCAATCGTATACCACAACCTCGTTGGCAAATTGCTCAAGCAACGCTCGATCCAGATTTGACAGCGGCACAAACCGACCTTCGGCGCAGTGAAACACCTCCAGTTCCTGATCACCTCGACGCAGTGGTAATAATGCCTGCAGTGCCTGTCGCCCCAGCCGTTGCTGCAGGTTTTGCAGCAGCTCGGCGTCGCCACCGACAAAGGCCGAGCTCAGCAGCACCCGCTCCATCGGCAACCGCTCGAAAGCGTTAAAACAAGCCAGCTCACGAATGCCACCACCGAACGACAGCGGCGACTGTGTCTGTAGACTGGCCAGCCGATCCACATCGCGTTCGAACGCCGCCAGGCTGTCACCTTCACGGACCGGGCGGATCAGGGCGATCTCATCAATCTGATGATCATCCAGCATGGAAAAAACGGTCTGCACCTCACCCAGAGGGCGCAACGTCTGCCAGCCGTAGGACTGATAACAATAGCCGTCGAGGTAAAGCACCAGGGCTGCGGTTCGCATCGTCATCTAGAGCACCATCCGCAGCAGCTGACTGCCGGTCCACTGGCTTTTTTCCGGATGGAACTGGCAACCGATCAGCTCACCCTTAATGCTCATGGCGCTGTAAGCGGCCAATGTCGGATCGTCGATCGCCAGGTTCAACGCCCCAGCATCGGTGCAACGCACACCGTATTCGTGGTTGTAATAAACCCGACCCCGGAGTTGTCGCTTCAGCGTTAATTTCGGCACCAGGCCGGCGTCCTGACAGCGCAAATGAAAATTCTTCCAGCCGTTGTTGCCGATGCCACCGGCCAATTTTTCCACCTGGGCGTCCAACAGCCCTAACCCCTCGACCCCGCCATCTTCCTCGGAATAATGCGTTAACGCCTGATAGCCCAAACAAATGCCAATAACTCGACGTCCTTGCGCGGCGGCATCGAGCACCGCCTTATCCAGCTCAGCGCGACGCAGGTTGGCCATAAAATAGGCGATGGAACCGACCCCAGGCAGCAAAATACGCGAATTCCTCAACTCTTTCGGTTGGGTCACCCAGTTGGGTCGCAGGTGCAGCCGGGTCAGGCTGTTGGCGATGGAGCGCAGGTTGCCGCTGCCGACGTTGATCACATCAATGTCCATAGTCGACTCCGACGGTAAAACGCGGTTTAGGACGCTGGCCCGGTTGAATGTCGAACAAGTCGGTATTCACCCACTGATGGGCAATCTGCCAAAACTCGGCCGTACTGATGCCGACATAGCGGCAATAGCTGTCGATGATGCGGTCGTCACAGCGACCATCGTATTGTTTTACGATGTCGATGCCCTGTTGCCGACTCAGTTGGCCGTTGCGGATGCCTTCATCGACGATATCGGTGGCGCGGCCAAAGCCAAACTTAAAATATTTCAGCATCATATTGATGTTGGAATATTCCTCATCGAGCATCGATGCCTCGGAAATATCGCCGGTTTCCAGCGCTTCGTTCGGGCGCAGGGTCAAGCCTTGCAAGGCGGCGTAGGTGGCATTATTAGCATTACTCCAGTCATCCCAGGCCGGCCCGAGAAACAAGATAGAGATGCCGTTTTTATCGAAATAGTGTTCCTGCGGATAGCGATAGTGGTCGAGTTTTCGTTGCTCATCGACACAGCCTTTCATCCACTCCATGCCACCTTGTGACAGCGTATTGGAATGACTCAGCCGGTTGCCATCGAACTCATCAACGCCACGAGTACCGGCATCGCCAACCTGCAAGGCTGGATTTTCACCCCAGAAGATCAGATTGATACCCAGATCAATGGCGAGCCTGGGCACGGTAGAAAACAGCGCCAGTTCGGTCGATTTACAGACGTTGCCAAAATCCCGAAAGGCTTGCAGCGATAACCGACGGGATGTCTGGGGCGCCGGCGTGGCGGTGATCAGATCGAAGCCCATGCTGATCAGGTTAGACAGGTTGCTGGCGCCGATATCGCTCATCTGCGCCGGTGGGTAAGCACAGCACACCAGTAACGGGCGCAAGCCCAGACGATCGCGCACCCAATGCGCCTGACGGGTACTGTCTTTGCCGCCGCTAACGCCAACGATGCAATCGTAAGCGGCACGTTTGCGCCGGCGCGAGCGGATCTGCTTGATACGTTCCTGCAAGGCTGTGAGCTTAAAACGCTTATCTTCTACGACTCGATCGTCGTTGGAATACTGGCAGGCAATGCAGACGCCCGCTTCGCTGAAGTGGGCATTCGGCCGTAAATCGGTGCTCAGACACTGAGTGCAGTATTTCATGGTCGACAGCGGCCCCTAGTCGAAATAATCCCAGCGCACCGGCTGATAGCGCTGCACCGAGCGGGTCAGTGTTTTGCCCAGCAACTCATCGAAATAACGCGGCGCCAGCCCATAGCCGGGGCGGACGCTGCGAATCGAGTCGGCGTCAATGACATCGCCCGCCTGCAAATCCTTGACGAAATACAACGAACGCCGGAACTGGGCATTACCACGTTCGGACTCACTGCGTTCGTAATGCACCTGCCCCAGAGATTCCCAGGCGGTTTTAACATCACGACACAGCCGCGCCAGATCGTCCGGCTCCAGTGAAAAGCTGTCATCCGGGCCGCCACCGGAGCGGTCCAGGGTAAAGTGTTTTTCGATAAAACAAGCGCCCAGCGCCGTGGCGGCGACGGCCGTGGCGTTATCAAGCGTGTGGTCCGACAACCCGACCAGAGCCGGATAACGCTGCGCCATATCGACCAGAGTGCGCAGGTTGTAATCGCCCGCCGGCGCCGGGTAGCCACTGACGCAATGCAACACAATTAATTGCGAACAGCCGTTGTCGCGCGCTGTCGCCACGGCCTCGGCGATTTCGTCCTGATTGGCCATGCCGGTCGAAATCACCATCGGTTTGCCGGTACTGGCCACATAGCGGATCAACGGCAGATCAACCGCCTCGAAGGAGGCAATTTTATAGGCCGGCGCGCCCAGGTCTTCGAGCAGATCAACAGCGGTGTTATCGAAGGGCGAACTGAAGATGGTCAGACCCAGCTTGCGGGCGTGTTCAAACAAAGGGGCATGCCAGTCCCAAGGCAGATGGGCTTCTTCATAGAGATCATAGAGAGTCCGGCCGTGCCAAAGACCACCTTCAATACGGAAATCAGCGCTGTCCGCTGGCAAGGTAATGGTATCGGGCCGGTAGGTTTGCAGTTTGACGGCATCAACCCCAGCCTGGCCGGCAGCGCTGATAATCGCCTTGGCTCGCTCCAGACTGCCGTTGTGATTGGCCGAAACCTCCGCCACCACGTAAGGCGGTGCATCAGCGGCCAGGCGGCGACCGTTGATCCAGACTTCATTCGACATCCTGACCTCTCTTCAACCACTGCTGCGCACTGAGTTCGAAACAGGCCACCTCATGTCCGGCGACCTCTTTGTGGGCGATGGCGTTAAAACCCAGACGTCGATGAAACGCCAGGGAGGCATCGTTGGTGACCAATACTTCGGCTTCCAAGTGCTGATATTCCAAGCGCTCAAAGGCGTGTTGCAAAGCACAGCGACCGAGTTTACGGCCGAGCCCTTTGGGCGCCTCTGGCGCCATATAAAAGCCCCAAACAGCACGATCTTCCGGCCGGGCCTGAAACTGCACGAAGCCTTGAGCCCGGCCCTCAACTTCAAAAATATACAGCTGCCGATCCGCATCGGCCTGCGCCTGGGCGAACCAGTTTTGGTGTTCGTCCGGCGTAATCTGGTGTTGATTATACATAGCGCTGCGCACCTGCGGATGGTTGCGCCATTGCCGCACCAGGGCCAAATCCTCTGTTGTCATTTCCCGCAACCGACCGGTGGCCGCAGCAACAGCCGCCGGTCTCGGCATCAACTGTTGCAGAACCCGTGCCACGCCCAGGCCATCGCATTGACGGGCGGCGGCATCACTCAACGACTGCAACCGGCTGGTATCGGCCAATAACGTCTGCAATGCCTGGGTTAATTGCGCCGCCGTCTGCTCACTCCATTGACCCAGCGCAATGGCAGCGCCGCTGTCGCTCAGATAACGGGCGTTATGACGCTGATTCTCCGCCAGCAGCAAAAGCACTGTGGGTACGCCCAGCGTACAACGCTCCCAACTACTGGTACCGGCGGCCCCTATACAGATGTCGGCATTGGCCAGGTGTTGCGCCATGGTGTTGACCTGGGTATGCATCTGACAGGCGGGCCAGTGCTCGGCAATCCATTGCCGCAATGCGGTGATATGAGGATTGGACGAACCGACGATGACCTCGACCGACAGCGCATCGGCGAGCGGCAACAGACTGCTTAAAGCGGCCTTGGTCAGGTTGTCGGCATCGACCCCGCCAAGGCTGATTAACACCTTCAGGGGACCGTCGATTGGCTGGTGTCGCCGCGCCAGACTGACCTCACGCCACTGAGCAAACTCAGGCCGCAGCAAGGCGTACTGTGGTCCTAACAACAGTCGACAACCGGCATCGATCCAGTCGCTGTAGACTTCGGCCGTTTTGTCGGCCGATGCATCCAGCAACCAACGGCATTGATGCGGCCGGTCGTTAAGATCGTCGATTACCAGAATCGGAGCGATAGCAGCCAAGGCCTGCTCCCAGGGTGAGGCTAAGGCATAGTGGTCGACGATGATCCATCCGGGTTTGCCCATCGCCTGCACCGCCGGCTCAGCCAGCCAATTCAGACAGGCCTCGGCATCGGCCCGTTCACCGCCATCGAGCCAGTGCGAATGGGCGTAATCAGTAGCCGGAAGCGTATCGGTACTAGCGCTAGCAGCGGCTAATTCGACACAGCGATGACCGGCCTGTTCAGCCAGCGACTGACAGCTGTCCAGGGTGTTGCGGTACACAAAGACAACCTCAACGCCGGCCTGCGCCAGTCCATCGGCGAGTGCCAGACAGCGCATCCAATGGCCGGCGCCGATGGTCGTACTGGCATCCACCCGGAATAATGCCCAACTCATGCGCTCCCGGCTCCCCGGCGCAAGGCGAACAAGGCTTCAGCCATCGCCCAGTCCGCTTCGGTATCGATATCCTGAGCATCACGGCCATCAAGCAACAGCGGACGCGAACGTGGGCCTAATATCGGACGGCGCTGATAAAAGGCGTCGAACTGACCCCAGTAAAACTGGCCAGCATCGTGATAACAGGGCTCCAAATCCTGAGAGCGCTGCTGCGCCATTTCAGGTTGCAACCAATCCACGCCACCCTCCGGCAACAGTCGTAACGCTCGTTGAATGGGGTAATCGAAACGCACCGCGGCAAACACATAATCCCAGTCGGCCTGGTCGAGCCATTGCTGCGCCTCAACTAAGACCGCCGGCGTGACAAAAGCAGCAGTGGCATAGAGACAACAGAGTTGCGATGGAGGTGTTCCTTTGCGTTGCAGCCAATCGGCGGCGTGGTGCATCACATCGGCCGTTGTCGCAAAGTCATCGGCTAGAGACCCGGGGCGCATAAAGGGCACTTCGGCGCCGGACTTGAGCGCAACCTCGGCAATGTCGGCATCGTCGGTAGAAACGATGACCCGATCAAAACAGCCTGATTGCAACGCCGCGTCAATCGACCAAGCCATCATGGGACGACCGTGAAAGGGACGAATATTTTTACCCGGTATCCGTTTGGAACCGCCGCGTGCTGGGATGATGGCCACCTTCATGGCATTAACCCAAAGCCTTAACCAGCACATCGACCACGCTTTGCTGATCATGCGAGGTCAGGTCGGCATAGACTGGTAACGACAACGCCCGACGGTAGTAGTCTTCAGCCACCGGGAAGTCGCCCCAGTCAAAACCACGCGCGCGATAAAACGGCTGCGTATGGACCGGAATGTAATGCACATTGACGCCAATAGCCGCCGCGCGCATCTGCTGATAAAGCTGAGCGCGAGCCGGTTCATCGGCTACGCAAACCGGATAGAGGTGATAACTCGAATCGCTGTCCGGGTGCTGCCAGGGCAACTGCAGCGGCAAGGACGCTAAGCGCTCCTGATAGCGTGCCACCTGTTGCCGGCGCGCCTCGAGAAAAGCATCCAGACGCTGCAACTGACTCAAACCCAAAGCCGCCTGTAATTCGGTCAATCGATAGTTAAAGCCGAGCGCCTGCTGTTCGTAATACCAGCCACCGCTGTCTGGTGCTTGCAACAACTGCGCATCACGAGTCACACCATGACTGCGCAACAATTGCATACGCTCAGCCAACTGCGCCTGATTGGTAGTAGCCAGACCGCCTTCGGCCGTGGTCATGATTTTGACCGGATGAAAACTGAACACAGTGATGTCGCTGTAACGGCCATTACCGACCGGCTCATCGCGATAACGGGCACCGACAGCGTGAGAGGCATCTTCCACCACAGCAAAACCATAGCGCTGGCTGAGTTCGGCAATAGCCGCCATCTCGCAAGGCTGGCCGGCCAGGTGCACCGCTGCAACCACCTTGGGTAAGCGTCCCTGCCGTTCAGCCTGAGCCAGTTTTTCCGCCAGGGCATCACAACAGAGGTTATAAGTACGCGCATCAATGTCGACAAAATCGACGTCGGCCCCGCAATACAGAGCCGCGTTGGCGGTCGCTACAAAGGTAATCGGCGACGTCCAGACGCTATCACCAGGCCCGACACCCAGCGCCAGATAGGCCAGATGCAACGCCGAGGTAGCGCTGTTGCAGGCCACTGCGTAAGACGCCTGAACGCGTTGAGCGAAGGCTTGCTCGAACGCAGGCACCACCGGTCCCTGGGTCAGAAAATTTGAGCGCAAGACCTCGACCACCGCTTCGATGTCGGCCTCGCTGATGGATTGACGACCGTATGGAATCATAGCCCGATGGATGCGTGTAAATCGCGGATGGCATCGACGCTCAAAAAGTCGGGGTTGGTACCGGAATCGTAATAAAAACCCGGCTCCACCAAAGCACCCTGCTCGCCCAAACGGTTGCGCGCATAGTTGACTTTTTGATCCATAAACTTGATCGCGGGTGTGATGACGTAGTGATCATCAAATTCCAGCGTCCGATAGGAATCATCACGCGGAATCATCTGCTCGTGCAATTTTTCCCCCGGGCGAATACCGACAATTTTATGCGGCACATCCGGCGCTACCGCAGCGGCCAGATCGGTAATGCGTACCGACGGAATTTTCGGCACAAAAATTTCGCCGCCATACATGCGTTCGAAGCCAGACATCACCAGATCGACACCTTGTTGCAAGGTGATCCAGAAGCGGGTCATTTCAGCATCGGTGATTGGCAGTTCGGTTTTGCCTTCCGCAATCAGGCGCTTAAAAAACGGCACCACAGAACCGCGGGAACCGACCACATTGCCGTAACGAACCACGGCAAAACGCGGCACATCGCTGCCTACCATATTGTTGGCAGCGACAAAGAGTTTGTCCGACGCCAGCTTGGTCGCGCCGTATAAATTAATCGGATTGGCGGCTTTATCGGTCGACAGAGCAATGACTTTTTGCACGCGGTTTTCAATCGCCGCACGGATGACATTTTCTGCCCCGTTGATGTTGGTGCGGATGCATTCTGTCGGATTATATTCGGCAACAGGAACGTGCTTTAGCGCCGCTGCGTGAATGACAAAATCAACGCCTTTAAAAGCCTGCATCACGCGTTCTTTATCGCGTACATCGCCAATAAAATAACGCATACAGGGTGCGTTGAACTCTTGCTGCATTTCATACTGCTTGAGTTCATCACGGGAAAAAATCACCAGACGTTTAGGTCGAAACCGAGACAGAATGGTTCGCACAAACTGCTTACCAAAGGAACCTGTGCCCCCGGTAATCACAATGGATGCATTATCGAACATAGACATACCTCGACAACCGGTCTGCTGCGTTGCAGACACTCGCTATTATGACGTTAAGCATAGCCCCACTGGCTAACCACCATTTCATAACTACTGGCAAAAATGGCGTTTTCACGTCGTAAGCAGGGAAACCCTGCAATCACCGGATACACGCTCAGTGCCTCCGGGCTGTAATACATCTGCCCCAACTCGACCAGGGGTGTTTTATATTGCGGACAGGCAAAGGGACTGTCCGAATTCAGATCCAATCCTGAATCGGCCGGCGGTTTTTCAATGATGGTCACCGCCGTCGGATTGAGCGGATTCACCGACACTGGCATCGGTCGATGATCGACTACCGTCATGCCTAACTCACGAGCGGTGTCCGCCAGGCCTTTGCAATAACCGTGATGATCCATACGCGCCCGGGCTTCATCACTGGCAAATTCGTAACCCGGCTCAAACAGCACCAGATAGCGACCGGCCACCCGATACAGTTCTTGTAAAATAGTCGCTTCGCGTCCGCCATTGGGTTCAATGGAATGCGAGGTATACACCAGATCAATGGCGTTGCTGGCCATCGGAATAGCCAGTAAATCACCGGTGCACAGTTGGGCACTGACGCCTTGTCGTTGCAACCAATGATGACCATGCGCCACCCGCGACCAGCTCAAATCAAAACCGTAGCCCTGGGCGTGTGACAGCTGCCCGGCCACTGCGGCCAGCGTGGTGGCTTCACCGACGCCGGCCTCGAGCAAGTGGCGGCTGTCGTTAAAATCGTTCAGGATCGTCAACAACGCCTCGTTGTAGGCGAGCTTACGTTCAGCGTGTTGCGGATTTTCCAGCGCTTTAATGTAAGAACCCGCCTGCAAGTCGTAGGCGACTTCAATGATCTCGCTGTTGTTCTCCGTCAAGCCGCGATCGGCACGCATCAGGGCGCTGATATTGTCACCCTGCTGATAATGCGTTTTTAATTGTCGAGGCGACTTCATAAGGTCCGTCCTGTCATTTAGGTGTCGGTAAAGCGACGCTATCGTGCGTTATAACGCTACTGATGAAAACAACTCTAGCATGTATCCGGCGTCCACCAGACTGTATCGCGCCACAACCGAGAAGCGCTATGCAATATGCAGACGCTTGTGCCATGCTATCGACTCTGCACAACTTGGTCTGAGAGGACCTCATGGCTCATCCACTCGTTGAATCCCTGTTGCCGTTGCTCAACCAGCAAAACAATTTAGAGCCGGCTTTTGAGCAATGGCGTCAGCGTTGCGAACAAAGTCTGGCGCAAATGCCGGCCTCACAACGCCAGGAGGTTATCCAACAATTGCAAGCCGTTATCGCCGAAAACCACAACCTGGCGATGCAGGAAACCCAGCACATCTGGGATGAGCTGATTCAACTGCATCCGGCCAAACCCAGCAGTGCGGCCAAGGCCAAACGCTACAATCAGATCAATCAGCTTAAAGACTGATCAACCCGCCCCACCGTTAACGAATAAAATCAAACAAACTGAGCTGGCTGGTCTGCGCAAAACTCTGTTGAGCCGCCTGCAAGGTCAAACTCTGCATCTGTAATCGACTGACCGCTTCTGCCCAATCGACATCCTGTATCTGTGAGCGAACGTCCTGCATATCCAACTTGCTGTCAGCATGCTGGTTGGTGACCGACTGGGATGTATTCAGTCGAGCCCCAATGCGGGCCTGAACCTGGGATATTTTATCGACGGCGTTATCCAAATTACCCAGGGTTTGTTCGATGGCTTCATCATAAGCATCGTCGAATGCGGTACCGGGTGGATAGCTCTCCAGCGCAAACAAAAATTTCTCGAAGGTGGTCAAAATGCCCTGCTTGTTGCTGGTCTCGACCACAAACTCATCGCCCGGTGCCGGGTCGCCCACCACGGTGACGCTCATGCCACCGAATTCAATATTGCCGCCAGGTACATAAGGAATGTTTTTCAAGCCTTCCACGACCCGACCATCCGATTTCCGGCGCACCGTATAGTTCGGTTCAGAGGGCTCAATATCGAGCGGGTTTTCGAAGGTAATTACCGCATCGTGCGGGAAGAATTCGTCCAGCGCCTGCTGATCACGGGTGATGCCGGCAGAGATAATTCCCGGCGGGTTGCCACTGTTCAGCGGGTTGCCATAGGTGGAGAAACTCGGCTCGACGGCGGGGATGTCCATAAAGACATCCTTGCCAGAATCACTGGAGGCAAGGGTGACGTTCTGGCTGATCTGCAAATAGCGCACGCCCTGGTCGCCTTCAAAGGAAGTACCACCACCGAGATTGCGCTGGAAGGGTTGAGTGCCACCGGAATAGCCGGCAAACAGATATTCGCCGCTGCCATCTTTACTGTTCATCAGGTCGTACAGTTCATCAACGCGTATACGAACTTCAGCAGCAATGGCCAGGCGATCTTCATCGTTCAGGGTCGCCGCGTTACCGGCTTTCACCGCCTGCTCGCGAATACGGCCGATGGTGTTCTGGATCGATTCCAGAATGCCCTCTTCCTCATTAAGGCGACCCTCAACCAGAATAATATTGCGCTCGTATTGTGTGGTCAGCGCAATTTCCTGATTCAACTGCAACACCCGGGCGGCACCGACCGGATCATCGGCGGGTGTCAGAATACGCAAGCCGGTACTCATTTGCTCCTGAGTCCGCATCATATCGGCCTGCAACTGGGTCATGTCACTGACTGGACGGTTGAACATCCAGTAGGTTGAAACACGATCGACCATCTCGACCTCCTAAACGGTCATCCTGTGGTGGATGACGGCAAACTTATCGGCCTGTCCGCAGCGAGGCTTAACGGAAGGCGCCAATCAAAGCGTTGAACGTTTCCTGGGCGACACTGATCACCTGGGCATTGGCCTGGTAGGCCAACTGAAATTCGATCAATAAGGCGGCTTCTTCGTCCAGGTTCACACCCCGCACCGAGTTCAGATCGGACTCAGTGCCTTCCAAAACGGCTTCGGCTGCCTGGGCACGAATCTGCGCCTGGTTGGTTTTGGTGCCCACCTTCTCGACCGATTGGCTGTAAGCTTCGGTAAAGGTCATGCCGCCTTCCCGTTCATTCAGCGTATCCGTGGTTTCCAGCGCAATCAGATCGAGCGCATTACGGTTATCGGAGATGCCGTCTGAATTCCATTCGATGGTGAAGCTGTCACCGGCTTCCGGGCGACCGGAAATGGTGAACTGAAAGCCCTGATAGGTCGGCTTGGCGGCCGACACACCGGTAAAGATCGCGCCGTCACTGGGATCGGTTTTCATGGAAATACCGTCGGCCATGGTGACATCAACCTGACCACCCACATTCATGCCGGCGGTATCGTCATTACCCGAGCCGGCCATCTTAACGAACACCTGGTAACTGATTTCGCCTTCCGCAGAAATGCTGACCTCGGCGCGTCCGGGGCTATCGAGCAGCGCACCGATCTTGGCTTCGATTTCGGCTTTAACGTCGTCGCCGGTGGCGTGGTCACCGGTCAGTTCAATGGTGCCCTTGCGACCGTCCGGCAAATACATCTGATAGCGATAAGGACCACCTTCGCTGAAATCGAAACCGGTCAGGTTGTTCAACAGGCCGCGTGTTTCACCTTCAACGGCTTCCACCGGCCAGTTTTCACCGGTGCTGATTTCGAAGGTATCGCCCGGATCAATGGCATCGTTCGGCGGCGGCGTACCCAGCGGAGGTGTGCCGACGATGGCGGGATCGGGTTTATCGCCGCGCATCTCGATAAAGATGTCGTTACCCTTGGCATCGGTGATGGTCAGCGTTTCGCCATCACTGCTGGCACGCACACCGGCTGCCACCAGGTCATAGTGCGAATTGATTCGATCGGCCAGAAAATCCGGCGTCATATCTTCGGGAATTTCTTCCGGAAAACCATCCATAAAGATGCTCTGGTTAGG
The DNA here is from genome assembly GCF_043196805.1 of Saccharospirillum sp. HFRX-2. Lineage (NCBI taxonomy): Bacteria > Pseudomonadati > Pseudomonadota > Gammaproteobacteria > Oceanospirillales > Saccharospirillaceae > Saccharospirillum > Saccharospirillum sp. HFRX-2. The sequence goes on from NZ_JBEBMU010000006.1 coordinate 124,528, forward strand.
ACCCAGATCATCCAGGGTTATTTCGTAGCCATTGACCCAAACCTCGAACGGATTGGGTGGATCATAGGGCGTACCGGAGTTGGTGAAATTACTCAGTTTTACCTCGGTGTAGGCCCGTGCCTGCACGCCATCGACCTTGTTCAGTTCCTGGGCAATCTCGGCGGCAGTCGCGCCACTGGCGGTGGTAACGACTGGGTCTTGCGTCACCTTACCGGTAACCGGATCGGTTCGACTGAAGGTAAAACGCTCCGAATTGATGCCGTTGTAGGGCGTGGTCGAAGACGGACCGTCCGGGGTGATATAAGGCAGCTCCGGCAAGCGGGGACGCCACGAACTGACCATGGTTTCGCCCGGATCGGTCGGGAACAGATCGTTTTCCGCGCCGGGGACATAACGGATATTTTCCATCGGCGGATCCAGCGGTTTGGGATTACCCGGATCGCTGTTATCGAGAATGGAATAATGCGTTTCGCTATGGAACACCACCACCAAAGGCGGGTTCAACTGACCTTCAATGGCAAAAGCTTTGCCGTCTTCACTGAGCATCTGGCCATGGTCGATCAGACCGGTACCGAGGTTGCCCAAACTCTTGTCGGAACGCATCGGATAAGCCAGTGCCAATTCCGATGACTGCGACAACACAAAATCCATCTGCGAGGCGACATCGCGCAGTGGTTTGACAGTGAATTCGTCGCCGGCTTTAAAATTGCCTTCTTCGAGCACGATGCGCAGACCATCGAAACTGATTTCGGTTGGCAGGTTGCCACCATCAATGGTGCCGCCGTCCACTTTGACGCCATCGTTTTTACGGAACACTTCGTAGCTGTCGTCATCGGGGCCGGTAAAGCGGATGGTGTAATCGCTCGTGGTCAGGTCACCGACGTCGTCGAAATACAGGCTGAACACCTGGTTAATCGGTGGCTCGTTGAGACCATCGCCTTGAACGCGCGCCTGCTTGGCCAGTACCGGATCGTTTAAATCCTGGAACATATCGCCGCCAAAATCGCCGTTCATATCGACGCCCTGATGATGCTTGGCATTGATTTCTTCGGTAAAGGCCACGGCAATACGGCCCAGTTCATTCATGGTCGGGTTCAGGGCTTCTTCGCGAAACGCAAACATGCCACCGAGCTTGCCGCCTTTGATGGTATCGGTCACAAACACATCGCGCAGATTGCTGACAAAACGAATGCCCATCTGCTGCGGATCTTCAGCCGACGGCACCGCCATCAGCCGGTGCGCCTGCTTGCCCAGCACCAGTGACTCGCCCTGACCAAAGGCAACATTGTACTGGCCGTTATCCTCGGTCACTTCGACGGGCAGGAACTCCGATAACTGCCGCACCAGTTCATCGCGCTGGTCCATCAGATCATTGGGCGGTTCCGACTCGATCCGCCCCTGAGCGAAGACAATGCGCTCATTCAGATTGGCGATGCCTTCGACCAGCGCATTAATTTCATCGACGGCGGTCGATATCTGCCCGTTCAGAGTTTCGTTCTGGTTGGTCAGATAGCGATGCAGCGTTTTGAAACGATCAACAACGCCTTCAGCCGTCCCCACCACGACGTCGCGCGACGGCACATAACCGGGGTTGTCGGACGCACCCTGCAAGCTGGCGAAAAAGTTATCGAGCACCGATTGCAAACCGGTGCTTTGTGAAGCCAGCAATGAATCAATGCGTTCGATGTTGGATTTATACGTCTGTTCGCGCTGAAAACTGCTGGTGTCGATGCGCTGCTGTTCCACCATAAACTGGTCGGTAATACGGCGCACGGTGGAGATGCTGACGCCATTACCAATGTAACCGTAGCCGCGGAACTGAGGGTTATTGGTGTGCAGCACCACGTCCTGGCGTGAGTAACCTTCCACACCGGCATTGGCAATGTTGTGACCGGTCACACTCAGCGCAGTTTGCTGAGCTTTTAGTCCGGTGATGGCGATATTAAGAATGCTGCCCATAGGCCACCATTACCCCAAAGGATGCCGAACTGCGTGGTCCGCAGCGGCTAAACGCATCACTTCGCTATCGGCGATGCGTAATATTTTATCGGCGTATTGCGGGTCGGTGGCGTAGCCGGCCGCCTGCAATGATCGGGTAAAAGCTTCAGCGTCATCGGCCTGGTTCAAAGCCTGCTGATAACGCGGATTGGATTGCAAAAAGTTGGCGTAATCAGCAAAGGACTGGCGGGGATCTTCGTAGGCACGAAAGGCATCGCGCATTTGAATGGTACGGCCATCAAAGACTTCATGGGTCATGGTCTCCGCCGTGGCGCCATCCCAGCGGGCATCGGCCTTAATGCCAAAAAAATTATGGCTGTTGTTGCCCTGGCCATCTTCAATCATGTAACGGCCCCAGCCGGTTTCCAGCGCCGCCTGAGACAACAAAATACGCGGATCCACGCCCAGCGATTCGGCCGCCTCTTGGGCGTGCGGTAACAACGATTGAATAAATTCTTCGGGCGAGTCAAAAGCGCTTTGTTTGCCGGGCAGATTAACCGACAAATCGGACGCTTCCAGATCTTCGTCGAGCACCTGCGCTGCATCAGGAACAGCCGCATCTGAACGGCTTTCAGTCGCGCCGGGTAACACCGGCAAAGGCTCGGCCTGATTGGCTGGCAGGACCGGGCGACGGCTGTCTTCCAGGCTTTTAATGTTGATGTTACTGAAGTCCTGATCACGCTGTGGCAGCTGACGCGACAGCTGATCGAAAAGCACATCCGCCAGGCCATAACCGCCCTGTTGCGCCAGGTTCAGACTCAGTTGCTGATCGTACATATCGCGGTAGAAACGGCTTTCGTTACTGTTGAGCATGTCGGACGCCATGACGTCATTGGCTTCACGCATGCTCTTGAGCACCATGCCGATAAACATGGACTCAAATTGCTGCGCCACCACCCGCAACGCTTCCGGGTCATCCTTACGCGCCATCGACTTGACCTGATTCAGGCCGTTGAGGTCGTTGTAGTTAAAGGCTGCGTCGACTTGCGAAACCATCTTTGCCGCTCTCCGGTGAGAAGTTGCCGCTTTTACCACGGCAACGTCCGTCTGGCCCGCATTTCAGGCCGGTTTGTCTTAACTGTGATCTTTCTATTTCAAAGCTCGTGCCAATTCAGCAAACCGAGCGTTCGAGTTCAGATCACGATCAATTCGGCTTTCAGGGCACCGGCCGCTTTCAGCGCTTCAAGGATGGCCATCAAATCACCCGGCGCTGCGCCGACTTCGTTGACCGCATCGACAATATCGCTGAGGGTGACCGTCGGCCCAAACAGGAACATGCGGTTGTCGCCTTCATCGATCTCGATTTCGGTATCCGGCACCACCGCTGTTTCGCCTTCGCTGAACGGCGGCGGCTGATCAACATTCTGGGTGTTGTCGATGGTGACCGTCATATTGCCGTGAGTGATGGCAACCGGAGAGACCGTCACATGCTGGCCGACCACGATGGTGCCGGTGCGGCTGTTGATGATGACGCGCGCGGCTTCTTCGCCAGGCTGCACATCGAGGTTTTCCAGCACGCTGATAAAGTTCACCCGCTGGTTGGGATCGCGCGGCGCGGTGACTCGAACCGAAGCGGCATCGACCGCATAAGCTGCGCCCGGGCCGAGCAGTTCGTTAATCACGCTCGACATCCGCTTGGCGGTGGTGAAATCCGGGCGATGCAGATTGAAGGTCATGTAATCGCCCTGGGAAAAGGTGTTGGCCACGCCGCGCTCGACAATGGCGCCATTGGGAATGCGGCCAGCGTTCTGAACGTTGACGCTGATCGAGGAACCGTCTTCGCCTTCGGCGCCAAAACCGCTGACCACCAGGTTGCCCTGAGCCACGGCGTAGGTCTGGCCGTCCGGGCCACGCAACGGCGTCAGCAACAGACTGCCGCCACGCAGACTGTCGGCATTACCGATGCTGGAGACGGTGACGTCAATTTCCTGACCCGGCTTGGAAAACGGCGGCAAGGTGGCGTGCACGCTGACTGCGGCGACGTTATTCAGATTGGGGTTTTCGCCTTCAGGGATGGTGATACCAAACTGCTCCATCATGTTACGGAACGTCTGGTTGGTAAAAGGTGCGCGATCGCCCGACCCATCGAGCCCCACCACCAGGCCGTAACCAACCAGCTGGTTATTACGCACGCCCTGAACGGACGACAGATCCTTGATGCGATCGGCCCAGACCGGCATGGCCAGGGCGGCAATCAGTACAATCAGCAACTTTTTCATGGTGTCACTCTATTGACGTCTGCTTTGACTTAAGCAGCTTAGAGCAATTAGTGGGCCATGCCGCTTTAGGCAGGGCGCTGAACGCTGGACGGGAGACGGGAGACGGGAGACGCTGGATACGCAAACCCAAGCACCGAAGGTGCCTTGTAATTTGCGTCTCCCGTTAAGCGTCAAGCGTCCGGTCTGGCCGCTAAAACGGCCAAACCGGGCTATTAAAGAACCGACTCAACCAACCGGGCTGGCTGGCGTTGGCCAGGGCGCCGGCGCCGCTGTAGGAAATGCGGGCATCGGCCAGTTTCTGGCTGGACACTGTGTTGTCCAGGTTGATGTCTTCCGGGCGCAACATGCCCTGAATACGGATAAATTCAGCGCCGGTATTCAGCGTAATCCACTTTTCACCGCGCACTCGCAGTACGCCGTTGGGCAGCACTTCAGAGACGGTCACAGAGATATTGCCGCTCAAGCTGTTGCTCTGGTCGGCATCGCCGCTGCCAGAAAAGCTGCGGTTGCCACCAACGGTGCCACTGAGCAACTCAATGGGCTGACCACCACCGATGATCGGCGCGTTCAGCGCCGCTTCACTGGTCTTCGATGAGGACGCCTGAGACGACTTGCTGCCCTGGGTTTGCTCATCCAGCACGATGGTGATGATGTCACCGGTGCGCATGGCTTTCTTATCGCCATAGAGCGCCATACCGGCCTGGCTGTTAAACAGCGAACCGTCGGTTCCCGGTGGTGCCTGCAAGGCTTCGGCCGGTACCGGCGCAAAATCCGGGTCGCCTGGCTGCGGGAAGGGTTCACCCAGACCCACCGATTGCGTGGTGCTGCAGCCACTGACCAGCAGACTCAAAGCCGCCCAAGTCAGCGCTGTGCGAAGCGGTGTGATCATCTTCATGAGCTTAATCCTCGCGTTACAGGTTCGACGTAATGAAGCCCAGCATCTGATCGGCAGTGCTGACCACTTTGGAGTTCATTTCGTAGGACCGTTGCGTCGAAATCATGTCGACCATTTCCTCGACGATGGTCACGTTCGAGGTTTCCAGAGCGCCTTGAACAATGGCGCCAAAACCATCCAGACTCGGCACGCCGACCTGAGGTGGGCCACTGGCCGCGGTCTCCAGGAAGAGGTTCTTACCCGCGGACTGCAAACCCGCCGGGTTGACGAAGTCGACCACTTCGATATCGCCCAGCTGCACCAGGTTGTTGTTGTCGTTACCGATCACCGCCGTGACGATGCCGTCTTCACCAATGGTGATGGTGCTGGTTTGTTCCGGCACTTGGATATCCGGCTCCAGCAGATAACCACTGGCGGTAACGATCTGACCTTCATCGTTCATATGAAAGGTGCCGTCGCGGGTGTAAGCCAGGTTGCCGTCGGGCAGCAGAATCTGGAAAAAACCACGACCGTTGATCGCCAGGTCCAAAGGCTGCTCGGTGGTGTTCAGATCACCCTGGGTAAAGAGTTTTTGCGTACCCACGGTGCGCACCCCGGTACCAAGCTGCAAACCGGAGGGCAGCTGGGTGTTTTGAGTACCCTGGGCGCCCGGCTGACGTTGAATCTGATAGATCAGATCTTCAAACACCGCCCGCTCTTTTTTAAAGCCGGTGGTGCTGGCGTTTGCCATGTTGTTGGAGATGGTGGCCAAGGAAAGATCCTGGGCTTCCAAACCGGTCTTACCGACCCACAATGCCTTATGCATCTTGAATACCCCCTTAGCTTAACCGCAGAATTTGTTCAGAAGAGCGAGTGATTTCCTCGATCGTCTTCATCATTTTTACTTGCAGTTCGTACTGGCGATTCAGCGCCAGCACATTGGTTAGTTCGTGCACCGGATTAACGTTGCTGCCTTCAACAAAGCCACTGACAACCGACAACGCCGGATCGTCTTCCAACACCTGCTCTCCTTCACGCGGACGGAACAAACCGTCGGTGCCTTTATCGAGGTTCTGCAGATCCGGGTTCACAATTTTCAGACCGTCGATGACCGCCATCTCATTGGGGCCAGCGCCGGCCGGGCGAATGGAAATGGTGCCGTCTTCGCCGATCTCGACTTTCTCATAGGGCGGCAAGACGATCGGTCCACCACCCTGCCCGATCACCGGCTGGCCGGAACCATTGATCAACTGACCGACTGGGGTGACGGAAAAATCACCGCGTCGGGTATAGGCTTCATTGCCTTCGGCGTCCTGAACGGCAAAGAAACCGTCACCGGTAATGGCAACATCCAATTCATTGCCGGTTTCAACCAGGGGGCCGTCGTTAAAATCGGTCGCCGGCCGTTCGGTGTTGGAGAACGCCCGTGATGGGTAATACTCACCAAACACCGGCATGGCGCGTGCCTGCTCCCAGTCGGCGCGAAAGCCGGTGGTCGTGGCATTGGCCAGATTGTTCGAGTGTGACGTCTGCGCCAGCATGTTGTGTTTGGCGCCGGTCATGGCGATGTATATCGCGCGATCCATGGGTAACTCCTGCCGCTATTGGGCTGTTTAACCGCTTATAACGGATAGATAGCGAAAGCCGTGCCAAGTTTTGAAAATGCCTGGAGAGCCAGATTTGGCGGGGAGTTGGCGTAAGTGGCCAGGGACGTGCAGAGGAGTGCGGCAAGCGATTGCCGTGGGCGGAAGACGCTGGACGGGAGACGGGAGACGCTGGATACGCAAAACCCAGCACCAAAGGTGCTTCGTAATTTGCGTCTTCCGTCCGGGCGGCGTACCGCTCCCGTTAAGCGTCCAGCGGAAAAAGGCGCCGTTACCGACGCCATAGCTGGAGAGAACCCAAAACTATCGTAAATTAATAATCGTCTGGGTCACGGCGTTGGCCGTTTCAATCGTCTTCGAGCTGGCCTGATAGTTTCGCTGGGCGATAATCAGGTGCACCAACTGCTCCGACAGATCCACCGTCGAATCTTCCAAAGAGGCCGATTCGATGGTGCCCAGCGAGGCCGTTCCGGGCTCACCGATTACCGCATCACCGGATTCAAACCCTTCGACCCACTCGGTGTCACCGACCGGCACCAGACCTTCGGTGTTGGCGAAGGATGCCAGCGCCACCTGACCCAGCTTCAGTGCTTCGCCGTTAGAGTAACGGGCGTAGATGATGCCGGCGTCGTCAATCTCCAGGTCAGACAGTCGGCCTGAGGCGTAACCATCCTGCTGCAGATTGTTGTTGGCAAAGGTGCCACCGTACTGAGTGGTGCCATCGAACGAGATCGCAAAGTTCGAGTTAAAGTTCGGGTCCGGAATCGGCAAGGCACCGCCCTGAGCTTCCGGTTGACCGATGTAGGCACCGGTTGGCTTGCCGGTATCCGGGTCGATCGGCTTCCAGTTGGAGATCAGGAAGTCGCCGGTGCTTTCCTTGTTCAGGGTACCGTCGGCGTTAAAGTACAGCTTGTGCGATGCCAGCGTCGCCTGGGTGTTCTCCGGGAACGGCAGGTTGGTGTTCGGATCACCAACATTCTCACCATCGACCTGCAGATACACCGTCCAAGTGCTCAGCGAGTTGGGGCGATTCGGATCGGGCGCATCCTTCACATAGAAGAAGCGCATTTCGTGCTCGTTACCGATGGAATCGAAGATTCGCAACGCCCGCGTTTCGTTATAGGTGTCGGAGTCATCCGGGTTGAACTCGTTAATGGTGTACGGCTCGAACGCATCTTCACCCAGGCCGTTGAACAGACCGGCCACATAGGGATCCGGCTCCAACATGGTGTAGCCTTCGTTGAGGATGATATCGACGGAGCCACCAATGCGCGCATTGGTTTCCGCGTCGGCATTGCCACCGAGCACCACCGGTGCAGATCCCTGAACGCCTTGTACCCTCAGGCTATCGGTCACCGTCGGTGATTCGATGCGCACCGAGATGTCGATACCGGTGCTGGAGGTCAGAATCACATCGCCGGTTTCGGTATCGAATTCGGCGGTGATGCTGTTCAACGAGGTCTGCTGATACTGATTGATTTCAGCCACCATCGCTTCCAGGCTGTTCGCTTCAATCACCTGACCGTTGATGTAGATGTTCATGTCACCGGAGTTAACGTAGTTCTGCGACATCAACCGCACTTCGGTTTCCGCCGAGGCGTCCACACCTTCGTACTCGCTCAGTAGTGCAGCGATTTCACCGGCAGTCGAGCCTTCGGGAATGGTAACCAGCTCGCGCTCATCGGCCTCTTCGTTGTAGATGACTACGCCCTGTTCCGGGTAGCCGTTAGTGACCGCAGCTTCACCCAGCACCAGATAATCACCCGCCACCGGCGCAAATTGCAGCAAGCCGTACATGGCTTCCACGGCCAGGTCATCACCCGGCGCGCGGATGTTACTGACCGAAATTTGCGACGGTTCACCTTCGACCGTGGCTTCGAGGATCAACTGCTCATTACCGGCATCGTCCTGTATCACCCGGGCGCGCACACCGATGTAGTCCTCATCGGATACCGCCGCCAACTCACGGTTGATGGCAGCCGCCAACTGATCGATGGAGCGGATGTCTTCGCTCAGACTGATTTCCACGGATCCGGAACGATTGTCTTCATCCGGCAGCGGCACCGTCAGGTTGATGCGGAAGGAGTTTGACCGATCAATGGGATCTTCACCTTCGATCTTGGTAGCGCTATCCATGCCCAAGGCTTGCAATGCCTGCACCGAACCATTGATGTCCAGATCCAGCGGGAAGTTACCGATCTCAGTACGCTCAAACACCAGACGTCCATTGACCTGCGACGCCACCACTTCACCGTTGAGGATGGAGTTGGTGGAAATCTGCTGGTTAATGGCGGCCACCAGATCTTCGATCTCGGTGTAACTGCCCGGCGGAATGATGATGGTTTGGAAGGCACTGCCATCCACCGACAGAGTGAATTCGTTGTTCGGCAGAATGGTCGAGTCACCCGGATCGAGCGTCGGTGCTGGCGAAGACGTCGATGCCAAACCCAGGACTTCAAGATCGAAGGAAGTGGTGGTGGTTGAACCCGCCAAATGAGTGATGGTGATGCCGTTCGGGCCAACACCGGCGACCGTGCCAGCTTCGATGATCAGCTGGTTGGTGGCGCCATCAATGCTGACGTTCGCTACGTTAGCGCCCAAGGCACCATCAATTGCCGTCTGCAGGTCGGTGACAAAGGCGGCCTGAGTCGGCCAGCCGCCTGCAGGAACAGTGACGGTAACACCCGTTGCCGAATTACTGCCGACGGCAATACCGAAGGCAAAGGAGTTACCCGCTTCCAGGTCACCAAAGGGCAAGGTGTTATCGAGGAAGTTCAGCGTGCTCGAACTGGTCAGGGTCGAGAAAGTGCCCGGTGTCAGGCTGTTATAGTCAAGCTCTGCCTGAGTGTTACTGATCAAGGAGGCGGCCTGACCCGGATCGGACGTCAGGTCGATGGAGCCACCATTGGCAAACAGATCATTACCTGGAACGGGCGCAACAACCGATGGCGACAATTGCTTGTCGAGGGTATCCAGGCCGAAATACTCCAAGGCAAAGACCGTACCGGTAACGTCGATATCAGCGGTACCCGCACCCGGGTTGTTCAGGCGATCGAAGACGATGACGCCGTTATCATTGATGGCACGAATTTCACCGGTCAGACCCGCAGTGGCCGTAATCTGAGCATTAATCTCCTGCACCAACTGATCAACGCTGGCATAGACACCCGGTGTCAGCGCGGCCATGGCGATCGCCGGACCGCCATCGAGGCTGAACGACAGCGTATCGTTGGGATCAAGACCCTGGGTCACGGCAGGCGGGAAGGTCGAGTTCGTGGTCAGACCTAAATCACGCACATCGACCGAATTGGTGGTGGATGCCAAGGCATTGACAACAATATCGGTATCACCGACTGCCGCACCGGTCGCGGTGATGGTCAGACGGTTAGCACCAGTAATACTGGCCGCCACGTTCAGACCCGCACCGGTGAATTCGGCGTTAACCGCAGCTACAAAGGCTGCCTGGCTCGCAAAACCGCCACCCGGAACCGGCACGCTGATGTTCGTCGGTGTGCCGCCAATGCTGATCACAAAGTCAATATTGGTAGGCGTGGCAGAGCTGTCGAGGAAGGCACCGCCGCTAGGGAGAGAGTTCATGTCACGACCACCGGTCAAAATGGTCGGGGTCGCGGCGTTCACGACCTCAAGACCCGGCTCGGTGGTGCCAGAAGCCATCATGGTGCCGTTCTGGAAGTTCAAATAGTTATCACCAGAAAGGTTACCCACGTTGTCGACGATGCTGACAATGGCGGTGCCATCGGTGGCGTAAACACCCGATGTCTGGAACGACAAACCGCCGTAGTCGTTAACCGTGGCTTCGATTTTGCCGCGCAAACCGGAGTCGCCGGTAATGGACGCATTAATGGCGTCAACCAGGTCGTAAACATCGGTATAAACCTGGGCCGAATCAAACGGCTGAATGGTGCCGGTGACGGTATTGTTGGTTCCCGTGATATTCGGGCCGCGCAATTCGATGTCCATGGTAAACGAGGCTTCCACCGGAGACGGCTGCCACGGGAACGGCACGCGGGGAATACCACCGATCAGTTCGGCGTTGGTACCGGCTGTGGTCGGTGAACCCACGGTGTTCAAAACAGTGGCGGTATCTTCAGTCGGGCCGACTTGCGCTGAACCGATGGCCAGACCTTCGGTGGTCAGGATGGTGCCATCTTCCGCCAGCACCTGAGCACCGGCAGGAACGTTTACCTTGGCGTCCACCTGGTGAGTACCACGTGGCGGCTGGTTGGCTTTGTCGACGCGCAGATCGGTCAGCACACCGGTGTTGATGTCACCACCGGCAGTCACACCATAGCCTTGCAGCTTGGCGTCCTGGTTGCTGACGATATAACCCTGTTTATCGATGCCGAAAATACCGGAACGGGTGTAGGAAATACTGCCGTTGGGATATTCGGTGACGAAGAAGCCTTCGCCGTCGATGGCCATGTCGAGCGCCGAGTTGGTCTGGCTGATGTTGCCCTGCTCAAACTTCTGGCCGACATTCACCACCTTAACACCGTAACCAACCTTGTCCTGGCCGTAGCCGATAAAGGATGAGGTATAGGCATCGCCAAACTCCGCACGGCTGGCTTTAAAGCCGGTCGTACTGGCGTTGGCAATGTTATTACCGGTGATCTGTAAGTCCTTGTTGGCGGCCGCGATGCCGCTAAGACCCGTCGTAAAGCTCATCGTATTGCACCTCGCACTGCGCTGTTACAGAGCCAGAACCCGCGTTGCCGCCAAGTTCGTTCCTAGTGTTTCATTCAATTGAGCCGGACCAGCCGGCCCGGCCATCAATAAGCGCTGTTGATCTGGAGCACGTCTTCCATGGTGATGACTTTGCCAGCACCTGCCAGATTCAGCTGAATTTCACCGGCGCTGCCGAGGGTGACCGAATCGACGCGTGAACTCATGTTCAACTCAATCTCTTCTTGCACTCCCGCCACGTTGCCGAATATATCGAAGGAGTATTCTCCTTGCGGATGAGGAATGATGTTGCCGTCCTCATCGGTTTCGAACTTGTCGTAATCGATCTCGACCAGAGCCCCGTTAACCTCCAGGTTGGCGCCATCCCACTTCATGGTGGCTGCGCCTGCTGGCAGATTACCCAGAGGTACGTCCTCAATCGTTTCACCCTCAGCATTGGTAATGCGCAAGGTCATGTTGGAGGCACCACGCGGCACCTCAATCAAGCCGTACACCAGGTCACCATGCTGCAAAATACTGGTGTCCTGGCCGTTAACGGTGACCGAGTTCCCGACCAAAGCCGTCGCCTGCAAGGCTTGCGATGAGGTAAAGGAGGCCGACATGTTTTCCAGGCTGGAGGACATATTCTCGATGCCTTCCACCGTCGAGAATTGGGCCAGCTGGGCAACGAACTCAGCGTTATCCTGCGGATCCAGCGGGTTCTGGTTTTTCAACTGAGTGATCATCAGTTCCAGAAACTCGTTGCGACCCAGCTCATTGCTGTTGGTCTTCTTTTCTTTCTTATTGCCGATGTCGTATTGGTCCAGCGGTGAGCTGCCTGATACGTTGTTGACATCCGCCATGGTGAAACCTCGCTGTAAAAAAACCGGCTAGCGACTAGCTGGTCATTACTGACCCATCGTCAGCGTTTTCTGCATCATCGTTTTGGCTGTATTGAACACCTCAACGTTCACACTGAAACTGCGCGACGCTGAGATCATGTCAGCCATCTCTTCCACCACATTGACGTTCGGGTAATACACATAACCGTCTTCGTCGGCGAAGGGATGGGTCGGTTCAAAACGGATATCCAAAGGCGCGTCTTTCTCAACAATGGCGCGCACTTTAACGCCCTCACCGACATCATGTTCCAGATCGACCGGCGCCAGGATGTCGCGCTCGTGCCAGGGCTGCTGCAATTGCTGGAAGATCGGCTTGCGCGCCCGGTAGGTCTCGTCAATGCTCGAGCTCACGCTCTGGGCGTTGGCCAGGTTGGAGGCGGTGGTATTCAACCGCACTGACTGGGCGGTCATACCGGTGCCGGAAATATTAATGACGTTGCTTAATGACATCCTTATTGCCCTCTCAATGCGCCATCAAGGCCCTTGAACTTGCGGTTGAGGAAATCAAAACTGGAGTTGTAATCGATGGAGTTCTTGGTGAACTCAGCCTTCTCGACGTTGGGGTCGACGGTGTTGTCATCGATCGACGGCTGGTATGGGAAGCGGTACAGCAGTTCGCTTTCTTCGCGTACACGGCCGGGAATATGAGCGTTGTCGGTGCGGTTCACTTCCAGGCTTTTGCTGCGCTCGACTTCGCCACGCAAAATCGCCTTGAAGTCGATATCACGCGCTTTGAAGTGAGGGGTATCGGCGTTGGCCAGGTTGTTGGCCAATACCTGAGAACGCTCGGCGCGTACCAGCAGAGCGTTATCGTGAATCCCGAGAGAGTTGTTGAAACCCAGTGCAGACATCGCACACCTCTTTGCCGCTTTTAGTTCAGTTGCAGAACGTATTGCAAAGCAGGTGCCAATTTTATTTTTCTTTATTTATCAGTGGGTTAGGCGTTTTCGGAGGGAGCTGGACCGGCATACCGGCAAGGCTTGGCCGTTGCCGGTATGCCGCTTGATGGGATCAGCGTTTGCGGTAAATGATGCCCGGCCGGCAATGCACCATTTCGTACAGATCGCCCAGGCCGTTCACCGCTTCGGAAGCGCCCACCATCAGGTAGCCGCCTGGATTCAAAGTGGCGTGGATGCGGGTCAGGATGTCGCGCTTGAGGTCGGCGGTGAAATAGATCAATACATTACGGCAGAAGACGATGTCGAACTTGCCCAACAGAGCGTAACTGTCCTGCAGATTGATAGCGCGAAACTCAACGCGCTGGGCAATCGGCGCTTTGACTTTCCAGCGTCCGGCCGGAGTTTCTTCAAAGTGACGCTTCAATCGTTCCGGGTCCAGACCACGACCAATGGCCAGCATGGCGTATTCCGCCGACTTGGCGGCGTCCAGCGCAGTGGCCGAAATATCGGTGGCGATGATCTTTTCGCCGGCACTGAACACCCGGTTCTTCTGCTTATACTCTTCGATCATCATCGACATCGAATAGGGCTCCTGCCCCGTCGAGCAGGCAGCCGACCAGATGCGCAGCGGACGACTCGTCTTCTGCTGGAAAAACTCAGGCAGCAACTGTTCTTCCAGAATACGGAATGGGTGGATGTCCCGAAACCAAAGGGTTTCGTTGGTGGTCATGGCGTCGATCACGGCCGAACGAAGCGACTGCCCGCCCGGCTTGGACATGGCAGACACCAGTTCGGTCAGATTATTGATGGCCGCTTCTTGCAGTATTTTTCGCAAACGACTGGAAACGAGATACTGTTTACTGGCCCCCAGACAAATACCACTGTGCTGTTCGAGGTAATCACAGAAGGCTTCATAGCCCTGGTTAACGTCAACCATTAAAGCCTCAGCTCCTTCATTGCAGTCGTGGGCCGATCAATAATCAGCCTTCCCGGCTGATGGTTGCACCGCTTCATAACTCTCCTTCAACGGCAGGTAATTCGCCACCCAGATTGGTCACCCGTTCGATGACCAACTGAGCCAGCATATCCGGCTGGAATTTGGCGAGAAATTCGTTAGCACCCACCTTTTGCACCATGCTCTTGTTGAATACACCACTTAAGGAAGTATGCAAAAGGATATAGAGGCCTTTGAGTTTATCATGAGCGCGGATGTGGGTCGTCAGCGTATAGCCATCCATTTCCGGCATTTCAATATCGGAGATGACAATGGGGTAGCGCTCAACCGGGTCCACGCCTTCATCCACTAGACCCAGCAGATGATCCAGCGCTTCGCGACCATCGTTCAGAGCCACCACCGTCAGGCCGACCTGCTCCAGTGTCTTGGTCATCTGCTTACGGGCAATCTTGGAGTCATCGACGATCAACACCTGCTTGGAAACCGCGGCACTGGTGGCTGCTTCGGTAATGATACCCTCGCTGATGTCTTCTTTCATCGGTGACACATCGGCCAGGATGCGTTCCACATCGATGATCTCAACCAGGTTATCTTCGTGTCGCGTTACCGCCGTCAGAAAATGCTCGTGACCCGAGCCTTTGGGCGGCGGCTGCACCTCTTCCCAGTTGATGTTAATGATGCGCTCTACACCGCGCACCATAAAACCCTGATTGCGCATGTTGTATTCAGTGATGATGGTGAGCTTATTGTGAATGTCGGTCAGCGGTGCCTGGCCGATGGCCAGACTCAAATCCAGAATTGGAATGGTACCGCCGCGCACATGCGCCACACCTTTAACCACCGATTTACTCTGCGGCATCTGCGTCAAGGGCGGACACTGCAGAACCTCTTTCACCTTAAATACGTTGATGCCATACAGTTGATCGCCGCTGAGCCGAAACAACAGCAATTCCAGTCGGTTCTTACCCACCAGCTGCGTCCGCTGGTTAACACTATCAAGCACTCCGGCCATGGCCATCTCCGTCTAGCTAGATGCAGTGACTGGTTACCTCAAACAACCAGGCACAGCCTTTGCAGTAACCTTCAACAAGCCCTGAAGGTGTCAAAACACCGACACTCAGGTCGTTAACAAATGGGATTGCAGTGCTGCTCAGTACCCGCCTGCAGGCCCCTTTGGCAGTAAGCATAGACGGCTATCGGCACAGGACAACTGAATGCAATCATTACCCAGGCTATCGGCCCGTATCGGCCAATGCTTAATGCCTTTACTGCTCAGTGCAGTGACGGTACAGGCGGCGCAGCCGACGGCACAGGCGCAGATCACCAGTGCCCTGAATGCCGCCCTGATTGAAAGACTGGCGCAGCAGCATCCCGATCTGGATGCACAAAACAGGCAGTTTGATTTTCAACTGCAGGCCGTTGCCGGCAATTTGACGCCCTGCACGTCCGCCATCGAGGTGGATTGGCGCGGCCAGGATCTGAGCAGCCGGCTGACCCCCAAAGTCAGTTGCGCCAACGAAGGCTGGCAACTTTATGTACCGGTCAGCGTCGCCATTCATCTGCCGGTGGTGGTCACCGCCGGCAACCTGAATCGCGGCCACCGTCTAACAGCGACCGATTTGCGCCTGCAGAATACGGATATTGCCAGCCTGCGCCAGGGTTATTTTGAAACAACGGATAATCTGATCGGTTATCAACTGGCGCGCAGCGTCAACAGTGGCCAGGTGATCACGCCCTATATCGCCGAACCACCGATGCTGGTCGACCGTGGTGACCGGGTTTATATCCTCTCGCACAGTGGACTCCTGTCGGTACGCACTTTGGGAGAAGCGCTGCGAGAAGGACGTGCCGGCGAGCAAATACCAGTACGAAACCTGCGTTCCGGTGAAACCGTGCATGCCTATATCAAGGAGCGCGGCGTGGTGGAAACCAGCAGCCGTTAACGACCCTAGGACGATAAACAGCGTGTAAAACGCTAACATTTGGGGAAATAACGGAAATTTGTCACAATTGGGACTAAAGTTCCTGGAGTGACAGCCGTTAACCCCTCCAGAAAATTCTATTTTCAGCGAGGTTAGACATGGCCATGAATATCAACGGCCTTACACCCGGCCAAACGGGCACCGCCAAAACCCGCCAGAATGATGGCGCAGGTGACGTCGGCACCCCGGCTGCACAAAAAAGTGGAACGGAATCTGCTAGTGATAGCGATGTGGTTCAGCTTTCCGATCGAGCCCGCATCCTGAAGTCGGCTGGAGACACCATCAGCCAGATGCCGGAAATTGATCAGGAAAAAGTAGACCGCATTCGCAGCGCCATCGAAGGTGGCGACTATAAGATTGACCACGAGAAACTGGCGGCCGCCTTTAGACGCTTTGAATCCGAGCTCTGAGGGTATCAAGGTTAAGGGCGTCGCTGGGGAGGCTCGGCGACATGACCATCGACACTACCACCCTGACCCGTCTGGACGCGGCCCTGCGCGATGCCCAGACAGCCAGCGATGCCTTCAAGCCACTGCTTGAAGAAGAACTGGCGGCTTTGAAGTCTGCCGATATTTCGGCGCTCCAGGAGCTGATTGAACGCAAACGCCAACAGACCGAAGCGCTGTTGAGCGCGTCTCAGACACTGCTGCAGTGGTGCGCTGAGCAGAACATTGATCCCGACTTCGCCTCCTTCGAGGCCTGGACACAAAACCTGGCCCAGGCCGACCGCGAAAGCTGGCAAAACCGCTGGCGTGAACTGCGGCAAAGCTTGACCGTCAACGACCAGCGCAGTGCCGTCAACCGGCAGGTCCTGGCCACCCTGTCCAGCCGCAAGCAAGCGCAGATGACCATTTTGCGCAATCTGCTGGCCCCCACCGAAACCTATTCCGCCGATGGCCAGAGCAATACCAGCCAGCCCAGCGGCTGGGTTGATCGCGTCTAAAATACGGAGCTGTAGACCGCCATGTTTATTGACCAGATGACCCTTTTCATCCTGGCCGAAGTAGCGGTGGTCTACTTCATTATTACCGTCTTTCTGTTTTTCCGGGGGCGGCTCTACCACGTACTGGTGGCCATCCTTAAAGAGATGCGCTGGGAAAAGCTGCGTCGCCAGCAGGAACGTCAGCAGGAAATCGCCGAGCTGCGCGCCAAGAACAGAAAGCTGACCACCGAATTCGAGGTGGTTAAGCGCACCGCCGAATCGGCCGGCAAAACCATCCCGGAACAGCTGCGCGACCGCGTCGACCAACTCAGCGAGGACGCCCGTCAGGAAGGCACCGACCCGGACGAACCACCCGGTGCCGACCCCGCCGAGCAGCTCAACTGGATGCGTCGGCGCATTCTCGAACTCGAACAACAATTGCTCTCCGGTGATATCGACGAAGAGATGTGGCAGGAAAAAGCCGGCGATACGTTACGCGAACTGGGCGTCGAACCCGGTTCCAGCAACCGCAAAGAACTGGCGAGTGAAGAACTGCGCAGCGAACAGTTGGAAAAAGACCTCAAGCAATATCGCAATCAATATGAGGCCGCCAAAGACCGCATTTCCTTCCTGGAAAAAGAAGTCGAAGAGTTTAAGAGCATCGATCTGTCCTCCGAACGGCTGATGGAAAAACCGGAACCCGGCCAGTACGCCGACGAGCTTTACCAGTTGCGTTGCGACAAGTTCGACATGCAGGAATCCATCAATCAGCTGCGCCTGAAGCTGCAACAGATGAATCCCAACTCAGCGGAATTCGATCAGGCGCAGAAACAGCAGATGCAGAACATGGAGCGTTATATCAAAGACGCCGACGTCACCATGAATCTGATGGAAAAAGAAATGGAGGCCGCCCAGCAGGCCAAGAACGAATTGGATGAAGAAGTTCGTGAACTGCGCGCCAAGATGGCGAGCCTGAAAGACAAAAGCGAAGACGGCAATCCGGTCAACCGCGACAACGTCGATCAACTGTCAGCCAATACCAACAAACAGGCTGAGTCGGTTTCCAACCTGCGTGATTCTCTGGATCAACTGCGCAGCGGTGGAGATCGCGAGCAGGTTGCCGAATACCAGGAGGCGGAAATCGGTCGCCTGGAATTGCTGGTCCGTGACACCCAATCCTGTGTCAGCGTGTTGGAAATGGAACTGGAACAGGCGCAACTCGCCATTGGCAATTTGAACGAACGCGAACAAGAGCTGCTGCGCCAGTTGGCAGAACGTCCCGAAGCGGACGAAGCCGATGATGCGTCGCTGCCGCCCATGCCGGAGCATTTGAAAGCGCTCAGCGCCGAACAGAAAGAAGTGCTGATTAAACTGCGTAAAACCGCCAACGACGTGCGCAAGGACGATGCCGATATCAGCTCACTTGCCGATCAGCAGGAAGCGGAAATCGATCAGTTGCAAAAACTATTGCGGCAGATGGAAAAGGCGGTTCAGCAACTGCAGGAAGACGTCGAAGAAGCCGCAGCCGCCGCGCCGGAAGCGCGTCCGGCCGACGAGCGTCCCGACAGCAGCGAGAACGTGGAAGAAATGGAATCGCTGCTGCGTCAGTTTATGAGCGACAGCCAGTCCATGTTACGTCGTTTGAAGTCACTGGAAGACGAAAACAAACGCCTCAAAGGTGGCAGCAAAGCGACCGACACCACGCCGGCGCCCTGAACTGACATTCAGGGCGTATTGAATCTGACGCCCTGATGCTCCCTGCCCTTCGTGATGTTCCCTGCCCTCAACGACCCACTGGCAAGGGCAATTCTTCGAAAGGAATTTCCCGCACCAGTTCAGGGATCGCCCACTCCACACCCTCTTCACTGCGCAGCCGGAAGTGATACATCGACTGCAACGCCTGATGATCTTCAGCGCGGATCAGCATGTCGCCCTTGGGCGTGTTAAACCGCATGCCTTCCAGGGTTTCGATCATATCTTCGGTGTCGGTACTGTCGGCCCGACGCAAGGCTTCAACCAGAGCGATACCCGCGGTCATGCCGCCAGCGGTAAAGATATCCGGCGGTGTACCAAAGCGCGCCAGATACTGCTCCACCAACCAATCGTTGACGCTGTTGCTGGGGTGTTCGAAGTAATAGTAATTGGCGCCTTCCAGGCCGTCGTATGCCTTGTAGCCAGCCAGCGTGGATAAGAACCCACCGTTGGCAGCCAGGCGAATGTCGTGCTGTTGCGGGTCCAGGGCGGACAGCTGAGCCAGAGGGTCACCGGCACCGGCCCAATTTACAAACACCAACCGGTCACCTTCGGCATCTTCCAAAGCCGCAAAGATGCGCTCGCTGGCAGCGCGGAAGTCATCGCTGCCGGCGGGCAGAAATTCCTGATGCACCACCTCCGCGCCAGTGCCCAGCAAGGCCTGACCGAACACAGCAAGGGTGTTGTGACCGAAGTCGTTATCCGGCGCCAGGGTGGCAATCTTCAGGCCCGGACGAGCCAGCGCCACCGCATTGGCTACCGCTTCGAGACTGGCCGAACGACCGGTGCGGAACACATAACGATTACCACGCGACCCGGTTATGGTGTCGGCAACCGCCGGTTCGACCAGCAGAATGCGTCGGTACTGGCGCGCGACCGGCAACATCGGTATCGCCACGCTGGATGATAAAGGCCCTACGGCCATCAAGACATCGTCTTCAGCATAGGCTTCTTCCAGCAGAGAACGACCCAGCAGCGGATCCAGACGACTGTCTTTTTCGATCACCTCAAGGGCCCGACCGTTCACGCTCATCGTGCCTTCGGTGGCGTACTCCAGACCCAGCATCAGACCGTCATGGCTCTGCTTGCCGTAGTTGGCCAAAGGCCCGGTCTTGCCATAGATATGAGCGATGCGAATGGGGTCATCCGCCCACGCCAGCGCCGACGCCAAAACCAGAGAACAACACAGCAACACCCCTTTAACCGCCAATCTTTTCATACTGCAACTCCGTCATCGAATCGTTGAATCTGTCGTTTCACACTCGCCCTGGCACCGCACCACAACGCTGCTGACAACGCTGGGCAGATCGCTTACCGAGCCATCAACCATCGGCCAATACCAGGACGAAAGACGATGAGCGCAGCATGAAGGACAGCTGAATCAGCAGGCATCTTATTGACCGTGACCGCCGCTCGCAAGCGCAAGCCCCGTGGGCTGCAGGCGGACAGTGTTCGGAACATCCAAGGTATTTCAATTCAATGAATCAGGTAAACTGTCGCTACAGTAACGACCTGTTCACCGCTTTAGTTATCCAGTTAGGAGTTCCGCCATGAAGTTAACGGTGGTCATGAAAACGGCTCTGGGTTTTGCACTGATTCTGCTGCTGATGGTTGGCATTACAGTCTCGGCCCTGACCAACCAAGCCTCCGTTGGCGGTCTGTTCAAGACCACCACGTCCGAAGTGGTACCGCGCATGCAACAGGCCTATCGCCTGGTGATCGCACTGCAAAATGCCAATAAAGCCGTCTCCCAGCACGCCGCTGTTTCCAGCGATGAAGACCTGGAACGCTACGAAACCGATTTCACCGAGGCCGAAGCCGAAGTGAACCGGATCCGCACCGGCCTGGCCGACAGCTTGAGCGAGAACGACCCTCTGGTGGATCCGCTCGCTCAGGCCAACAGCACCATCAATGAAGCACTGCGCCTGGGCCAGCAACACCTGCAAACCCGCCGCACCGTACTCGACAGCCGACAGGCCTTTCTGCGCGAGTTTCAAACCCAGGGTTCGCGCTGGCTGACGTTCAGTGACGATATGAAAATTGTCGACCGGGTGCTGGAAGTGCTGGGCCAGCAGTCCACTGCCGAAGCCCGTCAGATTGGCGCCGACGCCAACTACGTACTCGACCGCATCGACCTGGTCCGTACCGGCATCAACGGTATCAACGGTCTGGCCACCGCCAGTCAGGTGCTGGCGGTGCAGGAAGATCTGGAGCGTGAACTGGAGCGTCTGGGTTCACGCATGGAACGCTTGGCGGACAGCAACGCCATCATCCACCGTTATCTGTCGACCTATGTCGAACTGCTGCAAACCGCGGTTTCGGGCGACACCGGCACCCTGACGCTTTATTTGTCCGCCTTGCGTGCTGAGGAACTGTCCAGCCGCGAGCTGGCGGTGCTGGCCGACACCGTTAACAGTGGAGTACGCAGCCTGGGACTGGTGACCTCGGCCTTAAGCGAGCAAAGCGAAACGCTGCGCCAGCAAGGCAACAGCGCCAACGAACGCGCCAGCCTGATTGTGCTGGGCGTGCTGGTGGTGTCGCTGGTCATTGCCGTAGCCATCATGATGTCGCTGATTCGCAGTATTCGCCGACCGCTGAAGACCATTACCGATTTACTCGGCGCGGTGTCCGAAGGCGATTTGTCGCAGCAGATGACGGTGCGTTCGGCCGACGAGTTCGGCCAGATCGGTCGTGGCATCAATGCCTTGATCGAACACACCCGCCTGATTGTCAGTGACATTAAGAACACCTCCAAAGAGATCGCCTCGGTCTCGCATCAGGTCTCAGAAACCACTCGCTCGAGCTCGCAAAAACTGCAGCAGCAAAAAGACCAGTCAGCGTCCATCGCCACGGCGGCGACCGAGCTGACCTCGTCCGCCAGCGACATTTCCGACCATTCCGACAACACCCTCGAGCGCGTCCAGGCGGTACACAATTCGGCCGCTCAAGGCCAGCGCAATATGGCGGCCAGCCAGCAGGAAATCACCCAGCTGGTTAACGACCTGACCGAAGCCAGCGAGGTGGTGAACAATCTGCAGGAAGAATCGAAGAGCATTGGCACCATCCTGGAAGTGATTCAGGACATCGCCGAGCAAACCAACCTGCTGGCGCTGAACGCCGCCATCGAAGCAGCCCGTGCCGGTGAGCAAGGCCGAGGTTTTGCTGTCGTTGCCGATGAAGTCCGTACCCTGGCGAGCCGTACGCAGAGCTCGACTGAAGAAATCTACGAGATGATTGAACGCCTGCAGACGCGCGCCAATTCAGCGGTCGAACTGATGACCCACAACCGCGAACGGGTCGACCAGGTGGTTAACCGCACCAGCGAAGCCGACCATTCGCTGCAGGACATTCTCACGGCGCTGAATGACATCACCGAGATGAGTCAGCACATTGCCGAGGGCACCAGCGCCCAGCGCGCCACCGCCGACGAAGTGGCGCGTTCGATCGAAGCCATTGCCGAACTGTCGGATGCGATTTACTCCAACGCCTCGCGTAACGGCGCGACTTTCGAACGGCTTAACAATTTGGTAGAGCAACAGAACAAGGCCGTCAGCCGGTTTCAGTACTGATCCAACTGACAGCGTCGACAAGCGATAAACAAAAAAAACCGGCGTAAGGACTTTTCCCTACGCCGGTTTTTCGTCAGCGGTCGAGGTTATTTTTCGACAAAGGCCCGCTCGATCACATACTCACCAATGTTACCGGCACGGGTTTCTTTAAAGCCCCAGCTGTCGAGAATATCAGTGGTGTCTTTAAGCATGGCCGGGCTGCCGCAGAGCATAAAGCGGTCGTCTTCCAGTGACGGCTTAGGCAAACCCAGATCGTCAAACAGCTTGCCGCTGGTCATCAAGTCGGTCAGGCGACCCTGGTTGCGGAATTCCTCGCGGGTGACGGTCGGGTAATACAGCAGTTTGCCGTCGATCATCTCACCGAAAAATTCGTTGTTCGGCAAGTCACTGATCATGTCCTGATACGCCAGTTCAGACACCTGGCGCACGCCGTGGGTCAGAATCACGCGGTCGAACTGCTCGTAGATTTCCGGGTCTTTAATGATGCTCAAGAACGGCGCCAAACCGGTGCCAGTAGACAGCAACCAGAGGTTTTTACCGGGCAGCAGATGATCGGTCACCAGGGTACCGGTCGGTTTACGACCGACATAGATTTCGTCTCCCGGTTTGATGTTTTGCAACTGAGACGTCAACGGACCGTCCGGTACCTTGATGCTGAAAAACTCCAGCTCTTCTTCATAGTTGGCACTGGCAATGGAATAGGCCCGCAGCAAAGGACGACCGCCGTCCTGCTCCAGCCCGATCATGGTGAAATAGCCGTTCTTAAAGCGGAAACCCGGATCCCGGCTGGTGGTAAAGCTGAACAGGGTGTCGTTCCAATGCCGAACACTGGTGACGGTTTCGATATTCAAATTCGACATAAGAACCTCTAAAAAATTAATAACGAGTTATATGAATGACACTATACGCAGCGCGAGCTTATCGGCAAAATGATTATTTCCGATATATTTAATTGGTTTTACCAATATGAAATTCACGCTGCGTCAACTCCAGGTCTTTCTGGCGACCGCACACTACGAAAACATCAGTCGCGCGGCGGCCAGCCTGCATATGTCCCAGTCCGCGGCATCCGGTGCGCTGCGCGAATTCGAAACGCTGTACGGCGTGCGCCTGTTCGAACGGGCCGGCAAGCGACTCAAGCTCAATGAAGTGGGTCGCCAGTTGTGGCCGCGGGTCGAAGCACTACTGGAACAGGCCGACCAACTGGAAGCCGACCTGACCGGTCATCACGACCTGGGGCGGCTTAAAGTGGGGGCAACCCTGACCATTGGCAACTACCTGGCGGTGCAATTAATGGCGCAATACAAGGCCACCCAACCCAATGCCCGCGTCACTCTGGAAGTAGCTAACACCCGCGCCATCGCCGACCGGGTGCTTACCTTCGATCTGGACCTGGGCATGATCGAAGGCGAGATCAACCATCCGGACCTGGAAGTAACCCCCTGGCGTTCTGATGAACTGGTGATCTTCTGCGCTCCGGATCATCCACTGGCTAACGCTGGCCCGTTAACCGACGACCAGCTGATAACCCAACCCTGGATCGTACGCGAACCGGGATCCGGCACCCGCCAAACCTTTGAGCGCGGTATGCATGGTTTATTAAGCAAGCTGGAAATCACCCTGGAACTGGAACATACCGAGGCGATAAAACGGGCTGTCGAGGCAGGTTTGGGCATGGCCTGCCTGTCGCGTGTGTGCCTTGAAGACGCTTTTAAACGCGGCACGCTGGTGCCTTTAGCTGTGCCCCAACGCGACTTCAAACGCGACTTTTATTTTGTATTGCATGCCCAGAAGTTCCGCAGTCCGGGCATTCAACATTGGCTGGAGCTTTGTAAAGACGCCTGCTAGGGTGGCCTGACGGGTGTTCAAAAAACACCCGCCTCGCAAGGTTGCGAGGTTTCCCAATCAGAACGAGGAAGCTGTTATGACGTACCTACGTTGGGGTCTGATCGCCGGGATGCTGTTGCTGACAGGCTGTACTTCCCTTCCCTCTCCAAACGAAACCGATGGCGGCATGCTGGCCTTCCCGATGGAAGTGCGCGGTGTCGGCACCTTTTACTATGTTTATGAATTTACCGTCTTCGAACACGATACCGATATCGAAGTTGATCGCATTCAACTGAGTCCGGCCAGCGGTATTCATGTCCGTACTTTCGGGCCATATGAGCCCGGCGCATATTATCTTGGTGTCCAAACCACCCGAGTGAAATCATCCCCTTCGATGAGTTTTCAATACAAACCCAACCCTCGTGAAATCTATATCCCCTTTGCCATTGAAGAAGATACCATCACCATTTTGAACACCAAGCTGGTGGTACATAAGCGACCCAGAAGTGGCGGCGGCTTTAGCACGAGCAATCGTCGTCGTGCTTTAACTGAGGACATTCAGGCTGAGGCAATGACCGAGCTCAGGGCGATGGATGAAGCCGGACTTTGGCAAATAAATCCCGCTATTCCTGAATAAAATTCCTGAACAGTTAACAGCCATGGCTCTGCAAGCGAACAGCGGTGAACAGAGCATCATCGTGCCCGCTGCTATCACTACAAGGACACGCCTATGAGACCTATACATACCCTGCTATTGGTAATAACGCTGACACTGTCGGCCTGTGCAACCCTGCCAGCGCCCAGTGACACAACCGGTGGCATGCTCGCCTTTCCGATGCAGGTTTCCAGCGAATCGGGTGGCCGGTTTTATTACACCTACGAATTTCAGGTATTTCGTACTGGAGAAGAAGGCGTTGTCGACCGAATCATTCTGGATCCAACCCTGAACAAAAGAGTCGCAACCTTCGGCCCCTACCCGGTTGGTGAGTATTACTTGGGCATTCAAACAACCTGGCCCAAACAATCACAAACACTTAGGTTTTCTTACAACCCAAAACCGAGGCGAGTCTTCTACGCTTTCACCATCGAAGAAGACACCATCACGGTATTAAACAATACCATGACGGTTCACAAGAATAGGGATCGCAGTACCAGCTCCCTGGTAATCCCCTCCACCAGAGAGACACAGGCAGACGCTGTGGCTCAGCTGCGCGCTGAAGATGGAGTTGGTTTATGGCAATTAAAAACGCTGTACCCGATTGAAGAATGAATTAAAAAAGGGCCTTCTGGCCCTTTTTTAACAACTCTGTTTTACACCCGTTCCAAACACACTGCCGTGCCTTCCCCGCCACCAATACACAACGCCGCCATACCCTTACGCTGATCCAGCCGGATCATGTTGTGCAGCAGAGTGACGATTATACGGGCACCGCTGCAACCCAGTGGATGACCGAGAGCCGTTGCGCCACCGCTGATGTTGGTGATGTCCGCGCTCAATCCCACTTCCTGCATACCGAGCATAGCGACCATGGCAAAAGCTTCGTTGATTTCTGCCAGTTCCACATCGGTATTGCGCCAGCCAGCTTTGGCCAGAGCAGACTTCATCGCACCGATGGGCGCGCAAGTGAAGCTGCTCGGCGCCTGGGCGTGGCTGGCATAACTACGCACCACTGCCAGGGGCGCCAGGCCCAAGGCGTCAGCACGAGCACGTGTCATCAACGTCAGGGCGGCTGCACCATCGCTGATCGAGCTGGCATTGGCAGCGGTGATGGTGCCGTCTTTGGCGAAGGCGGGCTTCAACTGGGGAATTTTGTCGGGCCGCGCCTGGCCGGGCTGTTCATCCTCAGTCACCCGGGTTTCACCGCGCCGATCAGTGACGGTGATGGGCACAATTTCGTCATCAAAATACCCCTGAGCGATGGCATTTTGCGCTCGGCTCAGGCTGCGTAAGGTGTAGTCATCCATAGCGGCACGAGTCAGGCGGTATTCGTCGGCCGTGGCCTGAGCGTGTACGCCCATGGCACGGCCATCGTAGGCGTCTTCGAGACCATCAAGAAACATATGGTCGTATACCTGCTGGTGGCCCATGCGATAACCCGATCGCGCTTTGGGCATCAGGTAAGGCGCTCCAGACATCGATTCCATACCACCGGCGATGGCAATGTCGATGTCGCCGGCGCGCATCTGGTCGGCCGCCAGCATCAGCGCTTTCATGCCCGAACCACACACCTTGTTGACCGTGGTGGTCGGTACCGATTCCGGCAAACCGCCGCTCAAGGCCGCCTGACGTGCCGGAGCCTGTCCCAGGCCGGCCGGTAATACGCAGCCCATCAGCACATCACGCACCGAGTCAGGCGCCAGGCCGATCTGCGCCAGGTTGGCCGCAATAACAGCGCCGCCCAGGTCGGTTGCCGCAAGGCTCGACAAGGCGCCCTGAAATCCACCCAGCGGCGTACGTTTGGCGGCAACGATGACAATTTCGTGGGTCATTAAGGGAACCTCTTTGGTAGTTGGGGAGACGCTTAACGGGAGACGCTAGACGCTAGACGCTATGCACTCAACACCTAACCAGCGTCTCCCGTCTCCCGTCCAGCGTCCTGCGCGAAGCAACTCAAATGCGCATCGCGCCATCGACTTCCAGAATCCGGCCCGAATAATAGTCGTTGCTGAGGATAAATTTTACCGCCTCGGCAATATCTTGCGGTTGGCCCATGCGTTTCAGCGGCACGGCTTGCAACGATCGTTCGATGGCTTCGGGTTTCATGCTGGCGGTCATTTCGGTTTCGATAAAGCCCGGCGCGACACCAGCGACGCGAATGCCATAACGCGCCAACTCTTTAGCCCAGGTGACGGTCATGGCCGCCACACCAGCCTTAGCTGCGCTGTAGTTGGATTGGCCCAGATTGCCCGCTTTGGAAATAGAGCTGATGTTAACGATCACCCCGGGCGTTTGCTCGGCAACCATCCAGGCGGCAGCTTCGCGACCGCAAAGAAACACCCCGGTTAAATTGACATCAATCACCGCCTGCCACTGCGTCAGGCTCAGCGTTAGCAATTCACCGCCTTTTTGTTTAACCAGCAGACCATCGCGCAAGATGCCAGCATTATTAATCAGCGCATCCAGGTGTCCATGCTCGGCCTTCAAGCGGTTAAACAAGTTCAAAACCGAGGCTTCATCGGCGACATTGGCGGTGTAGCCCTGGCAACTCAAACCTTCGCACTGCAACGCAGCTACCGCAGCGTCAACCGCCTCCTTATCGATATCCACCAGTGATATCACTGCGCCTGATTGCGCCAATAAGCGCGCCATGGCAAACCCTAAACCACGAGCGGCACCGGTGATCAAAATGTGTTGCTGGGCGATGTCCTGCATCGGGCGTCCTCTTTTTCTGTCCGGCTGTTAAGTATTGCTGGCCGGATAAGTGGTCTCGGTAGTGAAGGGCAGCGGCTGATAAAAACGTTCAATCAAACTAAAGGGAACCGAGGTAACGCTCGGGTACAGCCAGGCCGGTTGTTTGTCCTTATCGATCAGCAACGCGCGTACGCCTTCCAAAAATTCGCGTTCGCTGCAGGCGTTAGAACCAACCGTCAAGTCCATTTCCAGAGCCTCCACCCGACTGGCCTGACGCAACCGCTTAAAGTGATACCAACAATGGGCAATGCTCAACGCCGAGGCGGTACGCCATTGGTCGGCGGCGGCTTGAAAGGGCGCAAAGTCGCTGCTGCGCACAGCGTGCATCCAATCACTTAACAACGGCTCGCCGAGCGACGCCAAAGCCTGCTGCCAGGCCTGACGATGCGCCTGAATCTCGCTGTTTGGTTTAGCCAATTCCTGCTGTTCGGGCAATTCACCGCCAGCCAGCTCAGCCTGCAATGCAGCCACCTCTTGGTCATCCACCTCGGCATGGGCATATTCCAGCGCCAACACATCCAGCATCGACAGATGAATGCCGGAAATGCCGATCAAAGTACCGGCACGCCAGTCTGGCTTTTGCAGAAAATGGCCGGCACCGACATCGGGAAACAGGCCAATCTGCAACTCCGGCATGGCAAAGCGACTGCTGCGATCAACCAGGCGCAGATCGGCACCGGCAAACAATCCCCAGCCACCGCCCATGACCAAGCCACGGCCAAAAGCAACAATCGGCTTGGGACTGTGCTCAATCATGGCATCGAGCTGATATTCAGCGGCGAAATAACGATGACCGATACGGCGCTGCTCATCAGCCGGCTGGCCGGCAAGCTCGATCGCCAGCGTTTTCACATCGCCGCCGGCGCAAAAGGCTTTCTCAGTACTGCTTTCCAGCCAGATGCTGCGTACCGAGTCGTCATCAAACGCCTGTTGTAAGGCCAGCGTTAAGGCTTCAATCAGTTCAAGGTTCAGCGCATTCAGCGCCTTGGGTCGGTTCAGCCGGATCAGCTGTAAGGCCTGGCGGCGCTCAAGCTGTACCAGCGCATTATCGTTATTAGAGTCTGCGGTCATCGGAACTTTCCTGCATCGAGACGGTCGACATCCTGCCTTGCCCCTGTCACGCGCACAAGACTGCTGAGCCGGGTTGGCAATTCAAAAACCACTGCGTAATACTGTGACGCCATGGAACCCAAAACTGATCTGTGCCGTGACTTCCAGGGTTTCAACACCCCCTAACACACCGCCGACGATAAAGGACGCTCCCATGAAAAAGACGACTTTGCTGGGGCTGGTTTTACTGCTGGTCGGTCTTCCGACCTTTGCTTGTGAACTCGATCGCCCGGTCCGTTTTTCGGGCATGAGCTGGATGTCGAACCTGATGATGGTGGAAATTGAACGCACCATCGTCGAAGCAGGTTACGGCTGCGAAACCCAGGTAGAAGCCGGCGATACCGTGCCGATGATTGCCGCCCTGGTGCGTGGTGATGTCGATATCTATAACGAAACCTGGATCGACTCTGCCCCCGAAGACTGGGTAACCGCCAACGAAGCAGGCATCGTTGAATCGCTCGGCAGCACCTACTCCGGCGGCATAGAAGGCTGGTGGATTCCGGCTTACGTTGCTGAACAGAACCCGGGGCTGGTCTCGGTCTACGACCTGCCCGACTACGCCGATCTGTTCGAAGACCCGGAAGAGCCCGGTAAAGGCCGCATCTACAACTGCCCGGAAGGCTGGGTCTGCGGTGCGGTTAACAACAATTTGCTGGAAGCCTTTGAACTGACGGATGACTACGTCATGTTTTCCCCCGGCAGTGGCGCCGCTCTGGATGCGGCTATTGCATCCAACTATCGTCGCCAGCGTCCCTTTGTAACTTACTACTGGTCACCCACAGCGGTGCTGGGCAAGTTCGATATGGTGCAGCTGGAGATGCCGGATTATCAGGCCGAGGGCTTCCGCTGCAATATGGACCCCGAATGCGCCGATCCTGTTGCCAGCGCTTACCCGACAGCGCGCATCCACAAAAGCATCAATACCGAATTCGGCAAGGCCGCACCTCAGCTGAAAGCCTTCTTCGAAGCGGTCAACATCCCGACCGAAGAAGTCAACAAGCTGCTCGGCTGGGCCGATGAAAACGGTGCTGAACCCGATCAGGTCGCCGACTACTTCTTCGAAAATTACGAAGACGTCTGGACCGGTTGGGTGTCTGACGACATTGCCGACAAGGTTCGCGCCAGCCTCTAAGCTTTTTAAATGACGGCATCCGTCCGGGTGCCGTCCGATCCGCTCCAGCAAGAGGACTCACTCTTGGCTTTCCCGGAAATTCTCGACGCTCGCGCCCTGCGCCAGAGCATCGACGCCTTCGTCGATTCCCTGGTCATCAACTACGCCGACGACCTGGAGCGCATCAGCATGCCGCTGCTGAAATTCCTGGTCTTTGTCGAACAATTACTGCGCGACACCCCTTGGTGGCTGGTCATCGCCATCATCGCGGCTGTCAGCTGGTACGGCAGTCGTCGCTGGACACTGACCGCTGGCGTAACCGTGCTGCTGTTGTTTATTGGCGCCATCGGCCAATGGGACAGAGGCATGCAGACGCTGGCCTTGATGATCGTCTCGCTGGTGATGTGTGTGCTGATCGGCATTCCCACCGGTATTTTGATGTCGGTGTCTGAACGCTTTCGCAAAATCATGCTGCCGATTCTCGACATCATGCAGACCATGCCGACCTTCGTGTATTTGATTCCGGTGGTCATGCTGTTTGGTCTGGGCAAGGTACCAGCGCTGATCGCCACCATCGTTTATGCGGTACCACCTCTGATCCGCCTGACCGACCTTGGCATCCGTCTGGTCGACCATTCAGTGATGGAAGCCGCCACGGCTTTTGGCGCCACCAAACGCCAAAAACTGCTCGGCGTACAATTGCCGCTGGCGTTGCCCAACATCCTGGCCGGCATCAACCAGACCACCATGATGGCGCTGGCGATGGTGGTCGTCGCCTCCATGATCGGCGCGCGCGGTTTGGGTCAAGAGGTGCTCGCAGGCATCAATCGTTTGGAAGTGGGACGCGGCTTATTAGCCGGTCTGGCCATTGTCGCCCTCGCGGTTATTTTTGATCGCGTCACCCAAAGCTATGGCAAACGTTTGCAGTACCCAGCAGTAAAGGACGGTGACTGATGGCAAAAATAGAAGTCGAAGGCATCTATAAAATCTTTGGCCCCAAAGCCAGCAGCCATCTGGCTTCTGTTAAAGCCGGCATGAGCAAGGAACAGCTCTTGGAAGACACCGGCCATACGCTCGGATTGAACGACATTAATCTGAGCATTGAAGATGGCGAGTTGTTCGTCATTATGGGACTGTCCGGCAGCGGCAAATCAACGCTGATTCGTCACTTCAACCGCCTGATTGACCCGACCGCCGGCAACATCCGCGTCGACGGCGAAGAAATGATCGCGCTGAAACAGGCGGACCTGATTGAACGCCGTCGCAACAAAATGTCGATGGTGTTCCAGCGTTTTGCCCTCTTCCCGCACAAAACCGTTTTGGACAACGTGGGTTATGGCTTGCATATCCAGGGCGTCGCCAAAAATGAAGCCCGCAAGAAAGCACAATACTGGCTGGAACAGGTCGGCCTGAAAGGGGTCGGCGACCAATATCCGCATCAACTCTCCGGCGGTATGCAACAACGTGTTGGCCTGGCGCGCGCCCTGGCGACAGACCCCGATATTCTGTTAATGGACGAAGCCTTCTCCGCGCTCGATCCATTAATCCGCAAAGAAATGCAGGACCTGCTGATGCAACTGCAACAGCGGCTGCACAAAACCATCGTCTTTATTACTCACGATCTCGACGAAGCGCTGCGCCTGGGCAACCGCATCGCCATCCTCAAAGACGGCGCGCTGGTGCAGCAAGGCGACCCGCAAGACATCCTGCTCAACCCCAGCACCGACTACGTTGCCGCCTTCGTGCGCGACGTCAACCGAGGCAAAGTACTGACCGCTCACCATGTGATGGCCATGCCGCAAGCCACCCTCACCACCCGCACCAGCGTCGAAAAAGCGCGCCAGTGGATGATTGACCAAGGCTTCGATTACGCCACCGTTTTGGAGGGCAAATCCTTGGTCGGCATCGTTACTCTGAACGACCTGCAAAACGCCGACGGTGAAATTGGCGCTCTGGTCACAGACGTTGTCTGCGTGCCGGAATCGGCCGATCTGGAAAGTCTCTTGCCGCAGATGATACGCGCTAACGTACCCATGGCTGTGACCTCGGATGCCGGTGAATTTAAAGGTTGGGTATCGAGAGATAGAGTGGTGGACCTGGTCAGTACCGAGCCACAAAGCAAAGCGGTGGAATGATGTCTTAGCCTGAAAGGCGCAACACTCTAAGGATGATTGTTATGACCACAAAAGCCGAAGCACTCAGCATCGCTGAACACTATCTCAAGGAAATGTTAGCGGCCGACGACAACGCCGATTTTGAGTTATTTACCCAGCGCTACGAAGACAAATACCTGCAAGGCTTCACCCCAGAAGTATTTAATAACGACATTCAACAGATGCAGCAAAGAAATGGCCGCAACCAGGGCTACGAATTTCTCAGTGAGTTGCGCAATGAACGCATCGACGATCTGGATATCTATCGCACCGCCTGGAAAGGCATTTATGAAAAGCGCGATGCCCTGGTAGAAATAGGCGTCTACCAAAAAGACGGTCACTGGTATGTTATCCGTTCGGCCGTCTTTTAAAATCAATCAACAACAAACAACTTAGCACCCACCTCGGTAAAAGACCGATGCGCTTCAGCCTGGTCGGCCACCTGATAACTGACCCCAGGCGTCAATACAAAGGTGCGACCGTCCTCCAGCTCGGTATGCAGCTCCCCTTCCAGACACAGCAGAATATGGCCTTTGCTGCACCAATGGTCGGCCAGGTAGCCAGCGCTGTATTCGACCATGCGGACCCGGATATCACCGAAGGTCTGCGTCTGCCAAATCGCCAGCCCCTGTTCACCAGGATGGGTGGTTTTTTCGATTTGCGCCCAATCGGTGAGCCCGAAGGGAATGGCTGACATCTTCATAGCGTGGTGTCCTTAGTGTCCGCGACAGAGCGGTTATCTAGCATACAACCCGCTCCTGCAAAAACGCACCTAGCACGTTATGATTTAAACCTAAGCACAGGAAAAAAACGCTGATTGTGCGGTTCGGCTGTCGAAAGACCGTCGCCCGGAGCGACCAGAACCATGACAACGCCGACCGGCTGCATCCAGCAGCTACCGATAAACTCAATAAGGAAATGAACCATGGCAACGAACGACAAACCCAAAGGCCCCGCTTCATACTTCCCGTCCATAGAGAAGACTTACGGAAAACCTATTGATCACTGGCTCAAATTGCTGGATAGCGTCCAGGATCGAAAACATATGGAACAGGTAGCATTTTTAAAGACGGAACATCAGCTGGGGCACGGCCACGCCAATGCGCTGGTGGCGTATCATAAAGCTCAAAAAAGCGACTGAAATTAACACAATCCGCTTTCTATTCGGCTGAGACAAAGGTTCTTTTTGGGCTTTATAGACTTATTGGCTAATATAACAATGAGCATTGCTCCTTAAAGCCCTAACCGCCACTTATTAAACCAAACCTCTATCAAGGAAGTCATGATGTATAACCGCTTATTCAGCATGAAAGCCGCAGTTACTGTTTTAGCGACGATAGCTTTGGCCGGTTGCGCAACATACCCAAACTATACTGTGCCTGCCGATGTAGAAACCACCGATATTACGTTTATTGATAGCCTCTCTGACTCTAGAAATCAGGGCTGGATGTCATACCAGGTTTCCGTTGGCGACGAACGCTATCATGAAATCAATGATTTCGAAGATGAAGAGAGCGCCAAGAATATACGCGTCTATGAAAACCAGGTTCCATTAAATACCAATGTTCGAATTCGCGCCGAATACCATATTGCCAACTGGCGCTGTAGTGTTTCGACTTTAATGAACTTCTCAGAACCCATGGACTACCACGTATACAGCAACGGTGAATATGCTGGAAGCTGCCGAATCGGTGTATTCCGTCAAGTTGATGGTGAGTGGGTATTGGTCCCCAGTGTGGACGCTGAATCCGAATAATAAGAAAACGTCGGACAGTCTTAAGACTGTCCGGCACTCTTCAATCGAGTTACTCAAGACACTCTAGCTTTCTCATCCAACTCCAAAAACTGCCGCACCCGTTCCGTTTTCGGATTAACAAAAAACTCTTCCGGCGATGACTTCTCGATGATCTTGCCCTTTTCCAAAAACACCACCTGATCGGACACGTTACGGGCAAATTCCATTTCGTGGGTGACGATGATCATGGTATAGCCTTCCTGCGACAGATCGCGGATCACCGCCAAGACTTCGCCCACCAATTCCGGATCGAGCGCTGAGGTCGGTTCATCGAACAGCATCACGCGCGGCTGCATGGCGAGCGCCCGAGCGATGGCGACGCGCTGCTTTTGGCCACCGGATAAGGTGTAGGGATAGTTGCTGCGCTTTTCCGCCATACCGACCTTGGTGAGCAGTTCATCGGCCAGTGTTTCAGCCTCGGCTTTCTTCATGCCTTTCACATGAATCAGTGCTTCGGTGACGTTATGCAACACGTTCAGGTGCGGCCAGAGGTTAAAACTTTGAAACACCATGCCCAGTTGTGAGCGCACCTTCGCCAGGTCGCGATTGTTCATCGCTTTGCCATCGGCTTTAACGCCAATGCGTTCACCGGCGATGCGAATTTCGCCGCCATCGGGTTGTTCCAGCCAGTTCACGCAACGCAATAAGGTCGACTTACCCGAGCCCGAAGAACCCAGAATACTGACCACTTCACCGCGTTGAACGTCAAGGCTGACATCGCGCAGCACTTCCACACCGTCAAACTGTTTGGACAGTTTTTGGATACTGACTTCGGCTAATTCAGGCATTCTTGAAACCTCGCTTGGCGCCACTGCGTCCCATCCAATTGACGGCCTGCTCCAGGGCGATGCTGATAATCCAGTAGAAACCGATGACCACGATAAAAGCCTGCATCGGAATAAAGTAGGTGCCAGACAAACCGTTGGCAGCGGCGGTCAACTCACGCACGGTGATGATGACCAGAAAGGCGGTGTCTTTAAGCAGGATGATCAACTGATTGCCCATCACCCCGCGCGACTTCAACACCAGTTGCGGCAGGATCAAGCGCAGAAACATCTTCGGCATGGAAAAGCCTTGGGCAACGGCGGCTTCGACCTGTCCCGGAGGCAAGGTCACTCGGGCACCGCGCATGATTTCTGCGAAGTAAGCGCCGTGGTACAACACCAGCGCACTGACGCCGGCCTCCCAGGAGCTGAGCCGAATGCCCAGCGACGGCAAGCCGTAATAAAACAAATAAGCCAACACCAAAAACGGCAACAGCCGCATGGCGTCGATAAAAATTCGCAACGCAATTCGTAGTGGTGCCTTGGCGCCTTCCAAGCCAAACACGATCACACAACCGAGCAAAAAGCCAAGCACAGTGCCCAGACCAAATAACTGCAAGGTGTTGAAAAAACCATCGACGAAGACGCCGCGTTCGGCCCAGAGAATCTGCCAATCTGTCATCGCTGCCTCTCCTTCACATGGCCAACCGGTTGGCTTTGCGTTCAGCCACCCGCTGGAACCAGACCAGCGCGGCGATGATCAACATATAGAGCAGCCCCGCAGCGAGGATGGGTGGCAAGGGTTCGTAGGTCACCGCAGAAATTCGATTGGTCACCCGGGTTAAATCGACGACACCAATGACGGCAATGGCCGGGCTGCCTTTGATCAGAAAAGACATTTCATTCACCAGGCTGGGCAGGCTGGTGATCACAATCTGCGGCAACATGATGCGGCGAAAGTAGACGCCCGGCGTCATACCGACAGCCAGAGCAGCCTCGCGTTGATCGTTGGAAAAATTATTAAAAGCGGAGCGCCAGATTTCAGCATTAAAGGCGGTGGTGTTAAGCGTTAATGCCAGGATGCCAGCAATGGATCTATCCATGCTGATGCCCAGGGTCGGTGCCGTTAAAAAGATAAATAACACCAGGGTCACCAGCGGCGTGGCGCGGGCAATGCTGATATAGACACCCAGCACTTGATGCACAAAGGGAATTTTTGCCGACCGTATCAGCGCAATGATTAAGCCCAGGGTCACCCCCAGAGCGATGGACACACCGGAGATCCAAAGCGTCACCCAGGCGCCGTTGAGCAGCATACTCCAAGCCGTGGAATCCATGGTTTTCCTCTTACGCAGGCCGGGTTAAAAAATGCGGGCGTCCCGGCCCGCGGTGTCTTCCCTGGACATCGGGCAAGGTCTTACATACCCGCCAGTTCGTGGAATTCTTCCACCGTAGTAATAGGTACTTCGGGCAGATCCGGGAAAGACTCACCGAACCACTCTTCCTGCAATTCAGCCAAACGGCCGCTGGCTTTCATCTCGTTCATAAAATCCGTCAAGAAGGCCAGCAGTTCTGGGCTGTTCTTCGGTACCGGCCAGCCAACAAAACCCGGACCCGAAACGGCCTGACCCGCAGCAAAGATGTCACCACGCTCGGAGATCAGATCGTTAACCGGGACGGCGGAATTGATCACGTAGTCGAGACGGCCATTGGCGAGGTCCGCATAAATTTCAGGGTATGCTTCGTACTGCACTACTTCACCCAGTTTGCCGCCGCTTTCTTCCAACATGGCTTCCAGCTCCGGCAAGCGCGACAGCAATACAGAACCCGCCTGCACACCGACAGTCATGCCATCGAGATCGGCAACGCTGTTGATACGATCGTCATCGGCACGCTTGATGTAGAAGTGCTGAGCAGACGCAAAAGGTGGGGCGTAGTTGAACACCCGCATGCGCTCATCAGAGATGGATGCACCGGTGATGGCAGCATCGTACTGGCCGTTGGAAACCGCCGCCAGCAGGCCGGTCCAGGGCAGAATTTCCTGACGGATTTCGAAGTCGTCGGAATAGGCTTCCAACTCTTCGATCATGTATTTCATAAAACCATCGGGTTCGCTGCCATTCATAAAGTTGAAGGGTGCGTAGTTGTCTTCAGTGGCAACGACCATGTAGCCGCGCTCTTTAATCTCATCGAGATCGGCGGCGTGAACCGCAGCGATCAAACCGAGACCGGCGATCAGGGAACAGGCGCCGCGGCCAATAGCCGACGTCAAAATATGCTTCATAGGGTTTCTCCAGACTCTCGTTTGCATGCACGTTTTCGCTTGCATTTTTTTCGAAGGTGGCGCGTATCGATGTCGTTTTTTCGCTCATAAACCACTGTTGAACAGCAGCTCTTTGGCACCCTAGGGCGTTTTCTAATGCCTGCTTAGAGCCAGATGAGCCCCCACCTTGTGACAGACCCCGTGGCATGTTTTGTGCTGAATTCAGCTTTTGCGCGCTCGTCTCGCTGTGCCTTGGCCTCGCGCAGACCAGCGTTCAAACACTAGAGCAAAGAGGATGCCGACCATGACAACACTCAGCCTGGCATTGCACGATCGTTGCGAAGGCGGCTTACAAGAACGCCTGCGTGAAGGTCTGCTCGAGGCCATTCGTGTTGGCAGCCTGCCGGCCGATTCGGCGCTGCCCAGCTGCCGCAAACTGTCTGAACAGCTGGGTATTTCCAGAAATACCGTGGCCATCGTTTATGAAAAACTGGTCGACGATGGTTATCTGATCAGCCGACCACGCAGCGGTTATTTCCTGCACAGCGATTACCATCAAGGCGATACGGTAACGACTCAGCCGGTTTCAAAACTGGCACT
This sequence comes from Saccharospirillum sp. HFRX-2, assembly GCF_043196805.1. Lineage (NCBI taxonomy): Bacteria > Pseudomonadati > Pseudomonadota > Gammaproteobacteria > Oceanospirillales > Saccharospirillaceae > Saccharospirillum > Saccharospirillum sp. HFRX-2. The sequence goes on from NZ_JBEBMU010000006.1 coordinate 161,922, forward strand.
GAAACAGACAGCGACATCGGCACCAAGATCAAAGGACGCACCATCCTGGAGCAAACGACTGGCGCGGCATCCCGGCCAGTTTCAGGGCATTCTTAAGCCGAGCAACTGGACCGACTACCCCTACCCCTTTATTTATGGTCAGCCGGGTACCGAGGATTTTCCGCTCAATGCCTGGCGCGACATTACCCGGCGCCGACTGGCCGGTGATCGTGACCGCAACTGGCTGCGTGATCGCATCGATCAAGACGACCCTTTATTAGTCGAGCAGGTGCGCAAACGCTTATTGCCACGCCGTGGCATCCTGGCGCGGCCGGATGAGGTGCTGATCACTCTGGGTTCGCAAAACGCCCTCTATTTGCTGGCGCAACTGCTGATCAACGATGGCACCCGTATCGGTCTGGAAGATCCCGGCTATCGCGAAGCCGTGAATGTATTCCGCTTTTTTGGCAGCACCCTGGAGCGTCACCAGGTCGATGATCAGGGCATTCAACTCAACGACCGCTCTGCCCAGTGCGATTATTTTTATGTGATGCCCAGCCATCAGGTGCCGACCGGCATTCCGATGAGCCGAGCGCGGCGTGACGCTCTGCTGGCGCAGGTGGTTCGGGATGATCAAATCATTATTGAAGACGATTACGACGCCGAACTGCACAACGACAGCCAGGCATTGCCAGCGCTGAAAGCCAGCCAGGTGGGGAACCGGGTGATCTATCTGGGCAGTTTTTCCAAGGTGCTGTCGCCGGGTTTGCGCATGGGCTACATCGTCGCCGACAGCGAATTGATCGACGAACTGCGCGCCTTGCGTCGACTGATGTACCGCCACCCGCCGGCCAACCTGCAACACCAGATGGCGCAGTTTATTGCTCAGGGTTACTACGAAACCCATTTGCGCAGCCATGTGCAGGACACCGATGCCCGGCGCGAGACATTGCGCGCCGCCATCGAACGCTTATTACCCCAGGCGCATTGCACCAGCTCGGCTCGTGCCAGCGCTTTCTGGCTGGAACTGCCCCGCGGCACCGACACTCAGCAGTTGGCCTGGCGCGCGGCGCAACAGGGCGTATTGATCGAGCCGGGGTTCCAGCACTTTAATGACCCGGTACCGCCACGCCATTTTATGCGTCTGGGGTTTAACGCCATTGGACGGCAGAAAATACTTCCGGGTATCGAGCAACTTGCCTCTGTCATGCGGCACCTTGGTTAATCCACGACCGTTAATTCACAATCAGGGATGTCACATCCAGACACCCAATCTGGCCCTAAAAGTTCATACCCCGGTGGTTCTATAGTCGCTGCACGATTCGATTGTGGAGCACCACCCCATGCCCTTCTCTTCTGCCTGGCTGATCAGCGGCGGCGTCGCTTTGGCGGCCGGCACGCTGCGCGGCTACACCGGCTTCGGCTTCGCCATGACCATGGCGTTGGGGCTGTTGTGGTTGCTGCCGCCGGTCGAGGTGGTGACCACTGTCTTGCTGCTCGATCTGCTCGGTGCTCTGGGCTTAGTCAGACACGCCTGGCACAAGGCGGACGGCGCGGTGTTAAAACGACTGCTGCCAACCATGTTCTTAGCTTCTATCGCCGGCGTAGCGCTGATGGGCGTCTTGCCCAGCAGCGCAGCCAGATTGGTCGTTGCCAGCCTGTGTTTGGTTGGCGCCCTGGCAACACTGGTGCAACCGCATCGTGGCAATGAACTCGCCACGCACTTAGACCGTCGCCGGGATTTGCGATTGGCGTTGCCCGCCGGTGGCGCTTCTGGCCTGGCGATGAGCCTGTCGTCAGCGGGTGGACCGCCGCTGATGATCTATCTGATGCACAGCCGGTTAGACCCACAGACCGCCCGCGCCACCGCCATCGTCTTTTTTATCAGCGCCAGTTCGACCGCCTTGTTGGGTTATTTGAGTGTGGGTTTGATCAGCACTGCAACCGCCTGGCTGGCGTTAACGCTCTGCCCTTTAGCCTGGCTGGGTGCGGCTCTGGGGCATTGGTTATTCGACCGTTTTCCGCCCCTGTCATACCGCACTCTGGTCGCCCCGGCGTTGATTTTAATGGCGGGTTGGCTGTTTTTCCGCGAAGTCAGGACGCTGTTTTTTGGTAGCCTAAGCAGCCCTTCCGTTGGATTTTGATTTGAGGAGTTTGCAATGCCCATCGCTTTTATTACCGGTGCCACCTCAGGTTTTGGCCGCGCCACGGCCCAGCGTTTTGCCCAGGCCGGCTGGTCGTTGGTATTGACCGGTCGTCGCCAACAGCGTCTGGATGAATTGAAAGCCGAACTGTCGTCACAGTGCCCGGTGCTGACTTTAGCGCTCGATGTTACCGACGCCGAAGCGGTCAAAAATGTCGTCGCCACTTTGCCCGAGGAATTCAAAGCCATTTCGGTGCTGGTCAATAACGCCGGCCTCGCCTTAGGTACCGACCCTGCTCAAGACAGCGATCCCGAACAATGGCAACAGATGATCGACACCAACATCAGCGGCCTGGCGCGCATGACACACGCTTTATTGCCCACGCTGATCGATCAGGGTAACGGCGCCAGCATCATTAACATCGGTTCCATTGCCGGTCACTGGCCTTATCCCGGCGGCAATGTTTACTGCGGTACCAAAGCCTTCGTTGAACAGTTTTCCTATGCGCTGCGTTGTGATTTAAGCGGCACCGGTGTGCGCGTGACTAATCTGGCACCGGGCATGGCCGAAAGCGAGTTCACTCTGGTGCGTACCGGCGGCAATCAGCAAGCCCACGATAAGTTGTACCAGGGCGCCGATCCGATTCAGCCGGACGATATTGCCGACACCATTTTCTGGATCGCCAATCTGCCAGCGCATCTGAACATCAACCAGTTGGAGATCATGCCGGTATCTCAGGCCTGGTCGCCCTTCTCGGTGCATCGCAACAACTGAAACCCTCACCCACTGCGCGAATCCAAGGAGCCGCCATGACCCAAGTTGAGCACGATGTTGACGCCTTAAAAGACTGGGATAAAACCCACGTCTGGCATCATCTGACCCCCGGCCAATCGGCCGCCGCCGGTCTGCCCATGTTCGTGCGCGGCGAAGGTTTGCGCCTGTGGGACAGCGACGGCAACGAATATCTGGACGCCTCCGCCGGTGGTGTCTGGGTCACCAATGTCGGCTATGGCCGTACCGAAATCGCCGAGGCGGTTTATCGCCAGTTGACCGAACTGAATTATTTCGCCGGTTCCATGGCCAGCAAGCCGGCGGCTGCCTTTGCCGAAAAACTGATCAGCAAGATGCCCGGCATGAGCCGGGTTTACTATTCCAGTTCCGGTTCGGAAGCCAACGAAAAAGCCTTCAAGATGGTGCGCCAGATTGCGCATAAACATCATGGCGGCAAGAAACACAAAATTCTCTACCGCGAGCGTGATTATCACGGCACCACCATCGCCGCGCTCAGTGCCACCGGCCAGAGTGAACGACGCGATCACTTCGGTCCTTTTGTGCCGGGCTTTGTCGAATTCCCGCACTGCTGCGAATACCGCAATCAGTTTGGCGACGTCGATGGCGATGTCGTCAGTTATGGCGAGCGCGCTGCGGCCGCCATGGAAGAGGTGATACTGCGTGAGGGTGCCGATACCGTCGGCGCCGTTATCATTGAACCGATTACCGCCGGCGGCGGCATCATCCCGCCACCGGAGGGTTACTTAAAACGGGTGCGCGAGATTTGCGATCAATATGACGTACTGCTGATCATCGACGAAGTGGTCTGTGGTCTCGGCCGCACCGGTGCCTGGTTCGGTTACCAGCACTACGACATCACCCCCGATATCGTCACCATGGCCAAGGGCGTCGCCTCCGGTTACGCCGCTATTTCCTGCACCGTGACCACCGAAGGCGTCTATCAGTTATTGCAGGAAGCGCCTGACGATAATCTGGGTTACTTCCGCGATATCTCCACCTTCGGCGGTTGCCTCTCGTCGCAGGCGGCGGCGCTGGCCAACCTGGAGATCATTGAGCGCGAAGCCCTGGTGGAGAACAGCGCACGCCAGGGTGAACGGCTACTGGCGGGCTTACAAAAGCTGGCACAAAAACATCCGCTGATTGGTGATGTGCGCGGTAAAGGTTTGTTTGCCGGTCTGGAATTAGTCACCGACCGACGCGCCAAAACACCCGCTGACGAAAGCATTCCTATGGCCATTGTTGCCCGTTGCAAACAACTGGGACTGCTGATCGGCCGCACCAACCGCAGCCTGACGGGGTTCAACAACACCCTGAATTTCAGCCCGGCGCTAACCGCCACCGATCTAGACATCGATACCCTGGTGAATACACTCGATCAGGCGCTGACCGAAATCAGCGACACGTTATAATTTCTTAGATCTTCGAGAAGCGGCAAGGATGCCGTCACACCATTGCAAAGACTGACTGCATTGGGCAATCTCGCGGCTTGAACATAGTAAGGAAACTGCATGAATCACTCCTCTATTGCTCTGTATCGTTCTCTGTGTCTGGCTGTGTTGTGCAGCCTCTTGTTAACTGCCTGCAGTTCCATGCCGCAAGGTTTATCCGCCACCGGACCGGTTCGGGCCACGGATAACGTCGATTTCTTCTACGACCAGACGTACCGCCAAAGCGATGGCGACGAAGTCGTCAACCAGCAAGTTATGGATGAAATTCTAGCGCTGATCGACAGCGCCGAATCCATGCTGGTGCTGGATATGTTCCTGTACAACGACTTCGCCGGTGAGACTGCTTACCGGCCACTATCAAACGAATTGACGACAGCGTTAGTCCGCGCCAAAGAACGTCATCCTGACATGCCAGTGGTGCTGATCACCGACCCTTTCAACACCCTCTACGGTGGCATGGAATCGCCCTACTTCGATCGCCTGGAAGCGGCCGGTGTGGATGTAGTAACCACCGACCTCGCCAAGTTACCGGTGTCCAACCGCAGCTGGACCACGCTGTGGACCCTGTGCTGCCGTTTCGTGGGCAATAGCAGCCGAGGCGGCTGGCTGCCCAACCCGGTCGGCCCCGGAAAAGTAACGCTGCGTTCCTACCTGCACTTGCTGAACTTCCGTGCCAACCATCGCAAAACATTGGTGGTGAATACCGGCACCGAATGGCGCGCTCTGGTGACGTCAATGAATCCCCACGATGCCAGCAGCCGTCACGACAACAACGCCGTTACCTTCACCGGTCCGGCCGCGCTGGATTTACTGCAAACCGAACGCGCTGCCGCCCTGATGTCCGGCTTTGAAGCCGCCGAGAACTGGCCCGAGGCACCGCCTGTCGCCGATGAGCTGGATGCCGACGCCGACTTCAGCGTGCAGGTACTGACCGAAGGCGCGATTGAAACCGGGCTGTTGACGCTGATCGACTCCTCCGATGAAGGCGACCAGATCGATCTGGAAATGTTCTACCTGGCATCACGGCCGGTGATCAAAGCGCTGATCCGGGCCCATGAACGCGGCGTCGAACTGCGCGTCATTCTCGATCCCAACCGGGATGCCTTTGGCCGCGAGAAAAACGGCATTCCCAATCGCCAGACTGCCTGGGATTTGCATGACGAAGGCATCGCCGTGCGCTGGTGCGCCACCGAGGGCGAGCAATGTCACCGCAAGTGGATTCGTCTGGATCGTGCCAATGGTGAAACCCAGGTCATCACTGGCTCTGCCAACTTCACCCGACGCAACCTCCATAACCTCAATATGGAGACCAGCGTGCTGGTAACGGTACGCTCCGATCACCCGGAAGTGATCGCCATGCGGAACGATTTTGACCGTTCCTGGAGCAACCCCGACGACAGCGTCTTCAGTCTCGACTACGCCGAGTTCTCTGATCACAGCCGCTGGCGTTATGGCATGTACCGGTTTATGGAAGCGACCGGAATGTCGACGTTTTAACCTAAAAAAGCAGCCCGGAGGCTGCTTTTTTTTGCTTTAGAAATACCCCGCCTGATCCATATCGCTCAGCAGATCCGGTCCGCTCGGTTGCCAGTCAAGTTGCTGACGCGTCCAGTCGCTGCTGGCGCGGTTATCGATGGCGGCAAAATGCACGAAACCACCAAAGTAATCCGCTGCCTGCTCAGGTCTCACTGAGTCGACCGGCAGATTGAGGTGCTGACCGATGGATTCAGCGATGGCACCAAACTCAATGCCCGTCTCCGCCACGGCATGAAAGCGATCACCCGGTTCAAACCCCTTGCTCAATACCAGAGCAAAACAACGGGCAGCATCCAACCGATGCACCGCTGGCCACTGGTTTTGCCCCTGGCCGACGTAGGCGGCACGTCCCTGACGACGGGCAATATCGATCAACATCGGCACGAAACCATGGTCGCCCTGACCATGCACCGATGGCGGCAAACGCACGGCGCCGACGGGCATTCCTTGTTGCGCCAGTTCGTCCAACAAAGCTTCCATCGCTGAACGCGGCGACCTGGCGTGCGGGTAATCGGCACGGCTTTGTTCGGTCACGATGTCGGTCGAGGTAATCATACCGATGCCGGAAGTGACCAACAGCGGACGATCTGGCTTGGCCAGTGCCGAGATAACCGCGCGTTCGGCAGCGCAGTTTTCAGTAAAACGACTGAAATCATGATTGAAAGCGGTATGAATGATAGCGTCGGCTTTGGCCTCTTCAGCCGCCTGCGCCAGGCTGTCCGGCTGATCCAGATCGCCCAGGTAGCTGCTGACACCCGCTGCGGCCAATTTGGCTTCGCCGGCTGCATTACGCGCCAGACCGATGACCTGATGACCTTCTTTAACTAATTCCTCTGCGACCGCCGAGCCGACAAAGCCGGTGGCGCCGGTTACCAATACTCGCATGTGACTTCCTCTTACTGGTTTGACACTCAACCGAAGTACGGTTGAATGCTGGCCAGCTTAAGGCGTGACTATTGTACGATCTATGCGGTAAAGTCCTAACTTCTTTCGCAATCATCCAAATCCATCATGGACCCACTCTCAGACCTGCTGTCCCTGCTGAAGTTGCGCAACTACCTGAGCGCCGGCTTCGATGTTGGCGACGACTGGCTGGTGCAGTTCCCCGATCAGCAACAAAGCATTAAGTGCGGCGCCATCCTCAACGGCGACTGCTGGCTAGCGGTAGAAGGCGTGGACGAAGCCGTTCATCTGCAGGCGGGTGACTGCTTTGTGCTGCCCTGGGGTCGTCCTTTCCGGCTCGGCAGCGATTTGAACGGCCGATGCGTTCCGGCGCGCGACCTGTTTAATGCACTCGGCCAGGGTACGATTTCAACCTATCAAGGCGGCGGTCGGTGTTATGGCGTCAGCAGTCGGTTCGCGCTGAGCAGCCAACACAACAGCCTGCTGACGCAACTCTTGCCCGCCATTGTCCATATTCGTGAAGACCAGGGGGCAGCTTCGCTACGCTGGTGTGTCGAGCAGATGATGCAGGAGATGCGCAACCTTCAGGCCGGCAGCACGCTGGTGATAGAACACCTGGCGCATATGATTTTGATCCAGGCCTTGCGCCTGCATCAGCAAAGCGCAACCGATTTGCGCCAGGGCTGGTTATTCGCGTTGCAAGATCCCGCCATTGGCCGGGCGTTGGAAGCCATTCATCAGCAGCCAGCCCAGCGCTGGACCTTGCAGTCCATGGCCGAACAAGCCGGCCAATCGCGCTCCAGTTTCGCCCAGCATTTTCGAACCAAGGTCGGTACGCCGCCGCTGGAATATCTAACCCAGTGGCGCATGTTGCTGGCCGGTGATCGCTTACAACGCACCGATGACTCGGTGTCGAGCGTGGCACTCTCCCTGGGTTATGAATCGGAAAGCGCTTTTAGTACTGCCTTTAAACGCGTGATGGGCTGTTCACCGCGGCAATACAGTTTGCAAGCGGCCGCTGCGACCGAACTTGCCGACTGATTGATCTGCCATGACCGCTTGGCTTTATGGCAAAGCGCCCCTTTAATAGCGATTGGCAACACTCAAACCGATGGCCATTAAAGGGAAGCCAATACTTATGACGTTCAAGTCTCTCAGTGCCGTTCTGGTGCTCAGCCTGATACTGACAGCCTGCTCAACGATGGAAAGCATTAAATACCAGGGCACTCAAGTTTCCGCCGATAAACCGCTCTGGCTTTCGGGCGTTCGTGAAGAAAACCGGGAATTCACGGCACAGTTTCCGGAGCGGGTATACAGCGAACATTTTGAAGTGATCAATGCCGGCTATTGGTTAGCTCGGTCGAATCCAGGGCAACTGGACCTGTTCTTGGTTTATGCGTTCGACCTTAATGTCATCAAACACTTCGACCAGGTAGTTTACAGCCGGGCTATCCTGCATAACCCCGCATCACCCGATGAACCGATTGAATATCGCAGCCCGTTAAGCACAACATCAGGTTCTTCCAATATCACCCATGGACCTGTTGAAGGGGCCGTTTTTGGCGCTGAATATCATTTAATTTATGAAGTCTATGCCGACCCCGAATACACTCAGTTATTAGAACGCATCGACCAACCGATTGTCTCTCCGGCTGACAATAGCAGTGGCTGCATTGAAATCCATCCGGGTTACAAGGAGGTTTACTTTTCGAGAGTCCCCAATATACGCCATGGCGAAGAGACCTTTATCCCCTCTCAATATATAGAATTGTATTGTCGCAGACGCTGATTAGGGGGCCGATGCAGTCGGCTAAGTGACTGCATCGGCTTCATCTCACTTCAGCCACAGCCTTGATCAAGAATCCGATTCATCGGCCTGTTCTCGCTCCTCCCCCTGACGCAATTGCGTGCGCCACAGATCCGCATAAACACCCTGTTGTGCCAGCAACTGCTGATGCGAGCCCTGCTCGACCACCCAACCATCACGCAAAACCACAATGCGATCGGCATCGATGACCGTCGACAACCGATGGGCAATAACGATGGAAGTTCGGTTCCGGGAGACTTCGTTCATGGCCGTCAAAATGGCTTGCTCGGCATGAGAGTCGAGCGCTGAAGTGGCTTCATCGAATAACAAAATCGGCGGGTTTTTCAGCAACACCCGGGCGATAGCAATACGCTGTTTTTCGCCACCAGAGACTTTCAGACCACGCTCGCCGACTCGGGTATCGGCGCCGTCCGGCAGATGGGCAATAAAGTTATCCAGATGCGCCATGCGGATGGCTTGCCAGACGTCGTCATCGCTGGCGTCCGGCCGTCCATAGCGGACGTTATTGAACAAGGTATCGTTGAACAGCACGGTATCTTGCGGTACTACGCCGATGGCGGCGCGCAGGCTGGCCTGAGTGACCTCTTTTATCGGCTGACCGTCGATGCGCACTTCGCCGGATTGCGGGTCATAGAAGCGAAACAGCAGCCGGCCGATGGTCGATTTACCGGCGCCACTGCCACCCACCAGAGCAACTTTCTGACCCGCTTCGATCTTCAGATTCAAGGACTTCAGAATGGTACGATCTGGATGGTAGCCAAAGCTCACCTCATCAAACTCGATAGCGCCGCGCTTCACGTCCAACGCCTTGGCATCGTCGGCATCGCGAATGCGCAGCGGCCGCTTCAGCAGACCGAATAGATTCTCGATATCGGTCAGGGCGCGACGAATTTCGCGGTAAACAAAACCAAGAAAATTCAGTGGAATAAACAGCTGAATCACATAGGCGTTGACCATCACCAGATCGCCGATGGTGATATTGCCGGCAACCACATCACCGGCGGCCAGCCACATCATCCAGGTCAGTGCCGCCGAGACAATCAATGCCTGGCCGGTGTTAAGCATCAGCAAGGACATGCGGTTTTTCAGCCGCGCATTCTCCCAGTCGGCCAGATTGCGATCGTAATTCTGCGCTTCCCAGGCTTCGTTACCGAAGTACTTCACCGTTTCGTAGTTAAGCAGCGAGTCGATGGCGCGGGTATTGGCCTGACTGTCCAGCGTATTGGCTTCGCGTACATAGCGGTTGCGCCATTCTGTAGTGGCAATGGTGAAGCCGACATAGATCAATACCGAAAACAGCGTGATCACGGCAAACCAGACATCGAAATTGATGATCAGGATGCCCGCCACCAGCGCCAGTTCCAGCAGCGTCGGGACGATATTAAACACCAGAAAACGCAACAGAAAGTGCACGCCGTTGGTGCCGCGCTCAATATCGCGACTCAGACCACCGGTCTGACGCGACAGATGAAAATCCAGCTCTAACTTATGCAGATGCTCGAAGACTTCCAGCGATGCCTGGCGCATGGCGCGTTCAGTAACGCGGGAAAACACCGCATCGCGCAATTCGCCAAAGGCGACAGAGGTAAAGCGGAAGAAACCATAGGCCAGTAAAAAAGCGACCGGTATCGCCACCATCTGAGCGCTTTTGTTATCCAGGCCATCAACGATGTGTTTCAGCGCCCAGGGCATGGCAACGGTGACGCCCTTGGCCGCGACCAGGAAGATCAGCGCCACCAGTACCCGACCCCGCCAGGCCCATAAATAAGGCCAAAGAGACCGGGCGATAAACCCCAGATCCAGCTGGTTCAGCGGTTTGCTGGTACTCGATCGATCACGCTTCATGACTTCTCCACGCTAGGATTAAGCAAAACCGCCTGAGGCGAATGTGCCGGCAACGCTTCGGTTTGAGCCGCTTCGGCCCCTGCCACTCTTAATTGAGCTTCAGCCAGCTGGGCCGCATCCGCCGCCGCTACACCTCGCCCAACCCAACCGAAACGGTTGATCACAGCCTGCCACTGCGGCGACAAACCGGCGAAGATAACGGTATAAATACCGGTAACCGGATGTTCAAACCCCAGCTGCATGGCCCGCAACATCAGGCCATCGTAGGGCAAATGCGCTTTGGCCCAGCGGTTTTGATGGCGATCGCCATAGCGCGTATCGCCCAGAATAGGATGACGCAGGTGCTTGAGGTGACGGCGGATCTGGTGTTTGCGTCCGGTCTGCGGCTGGCACTCAAGCAAGCTAAAACGCGCCTGCGGATAACGGCTGACCGGTGTATCCAGGGCGCTAATACCCAGGCGACGAAACAGCGTACGCGCTGGCTGAGCTTCTTTATCTGTCCGCGCCTGCCGATCAGCAATGGCGTCCAGTTCTTCTTTCAGCGGGTAATCGCAGTCGATTGATTGATCGGTAAAACCACGGGCGATGGCCCAGTAGGATTTACTGACGCGCCGCTCACGAAAGGCATCGGCCAGGGTACGTGCCACGGCATCAGTGCGGGCAATCAGCACCACGCCCGAGGTTGGGCGATCGAGGCGATGAATGGTGTGGACTTTGGCGCCTTGCCAATAGCGCTTAACGCGGCCGGCCAGGGTGTCGGTTTCGGCTTTGTCGAGCCAGCTGGGATGCATCAGCAGGCCGGCGGGTTTATCGACCGCGAGCAGATGATCATCTTCATAGAGGATGGTCAGTTCAGACATCCTCGTCCTCGTCGGCCAACTCGGTGCGCACCGTGGCGCCGCACTGCAGGCACTGACCTTCAATATAGATACGGCCGTTCAGTTCATACTCCCGTGGTTCGGTCATTCCCAGATCCAGCGCCTGGCAGTCGTTACACCAGGTGTTTTCCAGAAAGGCTTGCTGCTCCTCTGGGTCACGCTGATAGAAGTCGCGTTCGATCGGCTCGCCGCTCATCTTGTCTCCGCTGTTGTCATCTAGGCTGTTCGAAAGGATCGGCATTATAACGACCCTAAACCACGACTGTCGCGGATGCCGCTACAGATGGCTATAATGCGCGCCCATTTTCACCGAGCCAGACTGCCATGCAATTGCCCAGCTTTCTCGCCTTCGAAGTCACCGATGAAGAACAGGGTTATCCCTACGCTGTAGCCTGGACCTTGCCCAGCGGCCAGTACAAGGCCGTCTTGCTGCAACCGGAAGACGATTGGCTGATCGACTGGGACAGCGGCCAGCTCAGCGGTGGCGCACCACCGCTGGAAGATCTACGCGAACGCGGCGAAACCGTGCTCGATGTTTTGAAAGAATGGGCCAATGACTTCGAACAGGGTGAGGTCTACTGCGAAGATCCAGCCATGGCTCAGTATTGCCTGGATCTGATGCACGACGCTTACGGTCGTGACATGAGTGTCGAGGTGATCCCGGCGTCGGTCGCCTTCGAAGATTTCGATCCGCTCGATGTAGAGGATCAACGCCGCTTTATTATGGAAACCGAAGATCTGACCGCCATTCACGCCGAAGATGTCGCCCGCACCTTTGTGCATCTGTACGCCCGCATTCATGGCATCAGCGCTGAAGACATCGAACTGGAAACGCTGGTGCAGCCAGCGGACGATGGTGAGCTCGAAGACGAAGATGCTGACGGTCGCGCCGAGCGCTGAAGCAACGGCACCGTTACAGGCTGAGTACGTCCTTGATGAAAGGAATGGTCAAGCGGCGCTGCTCAGCCAGCGAGCGTTCATCGAGTTGCTCAAAGGCGTCAACCAACGTCGCCATCGAACGCGCCACGCGATTAATCAGAAAAGCGGCTACGTCTTCTTCCAGCGCCAAGCCACGGCGCCGGGCTTTCCACACCAGCCAATCAAGCTTCTGTTCATCGCTGAGCGGCTGCACCTGAAAGGTCAATCCCCAACTGAGGCGTGAACGCAGATCCGGCAATTCGATGGGTTGTTGCAATGGACTGGCATGGCTGGTGACCAGCAGCAACTTGCCACTGTCGCGCAACCGGTTGAACAGATGAAAGACCGCCTCTTGCCATTCTGGCTGGCCGGCAATCAGATCGATATCATCCAGCGCCACCACATCCATATCATCCAGACCTTCCAGCGCCTGCAGGCCGTACTCCAGGCAGTCCGCCATGGGCAGATAGATGACCGTCAGCCCCTGCCCTTGCAGTTCATGCACGCTGGCCTGCAGCAAATGACTGAGGCCGGAACCGGGAGCGCCCCAGAGATACATCAGTGTATCGTCGAGCCGCGCCAACGCATGGCGCAAAGCGCCCAAGGTCTGAGCATTGTCGCCAGGCAGAAAATCATCAAAGACGGCGTGTTCGCGAAAGGTCACGCCCAGCGGCAGTTGCCCGACCGTCATCAGCTGTCCTCCTGGCGCATACTTTCATCAATGGCATCGACCGGATCGCTCGCTTCCGTCAGCACCGGAGTGGAACCAGCAAGCGTCTTGTTATCGTCGAACCCGGCCAAAAGCGCCGCCAATAAAGCTATGGCGAGCACGACTCCGACCAGACCAAAGGCGGCAACACCAACAATGAGCGTAACGCCAACCAGCAGCAGCGATGCGGGTTTGATCTGTGCCCAGGCCGGTCCGCGCTGCGCCAGGCTGAACATCCCGGCTTCAATCACGGCGACCACAGCCAGCAGGCCATACATCAAGGGTGAAGGCCCCGACAACCAAACCACCGCCACGGCCAGCACCAGCGGCAAGGTTGGCAGCAAAGCAGCGAGACTGAGCAAGATCGCCAGCAGCCACCAGACCTCGATACCCATCAACCAAAACACCAGACTGAACAGCAGCAAGCGTCCGCCCAGTTGCAGCATCAGCACCCGCAAAACACCCCGAAGATGCTCTGCCCAATGTTGATAGCGCGACAAGAAGCTGGAACGGTGCCGGTTCAACCAGGCGGACACTGAGTGCGAACCCACCCAGCCAAGCACAAAACCCGCGGGTAACAGCAGCAGCCAGGCCAGGAAAGCCAGACTGACCACCGCTGCGCGAGCGAGCAGCCAGTTAAGCCAGGCCAGATCCACCGAGACCAGCAGCGCATCGGCGCGCGCACTTTGTTTAACCAGCAGTGGCCAGGCGCCATACACAGCGGCAAGCACCAACAAAGCGCCTAAACCAGCCCAAGCCATACCCTGCAGTGCGGATACCGGTTGATCGGAACGGCCGCTGCGCAACGCCACCGCCACCAAGAGCCCGGCCAGCAGCGGCGCTGCCACCGGCGCGGCCAATACCGCCAGGAAGATCAGCGCAAGCAGTAATATGACCGAGGTCAAACGATCGATGGGATTCCAGGTCGGCGTCGACATAGCTTCTATCCAAGGTCTAACAATTGCGGGCCAGGGCCTTAAAAGTTATTGGCGTTGGCCACCCACTGATACAGCAGTTCGGTATCATCGCGGCTTTCGACCGACACATCATCGTACTGAGACAGACGATCATCGAGCGCCAGAATATCGCGCAACTGGCCTTCACTGCCGCTGATTTCCAGATCAAAACGCACCGCGTCCGGCTCGACCTGACGCAGGGTCACACGGGTGATCAGATTCTGCGACTGCAGATAACGTTCCACCTCAGCCAGAGTAGCCAGGTTGTCGACGGCGGTAATGCGCAGCGACAGCTGACCGGCCAGCGTCGGATCCAGAACCACCGCATACTGGTTGGCCAGACGGATCGACATCTGGTCCACCAGCGCTTCCATCAAACGCGAGCGAGTGCTGGCAGTAACCTGATAACGGCGGCGTTCATCCTGAAGGCGATAAACAAAGTTCGCCTGAAGCTCATTACCCTGGCGCGATAACCGACCGATCAAGACGGCATCAGGCTGGTAGCGTTCAGAAGCGGTCTCGAGGTTATCGACGAACAGGCCGTACACATCGGTAAAGTCGACGTTCAGGGTGTCATCCAGATCCATGATTGGCAGCGTCAACGGGATACCGCGCTCGCGCGAATAGTCTTTGAGTCGTTGGGCAGAAGAACCCTGTTCGCTGTCGGCCAGAATGTGATCGTCACCTTCCAGACGATCCGCCAGCCAAACCAGGGTCACCGGGCGCTTATTGCCCCAGACTGGCAGGCTGTTGTCGATCAGTAATTGCTCGACCGCACCGCGATCGAACTGCATGACCATCAGCTTGGTCGGTACTGACTCGCCCAGGACGTTGGTCAGAGTGACGTCGCTGCGTTCAAAGCGGAAGGTTGAAAGAAAACGATTGGGAGATTCCACCGCCGCCGCTATGGGCTCAAGCTCGGTCACACTGTCGTTACCGGTGGCCCGGATCAACACTCGGCTGAGGGCTTCGGCAACGGCTTCGTCCTGATCATCCTGACCGGCATTCTGGGCCAGCACGGCTTGTTCGGAATAGAGGTCCAAGGTTCGGGCGGACCAGGCTGGCGCCACCACACAGGCCAGCAATAGAGCAAGCAGAATTCGCACAGACATCTTCGTCTTCTCAACTTGGCAAAGAGCGCTATTGTGACAGAGGACGATGAGAAAATCAGGCACCAGGCCACACCACCTGCCTGCTTATTGCACGACCATCAGGCCAGTTGCTGCTGCCGACTGGACATCACCTTTTGCAGCGCAATGAAGATAAACAGCAAGAGCCCAATGACGATCTTGGTCCACCAGCTACTCAGGCTGCCATCGAAGGAGATGTAGGTCTGCACCACGCCCATGATCAGCACGCCAAAGAGGGTGCCGATGACATAACCACGGCCGCCGCTGAGCAAGGTGCCGCCGATCACCACAGCGGCAATCGCATCCAGCTCCACACCCACCGCCGCCAATGAATAACCGGAGAAGGTATAGAAACTGAAAACGATACCGGACAACGCCGCCAGGAAGGAATTCAGCGCATAGACACCAATAATGGTGCTCGCCATCGGCACCCCCATCAAGGCCGCCGAATGCGCATCGCCACCGATGGCATAGACGCGACCACCGAAACGACTGAAGTTAGCCAGCCCAATCGCCAACACCAGCACCACCAGACTGATGATGGTACTGGTATCGAGCCAGGCGTTACCCGGCAGACTGAAACCGGCCATGGCGATAGTGTCGTAGAACGGATGATTGATCGGCAGCGATTCCGAGCTGATGACCTGCGCCAGACCGCGGGCAAAGAACATCCCCGCCAGTGTCACAATAAAGGCCTGCAACCGATAAAAATGGATGATGGCGCCCATGGTGGCACCGAACAGGGTGCCGAAACCGAGCACCAGGATAAAGGCCGGAATCGGATGCCAGCCAAAGTGGGTCAATAACACACTGATCATGACACCACTCAAGGCGATGGTAGAACCCACCGACAGATCAATGCCGCCAGAGAGGATGACAAAGGTCATACCCACAGCGGTAATGAGCAGGAAGGCGTTGTCGGTCAGCAGGTTGACAAAAACCCGCAGCGTGCCGAAGTTTTCAAACTGGATGGCGCCGGTCGAAAACATCAACAGAAACAACGCCAGGGTGACGAATAACGGAAAAAACTTATGACGCGTCATGCCGATCTCCAGGTCTGGCGCAACAAGGTCATCTGCCGATGGAACTGAGGCGATTGCAGCAACAGAATAATGATGATCGCCGCGGCCTTGATCAGCAGATTAAATTTGGGCGGAACACCGCTGATGATGATGGTGATGCT
Source organism: Saccharospirillum sp. HFRX-2 (assembly GCF_043196805.1). Taxonomy (NCBI): domain Bacteria; kingdom Pseudomonadati; phylum Pseudomonadota; class Gammaproteobacteria; order Oceanospirillales; family Saccharospirillaceae; genus Saccharospirillum; species Saccharospirillum sp. HFRX-2. The sequence continues at coordinate 178,171 of NZ_JBEBMU010000006.1, forward strand.
CAACGCCTGGATGATCAGCGCGCCGATGATCGACAACACTATTGAGAAGCGTCCGCCCATCAGGCTGGCGCCGCCAATCACCACCGCCAGGATGGCATCAAGCTCGAGCCAGAGACCGACGTTATTGGCGTCGCTGCCGGATATGTCGGCTGTGGCGATCATGCCGGCAAAGGCCGCACACAGACCGGAAATGCAGTACACCATCAACTTAACCAAACGCTGGTTAATACCAACGTACTGACTGGCGCGGCTGTTACAACCCACGGCTTCAACGAAGAGCCCCAGAGCCGTGCGGCGCATCAGCAATTGCAGCAATACGAACACCAGCACCACGATAATGATCGGGAATGGCAGACCGAACAGATGACCGGAACCGAGAAAGCCGAACGCCTGATGGTGAAAAGTGACGATCTGACCGGCATTGATCAACTGCGCCACACCACGACCGGCCACCATAAGAATCAAGGTCGTAACGATCGGCTGAATACCGAGAAAACCAACCAGCATGCCGTTAAGCAGGCCGCCGGCAACACCGGCCAGCAGACCGCCAGCCACGATCAGCACCACATTGTCGACGCCGCTGACAATCAAACCCGCAGCCACCGCCCCGGCAATGGCCATCACCGAGCCGACCGACAGATCAACGCCGCCGGTCGCGATCACCAGCGTCATGCCAATGGCCAGCAAGGCCACCGGTGCGGCGCGGTTTACGACATCGATCAAGCTGCCATAGAGGCGCCCATCGATGATGTCGATATGAAAGAACTCCGGTGTCACCACCAGATTGACCAGCAGCAAAGCTGCCAGTCCGGCCAGAGGCCAGATATAGCGCCGGGCATCGGCGCTGAGATTCAGTAAAGTCATGATCAGCTCAGCCTTCGGCTAGGGACTGCAAAATGCGTTCTTGAGTGACATCGGCGCCACTGACTTCGGCGGCCTTACGACGATCCGTCAGCACCACCACCCGATCGGAAAATTCCACCAGTTCGTCCAGCTCGGACGAAGCCACCAACAAGCCCAAACCATCGCGACACAGTTGGCGAATCAGCTGGATGATTTCAGCATGGGCGCCAACGTCGATGCCGCGCGTCGGTTCATCGAGTAACAGCAAACTGGGTTTGGCCGCCAGCCAGCGCGCCAAAATCACCTTTTGCTGGTTACCGCCACTGAGTTGGTCGATGGGTTTGTCGATGTCGGAGGTGGCGATGTTCAACGCCTTAACGTATTCCTCGGCCAGAGCTTTCTGCCGCGCCATGGGAATGTAACGCCACCAGCCACGCTTGCTTTGCAGCGCCATAATGATGTTTTCGCGAATCGACATGGGACCAAAGATGCCATCGCGCTTACGGTCTTCCGGGCACAAACCGATACCCGCCAGCACCGCCTGACGAGTGGTACGAAACCTCGCCGGACTGCCGCAAACATCGCGCTGACCGCCGGCTAAATGATCCAGGCCGAATACCAGCCGACACACTTCAGTGCGGCCAGAACCCAGCAAACCCGCCAAACCCACCACTTCACCAGCACCAACGCTCAAATCCATCGGTTCCAGTTGAGTGCTGCTGGCTTGGGTCAATTTCAGCAGACCACCGGCATCGGCCGCTGCGCTCGGCTTATGGGGCGCGCTGAGCGATTGGCTCAACTCTTTGCCCAACATATGGCTGACCAGGTCGTGCTTACTCAGCTTGGCCGCCTCAAACTCGCCGACCAGACTGCCGTTACGCAATACGGTAATGCGGTCGCAAACGGCATAAACCTGATCAAGAAAATGGGTCACAAAGACAATACCAATACCCCGCTCACGCAAGGAACGCATGATATTGAAGAGGGTTTTTACTTCATCGGAATCGAGACTGGCGGTGGGTTCGTCCAGCACCAGCACCTGGGCTGACATGGACACACCACGCGCAATGGCGACCAATTGCTGAACGGCCACCGAGTATTGCGACACCGGCGCAGTGACGTCGATATCGAGATCGTAATCGGTCAGCAGGTCGCGCGCCTGGCGATAGAGAGTACGCCAGTCGATCAGTCCCCAGCGTTTGGGTTCACGCCCCAAAAACAGATTCTGGGCAACCGACAAATTCGGGACCAGATTGACCTCCTGATAGACCGTGCTGATCCCCAAAGCCTGAGCGTCACCGGTGCTGGTCGGATGAATCAATTGGCCATTGAGATGGATGTCACCGGCATCGCGGCGATACACCCCGGTCATCACCTTGATCAGGGTCGACTTACCCGCGCCGTTCTCACCCAACAAGGCGTGAATCTCACCGGCTCGGAGTTTGAAATCGACACCATTCAGCGCTTTGACACCGGGAAAGGTTTTCACCACACCCTGCAGCGATAAAACCAGATTTTCGTTATCCATAGTCGCACTATGTTCGCCCTGCGTGACCGGCGATCACGCGGGCGAACTCACCTTCTTTTATTGTTGTTGATGGCGATATTAGTCGGGCTTAGTTGCCCATGCGGCGATTGTACTCGTCGAGGTAGTTATCCTGAGTAAAGACGCGACCTTCCATCATGATCCACTTGTCGAAATCGCGCTTGCCATCCATGTACTCTTCAACGGCATCGAACACCGGCTCACCCAGGTGCGGGCTCAGCTCAACAGAGACATTGGCTTTGCCTTCGTGCAGCGCGACAAAGATGTCATCCACAGCGTCAACAGAAACCACCAGGATGTCTTCACCCGGGTTCAGACCGGCTTCTTCCATGGCCTGAATGGCACCCAGCGCCATCTCATCGTTGTGCGCCCAAACCGCGCAGATGTCATCCGGATCTTCGGCTTTGAGCATGGCTTCCATCACCGTTTTACCTTCGGTACGGGTGAAGTTAGCGGTCTGAGTGCGGATGATGCTCGCATTCGGGTAATCGGCAATCACTTCGCCAAAGCCCGCCATGCGATCAAGCGCAGCACTGGAACCAACGGTGCCCTGCAGCTCGATGATGTTGCAGTTGCCGTTAGTTTCGTCCATCAGCCAGTTAGCAGCGGCACGACCTTCGTTGGAGAAGTCAGCGGCAATGCGGGTGACGTAGAGACTGTCGTCGCCGAGATCGACGTTACGGTCAACGATAAAGACGGGAATGCCAGCGCGGCGAGCTTCCATAAAGACGGGACGCCAGCCGGTTTCAACCACTGGTGCAACGACAATGGCATCGACACCCTGAGCGATAAAGCTGCGGATGGCCTTGATCTGGTTTTCCTGTTTTTGCTGAGCATCAGAAAAACGCAGATCGATACCGCGCGCTTCGGCTTCAGCAATCATGGATTCGGAAAATGCTGTGCGCCAGCCGCTCTCAGAACCGACCTGAGAAAAGCCAATGGTTAAGGCAGCAGCGTATTGTGAGAGGGTAAGGAGCGAAGTTAGGGCAAGGCCCAGGACGGTCTTTTTCATGGTTAGCCTCAATTCTATTTTATTGTTGTTGGTGCGACGTACGGCTCAAACAAATCGCTCGAAAAATATATAATATAATATTTTATATTACAAATTTGATTGGCCAATAAACGTCCGTTTCGATCAACCCAAGGAAGCCGGGCCAAGTTGACCGGATGGTCAAGCTGTTTCCCGGCGTCGGGCCTGCTACAATCCGCGCGCCTAGCCACCGCCCGCCGACGGAGCCATAGAATGACGGACGCGCCCAAACCCCTCAGTTACAAAGATGCAGGTGTCGATATCGACGCCGGTAATGCCCTGGTTGAACGCATTAAAGACACGGTTAAATCGACCCGTCGCCCCGAAGTTATCGGTGGTCTGGGTGGCTTTGGCGCGCTGACACGAATCCCCAGCCATTACCGCAAGCCAGTACTGGTGTCCGGCACCGACGGCGTTGGCACCAAACTGCGTCTGGCCATGGATCTGGATCGACACGACCAGATCGGTATCGACCTGGTCGCCATGTGCGTCAACGACCTCATTGTCTGCGGTGCCGAACCGTTGTTCTTCCTCGATTACTACGCCACGGGCAAGCTGTCAGTCGACATCGCGGCCCAGGTGGTTGAAGGCATTGGCGAAGGTTGCCGCCAGGCCAACTGCGCCCTGGTCGGTGGTGAAACCGCTGAGATGCCGGGCATGTATCAGGGCGAAGACTATGATCTGGCCGGTTTTTGCGTCGGCGTTGCCGAAGAAGACAAGCTCATCGACGGTACCTCCGTGCGCCCGGGCGACAAGGTGATTGGCCTGCCCTCTTCCGGCCCGCATTCCAATGGCTACTCGCTGATTCGCAAAGTACTGGAAGTCTCCGGTGCCGATCTGCAGCAAAGCCTCGGCGAGCAAACGCTGGCCGATGCCTTGATGGCGCCAACGCGTATCTACGTCAAACCGGTACTGCAATTGCTGGCACAGCATCAGGTCGGCGCTATCTCGCACATCACCGGTGGCGGCTTCTATGAAAACCTGCCACGCGTACTGCCGGATTCACTCGCCATTCGCATCGATACCAGCAGTTGGCAACGGCCGCCGGTGTTCGACTGGTTGCAGCAAGCGGGCAATATCAGTAACCGAGAAATGGCGCGGACCTTTAACTGTGGCATTGGTCTGGTATTGGTTGTGGCAGCGAATCAAACCGACAACGCTCTGGACATTCTGCACGCTGCCGGCGAAAAACCACTGGTCATCGGTCAGATCGAAAGCCGTCGCGACGAAGCAGTTATTCTGGATGGTCCGCTGGCGTGACCCGACTGGTTGTCTTGATCAGTGGCGGCGGCAGCAACCTGCAGACCTTGCTCGATGGCTGTGGCAACGGCGACATTCCGGCTGACGTGGTCGCCGTCATCGCCAACAAAGCCGACGCCTTCGGCTTGCAGCGTGCGCAGCAGGCCGGTGTCGCCACCGAGGTGATTGACCATCGCGACTTTTCTGATCGCGAAAGCTTCGATGCGGCTCTCGCCGAGCGCATCGATCAGTATCAGCCGGACCTGATTGCCCTGGCCGGCTTTATGCGCATTCTGACCGCCGGCTTTGTGCAGCGTTATCAGGGACGCATGCTCAATATTCACCCGTCCCTGCTGCCCAAATACCCAGGCTTGCACACTCACCAGCGCGCCCTGGACGCTGGTGATACTGAGGCTGGCGCCACGGTTCATTTTGTCACCGCCGAGCTCGATGGCGGTCCGCCCATCGCCCAGGCGAGTGTGCCCATTAAAGCTGGCGATACTGCCAGTGATCTGGCCAAACGCGTGCTGGCCCAGGAACACCGACTCTATCCGAGCGTGGTTCGATGGTTTGCCGAAAATCGTTTGACGTTGGTCAACAATCAGGCATTTCTCGACGGAGCCCCCCTTCCCAACACCGGTCGTCTGCTGGATACTGCAAATCATGAAGAACCTTAAACGATTCAGTCTGTCCGCACTGTTGGTTCTGCCGTTAATCACCCTGGCAGAACCGCTCGTCCCATTCGAAGCCGAAATAGAAGTGACCCGCTATGGCCTGGTCGATATCAGCGCCGACGGTCACATTCGCTTGCAGCAAAACGACGCTGGAGAATGGCACTATCAACTCTATGCCGAAACGCGCGGCATCCATCTGCGCGAAGACAGCTGGACGACGGTGGTAGACGGCGATATCCGGCCGCTGCGGTACAGCTCCGACACCAAAATTTTATGGTCGCGTAATCGCCAACACCTGACTTTCGATCATCTGGCACAGCGCGTGGTTGGCGAAGTGGACGGCGAAGACGTCAATGAGCCTGTCGGCAGCGGTGTTTACGATGCGCTGGGCTACCAACTGGTGCTACAACAACGCCTGAAAGCGGGCATGCGTGAGATGGAATTTGATGTCTTCCGTGAAGACGAAGTCGATGATTTTGCCTTCCGTGTGGTCGGTGAAGAACGCCTGCGCATTGCCGGCGGCAGCGTCGATACCTTGATCATTGATCAGACCGCGCCACTGCGCCGCAAAGAACGCAAGCGCATCTGGATTGCGCCGGAGCTGGGCTTCGTCCCGCTACGCTTTACCCGCGAAGAAGACGGCAAGATCCGCGAAGAATTCCGTGTTACCGGCCTGATACTCGACGGCGAGCGCATTCACTTTAATTGATCTGGGTTAACTTGGCGGTTGCTTAAGGCCGGTATAGTAAGGCTGGTGAAGTCAGACAAGGAATCGCTATGAAAGTCGCCGTTTTTAGCAGCAAAGCCTACGACCAACATTCGCTGGACGCCGCCAACCAGGGCCGGCATGAATTCACCTACCTGGAAGCCCACCTGACCCCACAGACCGCCGCCCTCAGCCAGGGCCACAAAGCGGTCTGCTGCTTCGTGAACGATACCGTTGATGCCGACACCCTGAGCGAACTGCACCGCCAAGGCGTGGCGCTGATTGCATTGCGTTGTGCCGGCTTTAACAACGTCGATCTGGCCGCAGCACAACGGCTCGGCATCCGCGTCGCCCGGGTACCGGAATATTCGCCCTATGCGGTCGCCGAACACGCTGTGGCTCTGATTCTGGGCCTGAATCGCAACACCCACCGCGCCTTCAACCGGGTCCGCGAAAACGACTATTCACTGCACGGTCTGCTCGGTTTCGATCTGCACAACAAGACCATCGGCGTCATCGGCACCGGCAAAATCGGCGCCGCCTTTGTGCGCATCATGAGCGGTTTCGGTTGCCGGGTGATTTGCAGCGATCCTTACGTTAATCCAGACGTCGAAAAAGCCGGCGCGCTCTATGTGCCACTGGAACAACTCTGGTCCGAAAGCGATGTAATTTCATTGCACTGCCCACTGATGCCCGCTACCCGCCATCTGATCAACGCCGATACCCTGGCGCAGATGAAAGACGGCGTGATGATCATCAACACCAGCCGCGGCGCGCTGATCGAAACCAAGGACGTTATCGAAGCGCTGAAATCCGGCAAGGTGGGTTATCTGGGATTGGATGTTTATGAAGAAGAAGCGGATCTTTTCTTTGAAGACAATTCCGATGCCATCCTGCGCGACGACACCTTCGCCCGCTTACTGACCTTCCGCAATGTGCTGGTCACCGGTCACCAGGCGTTCTTTACCAAAGAAGCGCTGGCGGCCATTGCCGACGTTACCCTGGGCAACCTGGATGCGTTCGACAACGGCGACTTTGACAAGATGCACGAAGTCTCAGTCTAAGTTCTCTGGACAATAAAATAAGCGTGCAGTTCCGGATACTGATCGACTTCAAAGTGACGTATCCGGCACGGCAGCTGACTGAACAACTGCCAGAAACCATTGACACCCAGAGACGAATACAACACCTCCGGTCCCATAAAATCGTCCGTATGTTCCCCGGCCTCATCGGTTGCGCCGCAACTGAAAAGCAACACCCCGCCCGGCTCCAGTGCCTTCACCAACTTCGTCAACACCGGCTTCTGCTCGCTCAGCGGAATATGCCAGATGCTGTCCCAGGCGGTGATAAAGTCATAGCGCTTTGCTAATTGCCACTGGCAAATATCCTGATGATAAAAGCTCAGTTGCGGATGTTTTTGCCGCGCCAGTTCAATCATTTGGGCTGAGACATCGACGCCCTCCGGGGTAAAACCTTCACTTTGCAACCAGTCAATAAAACGACCGGTGCAACCGCAGCCCACATCAAGCGCCGCACCTCGGCCCTCGACAAAGCCCAAAGCTCGGCGGTGCTGAGCCATACCGTTGTCACGATTAAAGTCGTCGCGCTGCCAGAGGTGAGTAATACCGTCGTAAGCCTGACCAATCTGCTCGGGTGTCATTGGTCCGCTCCGTAACGCATACCATCGACCAATAGGCTGACCATGCGTCGGGCCGTATCCAGGCGATCTTCTTTGGCGGACAAGCAAAGGTTTCCAACCGCACGCAGCAGCTCATCAGGATCAACATCGTCGCGCACCTCACCGGCAGCAATGGCCGCATCTAAAAGGCTTTGCAGTGCCGGGCGCAGATGCGCATCGAAGTATGCAGGCAATGCACTGTAGGCCGGATCGCCTGAGTGCAGCGCCGATGCCAGGCCGCGTTTGGTGACAATAAAATCAGCGTAACGCTGCACCCAATGCGCCAGTGCATCGGCGGGCGCATATTGCTGTGCCAACTGCGGGGCAGCATCGGCACAGGCATCGACCTGACGCTGAAATACCGCGACGATCAAATCCGATCGTTGCGGAAAGCGGCGGTACAGGGTCGCCACTCCGACCCCTGCGCGCTGGGCAATTTCCCGTACCGGCGCATCGACACCCGATTCAGCAAACACCGCCAAAGCGGCCGTCAAAATGGCCTCCAGACTGCGCTTGGCATCGGCCCGCATGGGCGTCTTTGCTGGCCCGCTGAACTCCGACTGACTCACAACGTCCCTCCTTCCTGATGCCTGCCATTCTGCCAAAATACGGAACATTGATCCATTTATTTGCAAAACGGAACTTTGCTCCATATTATTCGGAACAACGATCCGTTTATAACCCAGAGGAAAAAACATGACTACCCAGAAAATTGCACTCGTCACCGGTGCCAACAAAGGCATCGGCCGCCAGATCGCACTGGAGTTGATTGAGCATGGCTTTATCGCGCTGATTGGCGCGCGCGATCTGAGTAAAGGACAACAAACGGCACAAGAGCTGGGACCACAGGCTCAGGCGATTCAACTCGACGTTACTGATGCGGTTTCCATCGAAGCTGCCAAACAGCAGATCGCCGAAACCTATGGCCAGCTTGATGTGCTGGTGAACAATGCGGGCATTGCTCATGCCGGCACGGGCAGCCTATCGCTGGAAGAAATCACCCAGGCAGCCAAACCAAGCACGGCGTCCATTAACGACGTCAGACAGATGTTTGAAACCAACGTCTTCGGCGCCTTTGTGGTCACCCAGACCATGTTGCCTTTGCTGCGTCAGGCTCCGGCGGCACGCATCGTTATGGTCTCCAGCGGTGCAGGTTCGCTCAGCGCTCATGCCGATCCGAACTTTCCGATGCGAGCGCATTTTGGTGCCCTCTATGGACCATCAAAAACCGCGCTCAATGCCTTCACTCTGGCTTTTGCTATCGAGCTTGAAGACAGCGGCATTAAAGTCAACGCGGCCAACCCGGGCCCTACTGCTACAGAGTTTAATAACTTCTATGGCAACAGGACCGTCAAAGAAGGCGCGGCCGAAGCTGTGCGCCTGGCACTGCTCGATGACGATGGCCCGACCGGCACCTTTTCAGGCTTCACCTTCACGGGTGAAAACGGACCGAACCCTTGGTAATGAAACGCTCAACGTTGAGCAGTAAAACAGGGCAAAACGTCTTCACTGAAATAAGGTTCCTGGTTACTCCAGAACATCAGTGACACGCCCATAAAGTCCTCAGCAAAAGCATGCAGCAGAGGCACCAGATTGGCGCGATCGGTTTCGATGCGATCGGAATTGGTCGCGCCAATATAGTTGCCATCCTGGATGGCGATGCCCAAGGGCACGCTGTACTGGTGTTCGTGCATCATGGCGATGGTATGGTTCAACTGGCCTTTGCGCTGCACCATTAAATCCGGACCGGCCAAACCAACACCGATGTTATTGCCGTGCTCGTAGATTGAGCGCAAATAACCTTCATCTTCCCAGGGCAGCCATTCGCCCGGCATAAAGTTGGCGTACTGCAATTTGATGGAATTGGGAAAGGCATCCGCCAGTGCCTGCATATTGGCTTTTAAGCCTTCAACGTAACCTTCAGGCGTGAAGCTCGGATCCGTCTCATTGCTGACGCCAATGGCTGTTTCCTGCAAATTAATGCCCGCTATTTCGCCATCAAAGCGCTCACCAAAAGCCGTTAAAAAAGCCGCAAAACGAGTGCGAACATCGGCATTCCAACGCTTGGTTACCCAACCTTCCGATACGCCCTCATCGGTGTACTGCTGCACCACTCCGCCATCGAATTCCTCACTGAGCAGGTATTCTGGCGCGGCCACATAGATATCGTAAAAAGTGGTGTCCTGCAGTTGCACAAAGAGTTGTTTGCCGTGCGCTTTCAGGTAAGCAAGGTCCGTCTCGATGGCGGAAAAATCATAGTCGCCGCGCTGCGGTTCTAACTCCCGCCAGCTGTACATAATCTGCGCACCAGAAAAACGATCGGACGTCAGTAACGGATGATCTCGAAGCGCATCACGATCGCGCGCGAAATAGACATAATGATCGATACCGTCTTCCGGAATGGGGCAACGCGCATCGAGGTATGCTTTATAGGCGTCGCTGTAACGTTCGCTGGGGTTATCCCAGTCGGCGGCCGAGGCATTTAAACCCATAAAAACCAAAGCCACTAACGCAAATGGTCTCATCTCTCCCTCTCAAACAACTAGCCGGCCACGGAAACCGCGCGCCGCATAGTAGGAATCAGCACCGTTATGATAAATAAACACCTGATCATAACGACGGTCTCCAAAGATAGCGCCGCCACGCTGACGGATATTGTCTGGCGTTGCCAACCAGCTCGAGGTTTTCAGATCAAACTCACCCAGCGTTTGCAAATAGCGATAATCGGCTTCACTCAATAACTCAATGCCCATCGCCAATGCCTGATCCATAGCACTGCCACTGGGTTTGTTCTTCTTACGCGCCTGCAAGGCGGCATCGTCATAACAGAGGCTGCGCCGCCCGGCTGGGCTCTCCGTTACGCAGTCACAAAACACATAACCATCAACAGAATCGTCGTAGGCAATGACATCGGGTTCACCACCGCTTTGTTCCATTTGCTCAAGGATATTGAGCTTGGCTGGATCGGCGAGCAATCGAGTCACCACCTCGGACCAATCGATGCCCAGATGACGTTCAGGATGTGCTTTAAAGCGTTGGTGCAATAAAGTAATAAGATCTTGCTTGGCATCCGCCATTGATTAAACCTCCGTTACAATCCTTTGGGTGCAGCAATAGTAATGCCGATCTAAAGACGCTACATAGTCTCGATATTCAAATCCCGCTTTCACCAGAACTCGGTTGGAAGCCAGGTTGTTCGGGTGTGCAAACGCCGCTATAGATTGCAATTCCAATTGTTGCAGCGCAAAGGTAACGGCCGTTTTTGCCAGCTCTGTGGCATAGCCATAACCACACTGATCCGGTGCCAGATAATAAATTAACTCAGGTCCCCAACCAGGTTCTTGCTCATCGACGATGATGCCGCCCCAACCCAGGATGGCAGCTGAGGATTTCTGCTGAATCAGCCAGGCGCCATAACCAAAGCGCTGCCATTGACTGGCCAGTTGATGAATATATCGCTGCTGATCTTCGGCTGTCGTCATCGACTGGCTAAAACGCAGATGTTCAACATTGGCAAGGATGGCTGCCAAATCTGTCCAATCGGTAGCTATTATGGGTCGATACATCAAGCGGTCGCTTGCTATGTTTTCTGACATCCACCCTGCCTCAACGACTGGCGCTTATTTCGATGAATAGCGCATTATGGTGAACTACCAGCCTGCAAATCTGTCGATTCATCATGACCGCGCTATACCAAACCAATGTCCTGGCGAGTCCAGGACAATAATTCCTGCCAGACCGCAGGAGGTGTCCAGCTGTCCAGCATCGGCGATCGGGCACTGGCTTCATCGTAGCCAGCCAGTTTGGTCAGATACTGGTACAAAAACGCCGACGCCCGATAGTTCATGATGCAATGCACGAACACCTTGTCGTCGCGCAGCATGTCCATCAACAAGCAAAACCGCCGTACCTGCTCCGGCCTGGGATGATCAAAAGGCACGGGAATATGAAAGTAATTCAGGCCTAAATCGGCAAGTCGCTTATCTTCGTCAACAACGGCATCGCTGTGGCTGGATAAACCCAGGTTGATAACATGACGGTAACCCTGGTCTGCGATCAACTGAAACTGTTCTGCTCTTGGCTGGCCTGCAGTGCCGATATTGGTCGTTAGCTGAACGAAATTGCGGATGGAATCCATAACCCCGACGTCTGTTTGCCGAAAGCTTCAGACTACTCAAGCGGTGATATTTTCACTAGCGTTAAAGGCTGCAAACCGCCATAAAAAAACCCGCCAAAAGGCGGGTTTTCAATCACCGGAACCGATTAAGCTTAGGCAGCAGCCTTGGCTTTTTCGGTCAGGGCGGTGAAGGCGACCTTGTCGTGAACGGCCAGATCAGCAAGGATCTTACGGTCGATCTCGATGGACGACTTCTTCAAGCCTGCGATGAATTTGCTGTAAGACAGACCATTCACGCGAGCTTCAGCGTTGATACGAGCAATCCACAAAGCGCGGAACTGACGCTTGCGCTGACGACGGTCACGGTAGGCATATTGGCCTGCTTTGATGACCGCCTGCTTGGCTACGCGGAATACACGTGAACGTGCACCGTAATAACCTTTGGCTTGCTTCAGAATCTTTTTGTGACGACGACGGGCGATGACGCCCCGCTTAACACGTGCCATTTATCTTTCCTCCTAGTCCGGTGACCGTTAAACGTAAGGCAACATGCGCTTGATCAAAGGCACGTCGGACTCAGCAACTTGCTGGGTGCCGCGCAGATGACGCATACGCTTGGTGCTTTTCTTGGTCAGGATGTGGTTACGGAAAGACTGCTTGTGCTTAAAGCCATTCGCTGTCTTCTTAAAACGCTTCGCAGCGCCGGAATTGCTCTTGATTTTTGGCATTTTCAATCTCCCGATCTACTTCCGAAAACCGCTTTGCATCCCTTCTGGACTCGGTACCAGACCGGATCCGGGAGCTAACGGTTGCCATTAAAAAACGACGACTCAAGCAGAGTCGTCGTCCACGTGCGAAGTGGCGGACCACTTCGGGATGCTGCCTAGGGCAGCCTCACTTCTTCTTGGTTGGCGCCATGACCATGGTCAACTGACGACCTTCCATCTTGGGACGCTGTTCAACGGTTGCCAAATCTTCCAGATCGTTGGCGACCCGCTGCAGCAGTTCCATACCGATTTCCTGGTGAGCCATTTCACGACCACGAAAACGCAGCGTTACCTTAGCCTTGTCGCCGTGTTCCAGAAACTTGGTCAGGTTACGCAACTTGACGTTGTAATCACCAATGTCGGTGTTGGGGCGGAATTTCACCTCCTTCACCTGCACCTGAACCTGTTTCTTCTTAGCCGCAGCCTTGGCTTTCTTCTCTTCGTAGAGCTTCTTGCCCAGGTCCATGATCTTGCAGACCACGGGGTCGGCATTAGAGATCTGTACCAGATCCAGTTCGGATTGCTGAGCCCGCGCAATGGCGTCGGCCAGCGATACAATGCCGAGCTGTTCGCCGTCTTCCGCGATCAGACGGACTTCGTCCGCCTGAATCTGCTCATTAATAATATGACGATTGGTAGGTTTGGCGCCTCTCGCGTTGCGTTTTATAACTCACTCTCCGTTTGTTACCAGACGGCCTTTTTGGGCGACATCGGCAGTCAGACGTTCAATAAAGGCGTCGACTGACATGGTGCCCAGGTCCTTCCCATCTCGGGTACGGACCGCTATGGCCTCGTTTTCGACTTCCTTATCGCCAATAACCAGCAAATAAGGAACTCTCTGAATCGTGTGCTCGCGGATTTTAAAGCCGATCTTCTCATTTCTCAAGTCGGCATCTGCCCGGAACCCAGCGGAAATCAGCCGATTTTGGACCGATTTGACGAAATCGGCCTGGGCATCGGTGATATTGCACACCATGGCCTGAATCGGCGCCAGCCAGGGCGGCATCGCACCGGCGTGTTGCTCGATCAGAATACCGGTGAACCGCTCGAAGCTGCCCAGGATGGCGCGGTGCAGCATGACCGGTGTTTGACGGTTGCCCTGCTCGTCCACGTACTGGGCGTCAAGCCGCCCCGGCATGGAGAAGTCGACCTGGATGGTGCCGCACTGCCACATCCGGCCCAGGCTGTCTTTCAGCGTGAATTCGATTTTCGGGCCATAGAAAGCACCCTCGCCCGGCAGGGTCTCCCAGGGCTTGCCGGTGGCATCGAGCGCCGAGGCCAGAGCCGCTTCAGCTCGATCCCAGTCGGCATCACTGCCGACACGCTTTTCCGGGCGAGTCGATAATTTCAGGATGACATCGTCAAAACCAAAGTCGTAATAGACTTCGTTGAGCATCTCGATGAATTGGGCCACTTCCGGCTGAATCTGCGCTTCGGTACAGAAAATATGCGCATCGTCCTGGGTAAAGCCGCGCACGCGCATAATGCCGTGCAAGGCACCAGACGCTTCGTTGCGATGACAGGAACCAAACTCCGCCAGCCGCAACGGCAGATCGCGGTAGCTTTTCAGCCCCTGGTTAAAGACCTGAACGTGGCACGGGCAGTTCATCGGCTTGACCGCGTTGTCGCGGTGTTCGCTGTGCGTGGTGAACATGTCATCACCGAACTTGTCCCAGTGACCGGACTTTTCCCACAGGGAACGGTCGACAATCTGCGGTGTGCGAATTTCGTTGTAGCCATGCGCTTTCTGCTTGGCGCGCATGTATTGCTCGATCACCTGGTACATGGTCCAGCCATTGGGATGCCAGAACACCATACCCGGCGCTTCTTCCTGCAAGTGAAACAGGTCGAGCTTCTTACCGATACGGCGGTGATCGCGCTTGGCCGCTTCTTCCAAAAATGTCAGGTGCTGTTTCAGCTGTTTCTTGTCGGCCCAGGCGGTGCCGTAGATGCGCTGCAACTGCTTGTTGTTGCTGTCGCCACGCCAGTAAGCGCCAGACACACGCATCAGTTTAAAGTGATGGCAAAACTTCATATTCGGCACGTGCGGGCCACGGCACATGTCGATGTATTCTTCGTGATGATACAAGCCTGGCTGATCATCGCGGCTGATGTTCTGCTCGAGAATTTCCAGCTTGTAGGGTTCGCCGCGCTCGCGGAACGTGTCCACGGCTTGCTGCCAGCTGACTTTGTGGCGCACCACCTCATAGTCGGTTTTGGCGAGCTGCATCATGCGCTTTTCCAAGGCGTCGAGATCTTCTTCGGTGAGGCGATGATCCAGATCGACATCGTAATAGAAGCCGTTTTCGATGGTCGGGCCAATGGCCATCTTGGCATCCGGATAGAGTTGTTTCAGCGCATGTCCGAGCAAATGCGCACAGGAGTGACGGATGATTTCCAGACCGTCGTCATCCTTGGGCGTAATGATCTCGATATCGGAATCTTCGCTGACCACATCGACCGCATCGACACGCACCCCATTAATGCGTCCGGCCAGCGTATTGCGAGCCAGGCCAGGGCCGATATCTTCGGCAATCTGCATAATGGAAACGGGGGCGTCGTAGGAACGTTTGGCGCCGTCAGGCAAGGTAATAACAGGCATAATGCACTCCTTCAGTGGTGACCCCTACCAAGGGCCACATGTTGGATATTTCAGGTTTTGAATGGTTTTGCTCTGGCCCGACCTACCCCTACCAAGGGACCGTATCGGACCAACATTTCAACGGACGACCTGAATAAGCCGTGACCCGACTGAAACGAGCTGGGCAGTCTACCTGATCGAAACCAAGCGGTCACCCCGATAACCAGCCTGTGTTTACGGTTTATTGACCGCAGCGCTGCATTTTCTCTGCATCTTTATTCCTTAAACTGTCGCGCAATTCTTCGATCTTTTTTAATGTGACTGGCCGGTCAGCACCCTGGCGCCTTGGGAGTAGTGAATGAAAAAGCAGTCGATCATTGTCGCGGTCATCCTGGCCGTCGGTGCCGGCGGTTATCTATTGATGAGCAGCCCGATCGGTTCTGACAGTGGCGCCCAGCGTGGTGGCAATGCCGCTATGAGCATGCGCGCCGGTCTGGCCGGTTCGCGCTGGGGACGCAGCAACGCCAGCAGCAACACCGTCCAGGTTGAAGCCATTGATGTGACACTGGCCGATCATGCCCCCACCACTCCACTATTAGCCAAGGTCGATGCTAAACGACAAGAAACGCTAACCGTTCCGGCCGAAGCCAGAGTGATCGACATCGCCGTCCAGGCCGGTCAAACCGTCAGCGCGGGCGATGCGCTGCTTGAACTCAATGCTGATTCCATCGAATGGACGCTGCGCCAGCAACAGGCTGCGGTCGCCCAACAACAGGCGGCGATTCGCATCGCCGAACGCCAGCATCAAGTGAATCAGGCGGCGTTGGCCAATGCTCGCGCCAGCTATCAACGCGAGGTGGCTTTGAACGACCAGGGTTACTCCAACGCCGCCAGCTTACAGACTGCCGAAGAGGCATTGCGCAGCGCCGAGTTGACCGTCGATATTTATGCCGACCAATTAGTTCAACAACAGGCGCAACTGGAGCAGGCGCGCATCGCTCTGGAGCAAGCCCAAGCCGACGCCGATGACTTGCAACCGACCGCCCCCTTTGATGCCGAAGTCGTCAGTATCAATGTTGCCAGCGGCGCTCGCATCGCGGCCGACACCAATTTGATGACACTGGTTGACCGCCGCTCTCTCTTTGCGCGCACTCAGGTGCCGTTATCGGTGTATCGCCGCATTCGCGGCCAGGCCATCGAAGCCGAAGCCATCATCGATGACGTCAACTATCCGCTGACCGTCACCAGCCTGGCCGCTTCCGCCGAAACCGGCGCTGTGGCACTGGAAGTCGCCCTGCCCGCTGACATTCCTGTCCTGATCAACGAAACCATTGAGCTGCAGCTGAAACTGCCGACGCTGCGCAGCTACGCCGTGCCCCAGGATGCGATCTACCAGAACAACCGTTTGTATCGTCTGGTCGATGGCGCGTTGAGCATGCAAACCGTCCGGGTTCTGGGTTATCAACAACGTGACGGCAAACAGTGGGCGCTGGTGACGTTTGATGAGGCGGCATCATCAGACGAACCGATAACGGTGCTGACCACTCGGCTGTCGCAACCGTCCAACGGTACGCCCGTCACTCGCGTCGGCCAAAGCCATGAAACCGCCGCCGCCACTCAAAGTGGTGACGCTTCATGAGCGGCTTTTACGATCAGATACTGCGCCACCGCCTGGCCGCCAACCTGATGATGTTGTTGGTCATCGGCGCCGGTATCTGGGGTTTGCAGTCGGTGCGTTCGCAGCTGTTTCCGGATTTTGAACTGCCGCTGGTGCGCGCCACCTTCAGTTGGGATAACGCCGACGTCGACACCATCCGCACTCAACTGGGTGACCCGCTCGATCAGGAAATGATGGACAGCGGCGATTTCGATTTTGTCCGCGCCGTCTCCTACAACGGTGGTCATCGAGTCTTTGCTGCGGTTAAAGACGGCCTCAGCGTCGATGAAGGTTTTGCCACGCTCGAAGACGCCATCGATAACATTGGCTTGCCGTCGACGGTAACCATCGATGACCTGGAAAAAATCGAAGTCACCGAACCCGTGGCTTCGGTACTGATTTACGGCGACTTGCCGCGTGGCGATCTGGCCAGCATCGGCTATCAGGCGCAGCAGTCTTTATTGGCGGAAGGCGTAGCGGTGGTCGAACTGTCTGGCGTGCCCGGAAGCAAAAGAGTGATCGATGTCGATCTGACCGCCCTCGGCTCGCTGGGCATGACGCTCGACACCCTGGCTGAACGCATCCGCGCCCAGTTTGATACCACACCGGCCGGCACTCTGGCCGTCGGTGCCAACAGCACCTCCTTAGTGACCGATTCACCCGACTGGACGCTCGACGCCCTGAGCGACGCCATCATCGCGCAAAACGCCGGTGGCGTGATTCGGCTGTCGCAGGTGGCCGATATTCGCGAGGCTTACGACAACACCGATATTCTGCGTTATGGCGGCATGCCGGCGGTCAAACTCGAAGTCAGCCGTGTTGCCGGTGAAGACACTCTGGAAAACGCCGAGCTGCTGGACAACTGGATGAATCGCTTTGTCGACGAACTGCCCTACGGCGTCGGCATGCACAAGTACAACGAAATCTGGCAGGTGGTTCAGGACCAGCTCAATCTGGTGATCAGCAATGGCATCGCCGGCATGGTCTTGGTGTTGCTGGTGTTATTCGTCTTTCTGCGCACCCGTCTGGCGCTCTGGGTGGCAGCCGGCATACCGGTTTCCTTTATGGGCACTCTCGCCTTTATGGGTTATTCCGACACCACCATTAACACCATCAGCCTGTTCGGCTTTGTGATCGCCATCGGCATCATTGTCGACGATGCCATCGTCGTGGCCGAAGATGCTGCAGCGCTGGAATCTCAGGGTTTATCGCCTGAGCAAGCCTCACGCACCGCCGCCAAACGCATGATGCCGGCGGTCATTGCCTCGAGCCTGACCACCATCGCCGCCTTTATGCCGCTGCTGTTGATCGGCGGTTCTTTTGGCAATTTGCTGGTCGATATTCCGACCGTCGTCACCGCCGCCATCATCGCCTCTTTGGTGGAGTGTTTTATCATCCTGCCTGGTCACCTCGGCCATAACGCCAAACCCAAACCGATGAGCGCGCGCCGGCAACAATTTGAAGACGCCTTTCATCGTTTTCGCGATGGTCCCTTTCAGCGTTTGGTCAAACAGGCGCTGCAGCAATCGAGCATCTTTGTCGCCGCCGTTTTTGCCATCGCTTTGTTGACCCTGGGTGCTGTGACCAGCGGCCGCATTCAATTCGAACCCTCGCCGTCGCTCGACCAGCCGACCATGAACATCACCCTCGATATGCTCGACGGCACCACCCTGGCCGAAGCCGAAGCGGCAATCGATCAGTTACAGGCGGTGGTTGAAAACATCGACGCCTCAGTCGGCGGCGGCCTGATCGCCAACATCGTGCAGGAGTTTGAAAGCGTCGATGAACCCGACCGCGCCTCTCTGGAATTAACGCTGAGCAGCGACACCGACCGGGCGTTGAGCAACGCCCAAGTGCTGGAGCGCGTGCAGAACGAATTCGAACTACCGCCGGTGGTGCGCGCCTATTCCAGCGGTCGTTTTTTCCGTGGCCCCGGTGGCGGTGGCGATCTGGAAATCCGTTTAGTGGGCGATGATATCCAGGAACTGAAACAGGCGTCCCTGGCGCTGCAAACGGAGTTGCTGAATTATTCCGATGTGCTCAGCGATATTACCGATGATTTGCCTTTGGATGGTCAGCAATACCAGATGAGTCTGACCCAGGCGGCACAAACCGCAGCCGTCGATATGAACAGCGTGGCCAGCCAGGTCGCCAGTCAGTTATCGGGCAAAACGCTGGTCACGGTGCAGGAAGGTGATCAGGAAATACCGGTGGTGTTACAACTGATCGAGCGTCAGCGCGAGAGCGATGCCTGGCTGGATAATCTGCCGATTCAACTGAGCGACGGCACCACCCGACCGCTGGGTGGCCTGGTCAATTTTCAGTTTGACCAGGGCCTGAATCGCATCACGTCTCGCAACGGTCAACTGGAGGTTGAAGTCACCGCCACTTACAACGGCGACCAATTGGTGGATTTTTATCCGGTATTGGAAGACACCGTCCTGCCCGGCATCAGCGCCCGCTTTGATGTGGACAGCTCAATCAGCGGCCAGGCCGAAGAATTGGAATCCTTTTTCAGCGATACGCTGCTGGCGGTGAGCATTTCCATTCTGCTGATCTATCTGATTCTGGCCTGGGTGTTTGAATCCTGGCTGTGGCCGTTCGCCATTTTAATCACCGTGCCCTTTGGTTTAACCGGTGCCGTTATCGGGCACTGGTTAATGGGCATGCCGTTATCGACGATTTCGGTATTCGGTCTGATCGGGCTATCGGGCATTGTGATCAACGACGCCATTATTTTGGTGACCGTATTCCGGCGACTGCACGACGATGGGCTGAGCCTTTATGACTCCGCCGTCGAAGCCTCGCTGTCGCGATTACGGCCGGTAATTCTGACCTCGATCACCACCATGGCCGGTCTGATTCCGCTGTTATTTGAGACCAGTGTCGATGCCGCCCTGCTCAAACCCATCGCCGTCGGTATGGTGTTCGGCCTCGGTTTCGGCACCCTCTTGATACTCTTGCTGGTGCCCATTCTGCTGCTGCAGATCGGCCGCTTGAAAGCACGCATCGCCAGCCGTCGTGACGGTGGCGATCCGGAAACCATCAAGGTCTAGTTGAGGCGAGATAAATCAGGCCGCGCCGCCGGTCTGCACCTGCCACTGTGACCAATAGGCGCCACGCTGAGCGACCAGTTCATCGTGGCGACCTTGCTCAACAATTCGCCCCTGTTCCAGCACCAGAATCTGATCGGCGTGGACGATGGTCGATAACCGATGCGCGATCATAATGACGGTGCGTTCGTGGGAAATATGTTTGAGCGAACGCTGAATGGCCGCTTCGGTTTCGTTATCAACAGCGCTGGTGGCTTCATCGAGTACCAGTATGGCCGGGTCTTTCAACAGCGCCCGCGCCAGTGACAAGCGCTGGCGCTGGCCGCCCGACAAACGCACGCCGCGCTCACCCACCGGCGTATCCAAGCCATCGGGAAGACGCTCAATAAATTCCCAGGCTTCGGCGGTCCGGGCGGCGTTGATCACTTGCGCTTCACTCGCGTCCGGCCGACCGTAAGCGATGTTGTCGCGAATGCTGCCTTCGAACAAAAACACATCCTGACTGACCAGACCGATGGCAGAACGCAAAGCGTGCAAGGTCAGTTGTTCGGTAGGCGTTCCATCCAAACGAATTTCACCACTTTGCGGCTGGTTAAAGCGCAGCAATAATTTTATCAGCGTCGACTTGCCAGAGCCGGTCGCGCCGACCAAGGCCACTGTGGTTCCCGCCGCTACCTTAAAGTTGATGTCATGCACACCAACGCCGGTACGACCGTAGACGAAATTCACCGCCGAATAATCCACCTCACCACGCACCGGCGCCGCCAAACTCTGCGTGCCCTGGTCAGGAATATCGATGGGCGTTTCAATCAAACCGAGAATTCGGCGCACACTGGCCATGGCCCGCTCATAAAGGTCGATGGTCTGCGCCAACGCCGTCAACGGCCACAACAAACGCTGGGTCAAAAATACCAAGACACCATAGGCGCCAACGCTTAACTGGCCGTCCAGTGTCTGCATGCCGCCGATGACAAAGGTGAACAAAAAGCCGGTCAGAATCGCCATACGAATGATGGGAATAAAAGCCGAACTGACGGCGATGGCATGACGGTTGGCCTCGGCATAAGCTTCGCTGTCGGCGCGCACCCGAGCGGCTTCGGTCTGTTCGGCGGTAAAGGCTTTGATGGTGCTCATTCCGCCAATGTTGTTGGCCAGGCGAGTCGCCAGGCGGCCGACCTGATCGCGCACCTTGGCGTACAGCGGCGTCGCTCTTTTCTGGTAGTAGAAAGCGCCCCAGATAATCAGTGGCACCGGGGTAAAAGCCAGCACAGAAATCAAGGGTGAAATCACAAAGAACACCGCGCCGACGGCAACCACGGCGACTAGAATTTGCACCAGTTCATTGGCGCCGCCATCGAGAAAACGTTCCAACTGGTTAACGTCGTCATTGAGCACCGAAATCAACTGGCCGCTGGAGCGATTTTCGAAAAAGCTCTGATCCTGTTTCTGGATATGCTCATAAGCATCCTGACGAAAATCAGCTTGCAGTCGCTGCGCCAAATTACGCCACAAAATCTGATACATATATTCAAAAATCGACTCGCCGGCCCAGATCAAAAAGGTCAGTATGGCCAGCGCTGTAATTTGCGATTCCGGTGTCGCCAAGCCAAGACGCGACACAAAACTGGCTTCCTGATTCACCACCACATCGATGGCAATACCAATCAAAATTTCCGGAGCAATATCAAAAAGCTTGTTGATCGCCGAGCAGGCAACGGCACCGATCAGACGCAGACGATAACGACGGGCATAACGCAGCAGACGCAACAGTGAGCGAAAACTGGTCTGGGTAGAGTCAGACATGACAATCCTTAAACAAAAACGATCAGCGAGCCGCCAATTCGGCTCGCGACTATAGCAGGATTAATAACAAGAACGCTGTGGTTGAGCGCACTCAGACCGTACGCAACTGCACACTGGCGTCCTGCTCACGAATCGGCCAATGCAGGGCCGCCGCAGCCAGACCCAGAATGATGCCCGCTATCCAGATGCCATCGTAATGACCGAAGGTCTCATACAACCAGCCACCCAGCCAGACGCCACTGAAGCTACCCAACTGATGGCTGAGAAACACCACGCCATAAAGAAAAGTCATATAACGGGTACCGAAAAACACCGCCACCAGACCGGACGTTGGCGGTACCGTTGCCAGCCACAGAAACCCCATAACGGCACTGAATACCAGGATGCTGATCAGACTGACCGGCACCAGCAAAAACGCCGTAATCGCCACCACCCGACCCAGATAAATAAACGCCAGTATCCGTTGCTTGGGCAGGCGACCACTCTGCACACCCGCCACATAGGCGCCAATAACGTTGCACAGGCCAATCAGGCTGATACTCCAGGCGCCGACCTTGGCATCAAAACCCAGATCGACGACATAGCCCGGCATATGGACGGTAATAAAGGCGACGTGAAAACCACAGACAAAGAAGCCAAGCACCAGCAAGGTATAAGAACGAACGCCAAAGGCACGACGCAGAATTTGCCACAGCGAAGCCTCAATGGCCGGGCTCGAGGTATCGGAAGCACCGCCATAAGGCGCCAGCGGAATGGCCAGCAAGGCCATGGCCAGCGCCGATAAACTCAACCATTGCAACGCCTGGAACCAACCGACGGCGTCGACCAGGGTCTGCATCAAGGGCACCACCAGAAACTGACCAAAGCTGCCGGCAGCGGTCCCCAAACCCAGCGCCCAGCCGCGACGTTCTTCCGGCACGGCGCGCACCAGAGCAGGCAGAACGATACCAAAGGCCGTACCGGCAATACCGGCACCCACCAACAAACCAGCCGTCGCGATAATGGCGCCGGCGCTGGCAGCGTAGGCCATGCCTGCCATACCGGCGGCGTAACAGGCCACGCCAGCAAGCAGCACCTTCAAATTGCCATAGCGATCCGCCAGGCCACCGGCGAGCACAGCAACCACGCCCCAGGCCAGATTCTGAATCGCCAAGGCCATGGAAAACACATCCCGACCCCAGCCATGAGCCGAGGACAAGGGCTGCATAAAAAGACCGAAACCGGCACGATAACCAAAGGACAACATCAGCAACAGACAGGCACTGATCAAGACAGGCAAAACAGGCAACAAACGACTTTTCATGGTGGCAGGCAGGCTCCGTTCAGGCAGGCAAGCGCCCGACAATAACGCCATCCCTGAACACCGACAAGCACGCTCTTGCGGTCGTCACTGACACAGCGCTATAGTCCTGCGCCGCGGTCATCGCCCGCTACGGGACAGGCCTGATGGTGTGTTGTCACTGAATAATTCAGGAGGTGCCCATGGCGGCGAATCGCAGTCTGTTACTGATTCTGTTGGCGTATATCGCCTTTATCTCTCTGGGCCTGCCCGATGGCCTGCTCGGTGTTGCCTGGCCGTCGATGCGCAGCGATTTCAACCTGCCGCTGGACGCGCTGGGAACACTGCTGATTGGCTCCACCTGTGGCTATATGTTGAGCAGTTTTGTCAGTGGCGCGGTCAGTCGCCGCCTGGGTATTGGTCGGCTGCTGGCGGTCAGTTGCGCAACCACCGCGCTGGCATTGATCGGCTATGCGCTGGCGCCTTATTGGTGGTTGTTGATTGGTCTGGCTCTGTTGCTGGGGTTGGGTGCCGGCGCCATTGATGCTGGTCTGAACAACTATGTTGCCACTCATCACAGCGATCGCATGATGCAGTGGCTGCACGCCAGCTTTGGTGTCGGCGTTACGCTGGGTCCATTGATCATGACCGCCGGCCTGAAGTTAACCGGTAACTGGCACCCGGGGTATTGGACGGTCGGTCTGGCGCAGTTGGCCTTGGCGCTGGTGTTCTTGCTAACCGCGCCACTGTGGCTGCAACGCAGCGCTGATACTCCGCCTGAGGCACCGGCACAACTCAGTGACGACGCCGGCAAAGTCAGCACCACCCGGCCCGACCTGCTGCAGCCGGCATCCCTGTTCAAATCCATGCGCACCCTGTCGGTCTGGCTCAGCATGCTGCTGTTTTTCTGTTACACCGGCCTGGAGCTGACCATGGGTTTGTGGACTTACTCCTTGCTGGCAGAGTCGCGCGGTTTTTCCGTGGCAACGGCCGGTTTGTGGGTGTCGATTTACTGGGGCATGTTTACCCTTGGCCGTCTGCTGGCCGGTGCCTTCGCTAACTGGCTCGGACATCAGCGGCTGATTTGGGGCAGTCTGGGGCTGGCCTTGATCGGTGCCATCCTGTTGATTTGGAACCCGGCCAATGCCGTCGGCCTGTTTGCCATCGGGTTGATCGGTTTTGCTTTTGCGCCGGTCTTCCCTGGTCTGGTATCTGGCACTTCGCACCGCGTCGGCAAGGCGCACCAGGACAACACCATGGGTATGCAGATCGCCGCTGCTGGCATTGGCGGTGCCGGCCTGCCCGCACTCAGCGGTGTTCTGGCGGCGCGCTTTTCGCTGGAGATTGTTCCCTGGGCGCTGCTGGTCGCCTTGCTATTGCTGGCGGGGTTCTACTGGCTGTCGCTCAGTCAATTCAGTCGGAGCCGGAACTGAATCCGCTTGCGTTGCTGCCCCTGTTCTCGGCAGCGGTTTGATCACCGCTGTCTGTAACAGCAAGCTGTTGGGGTAAGTCAAAAGGTCACCCTGCTGGCGCCGAATCAACACATGAAACGGCGTTATTTCCTCGATAACGCCGCTGAGATCTTCGTCTTTAAAGACGATTTTGATTTCATCACCAATGCGAAACGGAAACTGGAAAAAGATAATAATACTGGCGGTGACATTGCTGAGGATGGACCACTGGGCAAATAAGGCCACGCCCAGAACGGCAAAGAAGGACGACAGAAACAAGACGAACTGACCATAACCCACGCCAAAAACCAGACCTCCGGCAAAGGCATAGGCGAGCACATGAAAAAACTGCAGTGTCTTGCGGATCAGCGCCTTGCGTTGAATGGAGACATCTTTGCTATCAACAAACAGCGTCAGGAAATACTTCAACAAGCCCTGCGTCAGAAAGAAAGCCAGGGCGAGTACCGCCAAAGCCAAGAGTAACTGCCACTCCATCAGTCCGTTCCGTTTAGTTGCCCATGGCTGATAATGCTACAGCCTAAAGATAACGGAAAGGTCGTCATGGCGGGATGTCGTTTAGCCGGCTTTTGCATACAATGCCCGCCACCCCCGATAAGAGAACAGCGTTTTGAGCAACGAATCCAAAGGTGGTGGTTTTTTCACCAACCTGCTATTCAACATTCTGCTACCCGTCATCATTCTGACCCGCTTCAGTGGCGAAGAGTCCCTCGGTCCGGTCTGGGGCATTGTGATCGCTCTGGCCTTCCCTATTGGTTACGGCCTTTGGGAAATGCGCCAGACCAAGAAGATCAATACCTTTTCGGTCATCGGCGTGATCAGCGTGTTCCTCACCGGCGGCATCAGTTTGCTGCAGCTCGACCCCAAGTACATCGCCATTAAAGAGGCCGCGGTACCGGCGCTGCTTGGCATCGCCGTACTGATCAGCCAGTTCACCCGCTTTCCTCTGGTCCGCACGCTGATCTTCAACGCTCAGTTGTTTGCCATGGATAAAGTGCAGCAGGCATTGGAAGAGCGCGGTACAGCACAGCTACTGGAACGCCGTCTGCGCCTGGTGAGCTACATTATCACCGCGTCTTTTATGCTCTCGGCGGTATTGAACTACGTGCTGGCCAAGCTGATTGTTGTCAGCCAGCCTGGGACTACGGCCTTCAGCGAAGAGCTGGGCAAGATGACGTTATTGAGTTACCCGGTGATTGCGCTGCCGTCCACCGTCATTCTGATGGGAGCGATTTTTTATCTGCTCAATCAACTGCGCAAACTGACCGGCCTGGATATGGAAGAACTGCTGTCCGAAAAAAACCGCTGAAGTCAGCCGCACCCGAAAAGCTATACAGGCGCGGCTGAACCCGATATCAATGCAAGGTCGCGCTACCGGTGACACCGGCGCGGCCATATTCACCGCTCAGTTCATGGACAGCACGGTGGCGTTCCACTTCCAGATCAACGGAACCGCCGTTTTCCAGGTGAAAGTCATACAGGGTGTTAATCAGGGCAGACAGGACATCGTGATTGTCTACCAGATTGGTAGCGATACCGGAGGCACAGAGAATGTCGTAAATTGGATCCAGATTAGCCTGCAGATCCCCCTGTTCATCGCGGCAGACGTCAAGAGCGCTGAAATCAAAATTCTCGGAAACGATCAGCTCGAATTCTTTTACATCATTCATAGCATCACCTCGCTCTTAATTAGGATGGGACTTAATTGGGATGGGGTACGTTGTCACCGTCCTGGGACGGGCACTGCATAATCTCTAGGTCTCCTTCGTGGTTACACTCTTATAAGATTGATCATCATTCGGCGGAATGCAAGCCCGTCGCTTAGAAGCGACAGGACTGACGCATGGGTTCGATCACCTCGGTGAAGCCGGTGAAATCAAAAACGGCGGTAATGGGATCGTCGTTATAGGGCGTGGTGCGAAACACCATGGTGGTATTTCCGCGTTCAACCTGCTGCGCCACCTGAGCGACAAATTCACTCAGCGTGAAGCCAGTATCGGGACCATCCAGTATCGACGATTCACGAGAGCCGCCCGCCTGCCAGCGTCCGGTTACCGGCGCTTGCTGCCCCAAACGGGTGGTCACTTCCGGTCGGCCACTGGGCAGAAAATCCTCCCAACGCAAGGTCAGCGCATAGCGGCCCGGCTCAGTGGAATCACATTGCCACGACAGCACAATCGGATCGCCTCGCCCGTTCAGGCCCTGAGCGGAGCGGATGGATAACTGGTGTTCGGTCTGACCGGTCAGCGGGTCTGAGGTGGCTTCGTAATTAAAAGCGGCCACTTCAAGCTGAACGTTTCCGCTGTAGGCTTCGGCATCGTCATAGCAGGCATAGCGCCGTTCCCGATTATTCAGTTCACGGCAGTTGCTGATGGCTTCAACAAAGGTTTCAGCGAGCACGGCGGTCGAACCAAAGACAAGCGCCAAGACAGTCAACAGGCGAGCGGACGTCGTTATCACAAAGTCTCCTTAGACGAATCCCAGGCTGGGACAGTTCGATTTCTGCTCATCAATTGTAGCAGTCGAGACTCCAGCGTTGACACCACACAATGCATTGCACAACGGAAAACGGTCCGTCTCAGCTAAACACAAGCGTCGCGCACCAAGTATCGCTAAAATCACCCCGGCGGCAGCCGATACCTTAATGACTGAAAATATTTCAATAAGACCGCCAAGACTCAGGATCCGGATACTCACATGCGTAAGAACTTACCCGTCACCGACACCGAATACGAGTTGAGCGATGATCAGGTTTTGATCTCTTCGACCACCGTTAAAGGGGTCATACTGCATTGCAATGATGTTTTTTGTGAGGTCAGCGGCTACAGCCGGGATCAACTGATTGGCCAGGCACACAATCTGATTCGTCATCCGGATATGCCGCAGGCGGCGTTCGCCAACATGTGGGAATATCTCAAAGCTGGCAAACCCTGGATGGGTCTGGTTAAAAACCGACGCAACAACGGCGACTACTACTGGGTTAACGCCTACGTCACACCGGTCACCGAAAACGGCAAAGTCATCGCTTATGAATCGGTGCGGGTGAAGCCCAAACGTGAGGATGTTAACCGCGCCTTTCGCATCTACCAGCGACTGAACGCTGGCAAACATCCACTGTCCTTACTGCAACGCATCCGCAAACGCATCGTGCATTGGGGGCCGAACAGCCTGGCGGCCTTCTTCATGGTCGCCATCGGTTATTTCACTGGCGACTGGGTCAGCCTGGGCGCAGCCGCAGCAGTAATGACGGTGTTAAGTGTGCTGGCCTATCGTCAGCGCGAACACATGATGGCTCATATGAAGGAACGCTCTGCTGGTCAGTTCAGCGATCCCATCATCGCCATGACCTTCTCCGATGCGCCCGATACCATGGCCCAACTGGAACTGGCCATGGACAGCGCCAAAGCGCATCTGCGCACCGTTCTGACGCGCATTGATGACGCCGCCGGAGGTGTGAATAACCAGGCTATCCAATCGCGCAAACTGACCGAGGAGTCGGTAACAGCGGTCGACCAACTGCAAAACGAAACCACACAAATTGCTGCAGCGGTCAACGAAATGGCGGCCACCATCCACGAAGTATCCGGCAATGTTCAGGATACCGCCGGCGAAGCCGATAAAGCACACGAATTGGCCGACCAGGGCACGGCGACCATCAGCCAGGCCCGCCAAGGTATTCAGGAATTGGCCGAAGCGGTTGAATCCATCGGTCAAACCGTGCAGGAAGTGGTCAGTGAAACCCAATCGATTGCCGAGGCCGCCAAGCTGATTCAGGAAGTGACCGAGCAAACCAACCTGCTGGCATTGAACGCCGCCATCGAGGCAGCCCGGGCTGGCGAACATGGTCGCGGTTTTGCGGTGGTTGCCGACGAGGTTCGCTCGCTGGCAATCCGCACCGCCAACACCACCACCCAGATCCAGACCATCATCGACAAATTAAAAACCAAAACCGGTGACGCCGAAGCCGCCGCCGAACGCGGTCGCAGCATCGCTGAAGACAGCGTCAGCCGGGTGGGCGAAGCCGACTCAGCGCTGCACGACATCGCCGCTGCCGTGGTTCGCATTACCGAAATGACCCACCAGATGGCGACCTCCATCGAAGAGCAAAGCCAGGTCTCCGAAGAGATCAACCAACAACTGACCCGCATCACTGGCCTGGCCGATCACAGCCTGGAACAGGGCCGATTGTCGGTGAAAGGCGCGGAAACCCTGAGCGAGCTGTCCGACAAGATGCACGAACTGGTGGTACTGTTTCGCACCTGAGTCAGGGCGACTAAACTGATTACCACAACGTATTTCGCGCCGCCTGCCAACGATAGGATGCAGTATGAATATCAAGGCCAACAAACACGCCCAAAAATTGCTGCTGTTCTCGCTGACGGGCAAACAAAGCTTTGCCATCGGCACGCTCAAGGTGCGCGAAATCATCCCCTATCGCGCGCTGTCCAAATTGCCGCAGGACCACCCGGCAGTACTGGGCGCAACCAACGTGCGCAACAAAACCATACCGGTGATCGATATGGCGGCGGCCGTCGGCTATACACCGCTTACGCCGGAAGAGCAGGCTCAGGCATCGATCATCATTACTGATGTGCAGCGTCGGGAAG
The DNA here is from genome assembly GCF_043196805.1 of Saccharospirillum sp. HFRX-2. NCBI lineage: Bacteria > Pseudomonadati > Pseudomonadota > Gammaproteobacteria > Oceanospirillales > Saccharospirillaceae > Saccharospirillum > Saccharospirillum sp. HFRX-2. The sequence goes on from NZ_JBEBMU010000006.1 coordinate 207,220, forward strand.
TGGGTTTTCTGGTACGGCGCATCGAGAAAATCGTCGATACCAACTGGCGCGACGTCAAGCCACCACCGGACATGCTGGGTAAAAACGCCTACCTGACCGGTCTCTTTATGGATGGTGACAACACCATTCAGCTGTTGGATGTCGAACTGCTGTTGTCACGCATCTATCCGGATCCGCCGGGACGACGTTTTGCCAAACTGACCGACGTCCAACGTGAACAGCTGCAACCGCTGAATATCCTGCTGGTTGATGATTCCCATGTGGCACGCAAGCAATTGTCGGACGCGCTGGACAATCTCAACATTCCCTACCAGGTCACCACCAACGGCCTGCAAGCATTGGAAGTGATGGAAAACAATGCGCGGCTTGGCAATGCCACCGATATTCTGGTCAGCGACATCGAGATGCCTGGCCTGGATGGTTATGAACTGGCGTTCAAAATTCGCGATATGGCTGAGTTAAAGCGGACCTACATCATCCTGCACACCTCGTTAAACAGCGAAATGAGCCTGACCTACGCCAATCAGGTCGGCGCTAACGAAGCACTGACCAAGTTTGACGCCGATGAACTGGTTCATGCCATGCTCCGCGGCGCCCAGGCCATGACCGGCGACTGAAGCGAGACTTGCCTGTGTGGCTCAGCCAGCCTAAGATACTGTATATAAATACAGTTATTGGGCGAGAGTTATGGCTGTTCAATTGCTTGGCCGCAGCGTGGCCGGACCTCAACTTAATCTGCCGCTCTTTATTGAAGGCGCCGAAGCCAGTCAGAATGCAGCGGCCAGCGTTGACGATTCCAGCGGAGTGGATCTCAACCAGCTGTGCCTGCGCTACCCGGACAAAACCTTTTTTGTCGCCGTGGAAACCGATGCCATGATTGATGCCGGCATCGGTCCCGGCGATGTACTGATTGCCCACCAGGCACAGACGGCGCGTTCCGGACAAATCGTTATCGCCGCTTTTCAGGGCGAATTAACCGTCCGGGAATTACAGTTATCGCCGTCTCCTCGGCTGATTGCCCACCATCCGGATATCGATGCAGTCATTATTCCAGACAGCGAAACCCTGACTATTCTTGGTATCGTCACACAAATATTACGTTCGGTTGGATATTAAACTTGAATTGCTCACCCTCGGCCCCTAAATTGATATCGCTCCAGATATCTCGCACTTTTTATACCGATGAGTGAGCCGTTTTAATGTTCAGTACGTAATCAGACCTTCAGATCGCGTATTGCATTGCCCACTGTCGCCGGTTTCTCTCAATAGCGGCCGTACCCCCGGCTACCGATAGACCGCCAGTGTTGATGCTCTAAAAGGGTTTTTCCTGTTAGAGCTGTTTGTTCATCCACTTCTATTATTTGAATGTTGAGACCATGACCGAAGCTAAGGCATATACCCCTCTTGACGATCAGTTGATCGATCAACAAATTCAGCAATATCAAGCCGAACTGGAAGAATTAAAACAGGCCAAAGCTGCAGCCTTGAAAAAAGAAGAAGGCTTTGAGCAGTATTTCGCTTTGCTGGAAACGCTAGAGCGCGATTACCAATTAACCGAAGAAGATATTTTTAATCGTCGCAGCGTAAAAATTGGTGACTGGATTACCACCCACCTGCCCCACCTGAATAAATCGGCCTTGTTAGCCCGCCTGGAAAAATTCATTGGTGAGCGACTCAAACAACAGGCCCGTAAAAAACCATTGACCGGCCGGCCGCAACCGGCTCGCGATTTACCACCGGGCCAATATCGCCATCCGCTTAAACTGGAAACCCTGGAAAAGAAAACCCGCGCACCGCGCGAGCTCAATCACTGGGTGACCGAAAACGGCCTGGAAACAGTGCTGTCGTGGAGAATCGACGCAGCCGAATAACGGCTCCGTTAACCGACCAAGCCCTGTTGCAGCAGACGCAAACCGGTCAACAGCAAGAGGGCGTAACAGAGCCGGTAAAACCAACGCTCGGATAAACGGTGGTGCAGCCAAAGCCCCAGATAGACACCGGCCACCGCCACGGGTGCCAGCAATAACGCATTCAACAGAATCTCAATGCGGAACTGCCCCAGCAAAGCGTAGGGCACCAGTTTGATGTAATTGACGAACGCGAAGAAGACGACGGTGGTACCCACAAAGAGCGTCTTATCGAGACGTTGCGGCAACAGATAGACACTGATCGGCGGTCCGCCCGCGTGCGCGGAAAAGCTGGTAAAGCCGGCAACCGCCGACCAGATACCCCCTCTGACCCGGCTCGCCTGCCGTGCCGGTTGCTCCCGCCGCCAGGCCTGGCTGTAATAATTCAGCGCAAAAGCAACGGCAATCACCCCGATCAACAGACGCAGCATCTGCTCATCCACCCAGCGATAGGTCAGGGTTGCCACCAGCACGCCAAGAATACCGCCAGGCAGAATGATCCACAGATTCTGTGGATCCCAACGCCGCCAGTAGGCACGCAAACCAGCCACATCCATGATGCAAAGCATCGGTAACAGAATGGCAGCGGCATCGAAGGGGGATATCACCAACGACATCAAGGGCACCGCAACCATTCCCAAACCGCCGCCAAAACCGCCTTTGGAAATACCGACAATCAGAATGGCGATCACAGCGAGCACATAAAAGGCAGGCGACAACAACACAGCGCGGTTCCTTACATCGGTCAAAAGACGCGCCATTCTAGCGCGTCCGGTGACGGGCCTGAAAGCAGTCGCCCCGGAACCAATCCACCAAAGTGGTTGCAAATCAACCAATAAAACCATTATGGTTTAAATCATCATTAAACAACCTAAGAGGTTGATCATGACTCCTCTGGTGCTGATCGGCGACCTGGTCGCCTCACGTCGTTCCAGCTTGCGTCAACAACTGCAAGAACAGCTCAAGGGCGCACTGGACGACCTGAACCAGAATCGAAACGGCCTAACATCGCCCTACACCATCACCCTGGGCGATGAATTCCAGGTGGTTTACGACCAGGCCGACCGGGTTTTCGCTGACTGCCTGGCCATAGCTGCCGCCGTGTATCCGGTGCGGATGCGGTTCTCATTGAGCCTCGGCGCTATCAGTACCGACCTGAATCCGGACCAGGCGCTGGGCATGGACGGGCCGGCGTTCTATCAGGCGCGTGATGGCATTGATCGGCTCAAACGCAGCGGCGAACTCTTTACCCTGGCCGGACTGAGTGAGTCAGAACAGCCACTCGCCAGCGGCGGTCTGGGTTTGTTCAGCCACCAGCTCAACAAGTGGAACGCCAATCGTCTGCACATTCTGAATCGTTTGCTGTCAGGCTGGCGGGTCGAGCGCATCGCCGAAGAACTGAACATCAGCGAACAGGCGGTCTACAAGAACATCAACAGCGGTGGTTTGCATGCCGTTATCCGGCTGCTGACGGCGCTGACCCAAACCCTCAACCAATCGATGCGGAGCTGAAGGTGTTGATCTGGTTGTTTCTGGTGGGCTGGCTGACCAGCCGCCTGGCGCTGATCGTACGCGATGAACCACTGGGATCACGCTTTCTGATCAGCCTGCTAACGCTGCAACTGCTGTGGTGCTGGCTGACTCTGGGGCTGTCCTTTGCCAGCCTGAGCCTGGCCGGTCTGATGCTGCTGGCCTTGATCGTCCCCGAACGACTGCTGCCGCAAAGCTGGCTCAACGATGGCCGTTTGGCGGCAACTCTGCTGATGCTGGTCACCCTGGCCCTGCTCGCCGACGCCCTGCCCGCTCCGGTCTGGCAACGCAGTTTCGAAGCCTGGCTGTGGAACCTGGGCATGAGCACCGCCCAACTGACCCGTGCCCTGATCTGGCTGACCGGCTTTTTATTAGTCGCCAACGAAGCCAACCTGCTGATCCGCAGCCTGTTTCATCGCTTCTCACTGGAGCCCAGGCTCACTGCAAATAGTGATGCTGATGGCGACGACAGCCAAACCCAAGTCGATGCCCGCGAATACAATGCCGGTCGGGTGATCGGCATTCTGGAACGCTGGTTGATGTATCTGGTGCTGGTTTCCAGCGCCAACTACAACGTCATTGCCATCATCATCGCCGCCAAGGGATTTGCGCGTTTTCGTCAGTTGGAAGAGCGCGCCTTTGCCGAATATGTGCTGATCGGCACCCTGGCTTCGACGCTGGTCACCATCGGCATTGCCGAAAGCTTAAGATCAATACTGAGTCAGTAACGCCGGCTCGCCAAAGCAATGGCCCTGGCATTGATCACAGCCCAGTGCCGCAAGAATCTGTACCTGCTCGGGTGTTTCCACGCCTTCGGCCAGGACCTGCAACCCCAGGGGTCGCGCCATGGCGATGATCGACTTAATAATGGTGTAAGCACTGCTGCGCGCTTCCAGGCCTTCGACCAGAGAAACATCGATCTTCAGCCGGTCCAACGGCAAGGCATGCAACAGCGGTAACGACAAACAGCCGGTGCCGAAATCATCCAGTACAAAGCGCACCCCCATTTCACTTAACTGAGCCATGCGCTCCCGGCTGCGATCCAGATCGCGGCCGATCAAAACCTCGGTCAGCTCAAACTCCAGCAACGACGGATCTGCACCGGTCAGCGCCAGAATGGCATCCACCTGATCAACAAAATCCGCCGCCAGCCATTGCCGGATACTGACATTAATGGAAATCGGCAAGGCCGCTTCATCGGCAAACAGCAAGCTTTGTTCGCACACCTGGCGTAACGCCCAACGACCGATATCAATGATGAGGCCGCTCGACTCCGCCAGACTCAGAAAATGCTCCGGTTTCAGCACGCCCAGGCGTGGATGGCGCCAGCGCAGCAGCGCCTCATAGCCCAAAACGCGGCCGTGCAGATTGGTGCGCGGCTGGTAATGCAGCTCAAACTGGCCGTCTGCCAAAGCCTGACGCAAATCCAATTCCAACTGACTGCGCCGCTGCAAGCGCGCCTGCATATCCGGCTCGAAAAAACACAGTTGATCGCGCCCGGCCTGCTTGGAGGCATACATCGCCAAATCGGCCGACATCAGCAAGGTATCCACCGGCTGCTCGTCGCCACGAAACAACATCGCGCCGATACTGGCACTGAGCAAATAAGCCTGGCCCTGCAAATTGTAGGGACGGCGCAACGCCGCCAACAGTTTATTGCCATAAGCCTGAACCGCGCTTTCAGCCTGGCCAAGATCGGTCGGCAAACCGCCAACCAAGACAACAAACTCATCGCCACCGGTGCGCGCCAGACTGTCCGAGGTGCGTGAACAGGCCTTCATACGCCGCGCCACCTGCACCAGCAGTTCATCGCCCAGGGTATGACCAAAGGCATCGTTGAGTTGTTTGAAATGATCCAGATCGATAAACAACAAGGCCGCATACTGACGGCTGCGCTGCGATTGCAGCCGAACATTGTCGAGCCGCTCGATCAGCAAACGACGATTGGCCAGCAGCGTCAGCGGGTCCTGATAGGCCAGCTTTTGCATATGCGCTTCAGCCGCCTTGCGTTCCGTAATGTCACTGAAACTGGCGATGTAATGCGTCACCTTGCCGGTGCCATCACGCACCGCCTTGATCACCGCCCGCTCGGTAAACAGCTCGCCATTCTTGCGCCGGTTGCAGATCTCGCCAGACCAGTAACCCTCACGCTCAATATCGCTCCAAAGCCGATGATAAAAATCCTCATCGTGCACGCCCGAGCTCAGCACCGACGGATTGCGACCGATCACTTCATCCTCGCGATAACCGGTAATCTCAGTAAAAGCCGCATTGACCCGAATGATGCGTCGCTCTCTATCGGTGATCAGCACCGCATCCTGAGTTTGCAGCGCAAGCGCCGAAATCTGGTGATCCGCCAAGGCTTCTTTCTGCTCAGTAATATCGCGCATCCACAACAACCAGCTCTCGGGCTCAGGTTCAGAACGCCAACACGCCGACACCTCAAACCAACGCCAATGACCATTAACCGGCAGGGAAATTTGATCGGACGACCACACCCCAGCGCCTTTTGGCTCACTAATCAGCGCCCTGATCACTGCTGCGGCCTCATTGGGCAGCACCGCTTCCGGGGTCGATCCCAGATAGGCCGCCCGCGGTCGGTACAGCACATCAGATGAGCGTGAATGCAGATCGCAAAAACGCCCCTGGGCATCCAGCTCGAACACAAAATCCGGTGATGACGCCAAGACAGCCCGCAACTGAGCATTCTGACGATGCTGGTGCCGCAACCACACAAACAGCCACAGACCCAGCCCGATCAGCAAGAACGCTCCCAGCGCCCCAAGCGTCAGCACCCAATCCATTTTCGCCACCCGAAACCATCATCCGCCTGCAGTCTAAAACGGCGCAGCACAACACCGACTGACCTGGATCAAAGCTCTAACAAGACACCCACGGCAGCGCCCTTCGAAATCGGCTCTGCGCTCGGGAGAACGGGGGTAACTGATTGAATCCGTTAAATTTTTCAGAGGTGGGGGTTGCGCGAGGCGAATTTCCAAGTATTATACGCCCCGACCTGAAGGACTATAGCTCAGTTGGTTAGAGCGCTACCTTGACATGGTAGAGGTCTCCAGTTCGAGTCTGGATAGTCCTACCAAATTCTTCATTAAAACCAAGCACTTAGCGGTGCTTGGTTTTTTTGTGTCTGGGGTTCTGCAAAATTTTGACGATATTTTGAAGAAATACAGTACCCTCAACACTCATCAGCTGAGCTTGTATATCAGCGGCAACTAAAAAACTACCAATGCCACTCCTAACTAGGCATAAAGAGCTTTATTCCTCTTCCAACAACTACCATCCATGTATAGCACTTGCTTAACTAAATTTTTCAAGCCATAATTCCGCTTAACTAAAACCAAAGAGCTAAGCCCATGGCGACGCAGCTACAAGAACGAATCATTCGCTACATCACGACCAACATAGATCGTAGCCTCTTCCTATCTATGGATGATTCAATTAGAACTGCCTACGCAAAAGCTAATCACAGGGCAGAAGAGGACTTCAAAAACACGAATCCCGCACGCCCTAGAGCTCAACTAAGACGCTACATGATTGACGATGCACTTGCCGGTGCACTATCCGAAGGGCAACCTTCAGTCGAACAAACTGTCCCCAAAGGCGAGCACTATGTTGTTGTTTGTTCAGGTAATGTGACACTTAGCCACATTGAGTTGCATGAAAATGCACTGGCTCGGCCTGCATTGCACCGAAAACTCATGGCAAGGAAAAATGAAATTTTAGAACCTTTCACCTTTGACCTGTTTGAAGCACCACCTCCCCGGTTAGATGACGCTTTGCATGTAGTTGCAGTAGTCGTTCATCCGCGGCCGACATCCGAAAAACAGTCTGAGCCTAGCAACATACTGGTATCAGTTCCGTATACCGATTGGTCCGGATATCACCTCGAAATTTCAATGGCCGAAATGCTTGCCAAGTACGAGGATGATTCCAGCTCAGATATTATCGATTCGGCGTGGCCAATGCTGAGAGATGATATAAAGAAAGCAGAAACTGATATTAAGTCGGGTTAAGACCATGAGAACAGGTGTTACTGGATTTCAGCCTGGTAGATTGATTCAGGCTAGAGAATCACTAGGAATTACAAGGGTCGCATTAGCGACCCTTGCTGGTGTATCACCCGCGACAATTTCTAACTGGGAAAAAGGTAGTCAATCACCAGAAGAAGAAAAATTACGAACTCTCTCTGAGGCAGTTAAATTCCCATTACACTGGTTTTTAACGCCTACTATCGATCATGGAAACAAACCATATTTCTACCGGTCATTGAACTCGGCGACTAAAACCGCACGAGAAATGGCTCGAGTTAGGTTGGATTGGGTTGCAGAAACAGCCAACACTCTTGGCCAATGGGTACATTGGCCTGAAGTTAATGTGCCTTCCATTTCAGAAAATCAGTTCTTAAAAATTACTGATGGCGAAATTGAATCTTTAGCTGAGGAGTGCAGAAAATCCTGGAACCTAGGTATGGGACCAATTTCTGATGTCATCCTTACTTTAGAAAACGCCGGAATTATTGTTGCGCGAGATGAGATCGGATACTTAAAAATGGATGGGGTCTCACATTGGAGCCATTTAGACAATAGACCTTACATTTTTATAACAGCAGATAAAGCAAATGGTATTCGCAATAGATTTGACGCTGCGCACGAGCTTGGCCATTTGGTTCTGCACAGAGGTATAGACGAACCTACGCTAAAACAACACTACAAAGAAATAGAACGACAGGCTGATTTTTTTGCAGGCTGCTTCCTACTTCCTGCAGAGTCATTCTCAGCCGAAGTAAGCTGGCCTACACTGGAAACACTGGTGTCATTGAAGCCTAGATGGAAAACATCAGTAGCCTCAATGATTATGAGATGTTACCAGCTTGAAATGATTGATGATGATATAAAGCTACGGCTTTTTAAAGGACGCTCAGCTAGAGGATGGACAAAGGGTGAACCATATGACAGCGAAGTTTCGCTTGAAAACCCTCGCCTGCTGAATAGAGCAGTTAAAATGATTGTAGATAATGGAATTGTTCAGCGCTCAGAGTTAGCACATAAAATTGGTCCTTCAGTGCAACTTATTGAGTCATTATGCGGCTTAAAAAATGGCTATTTTTCAGATCAAATTGAAAGCGAAAACTTGGTTAACCTGAAATCTGCCAAGCCAAATAGAGCTACTGCTCTTAACAAGAGCTTTAGTAACAATGTTGTTGATTTCCCAGGGACTAAGAGATGAAAAATGGATGCCCACATGTTCCATGTGGGCACATTTATAGAAAGATAAAAAGTGTTGGCCTGCTAAGTACGAAAAATTCAAACTTTACAAGATAGTCTTGTCTTTAAACTAAACCTTAAAAGAAAACCTAGAACCAAAAATCAGCCATTCTGCGCTAAAAACACCCTACTAGGAGAATATCTTCAATTCATATTATCCAGCAACAAAAATACACAAAAAAGGTCTTCTACAACAAAAAAGGCCACCCTTTTTAATAGGCAGCCTCTATCAATAGAAAAAACATAATAGCCTGACTCAAACCAAAGCTTGCTTTTTATCCTGTTCGCGTAAGCTGTAGCCTTGCTTTGCCTTCCGAGCATCAATACGAGCTTTCCGCGCCCGATAGTTAGCCATAGCGCGCTCTACAGACACCACTGGGGCGTTAGAATCCGAAGAAGTCTTCAATGTAGATCTTAAACCGGCCATATCGTTTGCCTCCATACCCAGCTGGGTAACTCTTTGTTGCAAGTACTCTATATAATTGTCGTCACTATCCAGAAGATCGTCAACATAAGGGGTAAACCAGGTTTTTCTTAAAACTGGGAGATCAGTGCCTGGGTCTTTATAAGCAGCATGCCTAACAGCTCCTTCTATATTACATCCATAGCTACTTTCATAGGGTTCACTTTCAGCATAAAGGTAAAACTGAGCGGCATAAGACCCCCCACTTCCATCATAGCCAACAGTATATAAGCGAGAGCCGTCAGTTTGCTGTATTTCCCCAGTTAACAGATCAATTGACGTCATACTTAAACGCTCAGCAGGGCTTAAGTAACCTAAATACTCCTCATAATCATCATCACGAATTACATCTGAAAAAAGTGCTTGGGTTAGAAGTATTGGCAGTTCATCCCCAGAGAAAAGCGTTATCTCGCCACTTTCTGAAGATTTCAGATACTTCCTTAGCGGATAACAAGTTATGAGAGTTTTACCAAAATTGCAGCTCCATAAAGAGTCGGTTGCGCAAAAGTATTGCGACTTCCACAAAAGTGTCGTCAACTTTCCCTCTCCCTAAACCTGCATCTATAAATCCGCTCTAACTTCTGTCCAGCTAACATGCTGATTCGTATATTCATTAGACATTGTTTGCTGAGTATGCCCAAACAGATGGTTAACATACTCGTTATCAAAGCCTGCTTCCAAGTATAGATGACCACCCAAGCCCCGGATCGTATGGAAACCAGGCCGCTGCTCGCGAGGCATCGATAGGAATTCTGGCAAGCTATCGCGTAACTGGGCAAACGTCTTACTAAGGTGATCAGGGGTAATCTGAGCCCAGTGCTCAAGCGCTGCAGCCTTCTTCTTCCGCTCAGGAACCCGATGCAAAATGAACGGGCAGACCGGTGCAATTGATCTGGACCGCTGAATAACTTCCTGCGGCCCCTCGCCCATTGTGATTTTCAAAAATGCTCGATGGTCGTGCTTTTCTGTTTTCGACTGAATCACCTGCCAGACATCACCCTCAATGCGGTCATACCTGGCACGCACCCGATCGCCACGTCGCTGGAGTGATATCAGAGCCAGGTCCATTGCGACCTGCATCCAGTCCGAGTACGGATAGTCCCGCCAAACTCTTCATAAAAACCAAGCACTTAGCAGTGGTCGGTTTTGCTGCCCCTATGGCCTAGGCAAATTGGTAGCACCTAACTAGCCCAATCAAATAATCTTAAAGATCAAAGCTCACCAAAAGACGACTCTTCTGGCATAAAAGACTATTTTTTGTGATTTGCATCACGCTTTTTCCTGGGCAATGCCTCATATTGACCGCGCCTTTTATAAGGAGAGTTTGATCGGTCGATATCCAGCCAGGTCCCGTACAAGGTTGAGCCGGATCCCTCGACGATTTCGTTCAATGATTGATGTTGAGGCGTTCGTGAATTTCTCGTTTAACAAGTCCCCGTTGTTGCTCGCTGGTGTCAGCACCCTGGTTCTTTTGTCTGCCTGCTCCCCTTCCCCTAACGGTTCGCCCGGCCCCAGCTTGACCGTTGAGCCTATTAAGCAGTTCCGTTTTGACTGGCCTGCCAGTGATGACGTTACCCATTACCGCATTCTGGAAAATCCGGATGGTCGATCCGGGTTTACAAACGTCAGTGGTGATATTCCGGCAGGTACTGAAACCTTTGTTATGGACGTTGCCCTGCACGCCCGCGCTAACGCCCAATACATTCTGCAACGCTGTAACTCAGACGGTTGCAGTGATAGCCGGGCGACGTACGTTTCCGGGAATCTCGCCACGGGCGTGGGTTATTTCAAACCCGATGTTCTGGTGCCGTTCGAATACCACTTTGGGCAAGCTGTGGCGCTCAGTGGCGATGGCAAAACCATGGCTGTTGCCGGTGGGAATTACCTCCATATCTTTGTGGAAGCCACGCCCGGGCAGTGGCAGCAACAAGAAAAAATCAGTTTACGGAACCCGGCATCCGCCCTGGCCTTCAGCACAGATGGCAACCGGCTTGCGGTTGGGTCTCGCACCGATAACAGCTCAGCCACTGGTATTCATGCCTCTCAATCCGGGGTTAGTGGCAGCGGTGCGCTGCTTTCAGGCGCCGCCTATGTATTCAGCCGCAGTGGCACAAGCTGGTCAGAGCAGGCTTATATCAAAGCCAGCAATACTGCCGCATCCACTTACTTTGGTAACGCCATCGATTTAAGCGCTGATGGTAACCGTCTGGTCGTCGGCTCTTATTCGGAAAACAACGATGCTCGCGGCATTAACACCAGCTTCCCCGCTGCGAGCGATGTCGGTGGTCAACCAGGTTCCGGCGCCGCCTACGTCTATCGCTACGACGGCAGCGAATGGACCGAAGACACCTACATCAAAGCCAGCAATGCTCACAGTGCCTGGTTCGGACGCAGTGTCAGCCTGAGCGGTGATGGCGCAAGACTGGTGGTCGGTGCCATGCAGGAAGATAACGATGCGACCGGCGTCAGCGCCACCTTTCCCGGTGCGGGGGATACCGGCAGCGAATTTAATTCCGGGGCAGCCTATGTCTACTACCACAACGGCGCCGGATGGACCGAAGAGGCCTATATTAAGGCCAGCAATGCCAAGCAACAGGCGCTCTTTGGTGCCAGTGTCAGCCTGGATGACGATGGCGATGTCCTGGCTGTCGGGGCGAAAGACGAAGAGACTAATCTGGTCGGCGTGCATCAGCACCCCAGTTCCGGCAGTGGCCCTAATCGCTACTACTCCGGTGCCGTCTATCTGTACGCTCGAACCGGCACTGGCTGGAGCGAACAAGCCTTTATCAAAGCAGGAAATGCCGACAATGGTGACCATTTCGGCATCGGCGTCAGACTCAGTGGTAATGGCCAGTGGCTGGCGGTGGTCGCCAAAGAAGAGTCCAGCGTCACAGCCGGAGTTCATGGCTCAAGCAACTCCCAACACAACAACAGCGCCGGCGGTTCCGGTGCGGTTTATATCTATCGACACGACAATAGCCTTTGGGCCGAACAGGCTTACGTAAAAGCCAGCAATAACCGGACCGGAGATGGCGGCTTCGGTTACCACACCCAGCCCAGCATTGATCTCAGTGCAGACGGTGAACAATTAGTTGTGGGAATGTGGGCGCAAAGCGGCTTAACAACCGGTATTCAAAGCGACCAGAGTGATCGCTCCGGCGATGAAATCGGCGCGGCTTATCTTTATTAAATTGCGATGATGCGGAGGTTTTAGGCCGTCGTTTAACGGGCTATTCGTGTAGGAACCATCGAACGGTTGAGCGCTTGAATTAACGCACGCCCATCAGACGTAATGACTCAACCCCTGCCCTTCCTGGCTGTCATCGAACCGGTCCAGTTGCATGAGTGGTGAGCCAGGAGATTGACCGCCGTAGACGTTAAAGTCGCGCTGCGATATATGCTCACGACCACTGGAACGACCATTGGCATCGTCAATGATCCACTCTAAAAGTTCCTCGCGCTGACGACCGCTGGAATTAATCTGGCCATTGGTCAGCTTATAACGTTGGCTCTCCTCACTGCTCCAATTGAGCGATAAGGTTTGCTCTTCCGTTGCCGTGCGGTAGCTCATCTCCAAAGTGCGTCGCTGGCTTAGGTACTGAGCATCGGAATCTGCATCGGAACTTTCCCGGCTCTGTTGAGACAGACTGATGGTTAACTGATAAGTACCAGGGCCTATTTCACGAGCGTCTTTTTTCCGATTCGAAGTAAAGGCCGCATCGAAATCGGGCATCGACAATGAACCGGATGACATCGGCTGTGTTTGAGTGTGCTGACTTAACGCGGAAACGGTGCGCCCTACGACGCCCTGAGCCTGGTCCCGGCTGGCGCCAATATCTTCAAGCGCCCGGATGCTGTCGTTAGCCACCTGCAGCAGAGCGTTTAATCCGGAACCATAGAAGCTGCTTAAGGTTTGCGATTGCAAACCACCCGCCAAATTCTGAGTATTACCCATTACGCTCGTCGCAGCGGCCAGCTTTGCCTCCAGCCAGTTGGTGCCCACCTGGCCATAGGTTTGCGCAACAACACCGGGTTTTTTACTCAGTTTGAAACCGTGGCGATCCTCAATACCCGAATCCAGATCAGCTTGCTGCCAATCGGCCGATAAGCGCTTTTCGCCGTTGCTCATGGTTTGCTGCTGCAGCGTTAACTGCTGACTGAGCATCCCTGTCTGCTGGCTCGCGCTGATCTCCAAATCACTGATGGAGCGATCGCTGATGGATTGGAAGAGATCCGTTTGACCGGCGGCCTTACCACTGAACAATTGATCAATGGCAGTCGCCAGGTCTTCGATAACCCGGGCAAAAACCTGCTGTTCTTTTCCCGACAGCGGCTGTGAACTTTCCAGCGTAAAATCAACCAGCTTCCCGGCGATTCCCTCGCGCACGTTAAAGCTCACCTCGGCCCCGGATTCAAGCGTCATACTGACACCCAAAACGGTTCCTAAGGTGCGCTTTGCAGTTGCAGGCGGCTCATCGGCTGACTCAACCGACTGCGGCTGCGGCCGACTTAAACGGCTGAAATCCAGCTGAGCTGCGAGGCTGTCGAAGTGGTCACCGACAACGGCCATCATTCATATCCCTGCGGTGGGCGCATTTTAACCCTTCGAGAGGGGCATCGGCGGAACTCAAGAAAACTTGAACCCATTTTCGATCAGCGCCAGGCTTTAGCATCGTCATTTTCATTCAGGAACGCTATGCAACCTATCGTCGTTTTCTCAGGCAGCGGCCTCAGCGCCGGTGCGGGCCTGGCCACCTTTCGAGGAGCAGACGGCCTATGGCGCCAACACGATCCGCTGACGCTGGCAACGCCCCAAGCCTGGCAAACCAACACCCAATTGGTGACCGAGTTTTATAATGAGCGCCGCGCCCTGGCCTGGAAGGCGCAGCCGACAGCGGCACATCGCGCCATCGCCCGCCTGGAATCGCGTTACCCAGTGCAGATCATTACCCAGAATGTCGACGACCTGCACGAACGTGCGGGCAGCAGTGCCGTTATCCATCTGCACGGTGTGCTCGACCGGGTTCGTTCAACGGCGGATGCCAGCAATAAACGCTGGATGCATGGCGAGGCGGTCGATCTGAATGAACGCGCGGCCGATGGCGGTCAATGGCGGCCGGATGTGGTCTGGTTTGGCGAATCGGTATTGGGGTTTTCGGAAGCGGAAGTGGCGATGGCGGCAGCCGATAAAGTCTTGGTCGTGGGCACTTCGCTGACGGTGCAACCGGCCGCGTCCTTGTTAACACTGGCCGCTGACAAGGCCACCAAGGTCATCATCAATGCTGAACCGGTGCCAGTGCATTCCGGCTTTGAGTTAATACTGGGTAATGCAGATGAGTGTCTGCCTGACTTGGTCGAACAATGGTTAAGCGCCGAGCAGAGGTAGATGTTTCAACTGTTGATAGCGCAACGCCATATCGATGCAGTGACGTAATGCCGCCTCGGGTAAGGGCTTTTGGGGATCGAGTAAAATGGCGCGCTTACCTTCAAACTTCAGCTCGGCGCTATAGACTTCGCGAAAGGTTTCCACCAAGCGAGTGGTACAGACAAAATACACAGCGCACTGCTCGGGCTGTTTGGGTTTCCAATCAAAACGCACCGGGCTGCCACCGGCCACCTTATAACTGGGTTCACCCCATTTGAGCGTTTCTTCGACGGCGCCCAACTGCTGTTCGCTGGCAACCTCGATGATTAATTGCCGCACCTGGTGCAGACAATCACGCGCGGCAGGCGGATAGGTTTTAAAATGTTCAGCGACGTCCGGTGTCATGGCAAAACCTCCCTCGGTTGGGCTAAACGACTTTCAACAGGTCTTTGGCCTCGATCATCTCATCGCGTAAAGCCGCAGCTTTTTCAAAGGCCATGTCTTTGGCGGCGCGATGCATCTCATCTTCCAGTCGTATAATTTCTTTCGACAGTTCCGCCGGTGACATGGTAGCGTAACTTTTCTCTTCGGCGTTGATGCGTTCAACTTTTTGCCGACGGCTGGCCATCTTACCTTTACGGCCGGGTGCTCCCGGTGTGATGGCGCTGTCGAGAATATCCTGAACGTCTTTTTGCAAGGCTTGCGGCGTGATGCCATTGGCTTCGTTGTGAGCGATCTGTTTTTCGCGGCGACGTTCGGTTTCCTCGATGGCACGCCGCATCGAACCGGTCATGTTATCGCCATAAAGAATGGCGGTGCCGTTGAGGTTACGGGCGGCACGACCGATGGTCTGAATCAGCGAACGATCACTGCGCAGGAAGCCTTCTTTATCGGCGTCCAGAATCGCCACCAGCGACACTTCCGGCATATCCAGACCTTCACGCAGCAGGTTAATACCGACAAGCACATCGAACTCACCCAAGCGCAGATCACGGATAATTTCGACGCGCTCGACGGTGTCGATATCCGAATGCAGATAGCGCACCTTGATGCCATTTTCGGCCAGATAATCGGTTAAATCCTCGGCCATGCGCTTGGTCAAGGTGGTCACCAGCGTGCGTTCGCCAAGCTGGATGCGCTTATGAATTTCCGACAGTAAATCATCGACCTGAGTGGAGGCCGGCCGTACTTCAACGAGCGGATCGACCAGACCGGTCGGACGCACCACCTGCTCAACCGTTTGCTGACTGTGTTCGGCTTCGTACTTGGCCGGCGTCGCCGATACATAAATTGCCTGGGGCGCCAAGCGTTCCCATTCTTCGAATTTCAGCGGCCGGTTATCGAGCGCCGACGGCAGACGGAAACCGTACTCAACCAGAGTTTCTTTGCGCGACCGGTCGCCTTTGTACATGGCGCCAATCTGCGGAATGGAGACGTGGCTTTCGTCGATAAACATCAAGGCATCGTCGGGCAGATATTCATACAAGGTCGGTGGCGGCTGACCAGGACCACGGCCGGATAGAAAGCGCGAGTAGTTTTCGATGCCGGTGCAATAACCCAGCTCGCGCATCATTTCCAGATCGTAACGGGTGCGTTGTTCCAGACGCTGCGCTTCGACCAACCGATTGTCTTTTTCGAGAACTTTCAGCCGTTCGCCGAGTTCGGTTTCAATCTCTTCGATGGCTTTGACAATGGTTTCACGCGGTGTGACGTAGTGCGTTTTCGGGTAGATGGTGGTGCGCGTCAGTTTGCTAAGTAATTCACCGGTCAGTGGATCGAACAGACTGAGTTGCTCCACTTCTTCGTCGAACAATTCAATGCGCACCGCTTCCATTTCAGATTCAGCCGGATACACATCAATAATGTCACCGCGCACCCGATAAGTGCCCCGGCCAAAATCGACGTCATTGCGCTTGTATTGCAGTTCCGCCAAGCGGCGCAGAATAAACCGCTGATCCACCGAGTCGCCTTTTTTCAGATGCAGCATCATCTTCAAATAGGATTCAGGCGAACCCAAACCATAGATGGCCGAAACGGTGGCGACGATCAATGTATCGCGACGTTCCAGCAACGCCTTGGTGGCCGACAAACGCATCTGCTCGATGTGTTCGTTAACCGACGAATCCTTATCGATAAAGGTATCCGAGGACGGCACATAGGCTTCGGGCTGGTAGTAGTCGTAATAGGAAACGAAATACTCGACGGCATTTTCCGGCAGGAATTCGCGGAACTCGGAATAAAGTTGCGCGGCCAGTGTTTTGTTGTGCGCCATAACAATGGTAGGGCGCTGCGCCGCTTCAATCACCTTGGCCATGGTGTAGGTCTTACCGGAACCGGTGACACCGAGCAGCGTCTGGGCGGTCAGGCCGGCTTCCAGTCCGGTCACCAGTTGCTCGATGGCCTTGGGCTGATCGCCCGCCGGCTGATATTTGGAATGCACCTTAAACGGCTTCATGGCGACTTCCTGAAGATGACTGACGGAAAACTAGGCCGGCCGGTCAGGACGACCAGCCGGGTCTGGCGTTTAGCGGACGAACCCAGTCGTCACAGTACGGCGACGATGGCGTCACAGACGGCATCGATATTAGAGCGTGACATGCCAGCGACGTTAATGCGGCCACTGCCCACCATATAAAGGCCATGCTCTTCTTTCAGGGTTTTGACCTGTTCCGGCGTTAAACCGGTAAAGGAAAACATGCCGTTCTGGCGACTGATAAAACTGAAATCACGCTTGGCGCCGCGTTCACTCAGCTTGGCAACCATCAGGTCACGCAGTTGCTGAATATGGTCGCGCATGTCGGCCACTTCCTGAATCCAGGCGCTGCGTAACTTATCGTCAGTCAGAATGGTCGCCACCACCTTGGCACCATGTGCCGGCGGGTTGGAGTAATTGCCTCGGGCCAGCGTTTTGACCTGGCTGAAGGCTGACTCGGCGGTGTCGCTGTTCGTTGCCACCAGTGTCATGGCACCAACGCGCTCGTTATAGAGACCAAAGTTTTTGGAGAACGACGACGCCACCAACAGTTCCGGGACTTTCTTGGCGAAGGCGCGCAAACCGGCAGCGTCTTCATCCATGCCTTTGGCAAAACCTTGATAGGCGAAATCGAACAGCACCGCAAAGCCACGTTGGGCAGCAACATCGGCCAGTTGTTCCCACTGCTCAGCACTGGGGTCGACACCGGTCGGGTTGTGACAGCAACCGTGCAGCATCACCGCATCGCCAGCCGGTACTTTGGCCAGATCGGCAAGCATGCCGTCGAAGTCCAGGCTGTAGTCGGCGGCGTTGTAGTAACGGTAAGTCGCGATATTCAGACCCGAACTTTTAAAGATGTTGCCATGGTTGGCCCAGGTTGGATCGCTGACGTGAATGGTGTTCACACCCAACTGAGTTTTCAAAAAGTCCGCCGCCAAACGCAGGGCGCCGGTTCCGCCCGGAGTTTGAGCGGTGCGCGCCCGTTGCTCGGTGATAATGGGATTGCTCTGTCCGAACAGCAGTGCCTGAACCTGGCGGCCGTATTCACCGTCACCGGAAATGGCCAGATAGCTCTTGGTGGTTTCTTCTTTCACCAAGCGCGCTTCAGCTTGCTTAACGGTATCGAGAATCGGCGTCACGCCATCGTCATTCATGAACACACCGACGCCCAAATTAACCTTGTCGGGCCGGGGGTCGGCAGCAAAGGATTCGTTCAGACCCAGGATCGGATCGGCCGGGGCGGCGCTTACGCGTTCAAACATGGAGGCGGGCTTCCTTTTCAGTCAGTGGATGACAGTTGGGTTCTTGAGTATAGCGCGTGCCCAAACCGTGGACTACGCGCACGTTGCACTCGCAACGGCAAAAACCGCAACCAGCTAGAGGTATTGGGCACTTGGAGGACATTTCAACCGCTGTCACGGTTCGTTATAGCTCGGGCTGAGCAAACACTCGTCACCCCTCAAGCGCCGTTCAAATATCCGATCGGACGATCAACCAGTTCCCTGTGCATACAGCTCAAGGTACGACTGCCTGACTTTGTCAATCGACGTATCTTGAATAAAGGAGTCGAAACAGGAGGCATCCTGTATCACCTCAACGGCATCCAATAACTGCCGCAACTGATCGTCATGATCGAACGTATAGATTGCTTGAGCGAGATCCGGCCATTTCTGCAGGGTCTCCTCCACTAACTGACTGCGCCTGATGATCACTGTTTTTCTCAGCGACAACGCCAAATAAAGCGAGCCTGAATTAGTGATACTGACGTGCGGCAATACAATCACGCCAGCGCCGATGATTTTTTGATACAGCTGTTCATCTGAAAACCAACCAAAATCAAAGCTGATGGAGCGACTGCTATCTGACTGAATGAGACATTCACCATAAGAAGGTTCACAAAAACCACACACTTCCAGCTTTCGCCGGCGTTGGGACTTGTTATAAGCATCAACCAGCCTGTCTACGCCTTTGTATTCTGAGATCATCCCGAAATACAAAACGCTGTTGTCGTCGTCATTCTGAATGTCTGGATTTAAATGTAATGCAATATCTGACAAGTAGTTATGGTGCAGAACCGTAACTGCTTTCTTACGAAATCTCTTTTTTATGTGCTCCCTTTGGTAATCAGAATGCACAATGATGTAATTAACGAAAACCTGTAACAAATACCCCAGCCAGCGCGCATACACCCTGTGACGACGGTTGTGGGTATAGCTGACCGAATTATGCAATGTCCATATCACCAAACCGCCCCTTAAACGGATGACCAAGGCCACCACTAAAAGGCGAATCATCCGCAGAAAACCTTTTACAACACCGCCCGAAATAAAGTCATCCATCCAATGGATATGAAGCACTCGTGCACCATTAAAGAGGAATCCAAGCCGGCTGGAATAAAAACCCTCATAATCATATTCACCCATTGAATCGTAGAGAATTCTTATATAGGGATTCCCACTTATTAATGGATGGACCATGATTGTTTTTTTATCCATGCACTGTTCCGCTTGTTAACGTCGCTTATCTATTGAGTGTTATTGATCACGAATCTTACCAGCAGCCCGATGCTCAGGCTGTGATGAGTCTAACGAGTAATAACGGAGCTATCGTAATAAACACACCTATGGATCTGTAACCTGAAGTCCGCCTTATTAAAGACGCGCCCTGGTTCCGGGCGCACTCGGGCAACTCTTACAACAAGGAAAACCGCTGGTGTTTGGCGGTGACGGGACAATCAAAAGACATTTCGACCGCCTTGAGCTTCATCCCTTCATTACTCTTATTACCCTCTCCATAGCGGGGATCACCGATAACGGGATGGCCGATGCCGTCAAAGTGACGTCGAATCTGATGTTTTCGGCCAGTCTCAATCCACACATCCAAAGTCGATCGGTTCGGTTCTGCTTCGTATTTCAGTTTCTTAAATCGAGTCAGGGCTGACTTTCCCTCTATTTCGCTGTTGATCACCCCTTCGTCTTTTATATCGCCCAACACTTCCACGCGATAACGCTTGGTCACAGCGCTGCCGGAGGCGAACAACTCCGACAGCTGCGCGGCGGCTTTGCGGCTGTGCGCGAGAATCATCAGACCGGACGCTTCGCGGTCGAGACGATGAATCAGAAACACTTCCCGGCGCGGCGTGAAATACAGCTCGACCAGACGCGGCAGGGCAGCATGATCGCCCCAGTCGGTGCCCTGGCTGAGCACGCCCGGTGGTTTGTCCCAAACGGAATAATGCGATTCATCGGCGATCAATCGTGGCAATGGCGGTTTGATCGCCAACAATTCTTCGTCGTAAAAGACTTCAAAACGATCGCCAGGCACGATGTCGGTCATCGCCCGGCGCAGCCGACGACGCTTGCCCTTTTTGCCATCGACATGCCAGACGGCGCCCTTGTTCATCATGTCCTTAAGCTTGGACTTGGACAGCTCAATGTTGTCGACCAGAAAGTCGATGGCGATCAAGGCGTCGCTGTCTTCAACTTCCAGTACCAGGTCTATCTGCATAACAGGTGTTTTCTCACTGGCGGCCTGGGCCGCCTTAAAAGGACCCGCCGAAGTTAAAACGGCAGGTCGAGTTTTTTGATTTGATCTTTAATGGCGTCTTCGGCTTGCGATTCCAAACGCCGCAGCCGTTGCTGCAAACGATCACGCTCGGATTCGATGCGATCGGTCACTTCAGCCTGGAATTCGTCAGCCTGCGCCTGGACTCTATCGCGCTCGGCGCGCACCTCGGCCAAACGCTCGTCAAGCGGCGCCCGCAACTGCGCCGCTTCGGCGTCGATGCTGGCGCGGCTTTGTGCCAGCCAGCGGTCGTATTCTTCGCGTACGACACGGCTCAGCGCCTGGTTCAATTGATTATCGAGATCGGATGTTAACGACAGCTGCGGCCGACGCACAGTGCCGTCGATGGCGATGCCCATATCGAAAGAACTGACGCTGCCCAAGGCCTGGTTCAATAACGCTGTGGTACGGCTGTTGCCACCGGCCGCAAAGTTGCTGTCACTGAATCGCAGTGCCAAATTGCCATCCAGTTCGCCATCGATGACATCGACCGTACCCGACAGATCGGTACGGCCCGGCACCCAGTCCAGTTGCGCATCGGCTACCGCAACACGGCGGTCGCCCAACCCCAGATCACGACCGAATAATTCGAAGCGGTCGTGGACGCTGTCGCCACGGCGGTCGAGCACGCCGGCAATGCGCAGGCGCGGATCGTCCAGATCGCCTTTAACGATTTCGATGCGTACCGGCCGGCCAGTCATGCTTTGCTGACCGGTCACATCCAGCAATTGGATGCGCCAGGGTTGGCCGTCGGCTTCAAAACCGATCAGCGCTTCGCGCAACATGAAGTCTGGCGCCGGATTGGGATGTGGGAAGCGCACGTAACGACCATCGAGGCGTTGTGGGCCGTCTTCGTTAGGTTCCGGAGCCAGCCGTGCCAACCAGGGGGACGCCTGTTCATACCAGTCCTGGATTTGCTCAACCTGATCGAAAATCTCGTCGCCGAGCAGCATGCGGCCAAAGCGCGTCGCGGTGGCCGCATTCAGCGGGTACTTCTCTTTCAGTGCGCTCCAGTCTCGTGCCGGTGCTGCGCTGACATCTGCAAGCGCATCCTCGGCGGTCTGCACCGCATCGCGCGCGGCCTGACGCGCATTGGCGACACTGAGTTGATCGCGGGCGGCCTGTTCGGCCAGTGCATTCAAATCGTCCCGGGTACGGCGTACTGCCTCGATACTGTCGAGACGCCGCTCGCCCAATGCATCCAGACGGCGATCGTAATCGTCCAGGCTGGCGTCGTCGGGTAAGGCATCCAACGCTGAGGAGACATTGTCGCTGGCGGTTTGCATTTGGGTCTGGGCCCGGCTGACCGCTGTGCGGGTCTGCTCAAGATTCGACAACGCCACCTGCGTCGGGTCTGGCAAAGAAGAACCCGAGGACGCATTGGCAACGCTGGCGGTTTCGCCGCCGGCATTGGTACGACTCGATGCCGGTGAAGCACCGCCGGCGTCAGCCGTTGCCGGCGCAGCAGCTGCGGTTGTATCGGTGTTATTGGTGCTGTTGCTACTGTCGGTGTTAGTCGCTTCGGCTTGCCGCAACACCCGTCCCGGGCGGCGGCGTTCGGTACCTGAACGCATGCCATCAACAATCATCGCTTCGATGTTGATGCGGCCGAAAAACAACGGCGCCAGACGCAACTGCAGCCGCGCCTCATCGAGTTCGAACAGGTTCTTGGTCGGTTCATCGACATCGGTGATGCGCAGGTTTTCGAGTTTGAAACCAATCGGGCTGAAGGTCAGATCAACATCACCAACGTTCACTTCGGCGCCATTGATGCGCGTACCGCCGGCTTCTATACCGGCTTTGATCCAGTTATCAATAAAGAAAAATCCAATCACCAGCAACAGCGCCAGGACCGCCACAAAACCGATCAAACCGCTCCAGCGAAATACTTTCATCTCAGCGATTCCTTATGGCAGTTTCTGATAGAGGTCATAGAGTTTGCTGGCCTTCAGCGCCTGGACAATTTTCAGGCGCTCCAGCGACGGCATCAGCTTGGCGCGGTAACCCACTACGCTGTAACGGAACAACAGCACGACCGGCACAAACAGCAGCACCGAGATCACCAGACTGCCCAGCGTGACGGTGTGGTTAAAACGGGTCAGTTGCCAGAAGTCATTCTGATAGAGGCCAGTCCAGAAATCGCTCCAGCTGGGCGCCATCAGCCAGGCGTAACCCAACTGATCAAACAGCGGATCGAGCAAATAAGCGAAGCCGGAGAAGATGGCCCAGAGCGCAAAAAAGGTGGCGAGATTGACGCGGAAGATAAAGGCAAACAGCAGGATCAGGGCATTGTGCATCGACAACACCGGCGTCAGGCCGATGATCAACGCCAGGCCGGCGGCAAAGGAAATCTGCCAGGGGCCGGCCTCGGAATTTAAAGCACGCAGAATTTTCAGCAACAGGGTCAGCATGGATGGACCTCAGGTCTTAGAAGCGTCTTAGCGGCTAGCAAAATAACCGCCTTAAAAAGGCAAACATCACAGCGCAGTGTATCCCGACCGGGGCAGCACGTCAGCCGGCCGTCGTGCTGAGATTCACCTTTTGTTCAGTCGTGTTCGCGACATCACTGTGTTGCGTTTGCTTGCGTAATAAACGATCCACGATCCGGCTGGCAGCGACCATACCGAAGCTTGCCGTTACCATCATCGAAGCGCCAAAGCCGGTGGCGCAATCGAGCCGCACGCTGTCGCCGTCGCTCGGCTTTGCCGCGCAGACCTCGCCATCAGCCTGTGGGTAGCGCAACTGTTCGGTGGAATAGACGCACTCGATACCGAACTTGCGTTTGGCGTTGCGACTGAAGCCGTATTCGCGGCGCAGCAATTGACGGGTGCGTGCGGCTAAAGGGTCCTGAATAGTGCGACTGAGATCGTCGACCTTGATCTGCAACGGATCGATCTGCCCGCCAGCACCACCGGTGGTGACCAGACTAATGCGGCGGCGCTTGCAGAAGTTAATCAGCGCCGCTTTGACGCGTACGCTGTCGATGGCATCGAGCACCGCATCCGGTGCCGGGTCCAGGTAACGAATCAGGTTGTCCGGCGTCAGAAAATCGCTGATCGCCTCCACCTCAATCGCTGGATTAATAGCCCGTAAGCGCTCGGCCATAACATCGACTTTCATGCGGCCGATGTTGCCTTCCAGGGCGTGCGATTGGCGGTTGGTGTTGGAGACACAGACATCGTCCAGATCGATCAGCGTAATGCGACCCACAGCGGTGCGCGCCAGGGCCTCGGCCGCCCAACTGCCGACACCGCCAAGACCGACCACAACCACATGACGTTGCTGCAAATAGCTCGTCTGGTCGCGTCCGTATAAGCGCTGGGTGCCGCCAAAACGATCACTGCTCATCTGCCTGTTACCTCACCTTACCGAGCCTGATAAAAACGGCGCGCATTGTAGCAGAAGCACCGCCAGAACTTGCCAGTTTTGCCGCCTTGCGGCAGCATGCCGCCAAACCTCAATAGATCCTGCCATGTTTAACGCTGTCGATCGTCGCAATACTCACGCCATTAAACTCGAACGCTACCGCGACCAACCGGTGCTGCCCATGTGGGTCGCCGATATGGACCTGGCCACCGCGCCAACGGTGCAACAAGCGCTGGAGCAACGCTTCAGTAACCCGGTGCACGGTTACACTCATCCCTGGCCGGAATTGAATCAGGCCGTGGTCAACTGGTGCGCCCAGGAATACGACTGGGCTATTGAGCCGGATTGGATTTTATGGATGCCGGGCGTGGTGCCCAGTTTCAACTTGGCGATCCAGGCCTTCGCCCAAGGTGGCCGCGTTATTGTGCAGGAACCGAATTATCCGCCGTTACGGGCAGCAGCCAAGCATCGCGACTGCACGCCCGTCCCCTTATCGGTGCACTTCGATGGCGAGCGCTGGATCTGGGACTGGCAACAGCTGACCACGGAACTGGCGCATCCGGACTGCCATCTGATGATTCTGTGCAACCCCATGAATCCGCACGGCACCGCGCTCGAGCGCAACGATCTGGAGCGTCTGGCGCAACTGTGCCAGGCCCACCAGGTGGTGCTCTGTTCCGATGAGATTCATTGCGATCTGCGTCTGGACGGCGGCCAGCATTGCCCGGCCGGCTCAGTGGATGCTGTGCGCGATAACAGCCTGACGCTAATGGCCGCCAGCAAGACCTTTAACGTCGCCGGCCTCGGCTGTTCATTTGCCATCGTGCCCAGTGCCCAGCTGCGCAGTCGATACCAGAAAACCGGGCAGGACCTACTACCGCACCCTTCTTTCCCAGGCTATTTTGCGGCCGAAGCGGCTTTCACCGGGGGCAAACCCTGGTTGGATGCACTGCGGCTGCAATTACGCGATAACCGCGACCGTCTGGCAGAAGCGATCAACGCCCTGCCCGGCCTGCGTTACCGGCCGCAACCGGCGACGTTCCTGGCGTGGATTGAATCCGATTTTGCACCGGGAGAAGCCATGCGGCATTTTGTTGCGGCGGGCGTTATGCCCAGTGATGGCCGCGACTTTGGCAATGATCGGGCAGTACGACTGAACTTCGGTACCGATGCGGCAACACTGGAAGAGGCGATTAAGCGACTGGATGATTATTGGCGCCAGAAGATGCCAAGCTGATCGTCTTCAACCGCATCGAGTAATGGCTCGGGCCGACTCAGCTCCGGACTGTCGGGCACTCTGAGCCAGCGTCCACGGGTACCGCGAAAGTACAGCCGCCAGCGATCCTCACGCCAGTTCAACAACGCGATGGGCAGCGTCACCGTTTCACGCGTTAACGGATGCGGCGTGGTTTGCTGAATCACCAGCGCTGTTTTATATAATTGACCGGTCAGTTCGACATCCCGACGCCGACGTTCCAGAAACCGCGCCAGACCTTGCTCGGCCTGCCTGCGAACGAATTCCGGCAAGGTCACGGGATTTTCCAAAGAGGCACTCACACAGCATGTCCTTCCAACAACAAGATCTGATCGAACTGGCACGAACCACCATGCCCTTTGGCAAATATAGCGGACGTCCGCTGATTCGCCTGCCCGAAGAGTATTTGCTGTGGTTTCAGGGCAAAGGCTGGCCGGCCGGTCGCCTGGGTCAGTTGATGGCACTGGCGCTGCTGATCCGCAGTGAAGGCCTGGAATCGCTGATTACCCCGCTGATGGAAAACCCGTCGCGATGACCGAAGTGCTCAGTTGGCGTGGTGAGCAGATTCCCATTCGTCGCTCCAAGCGCAAAACGCTGGCGCTGCACGTCCGTGATGGTCAGGTCGAACTGCGCCTGCCCAACCGTACCCGCTCGGCCGAAGTGCTGGCCTTTGTCGACAGCCGGGCCGAGTGGATCAACAAGGTTCGCGAACATCAGCGCCAACGCAGTGACGAACGGCCGGATTTTTCACAGGCAGCGTTTTGCCCGCTGATGGATCAACAATTACAACTGCTGCTGCGCCCCGGTCGTAAAGCGCAATGGCAGCAGCTCGGTGACAGCCTGCAGTTGGATGTCGCCGATCTCGATAAAGACAGCGTGCACAGCCTGCTGGCCGACTTTTATAAGGCACAGGCGCGGCACATACTGACGCAGAAAACCGAACAACTGCTCGCCGCCCGGGGCTGGTCGGACCGGCTGCTCGACATCCGCCTGCGCCGCACCCGAACCAAGTGGGGACATTGCACCGCCGAAGGCCGCATTCAGTACAATTGGCTGATTATGCTGGCACCGGAGCGCGTTGTTGATTATCTGGTGGCGCATGAAACCGCTCATTTGCTCCACCCGCATCATGGCCCGGCGTTCTGGGCTGAAGTCAATCGCAGCCATCCCAGTTGGAAGAGCGAACGCCGCTGGCTGCACGAAAACGGACACCGTTTGCAGTTATGAACCAGGAACCGCCTGTTGATCGTCGTCAACGTCGTAAGCCCGATATCTGGATGCGCTTGCTGCACATTTCCAACGTCTCCGCCTGGATTGCCCTGCTCGGCTTTCAGTGTTTGTGGTGGATTGCCAAGCCGGAAATGAACACCGGCGTGGTGCGCTATCACCAATTGGAGATGCGCACCGAGTGGATGCAAAGCGTGTTGCCGTGGATGCCGGTAGCGCTGATCGGCTGCATCAGCCTGTCGGTCTCGGCGTTTCTGTTGAACCGTTATCGCTCGCGCCGGCGCCAGGATGGCAAGAACCGCAATCTGTGGTTGCTGCTGGTGTTGATACTGCTATCGGTGGTTTTTTACTGGACCCAGATCCGCTAGGCGGCCACAGGCAAATAGAGGCGAAAGCGGGCGCCGCCGAAAGGACTGGTATCGATGCTCAGGCTTAGGCCGTAACTGGCAAGAATATCGCGCACCATGGCCAGGCCAATGCCCTGCCCCGGCTGCAAGGTATCCAGGCGCTGATGGCGGTCTAACACCTGTTCGCGCGCCTGGGGTGAAATGCCAGGGCCATCGTCGTCGATATCCACACACCAGCGATCAGGAAAGGCGCTTTCGCGACTGACCGAAACGGTGATCACCGAACGACTGTATTTAAAGCCGTTTTCTAGCAGGTTACCCAGGACTTCCAGCAAATCGTTGGCATCCATGGCCACCGGCCAGGATTCGATATCGGGCAGGTCGAGTACCTTGTCGTTGTTAGCGAACGCCTTCTCCAGCGCCCGGCCAACCCGAACCAGGGCCTCACCCAGATCGACTCGTTGCCCCAGTACCGGCCCGGAACGCGCCTCGGTGACCGCCCGCTGCAGCTGATATCGAACAATCTGATCCATGCGCACTATCTGTTCGTTCAGTTCTTCGACATCGCCCGGATCCAGGGTGCGCATTACCGCCAGCGGCGTTTTCAGACTGTGCGCCAGATCAGCCATGGCCTGACGATAACGATCGCGCTGGCCCTGTTCGGCTTCCAACAGACGGTTCAGGTTATCGGTCAGCGGCGTTAATTCGCTGGGGTAGCGACCGTCCAGTCGGCGCGCTTCACCGCTGCGAATGCGCTGCAGATGCAAGGCCACCTGACGCAGTGGTGCCAGCCCCCAACGCGCCACCAGCCATAGCGTCACCAACAGCGCCAGCGTCACCGCGCCCAGCCCGCCCCAGAGCTGATTGCGAAAGGCGCGTAAGGTCTGCTGCAATGGAGCCGCATCTTCCAACACCCAGAACTCAAAGCGCGGAGTGTCACCATCGACACCCTCCCAGAGCACGGCGTAACGCTCGTAAACGTAGCCGCCGTGATCACCGAACTCTTCCTGACCGGGCGCCACATTGGCCTGGGACCGAACCCAGTCGAGTTGCTCGAACCATTGACTGGATAAGCTCTCCCAGACAACCTGCCGCTGTTCATTCAACACCAGCGCCACCAGACCGGATTCCGGTGAGTTGTAGCGTTCTTCGGCGAGGTAAGTCGGCAACCAGAACTCATTGCCGTTCAATTCCGATTCGGCCAGCAGATTGAGCACGCGCAGAAACAGGCGTTCCGATTGCCCGGTCACCAGACTGCGTTCCACGGCTCGGTCCAGCGCCAGGCCGGTAATGCCGAGAAACAACAGTAAGACGACGGTTGCTGACACCAGCAGGCGCCGGCGCAGCGAAAAGGTGGGACGGCTTCGCTTAGCTGGCATCAGCGTTAAAGCGATAACCGAGACCTCTTTGGGTCAGGATGGGATTGCGCTCGCCTTCGGGGTCGAGCTTTTTGCGCAGCCGGCGGATAAAGACTTCGATCACGTTGCTGTCGCGATCAAAATCCTGCTCATAAAGATGGTCGGTCAGCTCCGCTTTGGACACCACCTTGTCGCGGTGCAACATCAGGTATTCCAGAGTGTTGTATTCAAAGCTGGTTAAATCGACGGATTGCCCATCGACACTGAGCGTTTTGCTGGCGGTATCCAGTTCATAGATACCAATACTCAAGGACGGCGACGCCATACCAACGCTGCGCCGCACCAGTGCTTTAATGCGCGCCAACAACTCAGCAAAGACAAAAGGCTTGGCCAGATAATCATCGGCGCCAGCTTCGAGGCCAGTCACTTTATCCTGCCAATGGCCGCGCGCGGTCAGAATCAGAATGGGAAAACCGCGGCCGGCGGCTCGCGCTTGCTTGATCAGTTCGATGCCATCGAGCTCGGGCAGTCCCAGATCGATGATGGCCGCATCGTAATCATGCTCTCGCGCCATAAAGAGGCCATCACGCCCATCGACACTGCAATCAACGGCAAAGCCTTCTTTCTTAAAGCCTTGCTGCAGATGGTCGCGCAGACCGGCTTCATCTTCGACGATCAATAAGCGCATCGTTCTCTCCTGGTGTGAGCTGGCCTGGAGTGATCAGGGCCGGTCCGACGGATTGACGGGCTGACCGCTGGCGGGATCAAAATCGACAGAACGGACCCGGCCGCCTTCCAGCAAAATTCGCAGTCGATAGACCCAATTGCTGCCACTGCCGGCGCGCTCCACCTTAACCACTCGACCGCCATAAAGGCATTCAGCCGCCTGAACGACGGCGCCTTCCGTGGTTAACGGCAAAGCGGCACCGGTGCAGGGATGGTTGGCGGCGCTGACCGGCAAGGCCAGCATGAAGGTATAGACGGCGGTGGCCAGGGTTAGCCCGAGCAACCTCAACATGGGTGGGTGTGCCTCATGGTTATTATCTGGGCGTCACCTCGACCTCCAATTGAACATAGCGGCCGGGATGACGATCCATGATGGTAGTGAATTCTCGACCATTGTACCGATAGCGAACTTCATAGCCTATCAACTCACGACGATGATGGCGGTATTCAACTTCGCATTGGCGTTCGGTGCGGTAGCGCACCACCGTTTCTTTATCGCCGCCCAGCTCGTTACCGATGGCGCCACCAATAATGCCCCCGGCGATGGCACCAAAAATCTGCGACTCAGGCGAGTGGCCGGCATTAGAACCCACGGTCGCACCCAGCGCACCACCGATAATGGCCGCACCCGGGTTGCCGTTATTGCGGGTATAACGATCGACCTCGACATCGCGGGTACGACAGATTTCATAACGCGAGCCGCTGTCGCGGTAATAATAGGTTTCATAGATGGGTTCGGCGTACACCACCCGGCCATCGGCATAGAAATGCTGGCGGTCGCTGTAGTGGCGATCTTCGTGGTAGTAATCTGCCAGGGCGGCAGTGCTGACACTCAGTGCCAAGGTCACAGTCAACAAACGGATGGTGTTCATGTGCGTCTCCAGCATCTCCGGATTAACCCGGTTTCTGTGTTTCTGACGCACACCTTAGTGGCGCCGGTCTTAACCCTGGCTGAACCGTTTGAACCAGGGTTAAGACAGAGAGAGACCGGCTTGGCTTAGCCAAAGACGCCCTGCGCCACCTGATCAAAGTGATCGGCGAAGGTCACCGTCAAACCCTTCTTCAAGTAATCCGGCAACTCGTCGAAATCGCCACGATTCGGCTCAGGCAGAATCAACTTGCGAATGCCCTGACGTCGCGCTGCGATGACTTTCTCGCGAATGCCACCGACCGCCAGCACTTCGCCAGTCAGGGTGATTTCGCCGGTCATCGCCAACCCCGCCGGCGGCGCCTTGTTTAACGCCAGGCTGAGCAAGGCGGTCGACAGCGTCACACCGGCACTGGGACCATCTTTGGGGGTGGCGCCTTCGGGTACGTGCACGTGAATCAGGCTTTGCTTGAACAGCTCAGCATTACCGCCGTAGCGTTGGGCATTGGCGACCACAAAGCTGTAGGCAATTTCAGCGGATTCACGCATCACCTCGCCCAGCTTGCCGGTCAGCTTCAGGCCACGCTGATAGTCGTGCACCCGGGTCACTTCGATCGGCAAGGTAGCGCCACCCATTGAGGTCCAGGCCAGGCCGGTCACCACACCAACACCCTTGAGTCGCTTCTCGCGCCGGAACAGCTGTGTGCCCAGTAAGTCCGGCAAGTCTTCCGGCTGAATCTGGATACTGGACTGCGGCTCCTCAAGCAAACGCACCACCGACTTGCGGATGATCTTGGCCAGTTGTTTTTCCAGATTGCGCACCCCGGCTTCGCGCGCATAACCTTCGATCACCTGACGCAGCGCCTTGCGGCTGATCTTCAACTGCTTTTTATCGACACCGGCGCGCTCTAACTGACGCGGCCACAGATGACGGCTGGCGATATCGAGCTTTTCTTCGGCCAGGTAACCGGACAAACGAATCACATCCATGCGGTCGAGCAGGGCCGGCGGAATGGTGTCGAGCTGGTTAGCAGTACACACAAAGAGCACCTTCGACAGGTCCAGACGCATATCCAGGTAATGATCCAGAAACTGACTGTTCTGCTCCGGGTCGAGCGTTTCCAGCAAAGCAGACGCAGGATCGCCCTGGTAGGACGCACCGATCTTATCGATTTCATCGAGCATGATGACCGGGTTCATCACCTCGACGTCTTTTAACGCCTGCACAAACTTACCCGGCATGGCACCGATATAGGTACGGCGATGACCTTTAATCTCCGCCTCATCGCGCATACCACCCAGACTGAAACGATAGAAGGGCCGTCCCAGGCTATCGGCCACCGCCCGGCCAATCGAGGTTTTACCCACCCCGGGCGGGCCCACTAACAGCACAATAGAACCGGCGATTTCGCCTTTGTAAGCACCAACCGCAAGGAATTCGAGAATGCGATCTTTAACGTCCGCCAGACCGGAATGATGCTTGTCCAATACCTTGCGCGCGCGCTGCAAGTCCAGCTTGTCTTCGCTGTACTGACCCCAGGGAATCTGCGTCGCCCAGTCGAGATAATTCCGGGTCACGCCGTATTCAGGCGAACCGGCTTCCAGAATGGACAGCTTGTGCAGCTCTTCGTCGATGCGCTTCATAGCATCAACAGGCACGGTCTTGCCGTCCAGGCGCTCACGAAACTCATCGGCATCGCTCTGCCGGTCGTCCTTGCTGATACCCAGTTCTTTCTGGATATATTTCAGCTGCTCGCGTAAGAAGAATTCGCGCTGATGCCGCGACATTTCTTCATTAACCTGATCATTAATCTCCTGATGCAGGCGCGCCACCTCCAGCTCGCGCTTCAGCAGCGCCAGCACCTTTTCCATCCGCGCCAGCAACGGCAGCGTATCGAGCACATCCTGAAGCGCTGCGGTCTCGGCCGAGGTGATGGCGGCTGCAAAATCCGCCAAAGGTGATGGCTGGTTGGGGCTAAAGCGATTCAGGTACTGTTTCAACTCTTCCGAATAGAGCGGATTGATCGGCAGCAGTTCCTTGATCGCACTGATCAACGCCAATGCGTAAGCGCGTACTTCGCTTTCCGGCTCCTCCGGCTCGCTCGGATAAGCCACTTCCAGCAGATAAGGCGCCTTGCGCGACAACCAGGCGCGCAGCTGCACACGGCGCAGGCCTTCGGCTAAAAAGTGAATGGCGCCATCGCGCTCACGCACTTGATGCACCCGAACTACGGTACCGGTCAGCGGCAGTTGATCGCGGCGAATCGCCTGGGCGTCAAAGTCGTCGATATGGAACAGACAGAGCAATTTGTGCGGCGTATTGCTGACCCGCTCCAGGGTTTCCCGCCAGGCGTCCGCCTGCACCATGATCGGCATGATCTGGGCGGGGAAATAAGGTCGGTTTTGTACCGGTATCAGATAAAGCTTGTCGGGGAGTTGTTCGTCACTGCGGACCAGGGCAGAACCGCGGCTGATAATTTCGGGTTGGTGTGGATCTTGATCTGTCATGCATTCGAGTCCAACTGCAAAGTCGACTCGAAAGTGGGGACCGCTGAGCGGCAAATCAATCGCTGATCGTCATCGCTGTCGACGCTGCGCACCAAAGTCGGACTCAAGGTCATTTTTCGACCTGATTTCGACCCGATTTTGATCACCAATCACCGGGTTTCAATCGCGCCTTCAACTTGACGCTGGCGACAAATTTAACAAAACCCTGAGCCCATCAGGGCTAGCGAAGAGTGTCCACAAAATCTGTGGATATCTCTGTGAAGAAAGCTGGTTTAACAGGTCTCAACCACCGCGGTCACGGTATTGCCATAAATTGATCAAATTTTAACCTAACTATATTTTTCTTTTAATATCAATGAGTTACAGTTTTTCAGTACACTAACTATTCAATGCGGTATTGACTCATCGAGGAAAATCACTGTTCCACTAAGCAAGGTCTCAGCTTGGGGATAGATTGCCTAAACCCTTTTTTAGAAGGCTTCAAGTAACCCCTCCCGCCAAGTTTGTATCAATTTGTAATCGTTCATAAAGTTGTCACTCTATTGCGTCAAGGCTGTCAACTTTTATGACACTGGAAATCACTTTTAAACCATAAAAAAGCCGGCATTAAGCCGGCTTTGATCGGAACCCGGAATGTCAGTCGACTTTCCAGCCCTGAACGGTCTCGATGCCGTGTTCTTCGATCCAGACATCCAGTGGTTTCGGGTTGCGACGTTTTTTCTCAACGCGCTCACCGGTATTGGGGTTTTCATAGGTACCGATGGCCAGTTTCGGGCCAGTAGCGGCTTTGGCAGCCTTCTTACGAGCGCCTTTAACGCCACCGACACGCGCAAAGTAGGCTTGCAGCTCTTCGTAGAATTCCGGCTTGTCAGCTTTCTTACCCTGAGCCTTGACCCACTCAATGATCGCCTTGGAACGTGCCGTGAAGATGTCGTACTCAGAAATGCCGTACTCGTCGAACAACTTACGCACTTCTTCCTGGTACTGATCGAAGCCTTCCATCCGCTTGGCCTGGGCTTCTTTCTGCTTGCGCAGCTCTTCGATCTTGGCTTCGTGTTCCTGAATTTTCTTATCCAGATCCGGGTCTAGCATTCACTGTCTCCTGGGTTATTCGCCCGCACTGCGGGGTTTCATATGGGGAAAAAGGATGACGTCTTTGATCGAGGGTGAATCGGTGAAGTACATCACCAGTCGATCGATACCGATGCCCTCACCTGCCGTGGGTGGCATGCCGTACTCCAGGGCGTTGATGTAGTCGTCGTCATAGAACATGGCTTCGTCGTCGCCGGCGTCCTTCGCATCAACCTGGGCGCGGAAGCGCTCAGCCTGATCGATCGGATCGTTCAACTCCGAGAAGCCGTTGGCAATTTCGCGGCCGCCGATAAAGAACTCGAAGCGGTCGGTGACTTCCGGGTTATCGTCGTTACGACGCGCCAGCGGTGAGACTTCCGCCGGATAAGCGGTGATAAACACCGGACCCTCGAGGTTTTCTTCCACCGTGGCTTCGAAAATCTCGGTCTGTAATTTACCCAGACCCCAGCCGGCCTGCGCTTCTATACCCAGGCCTTTGGCCACGGCAACTGCAGCATCACGGTTGTCGATATCGGCAGCGTTCAAGTCCGGGTTGTATTTGAGGATGGAGTCGAACATCGTCAAGCGCTCAAAAGACGCGCCCAGATCGAAGGTTTTGCCTTGATATTTCAGCTCGGTCGTTCCCAGCACTTTCTGGGCGACTTCGCGCAGCATGGCTTCGGTCAAATCCATCAGGTCGTGGTAGGTGGCGTAAGCCTGGTACCACTCGAGCATGGTGAATTCGGGGTTATGGCGCGTCGACACACCTTCGTTGCGAAAGTTGCGGTTGATCTCGAACACCTTCTCGAAACCACCGACCACCAGACGCTTCAGATACAGCTCCGGCGCGATGCGCAGATACATATCGATATCCATGGCGTTGTGATGGGTGACGAACGGCTTGGCCGTGGCGCCGCCGGGAATCACCTGCAACATGGGGGTTTCGACTTCCATATAACCGCGCTCGGTCAGGAAACGACGAATGCCGTTGACGATGCCGGTGCGCACTTCAAACACCC
Organism: Saccharospirillum sp. HFRX-2; assembly: GCF_043196805.1. NCBI lineage: Bacteria > Pseudomonadati > Pseudomonadota > Gammaproteobacteria > Oceanospirillales > Saccharospirillaceae > Saccharospirillum > Saccharospirillum sp. HFRX-2. Next base: position 241,549 of record NZ_JBEBMU010000006.1, read on the forward strand.
GACGGGTGTCGTCGCTGATCATCAGATCGACATAACGCTGGCGATACTTCATTTCCTGGTCGGCCAGGCCGTGGAATTTATCCGGCAGCGGGCGCAGCGACTTGGTGAGGATGGTCAGGTTGTCGAGTGACTCCACCGACACATAAAGCTCGCCCTTGCCAGACTTCGCCAGTTTGCCGCGCACACCGACGATGTCGCCGATGTCGAGCAACTGCCAGTCCTGGCTTTCTTTCTGCAACGGCTTGGGCAAATAGGCCTGAATACGGCCGCTGCTGTCGCGCAGGCCGATAAAAGGACCACCGCGACGCATCACCCGGCCAGCAACGGCAACGGTGACGTCTTCTGCTTCAACGGCTTCTTTATCCAGATCGCCGTATTGCGACTGCAGCTCGCCGGCCATTTGCTCACGGCGAAAATCGTTCGGAAACGCCTGCGGGCGGCCGGCGGCCAGTTCGGCGAGTTTCTGTTTGCGCTCGGCGATCAGATGGTTGTCGTCCGTCGCGGCTTGGCTATCCGTTGGGTTTTGGTTATCGGTCATCTTCTGTCAGTCCACTGTCGAGGTGCCCGGCGTGCGGGCACCGGGCACGGTTTCAGAGCCCCTTCTTCAGAGACGCTTCGATGAATTGATCCAGAGCACCGTCGAGTACGGCCTGGGTATTGTGCGTTTCCACGCCGGTGCGCAGGTCTTTGATGCGCGAATCGTCGAGCACGTAGGAACGAATCTGGCTGCCCCAGCCGATGTCCGATTTCGAGTCTTCCACCGCCTGGGCGGCTTCGTTGCGTTTCATCATCTCGAATTCGTACAGCTTAGCTTTCAGCTGTTTCATCGCCTGGTCTTTATTCTTGTGCTGCGAGCGGTCGTTCTGACACTGCACCACGATGTTGGTCGGCAAGTGAGTGATCCGCACCGCCGATTCGGTCCGGTTAACGTGCTGACCACCGGCGCCGGAGGCGCGATAAACGTCGATGCGCAAATCGGCCGGATTGATTTCCACTTCGAAGCTGTCGTCAACTTCCGGCGATACAAAGACGGAAGTGAAAGAAGTATGGCGACGGTTGCCGGAATCGAACGGCGATTTACGCACCAGACGATGTACACCGGTTTCGGTGCGCAACCAGCCAAAGGCGTATTCACCTTCGATGCGAATGGTCGCCGATTTAATACCGGCCACTTCACCGGCCGAGGCTTCCATCAGTTCGGCTTTAAAGCCTTTTTCTTCGGCCCAGCGCAGATACATGCGCAGCAGCATTTCCGCCCAATCCTGCGCTTCGGTACCGCCAGAGCCGGCTTGAATATCCAGATAGGCGTTGGTCGGGTCCATTTCGCCGCTGAACATACGCCGGAATTCGAGTGTTTCGAGTTCCGCTTCCATGGCGTTCAAATCGGCCTGGATATCGGCCACAGTGCCGGCATCGTCTTCTTCGGCGGCCATGTCCAGTAGATCGCCAGCATCACGAGTGCCGTCGATCAGGCGCGTCAGGGTGGTGACAATGGTGCTGAGGTTGCTGCGTTCCTGACCCAGCGCCTGGGCACGTTCTGGTTCATTCCAGACGTCCGGCTGAGCCAGTTCACGTTCGACTTCGTCTAAGCGCTCTTGCTTGACATCGAAGTCAAAGGTACCCCCTAAGCACGTCGGTGCGCGCCTGAAGGTCTTTGATCTGTTCTTTGATCGGATTAAGTTCCACGGTCCGCTCCATTTCCAAAAGCAGGTTTTGCCGATTTCGGGCGGCATATTTTATCGAAAATTCAATGCCTTAGGTAGTGATTAATCGCTCGGAACGAGGTCATTAAAAACCAATTGCACGCTTTCCCGGCCGCGATATCGATTGCACTGCAACTGATAAACACCATCCAAAAACGCTTTTTGCGTCGGCCATATAGAGGTATCGATATTAAAGGCGATGGCATCGACGACCTGGCCGTTCGGATCACTCAGTTCCAGCTTCAGATGATGCTCACCAACAAGGCGCTGACTTTCGATGCGCCAGCGCCCGTGAAAACGTGGTTCGGGAAAGTTCTGGCCCCAGGGTCCGGCGGTTTCGAGTATCTGCGCGGTTTCCAGGTTAAGGTCGGAACTGCTCAGTTCACCATCGGTCATCAGCGTGGGGATCAGCGCTTCGGGTTCACACAGTTCGGTGACCGCTCGGTCGAACCACTGGCGCAGTTCATCCAGCCGCGCCGCTTCGATGGTCAGCCCCGCCGCCATGGCATGGCCGCCAAACTTGCGCAGCAAACCCGGACATTGGCTGGCAATCCAGTCGAGCCCATCGCGCAGATGAAAGCCGGCGATGGAACGCGCCGAACCTTTCAGCAAGCCGTCATCGCTGGCCGCCATGGCAATAACCGGCCGATGCATCCGGTCTTTCACCCGCGACGCCAGTATGCCGATAACGCCTTCATGCCAGTCGGACTCAAACAGCACATGGCCATTGCGGTTGCCCAAATCGGTCAGGTTGTCGAGATAACGTTCGGCATCGACCAACATGGAGCGTTCGATGGAACGCCGCTCGCGGTTGAGCGAATCCAGTTCGGCGGCCCGCTGGCGCGCCCTACCCGGATCGTGCTCCAGCAAGGTTTTCACGCCGACCGTCATATCGTCCAATCGACCCGCAGCATTTAACCGAGGCCCGACCACAAAACCGAAATCCTGGCTGCGGGCATGACGCCAATCGCGACCGGCGACCTCAAACAACGCCAAAATACCCGGCCGGGCGCGCCCGGCACGAATACGCGCCAAACCTTGCTGCACCAAACGGCGATTGTTGGCATCCAGCGGCACCACGTCGGCGACCGTCGCCAGCGCCACCAGATCAAGCCAATCAGCCAGTTGTGGTTCACGATGGCCCTGGTCGAACCAGCCGGATTCTCTTAGTCGCGCCCGCCAGGCGATCAGCAAATAAAACATCACCGTGCAACCGCAGGCGGCTTTGGAGGGGAAATCACAACCCGGTTGATTGGGGTTCAGGATGGCGTCGGCAGCGGGCAGTTGTTCACCGGGCAAGTGATGGTCGGTTACCAGCACCTTAACGCCCGCCGCCTTGGCGGCAGCGACGCCATCCAGGCTGGCGATGCCATTATCGACGGTGATGATCAGCTGTGGTGACTGTTGCAACGCCAGCGCAACGATTTCCGGCGACAGGCCGTAACCGTATTCAAAACGATTGGGCAGCAGAAAATCGACGTTCAGACCAAAGGCGCTCAGTGCTTCGACCGCCAAGGTGGTACTGGTCGCACCATCAACGTCGTAATCGCCGACAATCAGCACCCGCCATTGGTTTTGCAGCGCCTGCTGCAACAGATCGACAGCCGCATCGATGCCCTTCAGCGATTGCCAGGGCAAGAGGTGTTTGAGCTGGGAATCAAGCTCGACCGCTGCGCTGACCCCGCGAGCGCGGTACAGCCGGTCGAGCAAAGGATGGTCGTGAACCGCCGGGCCAGCTGGCTGTGGCCGTTCACTGATGGCCGGTAACTCGGCAGTCAAAACATCAACCGAAAACGGTGTCGGCGATGTGCGCCTGTACCTGGGCCAGATCGGCTGGCAAAACGCTGTAGCGTTCCGGACGCTGCATCAAGTCAGTCAGATGATGCGGCAATTCCGGCGATTGCAAACCAGCCTTTTCGATGGCATCGGCAAACTTAACCGGGTGCGCCGTGCCCAGGGTGACCATCGGATCGATAGCACTCCGCCGGGTAGCGCGTGCCGCCGCTACGCCAATGGCGGTGTGTGGATCGAGCAGATAGCCGGTATCGGCGTGCACCTGGCGAATGGTATCGACGGTGCCAGCGTCATCCAGCGCGTAGCTGTCGAACAATTCACGGGCGCGGGCCAGTCGAGCTTCGTCCAGGCTGACGGTTTCGTTATTCAGCTTGTCCATCAAGCTGCTCAGGCTGGCACCATCGCGATCGTACAGATCGAACAACAGACGTTCGAAGTTGGACGAGACCACGATATCCATCGACGGCGACAAGGTATGCGCCAGCGGCTGCTTCTCGTAGAGGTTCTTGCTCAGCACCCGGTGCAGGATGTCATTCTGGTTGGTAGCAACCACCAACTGACCGATCGGCAAGCCCATCTTCTTGGCCAGATAACCGGCGAAAATATCACCAAAGTTGCCGGTCGGTACCGAAAACGCCACCTGACGATCCGGGCCACCCAGATTAAGCGCCGCGTAAAAGTAGTAGACGATCTGCGCCATGATGCGCGCCCAGTTGATGGAGTTCACCGCCACCAAACGACGCTCGCCACGCAGGAAGGATTGATCACCAAAGCTGGCTTTGACCATCGACTGGCAGTCGTCGAAATTGCCTTCGATGGCAATGTTATGAATGTTGTCACCGGTGACGGTAGTCATCTGCCGGCGCTGCACTTCCGAGACGCGCTGATAGGGATGCAGAATAAAGATATCGATGTTGTCGCAACGCTTGCAGCCTTCAATGGCCGCCGAGCCGGTATCCCCGGACGTCGCGCCAACAATCACCGCGCGCTCGCCCCGTTTGGCCAGCGTCACATCCAGCAAACGACCAAGCAGTTGCAGCGCGAAATCTTTGAACGCCAGCGTCGGGCCCTGGAACAATTCCAAGACGTACTCGTTGTGGTCGATCTGCGTTAACGGCGCCACGGCTTTATGACCAAAGACGCCGTAAGTTTCCTTGAGCATGGTCGCCAGTTCGTCATCGCTGATGGCACCGGCAACGAACGGCTGAATGATGCGAAACGCTAATTCGTGATACGGCAAACCGCGCCAGGAGCGAATTTCATCGAGGCTGTATTCGGGCAGGGTTTCCGGCACATAGAGACCACCATCGCTGGCCAGACCAGTGAGCAGAACATCTTCGAATTCCAGTGTCGGAGCCTGGCCCCGGGTGCTGATGTATTTCACGCTGTTTCTCTCTTGGTTAATCACCCAAGCTTAACAAACCACCGCAACGAGCGCCGGGCAGAAGTGCGGCTTCGGGCGGGTGTCGGTCGCCAGGACGGCGACCGTCAAGCCTACAGGGATGTATTCACGGCGTCCCGCCTGGAGGCGTGCTTCTGCCCGGCGCGCCACAAGCGCTGATAATCGTCAGCCGTCTAATTGCTCAACGCGAATCCGCACCACCGGGCGCGGTACGGAATCCAAAGCTTCCAACTGTTCAATGGCTTTATCCATGCGTTTTTCGCGGACGTTATGCGTCAGCAGAATCAGCGGCACAACCGCGGCTTCGTCTTCCGGCTCTTTCTGGATAATGGCTTCGATATTGATGCCGTTATCGCTCAATACCTGAGCAATTTTAGCCATCTGACCGACTTCATCACGCACCGTGATGCGCAGGTAATAAGAGGTTTCAATTTCGCTGACCGGCAACACCGGCAGGTTTTCGGTTTCAACGCTGTAGCCCAGATGCGGCACGTTGCCAGCGTTGTCGATTTCACGGGCGATATCGACAATATCCGCAATCACCGAAGACGCCGTTTGCTCAGAACCCGCGCCCGGACCGGTGTACATGGTCGGCCCCACAGCATCGCCTTCAACCAGCACCGCATTGAGCACACCATTCACATTAGCCAGCAGGCGCTTTTCCGGCACCAGCGTCGGATGCACGCGCAGTTCGACGCCTTCCGGAGTTTTGCGGCTAAAGCCCAGATGCTTGATGCGGTAGCCCAGCTCTTCGGCGTACTGCACATCTTCGCGGGTGATGCGGCTGATGCCTTCGGTGTAAACCTTGTCGAATTGCAGCGGAATACCAAAAGCGATGGACGCCAGAATGGTCAGCTTATGGGCCGCATCGATGCCTTCCACGTCGAAGGTCGGATCGGCTTCGGCATAACCCAGGGCCTGAGCTTCTTTGAGTACGTCGTCAAACATCCGGCCTTTTTCACGCATCTCGGTGAGAATAAAGTTACCGGTGCCATTGATGATGCCGGCCAGCCATTTGATGTCGTTGGCGACCAGGCCTTCGCGGATGCCTTTAATGATCGGAATACCACCGGCAACAGCGGCTTCATAAGTTACCACCACGCCCTGAGCTTCGGCGGCTTTAAAAATCTCGTTGCCGTGTTTGGCGATCATCGCTTTATTGGCGGTGACGACATGTTTGCCATGAGCAATGGCTTCCAAAACCAACGCCTTGGCGGTTTCTTCACCACCAATCAACTCAACCAGAATATGGACGTTGGGATCGCGGGCGACCTCGAAAATATCGCGCGACACCTTAACATCACCCAGATCGCAGTCCGGATGATCGCGGCGGGCACCAACGTGGGTAATCTGCACCGGCTTACCAGCTCGACGCTCAATGTCTTCCAGGTTCCGGCGCATGACATTAAAGGTGCCGCTGCCGACGGTGCCCAGACCACAAAGTCCCACATTGACTGATTTCAAAACCTGCCTCTCTTATTCACGGTTAGATCGTGCCCGGCAAAATGCCGGAATAATGCTGAGCGAAACATACTGAGGGGGCTGGCTGCTGTCAACGCGAAGCCCCGCCGTTATGGGCTTTGCGCCCGGTTTAGCGTTGTGATTTTTTTGCAAGAAGCTGTTTCAATCCATCATCACAGATTGCAGCCATAAAAAAAGCAGCCGAAGCTGCTTTTTGGGAAACATCGATCCAGGCTTAGCCTTTACGGTCGATGCGTTCCTTGATGCGAGCAGACTTACCAGAACGCTCACGCAAGTAGTACAACTTGGCTTGACGAACCGCACCACGACGCTTGACTTCAATGCTGTCAACGATGGGTGAGTAAGTCTGGAAGGTACGCTCGACGCCAACACCGCTGGAAATCTTACGTACGGTGAAAGCCGAGTTCAGGCCGCGGTTACGCTTGCCAATCACAACGCCTTCGAACGCCTGAAGACGCTCACGCTCACCTTCCTTAACCTTGACCTGTACAACGACAGTGTCACCCGGGCCAAAGGCCGGGATTTCTTTATTCATCTGTTCAGCTTCAAGCTGCTGAATAATCAAATTGCTATTGCTCATCACTCCGCTCCTGATCTATCGCGCGAGTCAAAAACTCATCCAAAAGCGCCTGCTGTTCTGCGGTGAGTACCTTATCAGCCAACAGGTCCGGTCTTCTTTGCCAGGTGCGCCCTAATGCTTGTTGCAATCGCCAGCGACGAATGTCGTCGTGGTGACCACTGAGCAAAACCGGCGGCACCGCTCGGCCATCTAATACTTCAGGCCTGGTGTAATGCGGACAATCCAACAACCCTTCGGTGAATGAATCTTCCTCGGCAGAGGCTTCGTGCCCCAATACGCCGGGAAGCTGACGACCAATAGCGTCGATAAACGCTTGGGCGGCCAGTTCGCCACCGCTGAGAACAAAATCACCCAGCGACCACTCTTCATCCACTTCTGTCTCGATGACTCTTTCGTCGATGCCCTCATAGCGGCCACAGACGAAAATCAGGTGACTGTTATTACGCAGTTCACTCACTCCAGCCTGGTCCAACCGGCGACCTTGCGGCGACAGGTAAATCACCTTCGCCTGATTGCCGCTGGCGGCCCTGGCGGCCTGAATGGCATCGCGCAATGGCTGCACCTTCATCAGCATTCCGGGGCCACCGCCAAAAGGTCGGTCGTCCACGGTGCGGTGCTTGTCGTGGGTGTAATCGCGCGGGTTCCATAACCCGACTTCAATCAACCCTTTCTGCACCGCCCTTCCGATGACGCCTTGCCGTAAAAACGGTTCGAACATCTCCGGAAAGAGGCTGACCAGCCCGAACCAAGCTTGCGGTTCGGCTGTTCGAGACGTTTCCGTTGTCAAAATTCCGGGTCCCAATCGACCAGAATCCGACCTGCTTCGAGGTCAATATCCTGGACGTAGACTTCCGGCACGTACGGGATTAGACGCTGCTGACGATCAACACTGTCGGCATTGCCTTTGACGACCAGCACATCATTGCCGCCGCCCGCACTCATTAAATGATCCACCTTACCCAGAATGACGCCCGTGGTATTTGCCACCGTCAGACCTTCCAGTTCGTACCAATAGTACTCACCTTCAGGCAGTTCCGGCAGAAACTCCTCCGGGACAGCGATCTCGGCTCCGCAATAACTGCGGGCTTGGTCGCGGTCGTCGCAGCCGGCGATATGAGCAACCATGCCCTTGCCGTGGCTGCGTCCTTTGTCGATTTCGACAGAGGTCCAGTTGCCACCCAGGTTCAGCATCCACTCGCCATACTCGAGGATGCGGTCCATCGGTTCGGTGTAAGAATAGATTTTCACCCATCCTTTAATGCCGTAGACCGAGGAGACCTTACCCAGAACAACCATCTTGTCCGGTGCTTCCGGCGTCATCATTCAGGCCCTGTCGTACGAATCAGGCCTGGGCCTTTTGATACTCTTTCAACAGCTGGGCGACACGATCAGACGTCTGTGCACCTTTGCCCTGCCAGTACTCTACCCGCTCCAGGGTGACGCGCAGGCGTTCTTCCTGGCCACGAGCGATAGGGTTGAAAAAGCCAACGCGTTCGATGAAACGGCCATCGCGGGCGTTGCGGCTATCAGCGACGGTAATGTGGTAAAACGGGCGCTTCTTGGAACCACCCCGTGAGAGTCGAATGACGACCATTCGCGTCCTCCTGTTGCGGGCAAGCTTTGAAATCACCTGCCGTTTTGGATCTCCAGAGGGGTTACCTCTGAATGCGGAAGCCCTGTTCGAAAACAGCCTTCCTAACCCAAAGTGAAACGAAAACCAGGCCCACCCCGGTTTTCAAGGCCGCGAAATTATACGTTTGGGAGCTTAAAAAGCAAGGATGATGGGGCCGGACGGCCCCGTCAGAAGAGAATTAACCGAACGGACCGCGGCCACCGGCGCCAGGGAAGCCACCCGGAGGCAAACCGCCACCTGGCATTTGGCCGCCGCCAGGCATCTGACCGCCACCCATGGCGCGCATCATCTTGGCCATACCGCCTTTCTTGCCGGCCTTTTTCATCATCTTGGACATGTTCTTGTGCTGCTTGAGCAGACGGTTGATGTCCTGAATCTGAGTGCCGGAACCCGAGGCAATACGGCGCTTACGCGAGCCATTGATCTTATCCGGGAAGCGGCGTTCCTGCGGGGTCATCGAATCAATGATCACGCCCATCTGCTTGAACTGCTTTTCCGCACCCTGCATCTGGCTGACCGCAGCACCCATCTGGCCCATGCCCGGCAGTTTGTCGACCATGCCCATCATGCCGCCCATGTTGTCCATCTGGCGCAGCTGCTCGCGAAAGTCTTCCAGGTCGAAACCTTTGCCTTTTTGCAGCTTCTTGGCGAGTTGCTCGGCTTTGTCTTTGTCGACCTTGCGCTCGACTTCTTCGATCAGCGACATCATGTCGCCCATATCGAGAATGCGCGAGGCGACACGGTCCGGGTAGAACGGCTCTAAGGCGTCGGTTTTCTCGCCGACGCCCATAAATTTGATCGGCTTGCCGGTAATGTGACGCACCGACAAGGCGGCACCGCCACGGGCATCACCATCGGTTTTCGACAGCACCACACCGGTCAATGGCAGAGCATCGCTGAACGCCTTGGCGGTATTGGCGGCGTCCTGACCGGTCATGGCGTCGACCACGAACAGGGTTTCGATCGGCTTTACTGCTTTATGCAGCGCCTTGATCTCATCCATCATCTCGCTGTCGATAGCCAGGCGACCGGCGGTATCGACGATGACTACATCCACCGCCTGCTTGCGGGCAGCATCGATGGCGCCCTTGGCAATGGCGACCGGCTTCTGCTTCTCATCGCTGGGATGGAAGAGCGCGCCGACTTCGCCCGCCAGGGTTTCCAACTGCTTGATCGCCGCCGGCCGGTAAACGTCGGCCGAGACCACCATGACTTTCTTTTTCTCACGCTCTTTCAGGAAGCGCGCCAGCTTGGCAACAGTAGTGGTTTTACCCGCACCTTGCAGACCGGCCATCAAGATAACCGCCGGCGGCTGGGTATTCAGCGCCAAGGGCTCGCCGGTTTCGCCCATCACCCGCTCAAGTTCGGATTGCACCACCTTGAGGAATTGCTGGCCCGGATTCAGCGCCTGGGATACTTCCTGACCGACCGCGCGCTCACGCACGCCATCGATAAAATCTTTAACGACTGGTAAAGCAACATCGGCTTCGAGCAAGGCCATGCGCACTTCGCGCAGCGTGGCTTTGATGTTGTCTTCGGTCAGCTTGGATTGACCGGAAATTTGTTTCAGCGTCTGGGAAAGACGGTCGGTGAGGCTCTTAAACATCTCGCTTTCCGTGGGGATTTGAAAGGTCCGGCAGTATAACAGGGCACCGGCTGCGTCTCTATGATGGTGACAGCCAACGCAACCTCAAGTTGAGTTTGGGAACGCCTATCATTTATGCGAGACTAGCGCCTTGCTTTTTCTATATCCCTTTCGGCCAACGCCGAACTGCGAGGACTTTTCCGAATGCTGATCTGGCTCGCCATCCTGGGCTATCTCGTCAGTGGCCTGGTCGCCCTGAACGGCTTGTATCGTGTGCAGTCGCCTAATCGCCAATGGTTGTTCTGGCCGGCGGTCATTGGTGCCGCGGCGCATCTGTCGACGCTGGCTTCGGAAATTCTGGTCTCCGGCGCTTTGCAGATCAGCTTTCTTAATGCCGCCTCGGTAATCACCTTTTTCGTGATCTCCGCCCTGCTGGTCAGCGGCTGGTCGAAACCGCTGCACAGCCTGTTCGCCTTCGCTTTGCCCGCAGCGGCGCTGATTATGATTGTCGCTGTGCTGGCGCCAGATGCGTCATCGCCCCGGTTATATCGAACCGGTGTCGTACTGCATGTCTTCCTGTCGATGCTGGCTTACTCTGTGATCACCATCGCCACCTTATTAGCCGTGCTGCTCGGCGCCCAGAACCGCCAATTGCATAACCACGATTTAGACAGCCGCCTGAATCGCTTTCTGCCGCCACTGCAAACCATGGAACGGCTGCTGTTCGAATGGCTGATGATCGGTTTTATTCTGCTCACCGCCGCCATCATCTCCGGCGGCCTCTTTATTGAAAATATCTTTGCTCAGCATCTGATGCATAAAACGGTGCTGACGCTGGTGGCCTGGGGCTTTTTCGCCACCCTACTGTTCGGGCATTTTCATCTGGGCTGGCGCGGTGCTTTGGCCAGCCGGCTGACTATCTTCGGATTTGTATTTTTAATGCTGGCTTTTTTCGGTTCGAAGTTCGTTCTCGAATACCTGCTTCATCAATACGGCTAATTCTCTTACCGACGCGCAACTGTGCTTGACAGAGGGGTGACCGCGCCGCTAAAAAGCACTTTCTATTGGTGACTGAGGTTTTTACCCCTTGAACGAGCTCCCCCTAGGCCTGCTGTTTGTCTTGCTAGGCCTGCTGCTGCTTTGTTCCGCTTTCTTCTCGAGCTCGGAAACCGGCATGTTGTCACTCAACCGCTACCGTCTCCGTCACCTGGCCAATGAAGGTCATCGCTCTGCGAGCCTGGCCCAACGTCTGCTGGAAAAGCCCGATCGTCTGATCAGTACCATTCTGATCGGTAATAACCTGGTCAATATCGCCGCGGCCTCTCTGGCCACCATCATCGCTATTCGGCTGCTACCGACGCAGCAGGACCTGGCGCTGGCGCTGTCGACGATATTGCTGACGCTGGTGGTGCTGATTTTCGCGGAAGTCACGCCCAAGACGCTGGCGCAACGCTACCCCGAACAAATCGCCTTTCCGTTTTCCTTTGTGCTGCGGCCCTTGATGTTTGCGCTGGCACCGGCGATCTGGCTGGTCAATCTGTTCGTTAACAGCCTGTTCTGGCTGTTCCGCGTTGGTCGTACCGGCGACAGCACCGATGCCCTGTCGGCGGAAGAATTAAAAACCCTGGTCAACGAGTCCGGCGAGATGCTGCCCCCGCAACGTCAGAACATGTTGCTGGGTATTCTTGAGCTGGAAAACGTCACCGTTGACGACATCATGGTGCCGCGTAATGAAGTCAGTGGCGTCGATATGGAAGCCGATGTCGATACCATCGCCGACCAGATCCGCCGCACCGACTACACCCGTTTCCCGCTCTACAAGGGCGATCTGGACAAGGTGATCGGCATCATGCACATCCGCGATGCTGCCGAATTCCTCTACGCCGACGAGCCGTCCAAGGTGATGCTTACCAAGGCCGCCAAGGACCCGTACTTTGTGCCGGAAAACACCCCGCTGCACACCCAGTTGATCAACTTCCAGACGCAGCAATTGCGCATGGGTCTGGTGGTTGATGAGTACGGTGATATTCAGGGTCTGGTGACGCTGGAAGATCTGCTGGAAGAGATCGTCGGTGAATTCACCACCGACATCGCCAATTCCAGCAAGGAAATTCACCCGCAGCGCGATGGCTCTTATGTTATCGACGGCACCGCTAACATCCGCGAAATCAATCGCGCCCTGGCTTGGGAGTTGCCGACCGACGGTCCGAAAACCCTGAACGGTCTGGTGTTGGAGCACGTCGAAGACATTCCCGATGCCAATCTGTCGATCAAGATCGATCGTTATCTGATCGAAATTCTGCAGATCAAAGACAACGCCGTCATCGCCGCCCGCGTTCGCGAAATGCCGTTAAGCCGGCCACGCTGAACCGATCCTCCGCCGGGAGCGTATTGACTGGACACCCCAAACGGGAGTCCGCCATGCGTTCCCTGCTTCCCCTCCTGCTGTGCTGCCTGCTACTGGCAACCGACGTCCAGGCTGAAGACGATGACCATAACGATGATCTGGAAGATCAGTTCCGCAACCTGATCACCCAACAACTGAGCGCCCTGCGCAGCGGCGATGCCGAAGCCGCCTGGGCCTGGGCTCACCCCAACATCAAAGGCCGGTTTCTGACCGCCGAACGCTTCTACACCATGGTCGTGCGCCAGTATCAGCCGTTGACCGAATTCAGCGTCATCCGGTTCAGGGAACTGGAAGCGGCGGGTGACAACTGGGTGTTACCGGTCTGGCTGCGCACCGACGACGACCAGCAATACCTCGCCTTCTACGCCCTGAGCCAGACCAACCAGGGCGAATGGCGCATCGCCGGCTGTCAGTTGGTCGAGTATCAGCCGCCGGGCATCTGAGCCGGATGATTGAGACGGCGGCCGTGTTAAACTGCGCGGCCCCGTGACCAACCCCAAGGCGCTTTCATGTCTATCAATATCCGCATCGTCCTGGTTCAGACCTGGCATCCCGGCAACATTGGCGCCGCCGCACGCGCCATGAAAAACATGGGTCTGGAGCAACTGGTGCTGGTCAATCCTATCGATTTTCCTTGCGATGAAGCCTACAACCGCGCCGGCCAGGCCACCGACCTGCTCGACAACGCCCGAGTCGTGACCAGCCTCGACGAAGCCATCGCCGATTGCGGCCTGGTCGTCGCCACCAGCGCCCGCGAACGCAGCATTAGATTACCGGCCCTGTCAGCCGAAGAGTGTGGCCGCGAAGCCGTATCGCGCCAGCACGAAGCGCCGGTTGCACTGGTATTCGGACGCGAACGGATGGGCCTGCACAACGACGACATTCAGCGCTGTCACGCCCAGGTGAATATCGACGCCAACCCGGATTACCCGGTGCTGAACCTGAGTCAGGCGGTGCAGTTATTGAGTTACGAGGTATTCAAAGCGGCGCAAAATGAAACCGGCAACAACACGACCACGCCCTACCCGCTGCATGCCGATCTGGAAAGGTTTTACGACCATCTGAATGAGACGCTGGGTGATATCGGTTTTCTCAACCCGGCGCACCCGGGCCAGGCGGTGGATCATCTGCGCGCCCTGTTTCGCCGCGCCCAACCCACTGCCAAAGAATTGCGCCTGCTGCGCGGCGTACTCAGCGCCGCCCAGCAAGCTGCCAAGAATCAGTCTTCCGGCTGATTGCGGCTCGGTTCGGCCTGAACAAAGGCCGGCTGAGCGGTGGCGTGCTGATAGATGCGCTGCAAACGCGGCCAGGCATCGAGCGTCATATCAACGCGCAGAGCGTTATACATCTGCGGAATCAATAGCACATCGACCAGGCTCAATTGATTGCGATAAAACCAATCGCCACTGCCCAAGCGCGCCGCCTGCACTTCCAAGGCATCGAAGCCGGTAGTAATCCAGTGCCGGTGCCAGGCGTTCACTTCAATTTCGCTGGCCTGAAATTGCGAGCGCAACTGCTTTAACACGCGCATGTTGTTAATGGGGTGAATGTCACAGCCGATGTCCTGGCACAGCGCCCGAACTTCGGCACGCGCCAACGGATCGTTCGGCAACAGCGGCGGGTTCGGATAGACCTCTTCAAGGTATTCCAGAATCGCCATCGACTGCCGCACCAAGCCCGGTTCTAAATCCAACGACGGCACCAAACCCGCCGGATTCACCGAGCGATAAGCTGCACTGTGCTGATCGCCCTGGCGCAACTCAATAGGCACCTGCTGCGCGTCAACACCTTTCAGTGCCAACCCAATGCGCACCCGATAGGCGGCCGATGAACGCCAATAATGGTAGAACTTCATCTGCATTCTCCCGGTGACAAATCAGTCGGATCGACTGTGCTTGCCAATGCCATACTCGCGCAACTTATTGGCAATGGCGGTGTGCGAAACGCCCAGCTTTTTACCCAGCTGCCGACTGCTCGGATAAGCCGGATAAAGCCGGCGCAACAACTGAGCCTCAAACCGTTTCATGGCTTCATCAAGCGAGCCTTCGAAATGTTCATCGACATAACCCCAGCCGCTGGAAAAGCTGGGCAATTGCAAATGTTCCGGCTCCAGAATGTCATCTTCAGCTAAGGAAACGGCACGCAACAACGAGTTTTCCATCTGCCGCACATTGCCTGGCCAGGGATATTGCTGCAGCGCATTCTGACAAGCGCGGGAAATACGAATCCGGCGGCGTTGCGGCTCGGCAAAGCGGGCAATAAAACGTTCGGCCATCGGCAAAATATCGTTCTTGCGATCGCGCAGCGCTGGAATGTGCAGCGCCAATACGTTCAGCCGGTAATAGAGATCTTCACGGAAGGTGCCGTCGCGGCACAACGCCAGCAGATCTTTTTGCGTTGAGCAGATGATGCGCACATCGGCGGTAAATTCCTGTTCATCGCCCACCCGGCGGTAGGTGCCATCCTGCATCAGGCGCAGAAATTTCGACTGCAACAGCTTCGACATATCGCCGATTTCATCGAGAAATACCGTGCCGCCTTCGGCCAGTTCGACGATGCCCTTTTTCGCCTGGGTCGCGCCTTCAAAAGCACCGGCGGCGTAACCGAATAATTCGCTTTCGGCCACACTGTCGGGCATGGCAGCGCAGTTCAAAACCAGGAACGGTTTGTCTTTGCGCAGGCTGTGTTGATGGCAGGATTTGGCCAGTAATTCTTTGCCGGTTCCGGTTTCACCGGTAATTAACAAAGGCGCATCCAGACCCGACATCCGCTTAGCCTGACGAATCACCTTTTTCATCGGCTGGCTTTCGGCGATGAGTAATTCAAACTCACCGGCCTGCTGCTGGTAAGCAGTGATCTGGCGACCAAGACGCTCGGGTGATTTAAAGGTAATGACCGCGCCGGCAAAGTAATCGTCCTGGTCGGCATCGGTTTCGTTGGGTACGCGAATCGGATAAATATCAGCCAGGAAGGTACGGCCACGCAGTTGCAGATGAGTCGCCGTCGCGCCGGGTTGATCGCCGTTGAGCCAATGGCTGAAATTGAAACCCTTCACCCAGTTCTTCAGCAACTTGCCGTGCACCTCAGCTTCGGGCAATTGCAGAATATCGAGCGCGGCTTCATTGGCGATCACCACATTGCCCTGGCTGTCGATCGATACCACCGGTTCAGGCAGCGTTTTCAGCAGCGTCTGCATTTCCTGCTGTTCACGCTCGCCGGGCAGATAGGGAATCAGGGAGACATCCTGGATGCCCGGAATCAAACGGATTTCCGGCATCAGATGCTGAAATTCATCGAAAACAAGCGTCGGGAAGTTGAGGTAAATCCGGCCGGTGGGATCAATTTCGATGCCCCTGAGATCGATCTGGTGTTGCACCAGAATATCCAGCACTTCAGCACAAATACCCAAGCGCTCTTCGCATTCGATCTTGAGCCGCATTCACTCTCCCCACTGTAAGCAATACTTTCCAGCGCGCTAAATTGCCGCAGGGTCGTTTTGTTGTCAACTGAGCTTTACAGCCGACAACAAAAAACGGCCCGCTGGGCGGGCCGTCTGCTAAGACTCAATAAATAATATGGCTTAATAAAAACTAAGCGACGCGCTGAGCAGCTTGCTGCGATGGGAAGTTCACGTCGGCCCACAACTCCTCGACCAGGCTGTCGATGGAGGCATGCGGATAGCGCTGTAACCAGCTCACCAGAGCCGTGGCCACATCCGGGTAATTCACCCAGCGCGGCTCACCCTGGCGCAGGAACGCTTCAATGGCGCCGGTAGAAACCTTCGGCATCACCGAGCCCAGGTCCAGCGCCTGCAAAGCCGCAGCGTTGGACTGCTGCTCCATCTGGCCGCGCAGCGGTTTAACCAGAATGCGTTTGCTCATCGACAAAGCTTCACTGGCCAGTTCAAAGCCAGCGTTGCAGATCACGCTGCCGCATTCGGCCAGCGACGCCTGGAAACCATCGCGGCTGAAACCGCGCACCGTCACCTGACCGTACTGGCCCGGCTCAATATCGCCGCAGTGCATCACAAACCGCACCTGGCTGTTGACCTCATTGAGCAGCGCCAGCGTCGCTGCGCTGTTTTCGAACGGCAGATAAACCAGCGCTTTATCGAGCGAACCGGGTTTCGGTTCCGTGGTCGATTCAATGATCGGCGGCAGAATGGGTGCGCCGAAATGATGCCAGTGCACACCCAAACCCACGGTTACGGGTGCAAACCAGCGCATGATGGCTTCAGACACCACCGAATGCCCGGCCTTGGGAATATCGTGGTTAAAGGCGTACTGATGGCCGACGCCCACACAAGGCATACCCTGAGAGCGCGCCGCCCAGGCTACGACCGGTTCAAAATCGGTGACCACCAGGTCGTATTGGCTCAGCTCGAGCGAGCGAATATCGCGCCAGAGGCCTCGCATGGAGGTGTCGTTCATGGTGCGACGCAGATCAATACGACCATCACGAGTCGCGAAGGTCAGGCCTTTGAACACCCGAAAATCGCCGAAGGCGTCCATATCGAAAAAGCGCTCGCGCTCACGACCGGAAAACACCCAATCGACATCAACACCAGCATGCGCCAGCGCCTCGGCCATCACTCGGGCACGAGTGATATGACCATTACCAGTACCCTGAACGCCGTAGAGGATTTTCACAGTACAAACCCTCCCAGCGCCCAGAAGCCGACCAGCGAACCCAGGGTTGCGCCAACCAATGTATCGGTCGGGAAATGCACACCCAGGAAGATGCGTGACATGGCCACACAGCACGACCACAACAACAGCACCATCAGCAGCACCGGCAGCTGACTGGCCACCAGCACGGTAAACAGGAAGGCAGCCGAGGTATGGCCGGAAGGGAAACTGAATTTATCGGACGGAATGATAAAGCTGGTGAAATCGTCAATGGCTTCTTGTGGCCGGTTACGCCGGCAGGTGTTTTTCAGCACCCAGTAGATGCCGCGTTCCACCGCGAAAGCCACCACGGCCACCTTAACCAAGGCCATGCCGGACTCTGGCTGAGTCATGCCATAGACGGCAAAGAACAGCAGGTAGAGCCAGCCGTCGGCGGTACGTGATACCGCACGACTCAAAGCAGTGATACGCTCACGGCGACGACGCGCCATGCACCAATTGAACGTCAGGGTGTCAAGCTGTTGGATTCGGTGCAGCCATTTCATGAAGAAGCCTCCATCGTCATGGCGTCTATTATTCATTCGCCCGTGTCACCTTTCTGACTTTTTGATGAAGTTTTAATGACAATCCTGACCCTAACGAAAATCCGCTGCATCAACCAGCAGGCGGTTCGGCCGCTTTAAAGACCGAGGTTTCAAAGGCCGACTGCAAGCTCAGCACGCGCTGGCGCAATGCACCACGCGGATAAGCCTTGGCCGGAACAGCGCCCCAAACCGGGTTGGGCCAGGCCGCATCGGTTTGTTTGCGCACCACATGATGGATATGCAACTGCGACACCACATTGCCCAGCGCCGCTATGTTCATCTTGTCACCTTTAAAGGTGGCCATCAGGCGCTCAGCGACGAAGCTGCTTTCCCAGATCAATTGTTCCTGGTCGTCTTCGTCCAGCTGGTAAATCTCGCTGATACCCTCACGCTGAGGTACCAGTATCAACCAGGGGTAGTTGGCGTCTTTCATCAGCAGAATGCGATTCAGCATCAATTCGCCAACTTCGACGCAATCATTCTGCAAGCGGTGATCCAGTTCGAACATCGAGCCCTCCTTTGCCGCCATTGTACCGCAAAGGCACAGATGTATAAGTGGGCACTGGGTCTGCCTGCACGCAACCGATATAATGCCCCGGCACTTTCCCAGGAATGGCCTCTATGCCCGACGTTCAGTGGCACACCCAATGGCCCGAACACCTAGGCCAACACACCGACAACCCGTTCAGCCGCGCCAGCTTTTTACGCGCTCTGGAAAGCAGCGGCGTGTGCAGCATCGATGGAGGCTGGTCGCCACACCATCTGCACTGGCAAGATGAACAACAGGAGCTGGCGCTGCCCTGCTACGCCAAAACCCACTCCTGGGGCGAATACGTTTTCGACTGGGCCTGGGCGCACGCCTATGAACAACACGGCCTGCCCTACTACCCCAAACTGGTGTGCGCCATTCCCTATACACCGTCCATGGGACCACGAGCGAGCACGCCCTTGCATGCGCCATTAGTCACCGACCTCGCCCAGGCCATGCAACAAGAAGCACTGAACCAGGATTACAGCGGTTGCCATCTGCTGTTTCCCGATGACGCCACCGCCGACCTCTGGGCCAACCACACCGACTGGGTGGAACGGCGCGATGTTCAGTTCCACTGGCGCAACCAGAATTACCGCGATTTCGATGACTTCCTCGACCGCTTCGCCTCGCGCAAACGCAAAAACCTGCGCAAAGAACGCCGCTCCATTGCCGACCAAGGTCTGGAAATGCGCTGTTTCGAAGGCCGTGAAATCGATGCGGTCACCCTGCGACAGTTCTATATCTTCTACCACGCCACCTACTTAAAGCGCGGCCGCCAAGGTTATCTGACACTGGAATTCTTCGAGCAACTGCTCGCCGAGCAAGCCGAATCGCTGGTGCTCTTTATGGCGTTTCAGGGTGAGGAAGGCGTGGCGGCGGCGCTGTGCTTTCGCGATTCAACCACGCTCTACGGCCGCTACTGGGGTTGCCTGGACGAATTCAACAACCTGCATTTTGAGTGCTGCTATTACCAGGGCATCGACTACTGCATCCGCCACGGTCTGCAACGTTTCGACCCGGGCACCCAGGGCGAGCACAAAGTAGCGCGCGGTTTTGAGCCGCGCATTACCCGCTCCTTTCACTGGCTGGCGCGGCCGGAATTCCAGCAAGCGGTCGAACGCTTCTGCCTGGAAGAAGCCGAAATGGTCGAACGCTACCGCGAACAAATGACCGATGCCCTGCCGTTCAAACACACCGACTGACCTCTGCTAACCAATCTGGAGTTTTTATGCGTTATCTACACACCATGGTTCGCGTCAGCGACATCGACGCCTCCTTGCGCTTTTTCTGCGATGGCCTGGGCCTGGTCGAAATCAGCCGCAGTGAAAACGACAAAGGCCGTTTCACCCTGGTTTTTCTGGCCGCCCCGGAAGACCGCGAACGCGCCCTCGCCGACAAAGCGCCGATGGTGGAACTGACCTATAACTGGGACCCGGAACAATACACAGGCGGCCGTAACTTCGGTCACTTGGCCTATCGTGTCGATGACATCTACGCGACCTGCCAACACCTGCAAGACATGGGCGTTGCCATCCTGCGTCCACCACGCGACGGCCACATGGCCTTTGTGCGCAGCCCGGACAACATCTCCATCGAACTGTTGCAAGCCGGCGACGCCCTGCCCGCCGCCGAACCCTGGGCCTCCATGCCTAACCAGGGCGAGTGGTAACTCACCGCCCTCACCGCACACCACGCCTGACTACACCTCGGCCGCCGTTGGCTCTACAATGGCGGGCCGTTTTGCTTCATACCCAATCTGAATACAGCCAACAACGAGAATCTTCATGCGCGCAAGCCAGTATTTGATCGCCACCGTCAAGGAAACGCCCGCCGATGCCGTTATCGCCAGCCATCAACTGATGCTGCGCGCCGGCATGGTGCGTAAACTCGCCTCCGGCCTGTACACCTGGATGCCAACCGGCCTCAAAGTACTGCGCAAAATTGAACGCATCGTGCGCGAAGAAATGGACCGCGCCGGCGCCCAGGAAGTGTTGATGCCTTGCGTGCAACCGGCCGAGCTGTGGCAGGAAAGCGGCCGCTGGGACGATATGGGCCCGCTGATGATGAAAATGCAGGATCGCCACCAACGCGATTTTGTGTTCGGCCCGACGCACGAAGAAGTGATCACCGATCTGGCCCGTAACGAGTTGACCAGCTACAAACAACTGCCGGCCAACTTCTACCAAATTCAGACCAAATTCCGCGATGAATTCCGGCCGCGTTTCGGCGTGATGCGCGCCCGCGAATTCATTATGAAAGATGCCTACTCCTTCCATGTTTCGATGGCATCGCTGCAAGCCGAATACGACAACATGCATCGGGCTTACTGCCGTATTTTTGATCGGCTCGGCCTGAACTACCGCCCGGTGCTGGCCGACAGCGGCGCCATCGGCGGCGACAGCTCGCACGAATTCCAAGTGCTGGCTGAATCGGGTGAAGACTACATCGCCTATTCCGACAGCAGCGACTACGCCGCCAACATTGAACGCGCCGAAGCGGTGATGCCTGCGGGCGAACGCGCTGCGCCAAGCGAAGAACTGCGCCAGGTCGATACCCCGAACACCAAAACCATTGCCGCCTTGGTCGAAGGCTTTGGTCTGCCGATTGAGAAAACCATCAAAACGCTGATCGTCGAAGCCGAAGACGACGTGGACGGCGGTTTAGTCGCACTGCTGGTGCGTGGCGATCACGAACTGAACGAAATCAAAGCCGAGAAACTGCCGCAAGTGAAAGCACCGCTGACCATGGCAACAGAAGAACGCATTCGCGCTGTGGTCGGTGCAGGTCCCGGCTCATTGGGGCCGATTGGATTGCCGATGCCCATCGTCATCGACCGCGCCGTCAGTCTGATGAGCGACTTTGGTGCCGGTGCCAACAGCGACGACAAACACTGGTTTGGCATTAACTGGGAACGTGACTTGCCGCTGCCAGACATCGCCGACCTGCGCTCTGTGGTCGAAGGCGACCCGAGCCCAGACGGCAAAGGCACACTAAAAATTGCCAAGGGCATCGAAGTCGGCCACATCTTCCAATTGGGCGACAAATATTCCAAAGCGTTGAACGCCACCGTGCTCGACGAAAATGGCAAAGCGCAAACCATGCTGATGGGTTGTTACGGCATCGGCGTCAGCCGCATTGTCGCCGCGGCTATCGAACAGAACCACGACGACAACGGCATCATCTGGCCCGATGCGTTGGCTCCTTTCCAGGTGGGCATTGTGCCGCTGAATGCGCACAAATCACCGGAAGTGATGGAAGTGGCCGAACAACTGTACCGCGAACTGAGCGAAGCCGGCATCGAAGTACTGCTCGACGACCGCGACAAAAAAACCAGCCCCGGGGTGAAGTTCGCCGATATGGAATTAATCGGCATTCCGCATCGCATTGTAGTCAGTGACCGTGGTCTGGCCGAGGGTGAATTGGAATACAAAGCGCGCAGCGCCGCAGAGAAAGAAAACCTTAAGCTGGCCGACGCGGTAAGCTTTTTACAGCAACAGCTTCAAGCCTAAAAAAATACCGGGCCTCACGGCCCGGTTTTTTAACAACGTCCACTGGGATAACGAATTCCAAGCGTAATTGTTAATACAGATAAACAGCACCGGAATCGGTTAAATCGTTGTCATCTTCGAGGAAACTGTCTAAACCGCTAGAGTATCTTTCAGACAGGCGATCTTCGAAAGGTGCCCCTACCGCCAACGAGTTACCATCCGCACTTAACTCCATCGCCGCTCCGAATTGATCACCCGCATCAGGGAAGTTGGACGACTTAATGTACACAGCTTCTTCCCAAGTGTCGCTCCAGGGCTCATTAACGTTCCCAGCTATTCTTTTAAAAATATAGACAGCACCTGCTTCACTAACCGTGTCAACGTCCGACCCTAGTGATTGAATATTAATTCCATTGACAAGTTTGTTCTCATAAGGAGCAGAAACAGCAAGCCTATTACCATCCGCACTGAAACTGACTTGATGGCCAAACAGATGACCATCACCTGCAGTTGCGGGTGTAAAACGGATCATTTGTTTATCAGTCCCATTACTAACAAGATTAGTACCTGTCCAAACATTGCACGTGGAGCTCGCAGTACAACCAGTTCGCGATGTATCCAGAACAGACACATATACAGCTCCCGGGCGAACACTGCTACCGACCGCATAATCGCCTTCTGCTCCAATTGCTAATCTTGAACCAGCCGCATTAAAGCTAAGCGAATTACCAAATTTCAAATTAAACCGCCTATTGTCACCTTCGTTTAGTACTGGATTGATTAGTGCTGGTTGATCAGTCCAACTAAAAACCCCAGCATCGCGGACATACATATAAACATAACTTTGATAATTGGGTCCGTTACCATACTGTGTCGCGCCTACCGCCACTCTTTTAGTCGTTTCATCAATAGCGACACTGATGCCGAAGTTTCTCGGCGTACTCGTATTGCCGGCAATATCGGTTGTTTCTTTTCCAATCACAACAGCGTCTGCTCCCGCCGAACTACACCCTTTATCCAATATTCCATAAACCGTGAAAATAACAGCAGCGCCTCTAGTCACGTTCCCGACTTTACTCATAGGAGCCCCGGCCACTACCGTGGGTGCAAGAGATTCACTACCCACGCTGACACTGGTTCCTAGGCGGGCACGCTTACCGAGATTGTCGACTGCAGACAACATGCATGCTTGAGTCGACCACAGGCCATTATCTTTCCCGTACACAAATACAGCACCCCTATCATCGTTATACCCGGGCATACCGACCGCTAAGCGGGTACCCGCATCATTTAAACTCAGCGCAAAACCAAATTCGCCATTAACACCATCACCATCACCATCACCATCACCATCACTCGCCGGTGGCTGTTCAGGTGCCCCAATTATCCTTATAAGTTCCCAGCGACCATCCGAATTTCTTTCATAGAGATGGACCGCACCGGGTTTATCCGTACTGGCAAATTCATGTCTATCGGCACCAATCGCCATAACAGTGCCATTCTTGTTAATAGCGACACTGCGTCCGAAAAGCTGATTGTCTAGCGCTGCATTGGTAGAGGTAGATTTAAAATAGCCTATGCCGCTTAGCAGTTTGCCTTTGAACCCAAGATTTGTCGTATTAAGTTCAGTGCAGATGTCCGCCGAATTGCAACCGCTAAATGTATAAGCAGCATTGGTCCAGTTCTGGTCATACAGAGGAATAGTCATCTGATAGCTATGCTTATCTTTTGATATGACTTCACTTTCCCAAAAAAGCTCATCCCCTTTGTATGCAGAAATACGATAGTGGTCGCTGTTTTCAGCGGTATTCGGCCATTTAAAAAGGAGTATTTTCGGATCCTGCAATTGCACCGTAAAATCGTCCTGATCCTCGCAGAACTCAGTACCCTCCTCTCCAGCATAGAAATTACACACTGCACTGCAATAAGAAAGTGAGTTGTCCTCCTTGCAGCTATCAAGGCATTTATCCTGGTAGGGGTAATCGCCACATTCCTGTATTTTATTGCAAAAATCTAAATTGGCATTATCTGGATCAGCGCAAATTGCTTCACAAAATGAATAATTGGCACCATTAGTAAGTTCACAAATCAAATAGCAAGTATCTTGTTCCCAATTAGTCTTGCAACTTTCAGTACAGGGGCGCTGTTCTCCAGAGCCATCATCGCAGGAACCCAGACATTTGGGTTGAATCGGATTATTAATACAGTTTTCGATTTCACCGCAGAAATCTAGCTGTGGATTGTTATTACATAGGCTTTCACAAAACTGATAGCCGTTCTCAACGTTACAGATTTCATCACAATAATCGTGCGTTGAATCTGATTGGCATGCCGCCACACACTCGCCGTGGTTAAAATTTGTCTCCGTACATTCTACCGGTTCGTCACAGTAATTGTGCGTTACTGTGCCATCGGTGCAGACATCATCACAGGAAAATTCTCCGCCGGTTTGATTGTTTTCACACAACTGGGCACAGATGTTCTGAGCCGGGTTAGCCTTACAGGATTCCTGCTGGCACGCCACTGAGGGGTCGCCCGGCGGACAGGTTTCTACCGGTTCGTCACAGTATTCGTGCGTTACTGTGCCATCAGTACAGACATCATCACAGGAAAATTCTCCGCCGGTCTGATTGT
>NZ_JBEBMU010000007.1:0-187004 GCF_043196805.1 Saccharospirillum sp. HFRX-2
GCGCGTATTCTACGCCTGCGCCGCATCCTGTCAACTCTAATTTGCAAAATTCGTTTAGGAATCAGCTTGTTAGCGTCACGCTCTTCGTAAACTCGAACAGCGCTTCAGGATGGCTGTCGGTGACAGCGGAGGCGCATTATAGAGATGAGCGGGGTGCTGTCAATGGCTGGCGACAGCCAATTGGGAATAATAGTCGAGCAGCGCCTTGGCTTCGCGCTCGACAGTGTAATCGGACAGTACGGTTTGACGACCAGCAACAGCCAATTCAGTTCGTAACTGTGCATCCGACATGAGCAACTCCAACCGTTCGGCGACCGATTGCCAATCGCCAGCCGGGACCAAAAATCCATTACGGCCATCATCAATGATGTCGGGCCAGGCGCCGGCTTCACTGGCAACCACTGCAGCCTCGGTGCTCATGGCTTCCAACACAGTGAGCCCAAACCCTTCGTTACGACTGAGTGCGGTAACAATCGACATGGCACGAAAGTAGTCCGGCACTTTGGCGAAGGGCAGCTCACCGGTAAAAATAATTCGCTCGGACAACCCTGCGGATTCGATCAGGCGTTTTTGCTGATCAACAAAGGCTTGCTGGTCCGAACCATAACCACCGACGATAACGACACTGAACTGTGGATGCTTTGGCAACACCTTCAACGCCGCTTGAACCAAAAGGTCGACACCTTTTTGTTCGCGCACCCGACCAAAAATTCCAATGCCAAACTGACCGGGCAAAGACAAGGACTGCCATAAGGTTTGTCGGTCTTCCGCCGGTGCATAGTGTTCAACGTTGATGCCATGCGGTACCAATTGATCCGGAGGTGTCGGCATATATTGAGCAGCGGCCGTGCAGGTCGATAAGAGTCCATCCATGCGATTCATTAAAAAACGCGTCAACCAGGTTTTGCGACGCTGGGCCGTCGAGGTGAAGACGATACGAATGCGGGCGCCTAACAATTTCAATAAAAGCGCCTGAATCATTTCGTCGTTACGGCGCGCATGAAATACGCGCATACGGCCATTGGCCAGAGGTTTTCGGGCCAGTTTTAAAAGACGCCAAAAACCCAAAGACGGAACATCATCGGGCAAGTGATGATCCCCAAGCACTACCAAAGAACGATGCTGTTTTTGTACCTGCAATACTTGCAGCATGGTGCTGGTAACGCCGGAAAAACGCTTATTGGAATTACCCAGGATAATTTCGAATTGCGGATCCGGTTGCATAGCCATCAGTCGACTCGATCTTCTTCCGGCACAATGCCGTAAGGGGTCCAGGAACGTCCGCTTTGTCGGACATCCGCTCGAATCGCATTGTTACGGGCCCAAATTTCCGGCTTAGAATAGCCACGCTTGTGATCAAGATGCAGGCAGATCGCTTGGTAGCGAACACGCTGAGACTGGAAACCAAGATTCCACAAACGCTCCCCCAGCTCCCGATCTAAACCACCATATTGCATGCGCTCGTCAAAACCATTGACCCGCAACAAAGCGTCGCGCCAGGTCGAACTGTTCATGCCGTTCCAACTGGCTTTGGCAGGGGTTAGCCGATTCAACCAACGCGCCAGCGTTGCGGATTTCACCAGTTTCCATAATTTATGGTTTTTAGGTTGACCCTGACTGAGCAACCAGGAGCGATCAAAGGGGCGTTGCTGGTTGATGTCTTCAATGCTGATTTGCTGTGACACCGGCATGGTCAGTTTTAAATAACCACCCGATAGAAAAGTATCTGGCTTGGCGTGCTGTCTGTGGACCGCAATAAAGTCGGCACGCGGAATGCAATCGCCATCGGTGAAAATCAGATAATCAACGCTCGTTTCCTTGATCGCTTTATTCAGAATTTCGGTCTTTCTAAAGCCGTTATCTTCATGCCAGACATGACGAATATTGAGCCTGCCTCTGTTTCGAAATTGCTCGATCAAAGCACGAGTTTCATCGTCGGAACCATCATCAGCAATAATGGTTTCAAAGTCTCCATCGCTCTGACACTCATAGCCAGCGAGGACTTTTTCCAACCACAATGGCGAATTATAGGTAGTGATCACCACACCCATACTGAAAACCGGTTTTTGCGTAGTGCTCGTAGAATGCTGCGACATCAGCCACGGTGCTCCTTGGCCAGAAATTCTTCCGATTGCATTTCCTGCAGACGGCTGACCGTACGCTGGAATTCAAAGCTCAGGCGGCCATCATTATAGAGTTGTTCAATGGGCACTTCGGTCGACAACAACAGCTTTACCTGGCGGTCATAAAATTCGTCGACCAGGTTAATAAAGCGTCGGGCGCTGTCATCATTGCGACCATTGAATACCGGTACGCCACTGATCAGTACTGCGTGAAAGCTGCGCGCTAGTTCAATGTAGTCATTCTGACTGCGCGGGCCATCGCACAAGCTGCCAAAATTGAACCAGGCAACATCATCGCAGTATCGTCTTGCCTTGATGGTTCTGCCCAAGACGTCCAGGTCGTAATTTTCTTCAACCGCATCTTTTTCCGGAATCAATCGCTCAAAGGCCGAATTCAAAGCCTGCTCAGACTGTTCATCAGCGGGTGAATAAAAGATGGGCGCCTGGGTCAAAGTGCGCAGGCGGTAGTCGATGCCACCGTCCACATTGAGTACGCGGGTATGACGCTTGAGCAATTCAATGGCCGGTATAAAGAGTGCGCGCTGCAGTCCATCTTTATAAAGGTTGTCCGGCGGAATGTTGGATGTGGCCACCAAGGTAACGCCTCGCCCGAACAAAGCCTTCAACAGATTGGCCAGGATCATGGCATCGCCAATATCGGTGACAAAGAACTCATCGAAACACAACACCCGGGATTCACGCGCGATTTCTTCAGCCACCAACTCCAGCGGGTTGGCCTGACCTTTATGTTCTTTCAAACCACGGTGTACGCGGCGCATAAAGTGGTGAAAGTGCATGCGGCCTTTATCTTCAAACGGTAAAGTTTGAAAGAAGGTGTCCATCAAATAGGTTTTCCCGCGCCCTACACCGCCCCAGAAATAGAGGCCAGGCACCGGGTCTGAGGAGCGACCAAACAGTCGGCCGAGGCGGCCCGTCAGCTTTTTTTGCGACTCCTGTTGCGCCAGCAATTGGTCGTATAACGACTGCAATGCCTTGACGGCATCTTCCTGAGCCGGATCATGAGAAAAGCCGGGTTGTTCCAAGTCGGCCTGATAACGGGCCCAGGGGGTGGTCATCGACGACTCCACAGATGAGGACAAGGCGGGGAATTTTACGGGAAAGACCCGGACAATCAATGATCGAACCTGTCGAGTTGATCGCTGCCAATCGCCTCGACAAACGTTAGAATACTGGCGTACTGAAGACCGAGATGGTCAAACGCCTACTAATTTTGGAGACTCAGATGTTGCAACTGGACTGGATGACACTGCTGGCGGCCTTGGTCGTCGCGCTAATTGTAGGCATCGTCGTGGGTCGGCTCTGGGCTCGTGGCCAGGGAGATGACAACGGCAGCCTGAAACGCCAACTTGATGATCTGAAGCGCCAGCATCAGAACTATCAGGTCAGCGTGACCGAACACTTCAACCGCACCACCGAACTGATTGATGGCCTGACCGTCAGCTACAACGCCATTCGCAGCCACCTCGACCAGGGTGCGGACGAACTGGTGGCCCCGGAGTACCGCCTTGAATCAGCCCGCGCTGGCAGCGAAGACCTGCAAAGCCTGGCTCCGGATTCAGAAATGGCCAATGCCGGCTACACCGGTCCGCGCGATTACGCGCCCAAAAGCGGTGACGAAGAAGGTACGCTATCGGAAACCTATGGCCTGCGCCGAGAGGCTTTTGTGTCGGACGAAGCGGATGATGACGTCGAAACGGCAACCGCCGACAAGGCGAAAAAGTCGCGATAGTCATATACCAAAATATTCTTACAGGCAGTAACAACAATAACAAATAGCTTTGTTATAGTGCGTCCAGCTTGATACACCCTCTTTGGACGGACTATGGCACAGCAAATGTTCACCCACCTCAAACAGCTGGAAGCGGAAAGCATCCACATCATTCGTGAGGTCGCCGCTGAATTCGATAACCCGGTCATGCTCTACTCGATCGGCAAGGATTCAGCGGTGATGCTGCATCTGGCCCGCAAGGCATTCTTTCCCGGTCGCATTCCTTTCAAACTGTTACACGTCGATACCGGCTGGAAGTTCAAAGAAATGTACGAATTCCGCGACAAGATGGCGCGGGATTACGAGTTCGAACTGCTGGTTTACCAAAATCAGGATGGCGTGCGCCAAGGCATCAATCCGTTTGATCACGGCAGTGCCAAACACACCGACATTATGAAGACCCAGGCGCTGAAACAGGCGCTGGATCTGTACAAGTTCGATGCCGCCTTTGGTGGTGCACGCCGCGATGAAGAAAAATCACGCGCCAAAGAACGCGTCTATTCATTCCGCGATCGCAATCACCGCTGGGACCCAAAAAACCAGCGCCCGGAGCTGTGGAATATCTACAACGGCAAGATCAATCGCGGCGAAAGCATCCGCGTGTTTCCGCTGTCGAACTGGACCGAACTGGATATCTGGCAGTACATCCACCTGGAAAGCATTCCCATCGTACCGCTGTATTTCGCCGACAAACGACCGGTGGTCGAGCGCGACGGCATGCTGATTAACGTCAACGATGAGCGCATGAAATTGCTGCCCGGTGAGGAAGTGCAAGAAAAGATGGTGCGCTTTCGGACGCTCGGTTGTTACCCGCTGACCGGCGCCGTCGAATCGGAAGCCAACACCTTACCGGACATCATCCAGGAAATGCTGCTCACCACCACCAGTGAGCGTCAGGGCCGAGCCATCGATCACGATTCATCCGGCTCGATGGAAAAGAAAAAACAGGAAGGCTACTTCTAATGGCACACCAATCTGACTTGATCGCTCAGGATATTCATGCCTACCTGAAGCAACACGAACACAAAGAACTGCTGCGCTTTCTCACCTGCGGCAGTGTGGATGATGGTAAGTCGACTTTGATCGGCCGGCTGCTGCACGACTCCAAAATGATCTATGAAGATCAACTGGCGGCCATTGAAAAAGACAGCAAAAAATCCGGCACCACGGGCGAGAAGATCGACCTGGCGTTGCTGGTCGATGGTCTTCAGGCTGAGCGCGAACAAGGCATCACCATCGATGTCGCCTACCGTTATTTTTCCACCAATAAGCGCAAATTCATCATTGCCGATACGCCTGGACACGAGCAGTACACCCGCAACATGGCAACCGGTGCCTCAACCTGCGATCTGGCGGTCATTCTGATCGACGCCCGTTACGGTGTGCAGACGCAGACGCGTCGCCACAGTTACATCGCGCATTTGCTTGGTCTTAAGCACATCGTCGTGGCGGTGAACAAGATGGATCTGGTCGATTTCAGCGAAGCGCGCTTCGAGGAAATCAAAGCCGATTATCTGCAATTCGCCGAGCAACTGAAGCTGCCGGAAATTCATTTTGTGCCGCTGTCGGCGCTCGATGGCGACAACGTTGTCAGCCGTAGTGAACGTTCCCCTTGGTACCAGGGTGCGCCTTTGATGGAACTGCTGGAAACGATCGAAATCTCACACGACCGCGATATCGAACACTTCCGTCTGCCGGTGCAATACGTCAACCGGCCGGATCTCGATTTTCGCGGTTTCGCCGGCACCATTGCCGCTGGCACCATCAAGCCCGGCGATACCGTCCGCGCCCTGCCCTCGGGTTTGAGCTCGACGGTCGAACGCATTGTCACCTTTGATGGCGACCTAGACGAAGCCTTTCCGGGCCAGGCCATTACGCTGACCCTGAACGATGAGATCGACGTCAGCCGCGGCGATATGTTGGTTGGCGCCAAAGATGCACCGCTCATATCGCAAGCCTTCCAGGCCAAGGTGGTGTGGATGCACGACGCGGCTCTGATACCGGGCCGCCAGTACGATTTCAAAGTTGGCACACAAACCGCCACCGGCACCTTCAGCGCCCTGCATCGCCAGATTGACGTCAATACGCTGGTCGACAGCGCGGCGGATGAGTTGCCGTTGAACGGCATCGGTGATGTGACCATCCAGTTGAACAAGCCGGTCGTCGCCGACCCTTATGGTCAGATCGCTGGCACCGGTGCCTTTATCGTTATCGATCGGTTGAGCAACGTTACCGTTGGCGCCGGTATGATCGAAGCATCGGCCGAGTCGCGCGACAACCATCCGGTCACCGAAGCCGAACGCGCTGCGCGTTATCGCCAGAAACCGGTGTCGGTGGTCTTGGATGTGGAAGATGCCGCTGAACGCGCGGTCGAACTGGAGCGAGCTCTGTATGATCTGGGTCACACCAGCGTCATCGTTCGCCCGGAAGATGCTCTGGCCGTCGCGCCTTATATCGAAGCCGCCGGTCTGATTGCCATCATTGCCGGTAAAACCGATGCGCCCTTTGGCTTCAAAGTTGAAGACGCCTCACCGGCGGCGGTGATCAGCCTGTTGCGTCAGCACGACATTCTCGACGACTGATCAGACCGGAATCGGCAGGTCGATAAATTCGACGTTCAAACCGAAGCGCTGGGCCAGATGCCAGCCCAGCGCTTCGGGTCCGCCACGCTCAGTGGCGTGATGTCCCGCCGCGTAATAATGCACTCCACTCTCGCGCGCCAAATGCACCGTCGGCTCGCTGATTTCGCCTGAAATAAAGGCATCGATGCCGGCATCAATGGCCATCTGCAAATACCCCTGAGCTGCCCCGGTACACCAGGCCACGGTTTCGATTTCGTCTTCATCCTCACCGATATGTAACACCTGATAATCCAGCGCTTCACTCAGGGATTGACGCAAACTGGCGCCGGTTTCCGCTCCGTCGACCCGACCGTGCCAAACCAGACTGTCACCGAGGGTACCTTCGGCCGTCCAACCGAGCAGTTGGCCCAACTGAGCGTTATTGCCAACGTCCGGATGCGCATCCAGTGGCAGATGATAGGCGAACAAATTGATGTCGTTGGCCAGCAAGGCCGCCAGCCGATTGCGTTTAATGCCGGTGATCGGCGCCGGTTCACCTTTCCAGAAATAACCATGATGCACCAGAATGGCATCGGCCTGACGGTCAATGGCTTCATCGATCAAGCGTTGGCTGGCGGTCACCCCGGTGACGATCTTGCGGATTTCCGATCGACCTGCCACCTGCAATCCATTGGGGCAGTAATCCTGGAAACGTCCGACGTCGAGATAGTCGTCCAAATAAGCCACCAGGTCGTCGCGATGCAGCGTCATGATACACTCCGATTCACGGTTTCTTTGCGCTCAAAAAAGCACGAATTTAAGGAAGTGAATTTAACGCCATGAGTGTACCTCAAAGTGTGCGAGTTTGGCTGGCCCCTATCATTGCTGGCCTGGTTGTTGGTGGCCTGGTGGTGCTGTGGCCGTCGTTTTCGTCCAAGCCACAATTGACCACGACGGAGTTAGTGCCCACCCCCGTCAGTTATGCTGATGTTATCGCCCGCGCTCAATCCAGCGTGGTCAGCATTTACAGCAACAGTCGCTTGGAAAGACCCAGCCACCCGCTGTTGGACGATCCGTTTTTTTCGCAGTTTCTGCCGCAACAACCTCAGCATCAGACCAGCCTGGGCTCGGGCATCGTGCTCGACGATCAGGGGCATATTCTGACTAACGCCCACGTTATTGCTCAGGGTGAGCAGATTATTGTCGAAGCCAGTGACGATCTTAGCTATGAAGCACGCCTGGTCGGACTCGATCCGGACAGCGATTTGGCGGTGCTGAAAATCGATGCCAGCAACACTCAGGCCATCGCCGTGAATAGAGATTATCGCGCCCGGGTTGGTGATCTGGTGTTCGCTATCGGCAATCCCTTTGGTGTTGGCCAGACGGTGTCGATGGGCATTATTTCCGCCACCGGCCGACACCAGCCTGGCCTGACGCGTTTTGCCGATTTTATCCAGACCGATGCAGCCATTAATCCAGGCAACAGCGGTGGCGCACTGATCAATGCCTACGGCGAACTGGTCGGTATTAACACGGCGATTTTTTCCAATAGCGGTGGTTTTCAGGGCATCGGTTTCGCCATTCCTTACGCTCATGCGCTGGATATTGCCCGACAATTGATTGAACAAGGCGCGGTGATGCACGGCTATCTGGGCATCGATGTGCGACCGGTTGCACCACAACAACGAGCGCGCTTCGGATTGGCAACGCCAGCCTGGGAAATTGTCGATGTGATGGCCGACAGTCCGGCAGCGCAGGCCGGCGTACGAGCCGGTGATTGGTTGGTCAGTATTGAAGGGGAGTCGCTGGCCAGTCGGGCCGAAGCGGTGGGTCGCATTGCTGAGCATAAACCCGGTGAGCAATTGACGCTGGCCTTGTTGCGCGGCCAGCGTTTTTATCAGACTCGGGTAACGCTCAGCGAGCGACCCAACTAAGCGTCACAGCAAAGGTTTCAATGCCGACAACAGACGTTCATTTTCGCTGCCACTGCCGACAGTGATGCGCAGGCAATCGGTCAGCAATCCATGGCTGCCGTCGAGTTTTTTGATCAGCACACCGGCGTCTTTCAAACCTTGATGAATGGCCGCCGCCCGGCCGCTTTCGGTGCGCACCAGCACGAAGTTGGCCTGGCTGTCGTAGACCGTCAGTTGCGGCAGGGCTTTCAATTGCTGGGTTAATTCAGCGCGTTGTTTAACCAGTTCCTGAGTTTGCTGCTCGAAGGTTTCGAAATGATCGAGAGCGAACGTTGCCGCCGCCTGCACCAGATTGCCGATGTTATAAGGCAGACGCAGTTTGTTAATTTCAGCGGTCCAGGTCGGATCGCCAATCAACACGCCCAAGCGCAAACCGGCCAGGCCGACTTTGGAGAGGGTGCGCAGAATCAGCAGGTTGGGATAGTCGTCCAGCCAGGACAGATAATCTGCCTCGGTAAAGGCGGTATAGGCTTCATCCATCACCACCAAACCGGGCGCTGCTTCGATGATACGACGCAGTTTTTCATCGCCCCAAAGGTTGCCGGTGGGGTTATTCGGCTGAGCTAAAAAGATCAGTGCTGGCTGTTCACTTTCGATGCGTGCCAGCATGGTTTCCAGATCAATTTCAAAACGCTCAGTCAGCGGCACACCGACGTAATCCATATCCAAATACTGAGCGATCATGCGGTACATCACGAAGCTCGGTTCCGGCGCCATCAAGGTTCGGCCTTTACCGGCGACCGCCATGGCAACTAATTGAATCAGCTCGTCCGAGCCATTGCCCAGCAACAGATCCCAGCGCTCGTCAATGTCCATGACCCGGCGCAAGCCCTGCTTTACTTCCGGCGCATCCGGATGCGGGTAGCGATTCACCTGCACATCGGCCAGCGCGGCTTGCCATTGCTGTTGCAATTCGGGCGGCCAGGTGAAGGGATTTTCCATGGCATCCAGCTTTAACAAACCGCTGGAATCGGGCACCGGATAGGCCGCCAGTTTGCGAATATCGTCGCGCACCCAGCGTTGCACGCGGGCGTCAATTTTGTCTTGCCAGTCGGTTTTACGATCGGTCATTGAATCAGTCGTCCAGACGTTTTTCGGCACTGCGGGCATGGGCGGTCAGCAGTTCACCACGCGCCAATACCGAGGCTACTGCGCCCAAGGTCTTAGCACCCTCAGGAGAAACACCAATCAGGGAAGTGCGCTTCTGGAAGTCATAAACACCCAGTGGCGAGAAGAACCGTGCCGTACCGCTGGTCGGTAAAACATGATTGGGTCCGGCGCAATAATCACCCAAGGCTTCAGGTGTGTGGCGACCTAAAAAGATGGCACCGGCGTGACGAATTGAGGGCAGCCAGCTTTCTGGATCGTCGACCGACAATTCCAGATGTTCCGGTGCAATGCGATTAATCAATTCCGGCGCATCGGCCAGATCGGCCACCTGAATCAGCGCGCCACGTTCGCTCAGCGACTGACGCACAATGTCGGCACGCTCCAGCGTCGGCAACAAGCGTTCGATGGCTTCGCTGACGGCATCAAGAAAAGCGCTGTCCTGGCTGATCAGAATCGACTGTGCATCGACATCGTGCTCAGCCTGGGAAAACAGATCCAGCGCTATCCAGTCCGGATCGGTCTTGCCATCGCAGACCACCAGAATTTCGCTGGGGCCAGCGATCATATCGATACCGACCTTACCGAAAACCTGCTGTTTGGCGGTGGCGACATAGATGTTGCCCGGACCCACAACCTTGTCGACCGCCGGTACGGTTTCTGTACCGTAAGCCAGCGCAGCGACAGCCTGAGCACCACCGATTAAAAAGATGCGGTCGATGCCCGCCACATGGGCAGCACCCAAGACAAAATCGCTGACCTGACCATCGGGTGCTGGCGTGGTCATAACAATTTCACTGACGCCAGCAACCCGCGCCGGCATGGCATTCATAATTACCGACGAAGCCAGGGGTGCAGTACCGCCGGGAACGTAGATGCCAACTTTGTCCATGGCGGTGACCTGCTGGCCGAGTAAGGTGCCATTGGCCTCACGGTACTGCCAGCTCTCGCCCAGTTGATGCTGGTGGTAACTTTCAACACGTTCGGCGGCCGTCTTTAGCGCATCCTGCTGCGCCTTGGGCAGACGATCAAAACCGGCCTGAATGGCGTCCGAGCCCAGCATCAATTGATCCATGCTGTCGACGTCGAAACGATCGAAGCGAGCGGTGAATTCCAGCAGCGCTGCATCGCCTCGCGCACGGATAGCGGCAATGATGTCAGCGACACGCTGCTGAACGTCGGCGTCGGAGACCGACTCCCAAGCCAATAATTGATCCAGCTGGGCAGAAAATTCCGGGGATTGGGCGTCCAAGCGACGCAATGACAACGCACTCATTTAAGAAGCCTTCCTGCGATCTGCTACCGCTCGACTTAGAGCTTCAACAATGGGGTTGAGGCGTTCGTCTTTCAATTTCAGCGCCAGCCGGCTGGCGACCAGACGACTGCTGATGTCAGCAATGTGTTCCTGCGCTTCCAGGCCATTGGCTTTTAATGTGTTGCCGGTATCGACGATGTCGACGATGCAGTCGGCCAGATCCATGATCGGTGCCAGCTCCATACCACCGTACAACTTGATGACATCGACCTGCCGGCCCTGCTCGGCAAAATAACGCTTGGCGACATCGACAAACTTGGTCGCCACCTTCATCCGGCCGAGTACCGGCTTGGCATCGACCAATCGCGCGGTCATCAATCGGCAGCGGGCAATCTCGAGATCAAGCAACTCGTACATTTCTTCCGCGCCATGTTCCATCAGCACGTCCTTACCCGCCACACCCAGATCGGCCACGCCGTATTCCACATAGGTCGGCACATCGGTGGCGCGAATGACGATAAAGCGCACATCCGGGCGGGTGGTTTCGAAGATCAGCTTGCGCGAGGTATGGATGTCTTCCAACGGCTCAATACCCGCTGCAGCAAACAACGGCAGCGTTTCCTTCAGAATGCGACCTTTCGACAGGGCGATGGTGATTTGATCAGCGGGATTAGCCATGCTCGGACAATATGCTCTTGATCTTCGGTGAATTGACCTCGGTACGGGGCGAGGTTAGCAGGCAATGTTATCAATACGGCCTGCCGTCCGTGGCAGGCCAAGGCTCTTTAGCCAGCAACCCGTTTAATGGTTGCGCCCAGCTGAGCCAGTTTTTCTTCGATGCATTCGTAGCCGCGGTCGATGTGGTAGATGCGATCCACCAGCGTCGAACCGGATGCCACCAGACCGGCCAGCACCAAAGACGCAGAGGCGCGCAAATCGGTCGCCATTACCGGTGCACCGGTCAGGTTTTCGTGGCCGGTAATCACCACAGTATTGCCTTTGATGTGAGCATCAGCGCCCATGCGCTCCAGCTCATTGATATGCATAAAGCGGTTTTCAAACACCGTTTCCTCAACCGTGCCGGTGCCTTCGGCAATGGCGTTCAAGGTGGTGAACTGCGCCTGCATATCGGTCGGGAATGCCGGATATGGCGCGGTAATCACATCCACGGCCTTGGGACGACGCCCTTGCATATCCAGTTCGATCCAGTTCTCACCCACTTCAATATTGGCGCCCGCTTCACGCAGTTTAACCAGCACCGCATCCATGGTGGATGCATCGGCTTCACGCAGACGAATCCGGCCACGGGTAATGGCCGCAGCAACCAGATAGGTACCGGTTTCGATACGGTCAGGCAGCACTGAATAGTCGGCTGCGTGCAGGCTGGGAACGCCTTCCACGGTAATGGTGTCGGTGCCGGCGCCGGTGATCTTGGCGCCCATGGCGATCAGACAATTGGCCAGGTCGACCACTTCCGGTTCCTTGGCAGCGTTTTCCAGTACCGAGGTACCTTCGGCCAGCGTTGCAGCCATCAGAATGTTTTCGGTGCCCGTTACGGTGACCTTGTCGAAGAAGATGCGCGCACCTTTCAAGCGACCCTCGTTGCGAGCACGGATGTAGCCGTCTTCGACGTCGATTTGCGCGCCCATGGCTTCCAGGCCACGAATGTGCAGATCGACCGGACGACTGCCGATGGCGCAACCACCGGGCAGCGACACATTGGCTTCACCGAAGTGCGCCAGCAACGGACCGAGCACCAAAATGGAAGCACGCATGGTTTTCACCAGCTC
The DNA here is from genome assembly GCF_043196805.1 of Saccharospirillum sp. HFRX-2. Classification (NCBI taxonomy): domain Bacteria; kingdom Pseudomonadati; phylum Pseudomonadota; class Gammaproteobacteria; order Oceanospirillales; family Saccharospirillaceae; genus Saccharospirillum; species Saccharospirillum sp. HFRX-2. The sequence goes on from NZ_JBEBMU010000007.1 coordinate 12,599, forward strand.
GTAGGGCGCGGTCATATTACGAATGGTGCCGGCGGTAACTTCGACGCTCATGTCTTCACCGATGACCACTTCCACGCCCATGCAGGCAAGCAGTTCGATCATGGTGGTGATGTCGTTCAGGTGCGGCAGGTTGCGTACCGTTACCGGCTCTTTGGTCAATAAGGTGGCAGCAATAATAGGCAGTGCAGCGTTTTTGGCGCCAGAAACACGAATTTCACCGTCCAGGCGTGCGCCACCAGTAATCAATAATTTATCCAAGGTTTATTTCTCCGCGGCGGACCATTCATCCGGTGTGTAGAGGGCCATGGTGACGGCATGTATTTCGCCACTGGCAATTTTTTCGTTCAACACGCCGTAGATCAGCTGCTGACGCTGAACCGGACGCTTGCCGGCAAAGAGGTCACCGACGGCACGAACAGAAAATTTGGCACCTGCACCGTCGACGTCGAAGTCGACATCCGGCAGGGCCGCGACCAGCATAGCTTTCACATCGTCGGCTGACATAGGTCTCTCTGCGTTGAATCCGATAAAAAGGGGTGGCGATTATACGGAAAGCGAGCGTAAATCGAAATGGAGAAACGGAGGTCGAGCGACCTCCGTTTTAACGTGCGGTGTTTATTGAAATTGACTGGCTTCGAACGATTCGGCAGTGATGCGCTCCCATTCGTCGATGGTCGCGTCCAGATCACCACCTTGCTCGCGGTAGATCTGGTCAAACTGGGTTTTGAAGGTCACCCCCAGATTGATGCCGTTAAAAATCACGTTCTGCATTTTCCAGCCTTCAGAAGCCTGACTGTAGTAGACGCTCTGTACCATCGGGTAACGCTGGCCCTGCGGTGATACCGCTTCCAGCCGGACCCGGGTGTTGCGCACGCTATCGTCGTCATTGTCCTGATCGTCCACCAGGCGCACTTCGAAGGCGCCAAAGTTATAGAGGCCACCCGCGTAGGTATTGATCATCGAACGCTTGAACACTTCCAGAAAGCGCAGTTTCTGTTCATTGGTCGCGGTTTGCAGCGTATCGCCCATAATACGACTGACGATGACGGTGTAGCCGATCAAAGGTTCCAGCACCTCGGATACTTCATTCAGATAGGCTTGGCGATCACCGGCGTCGCCGCTGTTGTATTTCTCGACAACGGTCAACACCTGCTCAACACCGTCGATCACGCTCTGCTCGGCCGACTGACTGGGAGTAAAGGTCTCAGCCTTCACTGCTGTGCTCAATGACAACCCAACACCGATCAACAGGGCCGACATCCTTCGCATGACACTCATTCATTTCTCCTTTCGGTATGCGCCACCTATTCTAAGGGCGAAGCGCTTTGGGTGCGAGATGCCAAAGGTCAGCAAAGATGATGCCGTGCACAGTTTAGACAGATCAGCTTTGTGGTAATCTAGCCCGCCAGTTCAGAACCCTTGGACAAGAAACGGTCTATGCACGCAACGATCAATTACCTGGAATCGGCTCAACGCACGCTGCGCTTGGAGATCGAATCTCTGCAGTCGCTGGGCGCTCATCTTGATGCCGGTTTCGAACGCGCCTGTGATCTGGCACTGGCTTGTAAAGGTCGGGTCGTGGTCACCGGCATGGGCAAGTCAGGCCACGTCGGCAACAAGTTAGCCGCGACCCTGGCCAGCACCGGCACACCGGCCTTCTTTGTTCATCCCGGTGAAGCCAGCCATGGCGACATGGGCATGATCACTGGTGACGATGTGGTCATTGCCCTGTCCAACTCTGGCGAGTCGAACGAAGTCGTCACGCTGATTCCACTGATCAAACGACTCGGCGCCCGGCTGATCGGCATGACCGGCAACCCCAACAGCACCTTGGGTCGCTCTGCCGATGCCCACATTTATTGTGGCGTCGAGCAGGAAGCCTGTCCGCTCAATCTGGCACCGACGTCGTCGACCACAGCAACAATGGTTATGGGTGATGCCCTGGCCATTGCGCTGCTTGAAGCGCGCGGCTTTACCGCCGACGACTTCGCCTTCTCTCATCCTGGTGGCAGCCTGGGACGCAAGCTGTTGTTGAAAGTCGGCGACATCATGCACCGCGGCGACGCCTTTCCGGCCGTCACACCCACCACGCCACTGCGCGATGCGCTGCTGGAAATGACCCGCAAAGGCCTCGGTCTGACCACCATTGTGGACGACAACGGCCAACTGCTCGGCGTCTATACCGATGGCGATTTGCGCCGCACCCTGGATGCCGGCATCGACTTGCATCAAACGCCGATCGCCGACGTGATGCACGCTGGCGCCAAGACCATTTCTTCCGAACACCTGGCAGCCGAAGCGCTGTTTGAAATGGAATCGCGCAAGATTACCGCTCTGGTTGTCGTTGATGCAGATCGACCGGTCGGCATCGTTCATATGCACGACATTCTGCGTGCAGGTGTGGCCTGATGCCTCGATTGCGTACGGTTCTGCCCATCGCAACCGCGCTCCTGGTGCTGGCCGCTATTATCTGGTGGCACCCGGCCGAAGCACCGCCGAGCTTCAATACTGAATTACAACTGCCGGAAGACCCACCGGATCTGTTTATCCGTACCTTCCAGCAGACCCGCTATGACACCAGTGGCCAACCGAGCCTTTACACCGTGGCCAGTTCCTTTGCCTATTACCAGGACAGCGGCAACAGTCAGGTGACGGTCCCCACCGTGCGGCTGATTCGCGACAACGGTCCCGACTGGACCATCCGCTCACAGGCCGCCACGCTGTTCAGTAATGGCGACGTTATCTTCGAAAATGCCGTCAGAGTGCATGAGCTGAGCGACCTGGCTCGCTGGGAACTGGCAACCGACTGGCTGCAGGTGACCGAAAATGGCGACTTCGTCAGCACACCTGAGCCTGTTAGACTCACCCAGGGTCCGCAGGTGGCCACAGGCGTGGGATTCAACGCCGATCTAACGACGGATGACCCCGTCCTTACTTTGCAATCCGAGGTAGCCATTCATTATGAGGTCGACTGATTCCAAGCGGCGCTGGCGCATGACCTTGACCGCCGCCGCACTGTGCCTGTGCAGCAGTGCCGCTTTGGCACTGCCCGGAGATCGCGATCAGCCGATGACCATTCAGGCCGACCAGGGCGCTTTTCGCAGCGGCAGTGGCGAAGCGCATTTTCAGGGCAACGTTCACCTCAAGCAGGGCAGCCTGGAAGTCTGGGCCGATACCCTTGATGTCACCCGCGACCCGGCCACCGGCGTGATTGAATTTCTCGAAGCGCGTGGCGAACCGGCGCGCTATCAGGAACAGCCGAATGTCGGCGAACCGCTGATCCATGTGCAAGGTCAGCGCATCGAATACCGGCCACAACAAGACATCATTATCACCGAAGGCGGCGGGCGCCTGGAGCAGAATGACAGCGAAATCAACGCTGACTACATCCAATACAATCTGGTTGAAGAAACACTCAGTGTGCGCTCGGTACGCAGCCAGACAGAAAATCCTGAAGCACCTCAGGCAACCTGGATCATCCAGCCAGGAGCGGTGGACTGAATGAGTTTATTGCACGCTAAACACCTGGCCAAAAGTTACCGCAGACGCCCGGTGGTACGCGATGTCAGCCTCAGCGTGGAGCCTGGTCAGATCGTCGGTCTGCTCGGCCCCAATGGCGCGGGGAAAACCACCTGCTTCTATATGATTGTTGGGCTGATTCCTGCCGACAATGGCGAGGTCTACGTCGGCGATACCGCTGTCACCAAACTGCCCATGCACGCCCGGGCACGCCACGGTATCGGTTATTTGCCTCAGGAAGCGTCGATCTTTCGCAAGCTGAGTGTCGCCGACAACATTCTCGGCGTGCTGCAGACGCGTAAAGAGTTGTCGCGCAGTGAGCGCCACGATCGGTTGGAATCGTTGCTCGATGAGTTCAACATCAACCACATCCGCGACAGCCTGGGTATGGCGCTGTCCGGTGGTGAGCGCCGCCGCGTAGAGATCGCCCGCGCCCTGGCCATGGAACCGGCGGTGGTGTTGCTGGACGAACCCTTTGCCGGTGTCGATCCGATTTCCGTAGGCGACATCAAAGGCATCATTCATCATTTGCGCGATCGCGGCATTGCCGTTTTGATCACCGATCACAACGTCCGTGAAACGCTCGATATCTGCGAAAAAGCCTATATCGTTGGCAACGGACATATCATCGCTGAAGGAACAGCTGAGGATGTACTCAACAACGCCACCGTGCGTGAGGTATATTTAGGCGACCAGTTCCGGCTATGACGGCAAGGTTCCCGTCAGGACTCGTTGTAATTAACAGGCCCAAAGGCGTATTAACACCTCTATGAAGACCTCCTTACAACTTAAAATGAGTCAGCAGTTGACGATGACGCCGCAACTGCAGCAAGCCATTCGTCTCCTGCAACTGTCGACCCTGGACTTACAACAGGAAATTCAGGAGGCGTTGGAAACCAACCCCATGCTGGAGGTTCGCGAAGACGACAGCGGCAACAGCAGCGATGGCGAACATGACCATGCCAACACCAGCGAATCCCATAATGGCGATTCACTGAATGGCGACAGGGCCAAAGCCGAAACTCTGATCGACAATTCCGACAATCGCCAGGAAATGGAAATTCAGGAACACATTCCGGATGATCTGGCGGTTGATTCATCCTGGGACGACATCTACACCCACACACCGACCAGTCATGGCTTACCGTCTGGTGATGACGACTTCAATTTCGAGAACGTTTACGGCACCACCGACTCGCTTTGGGATCATCTGAACTGGCAGCTCAACCTGACCACCATGACCGATCGCGATCGACTGATCGCCGAAGCCATCATTGAAAGCGTCGATGCCGAAGGTTATTTGCAGTCCAGCCTCGATGAAATTTTTGAAGGCCTGGACAAAGAATTGTCCAGTGAAGACGACCCCTTGGAAATGGACGAAGTGGAAGCGGTACTGCGCCGCGTTCAGCATTTCGACCCCGCCGGCGTTTGCGCCCGCGATCTGTCCGACTGTCTCAGCATTCAATTAAACCAACTGCCCGAAGAAACCCCCAGCCGCCAGGAAGCGCTTAAGATCGTCAAAGATCATCTGGACCTGCTTGGCGCACGCGACTACGCCCAACTGATGCGTAAAACGCGGCTAAAAGAAAACGACCTGCGCGACGTTATTCTGCTGATTCAAAGCCTGAACCCGCGACCGGGCAACCAGATCGAAAGCGGCAAAGACGAATATGTGGTGCCCGATGTCATGGTGCGCAAAGACATCAAAAACAATCGTTGGCTGGTTGAGTTAAATCCGGACATCGCGCCCAAACTGCGCGTCAATGCATCCTACGCTTCGATGGTCAAACGCGCCGATAATTCCAGCGACAACACCTACCTTAAAGATCATCTTCAGGAAGCGCGCTGGTTCATTAAAAGTCTGCAAAGCCGTAACGAAACGCTGCTGAAAGTGGCGACTAATATCGTTGAACATCAGCGCGGTTTTCTCGAACACGGTGAAGAAGCGATGAAGCCGTTGGTGCTGCATGATGTGGCGCAGGCGGTCGAGATGCACGAATCGACTATCTCGCGCGTCACCACGCAAAAATACATGCACACCCCGCGCGGTATTTTTGAGCTGAAGTATTTCTTCTCCAGTCATGTCAGCACCGAAGGCGGTGGCGAATGTTCGAGCACCGCTATTCGCGCCATCATTCGCAAGCTGGTCGCGGCGGAAAACCCGCGCAAACCGCTGAGTGATTCCAAAATTGCCACCTTGCTTGGCGACCAGGGCATCAAGGTCGCCCGACGCACCATCGCCAAGTACCGGGAGGCCATGCATATTCCTCCGTCAAATGAACGTAAGAGTTTGATTTAGATCAGATTTTCGAACGACTGCAGGCTTGAAGTAGCAGCCTCTCACCGCAAAGATTGAATCAGGAGCTAGACTGAAACCAGGGATAGCACTCAAGGAAGCCGGCCGACATCATGGCCTGAATCATTGTCACTGCATGAGGAGCGGACTATGCAAGTCAACATCAGCGGTCAACACGTCGAAGTTACTGAAGCTCTGCACGACTATGTTGCCTCCAAGCTGGAAAAACTGGAGCGACACTACGATCAGATCGGCAACGTCCAGGTGACGCTCAGTATTGAAAAAAATCGGCAAAAAGCGGAAGCTTCGCTGAACATCAAGGGGGCTCAGTTGCACGCCGATGCTGCACACGATGATTTATACGCCGCCATTGACATGATCACTGACAAACTCGACCGCCAGTTGCTCAAGCACAAGGAAAAAACGGTCGACCGCATGCACGGGAACTCTCGTTAACCATGATTCAACTGGACCAGGTCCTCTCATCCGAACGCGTCTATACCGGCGCGTTCGGTGTCAGCAAGAAACGCGTTCTGCAGAGTCTGGCCGAACGCTTGGCGGCTTCACTTGATGGTGTTGGTGAAGTCGATCTTTTCGATCAGCTGATTGCCCGTGAGCGCCTGGGTTCCACCGGTTTAGGCCAAGGCATTGCTGTACCGCATTGTCGTCTGGCGCAGATTGAACGCCCCATCGCTGCGCTCGCCAAACTCGACGAAGCCGTCGATTTTGAATCCCCCGACCGCAAACCGGTCGACCTCTTGTTCGTGCTGGTGGTGCCTGAAGCGGCCACCGACGATCATCTCAATTTACTGGCCGCTGTGGTGGAACGATTCAACGACAGCGCCTTGGTGAAATCACTGCGCCAGGCCTCCGACAGCCAGACCCTTTATCAGCAATTTATTCAGGGCCTCTGATCGCCATGGCGCATCCCGATTTCCGGCTGGTCATCATCAGCGGACGCTCAGGGTCGGGCAAGAGTACCGTCCTGAACGCGCTTGAAGACGCAGGCTTTAATTGCATCGATAACCTGCCACCGGCCTTGTTACCGGAACTGGTCCACTGGATGACCGCCAGTACCGCCCAGCCGGACGTAGCGGTCTGTATCGATGCACGGGTCGCCTCCGATGCCATCAATGGCTTGCCTGCCATCCTGAAATCCCTGCCGCAAACACTGCAGCCGGACATTCTTTATCTCGATGCCGAAGAAACCATACTGCTGCAACGCTTCTCTGCCACGCGGCGCAAACACCCGCTGACCAATGCCGATCGATCCCTGGCCGAAGCCATAGCAGTGGAAGGCGAACTGTTGGCGCCGGTGGCTAATCTGGCCAGTCTGAAAATCGATACCAGCGGTTTGTCGTTGCAGGAGTTGCGCGACCAGGTACGGCAGCGGCTGATCGACAAGCCCGGCGGCATCGCCTTGCAGTTTTTGTCGTTCGGCTTCAAACACGGTGTGCCGCGTGATGCCGACCTGGTGTTCGATGTGCGCTGCCTGCCCAATCCCTATTGGGACAAATCGCTGCGCATGTTCACCGGTAAAGACGAACCGATTCAGAACTTTCTGCGCGCCTCTCCGGCGGTGACCGAAATGTTTGAAGACATCCGTCGCTTTCTCGACCGCTGGTTGCATCAATACGAAGCCAACCAGCGCTCCTACCTCACTGTGGCAATCGGCTGCACCGGTGGTCAGCACCGCAGCGTTTTTCTCGCCGAGCAGCTGCATAAAACCTTTGCCACTGGCAACGCCAACGTTCAGCTGCGCCACCGCGACATGGGAAATGATCAGGCGTGATTCAAGAACAACTCACCATCATCAACAAACTGGGGTTGCACGCCCGCGCTGCTGCCAAACTGGTCGGCGTAGCCGGTAACTATGAAAGCCGTATTACGCTGAGCAAGGATGACCGCGAAGCCGATGCCAAAAGCATCATGTCAGTAATGATGCTCGCCGCCAGCCAAGGCACCGACCTGGACGTGGAAATCGACGGCCCGGATGCGGCCGAAGCCTGGACCGCCATTCTGGCGCTGGTGCAGGATCGTTTTGGCGAAGACGAATAACGGGCTTGTGCCTGTTTTTCATTTCAGGATTACCGATCGACCTCTTTATTACGGTTTGAACTAAAGGCTACACTCCTCCTCGATCGCTCACCTCGGCAACCGGGACGTCCCATGCCAACCACGCCGCACCTGGAACAGCACGACCACGACCGCGCCGGTCTGTTGCAGGCGTTGGAAGCGGGTGATCTGGATCGGGTACAGCGCTATTGCGACGAAGACCTCGCCTCGGCCGATCTGGCCCATATTCTCGAGTCGTCCCCCGGCCGCATCCGTGAATTGCTGTGGGATTTTCTCAGCGATGAACGCCAGGGCGCGGTGCTGCCGCATCTGAATGAAGACCTGCAACAAGCTTTTCTGGCGCAGATGAACGCCCACGAGATTCTGGAAACCACCCAGGATCTCGACCACGACGACCTCGCCGACCTGCTGCAACAGATTCCCGAACCGGTTACGCATCAAGTTTTGTCACTGATGCCACCGTCCGCTCGGGCGACCGTGGAAGGCTTGCTGGCCTATCCGGAAGACACCGCCGGCGGCCTGATGAATACCGACCTGATCACGGTGCGCGCTGACGTTACCGTGGAAACGGTATTGCGTTATCTGCGCCGGCTGGAGCTACCCGATCACCTGGATTCACTCTGGGTGGTCAACCGCCAGTTTCGCTATGTCGGGCTCTTGCCGATCACCAAACTGCTGACTCACGGACCGCAAACCAAGGTGCGTGAGATCATGAAAGACGACATCGAAGGCATACCCGCCAGCTTGCACGAAGACCAGGTAGCGCGTCGCTTCGAACGCCTCGACCTGGTATCAGCGCCGGTGGTCAACGACACCGGCACGCTGCTCGGCCGCATCACCGTCGATGACGTCGTCGATGTGATTCGCGACAGCGCCGACCATACCGTCATGAGCATGGCCGGCCTGGACGAAGAGGACGATATTTTCGCGCCGGTGATTCGTACCACTCGCAGTCGCGCCGTCTGGTTGGGCATTAATATGCTGACCGCCTTTATCGCCGCGGCAGTGATGAGCCAGTTCGAAGCCACCATTGCGCAGATTGTTGCCCTAGCCGTGCTCAGCCCGGTCGTTGCCAGCATGGGCGGCATTGCCGGCAGCCAGACGCTGACGGTGATGATCCGCGGCATGGCCACCGGCCACGTCAAACGCGACAACCTCGGCTGGCTGATCAGCCGGGAACTCGGTTCGGGCGCCGTCAACGGTGTGCTCTGGGCCAGCATCATCGGCGCCATTACCATCGGCTGGTATCAGGATTCCGACTTGGCACTGGTTATCGCCGCTGCCATCGTTATTAACCTGCTGGTGGCCGTCTGTGCTGGTGCCACCCTGCCCTTTCTTCTAAAATCGCTGCACATTGACCCGGCCCTGGCCGGCACCGTCGTGCTGACGACCATCACCGATGTCGTCGGCTTCCTGACTTTCCTGAGCCTGGCCACCCTGTTCCTGCTCTAAAAGCTGCTCTGGATAGTAGCAATGAACCTGGCCCGGCGGAGATACCCTGCTACTCATGTCCGACCACAATCACGATCACGACGACCAAGACATCGAATGGGTCAGCAAAACCCAGATGAAACACGAGATGCATCGCCTGCAGGCGATTGGCGAGCGCTTGCTCACGCTGCGCGCCGATCAGCTGGCGACCGTCCCAACCAGCGAAGCGCTCAAAGCGGCCATCGATGAGAATCGTCGCGTCACCCAGAACGAAGCCCGTCGTCGCCATCTGCAATACATCGGCAAGCTGATGCGCAACGAAGATATCGACGGCATTCAACTGGCACTGGATCGACTCGACCCCTCCTCGGAAGTTTTTCTGCGCGAGCAGAACCAGGCCGAACAATGGCGCAGTCGTCTGCTCAATGACAGCGGCGCCGAAGCCGCCTGGTTCGAGCAACACCCCAACACCGAACGCCAGGCCTTTCGCGCCATGGTGCGTGCCGCGCGCAAGGAACAGCCGGATGAAGCCGATGCCCCGCTCCATGCCGGTAAGCAAACCAAACGACTGTTGAAGTGGATTCGTGAGGCGCTGGCCGAGCAAAACTAAAGCACTTGCCTGCTGAGGTGATCCGTTACGGCGACAGCAACGTAAATCGCTGCCAGACAAACGGACAACAGGTTCTCATATGGCAGGCGCCCCTGTAATCTCGATACTTTCAGCCAAGAAAGCAGGCAAAATGACAGAAGCCAACCAGGCGACTCAGCAATGGTCTGACTGTCTCGACGCAGTCGCCCGACGCCAGGACATTGCAGCTTTCGAACAGCTGTTCAACCATTTCGCGCCGCTGATCAAAGCCTTTGCCCTGTCCTCAGGCTTGAACCGCAGCGGCGATCATCTGCCCGATGAACTGGTGCAGGAAGTTATGCTGGCAGTCTGGCGCAAAGCCGCCACTTTCGATCGCCGCAAAGCCGCCGCCTCCACCTGGATATTCACCATTGCCCGGAACCAGCGCATCGATATGCTGCGCCGTCTGCGCAAACACCAGAACGATTTGCCCGCCGATGATATCTGGGAACTGGAAGCCGATGCCGACCTCTTTGGCGAAGTGCGTCAGGCGCGCGTTCAGGATCAGGTGCGCGATCACCTGTCCGATCTGCCGGTCGATCAGCGCCAGGTCATGGCGAAAGTTTTTATGGAAGACAAAAGCCATCAGGAAGTGGCCGATGAAATGGATTTACCTCTGGGAACCGTCAAAAGCCGGGTTCGCCTGGCGATGAAGAAACTGAAACTCTCTCTGGAGGCGTTTGACCTATGACCCAGTGGCATCCACATTCCGATCAACTCGTGGAGTTTGCCGCCGGAAGCTGCCGTGCCGGCGTCAGCATCGCGATATCCGTGCATCTGCACTACTGCAGCCAGTGTCGCCAGGCACTCAGCGAACTGGAAAGCACCAGCGCCGTCTTGTTTGAACAGCAAGCACCGGCACCGGTTGCCGACACGGCCTTCGCCAGCCTGATGGATCGCATCCAGCGCGAACCGGAAGCTGCTGCTCCGGCTGCAAAACACCCCGCATCCGCTCGCTTTCCGCGTGCGCTCAGGACTTTGCTGCCTGACTCACTGGAGCAACTGGACTGGAATCAACCGATGAAAAACCTGCGCGTCACCCGCCTGCTCGACGACGGCGACCTGATCATCGGTCTGCATCATATGAAAGCCGGCGGTCGGGTACCCAACCACCAGCATCGTGGTGAGGAAATCAGTGTGGTGCTCGAAGGCGGTTTTTCCGATCAGCTGGGCTCCTATGCCGAAGGCGACTTTATTCGTCGCAGCGGCACAGACACCCATGCGCCTCAGGCCGATGCCCATGAAGACTGCCTGATCCTCTCGGTGGTCGAAGCGCCAGTGAAACTGACTGGGCCACTGGGCTGGATTCTTAATCCCTTTCTGAAAGCCTGACCAACGCCGCCGCTTTAAACAGCGGCGGTTTCCTCTCGCGCCTGCGACAGGCGGTCCAAAACCTCAAACAATGACAAATACGTCAGGCCGCTGTGCCGACTCAAACCGATCTCGCAGGTGCGGCTGGTGGAAATACCGTAGGCACAACCACTGACAGCCTCGTCCAGGCCGCGCAGCGCCGAGGCGTTCAGTTCCGGCTGGGTAAAGCCCTTGTCGCCGGCAAAACCACAACAGGCCATACCGTCGGGTTGCACCCAATCCGGCGTCAGTTTATCCAGTACCCGCGCCAGACTGGGCGCAATTCCCTGACGCTGCACACTGCAGGTGGTGTGTACCGCGACGCGCTGCGGATCGGGCTCGATATGCAAGCGATCAAGCAGGAAGCGGTCGATAAAGTCGACGCTGTCATAGAACTGAATGCCGCGCTCACTGGCCGCTTCACGCACCCGCAAACTGCACGGACTGGTGTCGGCCAATACCGGGAAACGTCCGCCACTGGAAATTTCCCAGAGCTCATCCACCAGTTCCTGACGCTGCTGTTCGGCGACGCTAAAGTGACCTTTGGACTGAAACGGCTGACCACAACACAGACCACGCGTCGGCTGCGGCATCACCACATTCAGACCGGCCTTGCGCAACACGCTGAGCACGGCAGCGGGCAGACTGGAACGGTTTTCATCAGTCAAGGCTGCGCCAAAGGTCTGGGACACGCAGGACGCCCAATACACCAGCACTTCACGGTCACTCGGCCGGGTGGTTCGATTCGGTGCGTACACTGGCCGCGCCGGGCCCGGCAAGGTCGACAACCACAAGGGTGTATGGCCACCGCTGAGCTTGCGCACCGCCGCCGACCAACGCTCCAGGCGTTGCGGGCCGGTCAGGCGCTGCACTGACCGTGCGGTCCACAGACCTGCTCGGGTAACACTGGCCAGCGCTGCATAATGGCGTCCCATGGCCCGCGCCAGACGGATATAACGATGGTTGCGCTCGGCGCGCAGCTTGAGCACCAACTCACCGGTATTGATACCGACCGGACACTGATTCTGGCACAGACCGGTCGCGGCGCAGCTGTCGATCGCCTGATGATCAAAGCGATCCTGCCAGCCGTCAGCAAGGCCCTCTTCACGCCGCTGACGCTGCATTTCACGGTGCAAGCTGATGCGCTGGCGCGGGGTTAACGTCAGTTCGCGCGACGGACACACCGGTTCGCAAAAACCGCATTCAATACAGGCATCGACCAGACGATCGGCCTGGGGCATCAATTTCAGATGTTGCAGATGCGCCTGAGGATCGTCGTTGATGATCACACCGGGATTGAGCAAGCCTTGCGGGTCGATCAACTTCTTCAGCGCCTTCATCAGCTTGTAGGCGTCTTTGCCCCATTCCTGCTCGACAAAGGGCGCCATATTGCGGCCGGTGCCGTGCTCGGCTTTGAGCGAACCGCCCAGTGTACCGGTAATCGCATCGGCCACATCGGCCATAAAGGCTTCGTAGCGGCGCACTTCGGAAGGGTCGTCAAACCCCTGGGTGAACACAAAGTGCAGATTGCCTTCCAACGCATGGCCGAAAATGATGGCCTCTTCATAGCCGTGGCGATCGAACAGCGACTGCAACATAGCCACGCCTTCAGCCAGCCGCTCGATAGGAAAGGCGACGTCTTCGATAACCGCCGTGGTGCCGACAGCACGATGCGCACCTACCGCCGGGAAAGTGCCTTTACGCAGCGTCCAGAACGCCTCGATACGGCCTTTATCGCGAGTGAAACCGGTACTGTGATTAACGCCGGCACCATCCAAGACAGCCTGAACAGTCTGGCAATGCAGGTCCAGCTGCTCGAGGGTTTCACCGCGCACGTCCACCAATAACAGCCCGCCCTGATCCGGCAGCCGCCGGGCAAAGGTCGGCAAGCCATCCATATGCGCCACCGCACGCACGGCTCGGCTGTCGAGCAACTCCACCGCATCCACCGGCGTAGCCTTTAGCTGGCTGACTGTCTCGGCGCAGTGGCTCAGGTTGTCAAAGCCGACCATCACGGAGGCGCGATGCGGCCAGTCGGGCACCGTATTCAGGCTGACTTCGCTGACAAAACCGAGGGTGCCTTCGGAACCGACCATCAGGTGCGTCAGGATGTCGATCGGATCGTCAAAATCGAGTAAGGCATTGAGGCCATAGCCCGTGGTGTTCTTCAGGCGGTATTTGTGGCGCACCCGCTCGGACAGTTTTTCACTGCGCTTCAGGCGCTGCGATAAATCGGTAATGCCTTTGAGCAGGCGTGCGTGGCTGCGCCGAAAGGCGCGCACGCTGTCCGGGTCGAGACTGTCGAGAATGCCACCATCGGCCAATACCAGACGCATACCGGCCAGGGTGTGATAGCTGTTATGCCGCGTGCCACAACACATGCCACTGGCGTTGTTGGCGACGATGCCACCAATCTGACACGCGTTAATTGAGGCCGGATCCGGTCCGATCTTGCGGCCAAAATAGGCTAACTTTCGATTTGCCTGCGCACCGATCAAACCGGGCTGAAGGTGCACCCGTTCGCCAAAAGGTTCAATCCGGCAACCGCGCCAGTTGGGTGTCAACATCACCAATACCGAATCGGTCACCGCTTGGCCGGATAAAGACGTGCCGGCAGCACGAAAGGTCAGCGGCACCAGAAAACGTCGCGCCTGCTCCAGCACGATGAGCAGTTCTGCTTCGCTGTCGATCTGCACAATCAGCTCAGGCGTCATGCGATAGAAGCTGGCATCGGTGCCCAGCGCAAAACGCCGGGCGGCGTCGGTGATCAACCGCGATGCCGGAAGATGGTCAGTTAACGCTTGGTGGAAGGCTGGGATATCCACGGCCACCTCTTGTTAGACCGAAAGAAAAGTGTTGCTCATTATGCACCCGCCGGGCGGGTCATTTCGATGTGGGGAATGCCGTCTTCCAGATAGGTTGCACCGCTTGAGACAAAACCAAAGCGACGGTAAAAAGCATCCAGATGGGCTTGCGCGCCAATCCGAATGGGATGGTCCGGGAACCGTTTCACACAGGCTTGCACGGATTCCGTCATCAACGCCTGGCCGATGCCAGTGCCACGCTCGCTTGGTGCACTGACCACCCGACCAATGCTGGCCGCTTCGGCGTAGCTGGCGCCGGGTGCCAAAATGCGGGCGGTCGCCACTAACTGTCCCTGGCGATAACCCAGCATATGCCAGCTTTGCTGATCCTTACCGTCCAGTTCCTGATAGGGGCAGTTCTGTTCGACGACAAAGACCGACATTCTTAACGCCAGCAGATCGTAGAGCGACCGGATGTCGAGCTCATCAAAAGCCACACATTGCCAGATCACGTCCGAAGACATGGCTTGCTCAACAATCACAATTCACCTGCCGCACGCATGCGCCCTAAAGTATCGACAATGGCCTGAGTCTGAGCATCGACTTCCAGGTTGATACGATCACCAACCGCCACTTCACCGAAGGTGGTGACGTTCAGGGTTTCCGGAATCAGGAAGACGTTAAACCGATCGTCGAGCACCTCACCAATGGTCAGGCTGCAACCGTTCAGGCCAACAAAGCCTTTGGCAAACAGATAGCGGCGCTGCTCGGGGGTGATACCAAACCAGATCACACAATTATTGGTGGGCCGCTCAATCGCTAATATGGGCACCATGCTCTGAATATGGCCGGACATGACATGTCCGCCGATGTCGTCACCAAAGCGAGCGGCGCGCTCGACGTTCACCGGATCGCCATCGTTCAGATCGCCCAGGTTGGTGACTCTGAGGCTTTCCATCATGACGTCGAAGTGAGCGCGGCCTGAGCTGTCGATCTGAGTCACGGTCAGGCAGGTACCATTGAGTGCGATGCTGGCGCCGGGCGTCAGACCATCGCGCTGCTTGGTGGTCAGCGGTACCGACAACGTCCATAAGTCTTGATGGCGCGCCTCAATGCGCACCGGCGCGGAATTCTGGACAATGCCACTGAACATAAAACCTCACCTTGGCTGGCAAAGGCACCTTTTTACGGTTTTTCCCTCATGGGCACAAGGCAGATGCTCAATTGAGGGCGTAATAGGCTGGCAGGTCGTGTTGTTTAAGATCGTTGTAATCAATCAATTCGGACAATTCACGAATGTAGGCTTCGCCGCGAACCGAATAACTTTCCAACCCCCAGGCCAGAGTGTCGCTTTCCAGCGGCACCGACAGATAACGCAGTTCAGAGCGGATATTGCGCAGCGCCACATAGGGTTCGTGTGTGTTGACGTTGCGGAAATACGCCGACACCGCCTGAGCCACACTGTCGAATGCCTTAACTTCATAGCGCTCCCCTTCCGGTCGACCGGTCGGCACCAAGCCGCAGCCGGTCTGGAAACACCACTGACCGAAGAGGTTATTGCCTTCGGTGGCAAAGCGGCTGGTGCCCCAGCCACTTTCCTTGGCGGCCTGTGCCAATACCAGGGACACCGGCAGGATGTCGGCGCGATGCAACATCTGCTGGAAATAAGCCCGCGTACCGGGTTCGGCGTCTACTTCATAATAACGCCCCAACCGCACCAGCAAGGTTTGCTGCCAGGGCTGGTAAGGTTGGCCGGCATTAGCCTGATCACGCATCTGCAGCAGCCAGGCGCGCTCGGCTTCAATACGCTGATTTTCGGCCAGCACACGCGGCGCCAGGAACTCGATAAACTGCGATTTTTTAGTAGTGACATCAGCGATTTGCGTCAGATCCGGCAAATCGGTTTCCAGCAAAGCCACTTCATTGGCCCGCACCGGCAGACACAGCAGCGTCAACGCGCCGATCAAGGCAATGAGGTTTTGATGTTTAAACACCCGCATTCAGGCTCCCGGCTGCTATCGTCTGTGCTCAATGGCGCGGCGATTATACGCAGCGGTTAAAAAGTCGCCAACGTTTTGCTTGAACTTGTACAGGCTATAGTCTGGCGCTTTACCCTCTTTGGATAGCACCGATGTCTGCCATTCCCCGTAACCTCTGGATACTCATCGCCACCCAGGCCTTTTCCATGACCGCCGCACCCCTGGTGATTCTGATCGGTGGCCTGGTTGGTGCGCGCCTGGCGCCCAGCCCGGAACTGGCTACCTTGCCAGTGGCCATACTGATCCTCGCCACCGCCCTCAGCACTCTGCCCGCCTCCCTGCTGATGCAGAAAGTGGGTCGCCGCCTGGGGTTTCTCACGGGCAATGCGGTATCGATTTGCGGCTGCCTGCTGGGTTACCTGGCGCTCAATCAGGCCAGTTTCGGGTTGCTGTTGCTGGCAACGGCCTGTCTGGGATTCAACATTGCCTTCGTTAACCAATACCGCTTTGCGGCCATGGAAAGCGTCAGCTCTGAGCGTCATGGTCAGGCCGTATCCTGGTTGCTGCTCGGTGGTATTTTTGCTGCCATCGTCGGACCCGAGGCCGGCGCCCGGGGTGAAGCGCTAACCGCTGCGCCCTATGCCGGCTCTTTTCTGCTGCTGGCGGCCTTGCAACTGGTCAGTACCTTCTTGCTGGCATTTGGCTTCCGCGATCCGGTGATGGTGGCCGAGTCCGCCGACGCCGACGGCCGCCCCTGGCCCCGTCTGCTGGCTCAACCCCTGTTGTGGCTAGCGTTATTGTCTGGCGCCGTTGCCTACAGCGTGATGAGCCTGGTGATGACGGCAGCGCCGATCAGCATGCACGAGTTTGATCATCACAGCCTGTCGCTGACCAAAGGCGCGATCCAGGCGCATATTCTGGCGATGTTCCTACCGTCGCTGGCCACCGCAACGCTGATTCGCCGCTTCGGGCCTCAAGCCTTAATGGCGGCTGGCCTGATGATTTATGCAGGCATGATTCTGGTCGGCCTCAGCGGTCGCAGCTTGGGCCACTATGGCGGCTCACTGATTCTATTGGGGATTGGCTGGAATTTTCTGTTTGTGGCGGGAACCGCCTTGCTGCCGCGCACCTACGTGGGCAAGGAACGTTTTCGGGTTCAGGCGGTGAATGACTTTCTGGTGTTTGGCACCCAGGCGATTGCCTCACTCGGTGCCGGCTGGTTTTTGTTCCAGTTCGGCTGGAATACGCTGATCTGGATAACGGTGCCGCTGGTTGGCGGCTTGGCGCTGCTGGCACTGTGGGTCAGCAGCGGCCGGAATCATCCGACTAGCGGCGCGGGCGGCGGTGCTGGCGCTGGTCCTCAACTGGTAACCGAATCGGTTCCAGCGTCCGGGATGACGTCGGCGCCATCATCAGTGCAGCCAACGCAATCAAACTGACAACAAGCAATAATGCGGACATGGCTCTTACCTCACCTGGCCTCGGAGCGCTCGAACAAGCGCTCTTTGGCATCAGTATAGTCCGGCCGGGATCGAGTTCCAGCCGGATACTGGCAACTTCCGGTAAAGACCGCGGTTATTCAGAGCGCCGCGGACCACTGGCCGGAAACTGAATCACCGGCCCGCCTTTGCTGTCGCGAATGCGGGCCGCACCTTCTTTCTCCACTTCATCGATACGCACAATGGCGTGCATCGGAATAAAACTGCGTTTGACGCCACTGAATTCCTTTTGCAGCCGTTCTTCGCCCGGATCGACCAATACCTGACTGCGTTCACCAAACAGCAACTCCTCTACCTCGATAAAACCATAGAGTTCGCTCTGAAAGATGCGTGCGCAATAGATCTCGTAAACCTTGTCCTGATTAACAAAGGCAACACGGTAAATGGATTGGGGCGTAGTCATGCAGTCTCGATTCGAAAGGGGTGTTAGTGCGCTCAATATGGATGCGCTGACGCCGGTATTCAATGCCACGCCAAGCCAGGCTGAACCCGCCAAAAAGCATCACAATCGATGGTTGGGTCTGAACCGATGAAGGCGTATAATCGCCGCCCCCAAGATGCACTGACACGAAGACCACCACTGATCTCATGAGCAAAAAGCTGTTTATCAAAACCCATGGCTGCCAGATGAACGAGTATGACTCGGCCCGCATGGCCGATTTGCTCGGCGATAGCCACGGTTATGAGCTGACCGATTCGGCCGAAGACGCGGACGTTTTGCTGCTCAACACCTGCTCCATTCGCGAAAAAGCGCAGGACAAGGTGTTCCACCAGCTCGGTCGCTGGAAGCAGCTGAAAGCCAAAAATCCCAATCTGAAGATCGGTGTGGGTGGCTGCGTCGCCTCCCAGGAAGGTGAAGCCATCTCCGAGCGCGCGCCTTACGTCGATATGATCTTTGGTCCGCAAACGTTGCACCGCCTGCCGTCCATGCTCGACGGCGCCAACAAGCAATCACCGACCAGCAGCAACCGCATTGCCATGGTCGACGTCACCTTCCCGGAAATCGAGAAGTTCGATCATCTGCCAGCGCCAAAAAGCGATGGCGTATCGGCGTTCGTTTCGGTGATGGAAGGTTGCTCCAAATACTGCACCTTCTGCGTGGTGCCCTATACGCGAGGCGAAGAAGTCAGCCGGCCGTTCGATGATGTGATCGCCGAAGTGGCTCACCTAGCCGGCCAAGGCGTGCGTGAAATCAATTTTCTCGGTCAGAACGTCAATGCCTATCGCGGCCCGCGTCACGATGGTGGCGAAGCCGACCTGGCCGAACTGATCACCCTCGCCGCTCAGATCGACGGCATCGACCGCATCCGCTTCACCACCAGTCATCCGGTGGAATTCACCGACTCCCTGGTCGATGCGTTCAAAGACGTCCCGGAACTGGTCAGCCACCTGCATTTACCGGTGCAAAGCGGCTCGGACAGCATTCTGGCGGCGATGAAGCGCGGCCATACGGCGGCCGAATACGTCGAGAAGATGGAGCGTATTCGCGCTAACCGCCCGGACATCAGCTTTTCTTCCGATTTTATCATCGGCTTCCCGGGCGAAACCGATGCCGACTTCGAAGCAACGATGAACCTGATCCAGACCATCGGCTTCGACCACAGCTTCAGTTTCGTCTACAGCCCGCGCCCGGGCACGCCCGCGGCCAGTCTGGAAGACGACACCCCGGCAGCGGTAAAAAAGCAGCGCCTGGCCATTTTGCAGGAACGCATCACCCAGCAGGCACAGCAAATCAGCCGCCGCATGGTGGGTTCCACTCAAATCGTCCTGGTTACCGGGCCGTCTGAGCGCGATCCGAACGAGCTGCAGGGCCGCACCGAGAATAACCGTCCCACTTTCTTCCGTTGTGATGACGCAGACGATCTGGTCGGCAAATTCGTTCAGGTGCGCATTACTGAGGCTTATTCCAACTCGCTGCGTGGCGAGGTCATCAACGCCGATCTGGCCTATTGATCGATGTATCAAACCAAGCGCTATAAAACGGACGTTTTTTAGACGAATGGCATTTTGACAGCCTCGTACCGCGGCGTATCCTTGACCCAGACCAAACTCCCACTAGAGGACCTCACCTACTTTGACTAACCCGTCCCTGGCCGGGCTCGACGCCCCGGCATCGGGTCAGCGTCAATTCGAGCTGCAACCCGACAATCCCCAGCGACTGGCCAGCCTCTGTGGCCTGGCTAACGATAACCTTAAGCAGATCGAAGAACGCCTGGATGTGCGAGTGCTCAATCGTGGCAATCGCTTTGAAGTTCAGGGCGACGACGGTTCTGTGCAAGCCGCCGAAGACATCATCAGGCGGCTGTACCGTGAAACCAAAGGGGGTCGTGATCTGCTGCCGGATACCATCAATCTGTTCTTGCAAGCATCGGAAGTGGAAACGCTGAAGCATCCCGAAGAACAGACCCATGATCAAAAACTCTATGTGCTGCATACCCCCAAGTCGGTGATCAAACCGCGCGGGCCGAATCAGCGCGGCTATGTGCACAATGTGCTAACCCACGATATTAACTTTGGGGTGGGTCCGGCCGGTACCGGCAAGACCTTCCTGGCCGTTGCCTGCGCCGTTCATGCCTTGAGCAAGGATCAGGTCAAACGCATTATGCTGGTGCGTCCGGCGGTCGAAGCCGGCGAGAAACTCGGCTTTTTGCCAGGCGATCTGAGCCAGAAAGTCGATCCCTATCTGCGCCCGCTGTATGACGCCCTCTACGAAATGCTCGGTTTCGAAAAGGTTGATCGGCTGATTGAGCGCAATGTCATCGAAGTCGCTCCGCTGGCTTATATGCGCGGCCGCACGCTGAGCAATTCGTTCATCATTCTCGATGAAAGCCAGAACACCACACGCGAACAGATGAAGATGTTCTTAACGCGCATCGGCTTTGGCTCCACGGCGGTGATTAACGGCGACCCGACGCAGATCGACTTGCCACGTGGTCAAAGCTCTGGCTTGGCACACGCGCTGGACGTACTGGGCGGTGTTGATGGCATCAGTGTCACCCAGTTCGGCTCCAAAGACGTGGTGCGTCACCCGCTGGTGCAGCGCATCGTCGATGCCTACGACCGCCACGAAAACGCATGAAACTCGACCTCGACCTGCAACTGGCCAGCAGCGGCAACAACTTGCCGCAGCCCGCCCAATTTGAGCGCTGGCTGATACCGGCGCTGGCCGGTTATCGCGATCACGCTGGTGTCTGCATCCGCCTGGTCGATGAAGACGAAAGCCAAAGTCTGAACCGGGACTACCGTGGCAAGGACAAACCCACCAATGTGTTGTCCTTCCCGTTTGAGTTGCCGCCGGGCGTTGACGATGCCGAGGCACAGGCTTTGCTAGGCGATCTGGTCATTTGCGTACCGGTGGTACAGCGTGAAGCTGCCGAACAAGGCAAAACCGAACTGCAGCACTGGGCACATCTGGTGATTCATGGCGCCTTGCATCTGCTCGGCTTTGACCATATTGAGCCGGAGGACGCCGAAGTCATGGAAAATATTGAACGTCGTGTGCTGGCCGATCTGGGCCTGCCCGACCCCTACCTGCTGCCGGACGCCACCGACAGCATCCAGGGTTAAACCGCCGGTCTGAACCGGCACAAACAGAGGAATGATGGCGCCATGAGCGACGAACGACCCACGAGTAGCAACCCCGGGAAGCGATCCTGGCTGGAACGACTGGCAGACGCTTTTACCGGGGAACCCAAGGATCGCGAAGATCTGCTCAGCGTCCTCAAAGACGCTCAGGATAAAGACATCCTGGACAACGAAGCCTTCAAAATCATCGAAGGCGCGTTGAACGTTTCCGACATGCATGTGCGCGACATCATGATCCCCCGCTCGCAGATGGTCAGTGTCGAAACCGACGAAACCATCGAAGACTGGCTGGGTAAAATTGTCGAATCCGGTCACTCCCGCTTTCCGGTACTGGGCGAGAATTCCGACGAGGTCGTCGGTGTTCTGTTGGCCAAGGATTTACTCGGCCTCGGTCTGCAAACCGGTTTTAAACTCGACCAGATGCAGGCACGTCTGACCAGCCTGATTCGCTCAGTCAACTTCGTGCCCGAAAGTAAGCGCCTGAACGTCCTGCTGAAGGATTTCCGCTCCAACCGCAACCATATGGCAGTGGTGGTCGATGAATATGGCCAGACCGCCGGCCTGGTTACCATCGAAGACGTGCTGGAAGAAATCGTCGGCGAAATCGAAGACGAACACGACGACGCCGTTGACGCCAACATCCGGCCCAACGGCAATGGCGGATTTTTGGTTCAGGCATTGACGCCGATAGAAGACTTCAACGAACACTTCCAGACCGAATTCAGCGATGAGGAATTCGACACCATCGGCGGCATCGTCATGCACAAGTTCGGCAAGGTGCCCAAGCGCGATGAATCCATCACCCTGGGTGATTTGATGATCCGTGTGATTAACGCCGACAACCGCCGCGTGCGCGCCTTCGAGGTCAATCGTCTCGAGCGTCAGGCCGAACTCTAAAACAACCTTTCCCATCAGGGCGACTCAGGTCGCCCTTGACTTGCCACTTTCTCCCCCAAAATCTTGGCTGTATCTATACAGCGGAGATTTCTGCCATGCGTACCGAAACCGATAGTTTTGGGGAACTGCAGGTTCCCGACGACGCTCTCTATGGAGCCCAGACCGCCCGCGCTTTGGACAACTTCCAACTTTCCGGCGAACGCCTGCCGGGCGCCTTTATCGATGCCCTGCTCAGCCTCAAAGCCGCCGCAGCCCAAGCCAATGCCGAACTGGGCTCGCTGGAACAAGAGCGCGCCGATGCCATTGTCGCCGCCACCGAAGCAGCACGTAAGCTGGATTTTGACGCCCAGTTTCCCATCGATGTTTTCCAGACCGGTTCCGGCACCAGCACCAATATGAACGTCAACGAGGTGGTCGCCTATTTAGCCAATCAGGCCAGTCAGTTGAACATCCACCCCAATGACGACGTCAACGCCAGCCAAAGCAGTAACGACAGCATTCCCACCGCCATCCAGATCAGCAGTGCGCTCGCGGTTGAAGGCGAATTATTGCCGGCGATCACCCAGCTACGCGATGTCATCGACGAACGCGGCCAGACGTTTCGCAATGTGGTCAAAACCGGTCGCACCCATTTAATGGACGCCATGCCGATCACTCTGGAGCAGGAATTTTCCGCCTGGAGCGAAGCGCTCAGCGCCAGTCAGCGTCGCCTGCAACAATGCCTGACCCGACTGAAAGCCCTGCCCCAGGGTGGCACCGCCATCGGTACCGGTATCAATGCACCGAGCGGTTTTGCCGAACGCTTTTGTGCGCACCTGAACCATCAATTGCACAGCGATTTTTGCCCGCATAACAACGCCTTCTATGGCATCAGCAGTCAGGATGCATCACTGGAATTGTCCTCTCATTTGAAAGGTCTGGCGGCGACACTGATCAAAATCAGCAACGATTTGCGCTGGATGAATTCCGGGCCTTTGGCCGGTTTATCGGAACTGGAATTACCGGCATTGCAACCGGGTTCGTCGATCATGCCGGGCAAGGTCAACCCGGTGATTCCCGAAGCGGTGTTGATGGCGGCTTATCAGGTGATCGGCTTCGATGCGGCCATCACTCTGGGTGCGCAAGCCGGTAATTTCCAACTGAATGTCAGCCTGCCGCTGATCGCTCGTAACCTACTGCAAGGCACTGCGCTGATGACCACCGCCTGCCAGCATTTAGCCGACAAAGCCATAGCGGGCCTCAAAGTCAACCAGGCATCGGTGGAAGGTCCGCTGCACCGCAATCCAATTCTGGTCACGGCACTAAACCCGGTAGTGGGTTATCAAAAAGCCGCCGAGATTGCCAAGGCGGCTTATAAAAACGGCCGCCCCATTATTGAGGTGGCCGCTGAAATGACGGACTTGTCGCGTTCAGAACTGGAGTCGTTGCTCGACCCGACTTTGCTGGCTCATCCACACTCATAAAGTGCTACGCCGTCCGTCTCAATCGTCGGACGGCGTCAGTTTTTCTGGTTGTGGAAAAGGACGGAACAACACGATCAGACGCGGCAACAAGGTCAAGGCACCCACCAGCGCAACCACCATCGCCAAGGCTGTCAGCAGGCCAAAATAAAGCGTCGGTCGGAAGTTAGACAGCATCAGAATGGAAAAGCCCAGAATGATGGTGAGCGAGGTGTAATACATCGCTTTGCCAATGGAATCGTGACTGCGTTTAAGCGCGCGTACGTACTGACCATCTTTGGCAAACTCGCGACGGAACCGCACGATGTAATGAATGGTATTGTCCACCGCTATACCAATGGTAATGCTGGCAATGGTGATGGTCATCATATCCAGCGGAATGCCAAACCAGCCCATAATACCCAGCACACAACCGGCCGCCAGGATGTTCGGCGCCATAGCAATCAGGCTCAGTTTCAGGCTGCGGAATAACAATAAAAACATCAGCATGATGCCGGCAAAAACAGCACCCAGGGTTTTGATTTGCGAATCAAACAGACTCTGCAGCATGTTGTTGTACAACACCATCATGCCGCTGAGCTGAACTTCATCCGGCTCAAAACCCAATTGTTCAACGGCATCGGTTTTAATCCGCGCCAGCAGCTCATCGCGATTGATGCCATCCATCGAATCGAGAATGCGCACATTAATGCGGGCCTGGTTATGCTCCACCGATACATAAGGATCGATCACCAGCGCACGAAATTCCGCCGGTATGATCGAGTACAGCAGTGCCAGTTGTATATTGCTCAGCGGTTCGCCATCGTTAAAAGATTCGGCGATGGTCACCATGGTCGATAACGAAATGACCTTGCCGGTTTCCGGCTGGGCGTCCAGGTAATTATGCAAGGCCCGAATACGCTCGACTTTGTCGCTGGTAAACCAGTATTTTTTCGGGTCGTCTTCACCGTCGAAATCATCCTGGAAGGAACCCATTTCACCACTGTCCATACTGAGGAAATCTTCCTCGACAAAGGCACCTTCGGAATCATCGATAAAACCGTCACCGGCGCTCGAAGGATTCATTTCCGCCATTTCTTCAGCGGCTTCATCCAGATCAGATTCACGGATGCCATCGGCCGGTTGCAAGGACGAACTGCCGGGAAAATTAATCAGCACTTCCAAAGGCGTGGTGCCACCCAGACGCTGATCAATCACCGTCATGCCCTGATAAATTTCAGTGTTCTCGCCGAAATAATCGATAAAGCTGTTTTCCACCACCAGTCGCGACACACCGACCAGCGTCAATCCCGCCAAAGCGATACTGACAATCCAGATCCAACCACCAGAACGCAGCGTCAGACGGGTGAAAAAGCGACTCGCTGCACCGCCGCTGCGGCTTTCCCCGGTGCTCCCTTTTTTACCCAGCAACACCAGCATGGAGGGGAATAATAAAAAGGTAACCACGAAGGCAACGCCAATACCCAGCGTCATCATCCAGCCAAAATTAATCACCGGGCGAATACCGCTGAACAATAAAGACGCGAAAGCAACACCGGTGGTCAGCGCCATATACAGACAAGGCACGGCAATGCGACGTACCGCCGTGGTCACCAACTGACGCTGTTCCCAGTCCGGATGGCGGCGCAGCAATTCGCGATAACGCACGATCAGGTGAATCGACATCGACAGCGTCAGAATCAACAGCAACGAAATAAAGTTGCTGGAGATCACCGTCACCGGCCAACGTCCCCAACCGAGAATACCGAGCATGGTCACCACCACCACGCTGCAGCAGATCATCGGCAACACCACCCAACGCGGGTGGCGGAAAATAGCGGTTAAGGTCGCGATCAATAAAAATAAAACGCCCAGACCGAAGGTGATCAGATCACTGCGCACAAAGCGGATGATGTCATCGGCGATCATGGGTACGCCGCCCAGATGCAACTCACCAGCATCTTCGTATTCGGTCATGATGGAACGTACCGAATCGATGGCGATACCGATATCCTCAGAACGTTCATCTCGGCGTTGCTGCAAAGCCGTTTCCACAGCCTGCAACTCATCG
The DNA here is from genome assembly GCF_043196805.1 of Saccharospirillum sp. HFRX-2. NCBI lineage: Bacteria > Pseudomonadati > Pseudomonadota > Gammaproteobacteria > Oceanospirillales > Saccharospirillaceae > Saccharospirillum > Saccharospirillum sp. HFRX-2. Next base: position 38,173 of record NZ_JBEBMU010000007.1, read on the forward strand.
GCGTCGAATTGCGGCGAATCTGTATCGCGCAGAGCCTGTAAGGATTCCCGCTCTTCAAGCAGTCGATCCTGAACCTCATCACGCGGGAAATTGATCTGCAGCGCCGTGGTATTGGCATCCAGATTCAACAGCAGATTGACATACAACGGACTGTTGGCCAGCTCCGAACGCGCCATTTCCAGATTGGCGTCCGGATCTTCGAGCGTTTTGATATTGCTGACCAGTTCGGTCATCGGTACGGGTGGGTTGGACAACAGCGGAACGTCCATCACCGATACCACCGAATCGACCGTCGGCAACTGGCGCAACTCATCGCGCAGCTCACTGAGCGTACTCAGCGATTGCTCAGTGAACAGCGGCTGTTCAGGAGTAAAGGTGAGCACCAGGAATTCCTGGGAGCCGTAGCGCTCGGAGATGGTGCGGAATAATTCCAGGTCGGGGTCGTCTTCCAGCAACAGGCTCTCGGCAGACGCATCAAGCGAGAAATGCCGTGATTGATAACCGAAAAAGCCGATGACCAGAGCCAACGCCAGCATCAACCAAAGCGCACGCTCGGTGACAAGGCGTTCATAAAGATGAAGTAAGCGAAACCACATGCTGAGTTTTTCCTTGGCGAAGCCTGGGCAGCAAAGTACCCATGCTACTTAACGGTCGGTCTCTTGGCGACCTCCGCGACGGCCACACCAACGACAGACCCGCTGGCGATATGCCTGATAACTGGCACCGTATTCCTGTTCGAGCACCCGTTCCTCATAGCGAATAAACACCCAGTACAACACCAGAACAAAAATCGGCAGCACCACCCAGGAAGACAGCGAGCCAACCCAGATCGCCAGACCGATCGCAATACAAATAGAGCCCAGGTACATGGGGTTGCGACTGATGCGGTAAACGCCACGATCGACCAAAGAGGTAGGACGCTCAAAGGGTTGGATGGTGGTACCAGCACGTTGCAGCTCGCGATCTGCGGCGATGTTCAAGAGGGCACCGATAACCACCGGGATCAGCCCTATGAAATTCCATGGATAGGGAAACAGGGTTCCCAACGGCAGGATAAAATGCAGCGCAAAGATGCCAAGCATCACCAACAATCCCAACGCCGGGGGCAAAAATGGGGGCTTGTGCCGCATTAATAAAACTCAATAGCCAATTTCGACGCCGCGATTGTACGGTTTTGCATTAGCAACCACAGCCGTCGAAAGTCATAACTTTGCCACAACAGGATCAAAAGCCCGTGCCTGCGCCTGACAATCCTCAAAACAATGACAGTCAGTCAGATGATCCATCACCAAACCGGTCGCCTGCATAAAGGCGTAACAGATGGTTGGACCGACAAAGTTGAAACCGCGCTTTTTCAGCGCTTTTGACATGGCTTCCGCTTCGGGCGTGGAGACCGGAATCTGATCCAGTCGTTGCCAGCGGTTGATAATCGGCTGACCGCCGACAAAGGACCACAAAAACGCCGCGAAATCCTCACCGGCTTCATGCATCGCCAGATAAGCGCGAGCATTGCGTCGAATGGATTCAACCTTGAGGCGATTGCGCACAATGCCGGGATCGGTCAGACGTTCCGCCAAATCTTCATCGCTGAAGGCGGCTATCGCCTCGGGATCAAAATCGGCAAAGGCGCGATAATAGTTATCCTGCTTTTTGAGGATGGTCAGCCAGCTTAAACCGGCCTGCTGTCCATCCAGACACAGTTTGGCGAAAAGTTCACGACCATCGCCTACCGGCCGCCCCCAGACCTGATCGTGATAGGCCTGATAAAGAGCATCGCCACTGCACCAGCCGCAACGCTTGCGGTCATCGTCTGCTGTCGTCATAGCAATACCAGGTTGTCGCGATGCACCAGTTCCGGCTCAGCCATAAAGCCCAGAATGCGTTCGAATTCGCGAGAGGGTTGTTTGATTAATCGCGTTGCGTCATCGCTGTCATAATTGCACAGGCCACGGCCAATCACCCGGCCAGATTCATCCAGCAAGGAGACGCATTCGCCGCGCTGAAAACGCCCTTTGACGCCGGTCACGCCAACGGCCAACAGGCTTTTGCCCTGCTCCATCAAGGCACGGCAGGCGCCGGCATCGAGCGATATTTCACCCTTGGTCTGCAGTTGTCCGGCGAGCCATTGCTTGCGCGCGGCCAGCGGGCCAACGTCGGGAATCAGTTCAGTGCCGACCGCATCGCCAGCGCGAATGCGCAACAGCACCTCATCCAGCCGGCCTCCGGCAATAACAGTAACCGCACCGCCGCGCGACGCCAGCTTGGCGGCCCGCACCTTGGTGGTCATGCCACCACGACCCAATAGACCGCCGCCGCCAGCCATCGTTGCCAGCCGAGGATCACAGGCCAGGGCGTGCTCAATCAAACGGGCATTGGGATTGGAGCGGGGATCGGCGTCGAACAGGCCGTCCTGATCAGTCAGCAAAATGAGCGCATCCGCTTCCACCAGGTTGGCGACGAGTGCGCCAAGGGTGTCGTTGTCACCAAAGCGGATTTCATCGGTCACGACCGTGTCGTTTTCGTTAACGATGGGAATCACTGGCAGCGCCAGTAAAGCCCGCAGGGTGGAACGGGCGTTCAGATAACGGCGTCGATCGGAGAGGTCTTCATGCGTCAGTAGAATCTGAGCGCTGTGCAAACCGTGCTGCTGGAAATCCTCTTCATAGGTCTGTACCAGTTTGGTCTGACCCACAGCGGCGGCGGCCTGCAATAATTCCATGGATTCCGGACGTGTCGCCCAACCCAGACGATGCATGCCTGCAGCCACAGCGCCCGAGGAAACCAGCACGATTTCCACACCCTGGTCACGCAACTGCGCCATCTGCGCGACCCACTGACGAATACGGACTTCATCCAGGCCACGACCATCGTTGGTCAACAGCGCCGAACCGATTTTTATCACCCAACGCTGACCTTGAGTCAGCGCTGAATGTCGTTGCCGGGAACTGCTCACCGGCGCACTCCTTTAGACGAAAGATTGCCGAATAATAACGCTGCGCTTAAGGCGCATAAATGATTTCGACGTCGTGATCGTCATCATCATCGTCGTCATTGTTCTTGGCACGCTGAGCGCGACGTTGTTGAGCGAGCATTTGGATGCGTTCGCGGGCTTCGCGTTCGACTTCATCACGATGGGCAACATCGGCTTCCAGCCGTTCCGGATCGTCAGCCAGCGCTTGATTATCCGCCTCCAGCCAATTCATCAGTTCGTTGCTCAATGCCTGGGTACCTTCACCAGACAATGCAGAAATGGCGAATACCGGACCTTCCCAATCCAGCGCTTCAATCACCGCATCGATGCGCGCCTGACGCTCGTCTTCCGGCAACAGATCGGTTTTGGTCAGCACCAGCCAGCGTTCACGCTGTGCCAGCGCCGGGCTAAAGGCTTCTAATTCATCGGCAATGGCGCGCGCATTGGCGGCCGGATCGGATTCATCCACCGGATACAGATCCACCAGATGCAACAGCACACGCGTGCGCACCAGGTGCTTCAAAAAGCGAATGCCCAGGCCGGCGCCTTCGGACGCGCCTTCGATCAGACCGGGAATGTCGGCCATAACAAAGGAGCGCGAATCGTCGATGCGCACCACACCCAGGTTCGGCACCATGGTGGTAAAGGGATAATCAGCAACCTTGGGTTTGGCCGCACTGACCGCACGGATCAGCGTCGATTTACCGGCGTTGGGCAACCCCAACAAACCGACATCGGCGATCACTTTCAGTTCCAGACGCAGGTTGCGCGATTCACCCGGTGTACCCTTGGTGAACTGGCGTGGCGCTCGGTTGGTGCTGGATTTAAAACGGGTATTGCCAAGGCCACGAAAACCACCTTGCACAATCTTGACGACATCACCGGCGCTGCGCAGGTCGGCCAATACTTCTTCGGTATCAGCATCGATCACGGTCGTACCGACTGGCAAGATCAAGGTGGTATCTTTCCCCGCGCGACCGGTCATATCACGGCCTTTACCCGGCTCGCCGTTTTCCGCCTTGTAGCTTCGGGTAAAGCGATAGTCGATCAGGGTGTTAACGCTATCGTCGGCCTTTACCCAGATACTGCCGCCGTGACCACCGTCACCGCCGTCCGGGCCGCCTTTCTCGACGAATTTTTCGCGCCGAAAGCTGACACAGCCACTGCCACCTTTACCGGCTTCGACGCTGATATTGGCTTCGTCCACAAATTTCATCGTTCGCTGCAACCTCTGGTTGAATGCGGTGCGCCACTGGCGCGACATTATATGTTATGCGCTGACGACATCAGTCTAACGTCCATCACTGGACATAAAAAAAGCCCTGCATGGCAGGGCTTTTTGCAAGAGCGTTAGGATCGACGATTAAGCGACGATGTTGACGAACTTGCGCTTTTCTTTGCCCTTGGTGGTGAATTCCACCTTACCGTCGGCTTTGGCGAACAAGGTGTGATCCTTGCCGATGCCAACGTTGTCGCCGGCGTGGAAACGAGTGCCACGCTGACGGACGATGATAGAGCCAGCAGAAACGGCTTCGCCACCGAAGGCTTTCACGCCCAAGCGTTTGCTCTGGGAATCGCGACCGTTACGAGTACTACCACCTGCTTTTTTGTGAGCCATGGTTTCTCTCCGTTATGCTGAAATACCAGTGATCTTAACTTCGGTGAACCACTGACGGTGGCCCATCTGCTTCATGTGATGCTTACGGCGTTTGAACTTCAGGATTTTCACCTTCTTGTGACGGCCATGAGCCACCACTTCGGCAGAAACCTTGGCGCTCTTCACAGCAGGCTCGCCCACGGTGATTTTATCGCCATCCGCCACCAGCAGCACTTTATCGAAATCGATGTTAGCGCCGGTTTCGGCTTCAATTTTTTCCAGCTTCAGCGTGTCGCCTTCACTGACGCGGTACTGTTTACCGCCACTTACGATTACAGCGTACATGGGATTCTCCATCTGAATGTTTCCGACCCGCACCGACCTCATTACTTAGAACCTGCTGCTAAAGGCAACGCCTACGCTGGGAGCACCCTATGACAGGGAATGAAGCGGATCGATCAGGGCGCGCAATTGTACGGATATGCACCTGGCTGTGCAAGCCCGAATCGTCCTGTTAATAGCGGAACTGTTCGGCCCAGTCAGTCCAGCCTGACGCCGTCGTCCGGCCCTGTTAAGCTAGCCGCTTCATCCAGCCTGACCAGGACCCGATTTCCGCATGGACCAGAACGCCATCTTCACCGTCGTTGCCGATGACTTCGCCGCTGTTAACCGAACCATTCTGGCGCAACTGGAATCCCGAGTCCCTTTGGTGGAGAAAATCGCCGACCACATCATTTCCAGTGGCGGCAAACGGATGCGCCCTCTATTGACGCTGCTCAGCGCTGGCCTGTGCGGCGGTATTGATGATCGCCATCACAAGCTGGCGGCGGTTATCGAATTTCTGCACACCGCCACCTTATTGCACGATGACGTGGTCGACACGTCCGATATGCGCCGTGGCAAACCCACGGCCAACGCCAACTGGGGCAATGCGCCCTCGGTGTTGGTTGGTGATTTTCTCTATGCCCGCGCTTTTGAGCTGTTGGTCGAGATTGGCGAGATGTCGGTGATGAACCGCCTGGCCGTGGCCACCCGCACCCTGGCTGAAGGCGAAGTCATGCAGTTGATGAATGTGCGCAATCCGGATGTCACCGAAGCGCAATATATGGACGTCATCAAAGGCAAGACCGCCATTCTGTTCCAGGCCGCCAGCGAAACCGGCGCGCTGCTCAGCGGTCAAAATGAGGCGGATTGCCAACGACTGGCGACCTACGGCCTGAAGCTCGGCCTGGCCTTTCAGCTGATCGATGACGTACTCGATTACGACGGCGATGCCGCCAAGCTGGGTAAAAACGTCGGCGATGATCTGGCCGAAGGTAAGCCGACGCTGCCACTGATTCACGCCATGCAAAAGGCATCTGACAGCGACGCCAAACTGATTCGCCGGGCCATTCGCAAAGGTGGGCTGGATGATATGGATGCCATTCTCGACATAGTGCACAGCAGCGGCGCCATTGATTACGTCAAGGCCCAGGCACACCGTCAGGTTGAAGAAGCCTTGCAACAGCTCGATGGTTTCGCCGAAAGTCCCTACAAGACAGCCCTGGCCAGTCTGGCTGAACTGGCCGTCGCCCGCGATAACTGAGACTGATAGTGATCGGGTTGTCGCTGATTAGCGCTCGGCGCCACGCGCCATCTGGGCGTTAACGAAGGCCTGCAGCGCCAGAAAATCGATATCGGACACATACTTGAATTCAATGCCGTAAGCGGCGGCACTGTTGGCCAGCTCGCGCCGATCCAGGACGGCGCGAATCTGTGATTCGATGGAGATCACCCGGGTCACATGACCGACCGTAACCTTTGATGTCAGCAGCAGAATGTCGCCCGGCTTACCCAAAGCCTGCAAGGTTTCCAGACGTGCGCCGGTGGTCGACAAATCGACGATCGCGCCGGTACCACGCTCGCCAGTCGTGCTGGTCTGGTTGACAATGGTGACCTGCATATTGGCCAGCACCCGCTCGGCTTTGCGAATTTCCCCCGCTTCCACCCGATCCGGCCAGGCCAGATGCAAGTAATAGGCGGGCGTGGTGCAGATATGCGCGACCTGAGTACGGAAGGCGCAGGCGCTCTTGTTGGAGAAAAAGCGCACGATAACGCCCTGATCCTTGCGCAATAACAAAGGCCGGTGCTCACCCAGCAAGGGCGTGGTCACCAACACCGTCCGGCCCGGAATATAGCCAATCAGATTGATGTTATGACGCTTGCTGTCACCGCCTTCGACCTCGAGTTTCATACTCAGGCCGGTGGTCAGGCGTAACTTACTGAATTCGATACTGGCCATCGCCAGGCATCCTCCACTCACTCCTGTCACGTCCAACCTAAGTTGACGACTGACGCTCAGGAGTATTCTTCGATAAGCCGGTTGCTACAGCCTGGATCAGGGCCGATACAAGGGGCTCTGCGCTAGCCAGTCGCGCGTTGACGACACCAGTTCACGCAGCTGGGTTTCGGTCAGAGCTTCGCCTTCTTGCATCCAGGGCTGCCAGAATGCTTCCGGCGGCATAAGACTGTCATCGGTCAGCGGGCCGATTTCTTTACGTTCTTGTGCCGACAATGACTGCAACCAGAGTAACATTTCCAGACCGGCGACATTGGCCACCATGTCTTCAGCACTGAATCCGGTGGGCCGGGTCAGCGCATCCGACCATTCTTTGTAGACCGCCAGTTCCAGTACCGACTGCGGTGACATCTGGGTGCCCAGCCACATCGCCAGCACAAAATGCCGCGCCAGATCGTAACGCCCTTGCAAGGTCAGCCGCTTAAACGGCAGCTCGGGCAGATCTTCACCAGGTATCAAGCCAGATGAAGAACGCAGGGCTGCATAACTGAGCGCTCCCAGCATAGCAGCCGCATCCTGATCCCAATCGAATTCCGGCCGGGACAGCATGGCGCGCATGGCTTCACGCAACGGAATGCGGAAAGCTTGCTGCTGTTCAAACCAGTCACCCAGCCACAATACTTCCTCGCGTAGCTGTTCAACTTGGCGCGGATCCGACCAGAACGGCGCGAAGCGCTGCATCCAGCCTGCCAGTATCGGATCATCCCAAACCACTTCCACGGCGATCTGTCCTTCAGACAGCGTCACACTAGGATTCAACTGGCGCCATAAGCGTTCAGCGTCGGCAACAGAGGGAATTTCAGCCAGACGCAGGTTAACCCGCTCCAGCAGATAAGCCGGCAAGCGCACGCCGGCGATGCTCAACTGATCAAGATAAAACGGCGCTTCCGGTCGCCAGCGCAATTGCAATGGCAAAAAACGATCCAGCACACCGGTGGGCCACCAGACATCCAGAATCACCTCTTGCGCAGTGACATCAGCACGAAATTGGGAATGCGTCAGGCGCGGCTGGGTCGAGGCCAGTAAAATGGCCAGCTTTTGAATATCGTCTTCAGCAACAACAATGCCGTAGGTTTCGCCACTGACCAGTCGCGCCGGGTGATAGTCTTCCAGCCATTGACGGTACTTGCGCAAGTCACTGAGCGGGATGATGGTGCGAGGTACGGCATCGTCACCATCAGTCAACCACCAGAAGGATCCGGCCAGCACAGCGACGATCAGCAGCAGAACCAGCATCAACCTGCGTATCAGCTTCACTGGGTGTCCTCTAGCTGATTCTCATAACGCACTTTCAAAGCGTCCTGAATACCGCGCCGCCAAGGCTGTTGTTTGATACCAAAGGTGGCCAACACCTTACGCGCACTCAGTTCGGCATTGACCGGCCGCTGCACCGGCGCTTCCGGCGCATCGGCCAAATCCATTTCCGCCAGCTGTTCGACGCTGACATCGATATAGGATTTGGCGGCCTTGACCACCGTTTCAACGAAGGTACGCCAATCGGTTCGATCGCTGCCGACATAGTGATAGGTGCCCCACAGCGGTGGCTCTACATGGCAATCGACCTGTTCCAGCATGGCAAAGATCACCCGCGCCAGATCGGCCGCTGGCGTTGGGCAGCCCTGCTGGTCGTTGTACAGACTGAGCACCGACCGATCCATTAATTGGTCGAGTAACCGAGTCAGTGGATTATCACCATCCGGCCCAAAGACCCAGGAAGTCCGTACGATTAAATGCTGTTCACAGGCGGCGCGAACGGCCTGTTCACCGGCCCATTGACTGTCACCGAGGACCGACAGCGGATTCGCAGCATCGTTCTCAACATAGGCCGAAGCCTTGGTACCATCGAAGACCCGTTCTGACGACAGCTGCACCATACCGATGCCACGTTGCGCACAGGCCTGGGCCAGCAAGGCCGGGCCATCGCGATTAAACGCAAAACTGGCCGCCGCATCCTGCTGGGCCAGATTGGCGTCGTACAAACCATCGGTATTGATCAGATAATCCGGTGCCGCCTGCTCCAGACAAGCCGCAATAGCGGCCGCATCGGTAATATCCAACTGGTTGCGCGTAACGGCGACAAAAGCGACTTCCCGACTGCTCAGCAAACGCTTCAGAGCTCGACCAACCTGACTGTCAGCACCGGTCACCAAAATGTTCACAGAGCGACCTCAGAAAGGAATATCGTCGTCAAAGTCGTCGAAGTTGTTATTGCCTGGTTGAGAACCGGTTTGCGGTGCTGGCTGACTGGGCGCCCGTTGCTGACCGCCACCAAAACCACCACCCTGGTTGGGCTGACCACCGAAGCCACCGGCGCTCTGCTGACCGCCACCGAAGCCGCCTTGAGGTTGCGACTGCGGCTGCGACTGGGGTTGCCCACCACCAAAACCACCGCCCTGATTCGACTGGCCACCACCAAAGTTACCGCCGCCGGAGCCGCCGCCTTCATTGCGACCACCGACAAACTGCATATCACGCGCGACGATTTCAGTGGAGTAACGGTCCTGACCGTTTTGATCCTGCCACTTGCGTGTTTGCAATCGACCTTCGATATAAACCAGAGAACCTTTGTGCAGATAGTTAGCCGCGGTTTCCGCCATGCGGCCGAAAATCACGATGCGGTGCCATTCGGTCTGATCCTGGCGATTGCCCTGGTCGTCCTGTGGACCCAGCTCATTGGTGGCCACATTCAGGTTAACCACCTGAGTGCCCGATGCTGTGGCGCGAACGTCCGGGTCCTGCCCCAGCCGTCCGAGAATGATGACTTTGTTTACCGTACCTTTAGCCATGATCGATATCCTGTTGGTTAAGCGCTTGATAGCAGCCGTCCAGGCCGCCTCTTACTTCTGAATTCTGTGTATCATCAGGGTGGACTGAGCCCTGGTCAATTGTGCCTTGCCGCTGATGTAGATTCACTCCCAGCCGCGGTGTTTGAGCCGCCTTCAATCGAGTTGCGCTCAGCCCACCACAACACCAGCATCCACAGCGCCATCAGCGTCACACCCAGCACCGCTATGCCGATCTGATCAAAGCGACTGAAGGCCCAACCACCCAGCGCGCCACCACAGGCCGCGCCCAGAAACTGGCCGGTGGAAAACAAACCCATAGCCGTGCCGCGCGCATCCGCCGGCGCGCGACGACTGAGCAGAGAAGGCAAGCTGGCTTCAATCAGATTAAAACCGACAAAGAACAACCAGGTCAGGCCGATGCTCAACACCAGCCAGCGGTTTACACCCAGCAGCAGTGTCGCTACCAGCACCAGTGCCGCCGCGAAGAGCAGCACCGGGACATGCAAACGGCGGCGTTCGGCAATCATGATCAGCGGTGCCATGGCAACAAAAGACAGCACCATCACCGGCGCATAAATCCAGCCCAGATGCGCATCGGCAACACCCTGACGCGTCAGCATCACCGGCAGACCGACAAACAAGGCGGTCATGGTCAGGTGCAGACAAAAGATGCCCAGACTGAGCGGCGTCAACTGCCGATCGCGCAGCACCGCCCCCAACTGACTGCCACGCCACTGGCGTTCGCGATGCACCGTTGGCGCCGGTGGTTGCGGCAACCACAGCAGGATCAACATGCTCAGCAACGCCAACGCAGCGGTCGCCCAAAACGGCCCGGCCAGACCAAAACCGCCCGCCAGCCAGGGGCCAACCATGACCGCCAAGACAAAGGAACCGCCAATAACCGCCCCGACAATGGCCATCGCCTTGGTGCGTTCGCCGTCGCGGGTGTAGTCAGCCAGCAAGGCCAGCACCACACTGGCAATGGCACCACTGCCCTGCAAGGCACGCCCGACAATCAACCAGAGTACATCATCCGCCAGCGCCGCCAGCACTGAACCGGCGAAGAACACCAGCAGTCCGGCCAGAATAACCGGCTTGCGACCGAAACGATCCGACAACATGCCTAAAGGAATTTGTAACAGCGCCTGAGTGACACCATAAATGCCCAGCGCCAGGCCCAGAGTCTGAGTGCTGGCACCGAGCAAATGCTGACCGTAGAGCGTCAGCACAGGCAGCACCATAAACAGCCCCAACATACGAGCGGCATAGAGTGTTCCCAGTCCGAAGAGCGCGCGTTTTTCCAGGGAATTGAAAGCCATGACGGGTCAGTCTACGTATCCAACCGAGTGCGAAGGCGCGCATCTTATCAGAAAAGATCGAACCGGTGGCGCCGCTTGGGTTCTGTACATACATACAGTACACTTTCGCTTTTGTGTCTGACCGCAGCTGTAACGCCAAGAGGAACAGATGGACAAAATTATCGTCCAGGGGGCTCGTACCCATAACCTGAAAAATATCGACGTGGAAATCCCGCGTGATCAACTGGTCGTGCTGACCGGTCTTTCCGGTTCCGGCAAGTCCTCACTGGCCTTTGATACGCTTTATGCCGAGGGCCAGCGGCGCTATGTCGAATCCTTGTCGACCTACGCCCGTCAGTTTCTGTCGATGATGGAAAAGCCCGATGTCGATCACATCGAAGGCTTGTCTCCGGCGATCTCCATCGAGCAGAAAACCACCAGTCACAACCCGCGTTCGACAGTCGGTACCACCACCGAAATCTACGATTATTTGCGTCTGCTTTACGCGCGCGTCGGCGAACCACGCTGTCCGCATCACGACGAGCCGCTGGCCGCTCAGACCATCAGCCAGATGGTCGATCAGGTGCTGGCGCAGCCGGAAGGTTCCAAGCTGATGATGCTGGCGCCGCTGATCGACGACCGCAAAGGCGAACACCTGCACGTCTTCAACGAACTGCGCAGCCAGGGTTTTGTGCGCGTGCGCGTCGACGGCACAGTGATGGATCTGGATGAAGTACCGGCGCTGGATAAAAAACGTAAGCACAGCATCGAAGCGGTGGTCGATCGCTTTAAAGTGCGTGACGACCTGAAACTGCGTTTAGCCGAATCCTTCGAAACCTGCCTGACTTTATCCGGCGGTACCGCCAAGGTGGTCTGGATGGACGGCGACGGCGACGACCTGCTGTTCTCCGACCGCTTCGCCTGTCCGGTTTGTGGCTACTCTATTGCCGAACTCGAACCGCGCATGTTCTCCTTCAACAATCCGGCCGGTGCCTGTGAACAGTGCGACGGCCTGGGCATGAAACACTATTTCGACGGCGGTAAAGTCGTGCGCGACCCGAGCCTGAAACTGGCCGAAGGCGCCATCTCCGGTTGGGACCGACGCGCGGTTTATTACTTCAGCCAGATACAGGCCTTGGGTGAGCATTACGGCGTCGACATCGACGTGGCTTTTAACAAGCTGCCGAAAAAATTCCAGAAGATCGTGCTTGAAGGCAGTGGCAATACCGAGATCGAATTTTCCTACGTAAACAGCCGCGGCGCAGTCTACAGTCGCCAACACACCTTCGAAGGTGTGATGCCCAATATGGAACGGCGCTATCGTGAAACCGATAGCCAGATGGTGCGCGAAGAGCTGTCTAAATTCCTCACCGAACAGGACTGCCCCGGCTGTCACGGTTCACGCCTGAAAGAAAGCGCGCGTCATGTGTTCGTTAACGGCATCAACCTGCCGGAAGTGACGCACATGGCCATCGGCGATGCGCTGAGCTATTTCGAGACGCTGAGCCTGACCGGTTCCAGAGCGCAGATCGCTGATAAAATTCTGCGCGAAATCGGCCAGCGGCTGAGCTTTCTGGTCAACGTCGGGCTCGACTATTTAACCCTCGATCGCAGCGCCGATACGCTGTCTGGCGGTGAGACTCAGCGCATTCGACTGGCCAGCCAGATCGGCGCCGGCCTAGTCGGGGTGATGTACATTCTCGATGAACCCTCGATCGGCCTGCACCAGCGCGACAACGATCGACTGCTGCAAACGCTGACTAATCTGCGCGACCTGGGCAACACTGTCTTGGTGGTCGAACACGACGAAGACGCCATCCGCGCTGCTGATTACGTGCTCGATATCGGCCCCGGTGCTGGTGTCCATGGTGGTGAAATTGTTGCCGCCGGTACGCCCGCTGAAATCATGGCCAATCCGAAATCCCTGACCGGTAAATACCTTAACGGTCAGGAAGCGATTGCTGTTCCGGCCAAACTGACGCCGGCCGATGCCAAACGCCAGCTCACCATCACTGGTGCACGCGGCAATAACCTGCAAGACGTTACACTGAATCTGCCGGTTGGCTTGCTCACCTGCATTACCGGCGTGTCCGGTTCCGGCAAATCGACACTGATTAATCAGACACTTTACCCACTGGCCGCCGCCAAACTGAACAAAAACACCACCCTATCTCCCGCGCCTTATAAAGACATTAAAGGTCTGGAACATTTCGACAAGGTGGTCGATATCGACCAAAGCCCCATCGGCCGCACGCCACGTTCCAACCCGGCGACCTACACCGGCACCTTCACCGCCATTCGTGAATTGTTTGCCGGCACTCAGGAAGCGCGTTCACGTGGTTACCAGCCGGGACGTTTCAGTTTCAACGTCAAAGGCGGTCGTTGCGAAGCCTGTCAGGGCGATGGCGTAATTAAGGTGGAGATGCACTTCCTGGCGGATGTCTATGTGTCTTGCGATGTATGCGACGGCCGTCGCTATAACCGCGAGACATTAGAGATTCGCTACAAGGGTAAAAATATTCACGAAGTGCTGGAAATGACCATCGAAGAAGGTCGTGAATTCTTCGATGCGATACCGGCGCTGGCGCGCAAGCTGCAAACGCTGATCGATGTCGGCCTGACCTACATTAAGCTGGGTCAAAGCGCGACGACTTTATCCGGCGGTGAAGCCCAGCGCGTTAAACTGGCGCGTGAATTATCCAAACGCGATACCGGCAGCACCCTCTATATTCTCGATGAGCCGACCACCGGCCTGCACTTCCACGACATCAAACAGTTGCTGGCGGTGTTGCATCGCTTGCGCGACGACGGCAATACGGTGGCGGTGATCGAACACAACCTCGATGTCATTAAAACCGCTGACTGGATCGTTGATCTGGGCCCGGAAGGTGGCAGCAAAGGTGGGCAGATTATTGCCGAAGGCACGCCGACCGATGTCAGCGAAAATCCGCAATCCATCACCGGCCACTACCTCAAACCGTTACTGAAAAAACGCGCCCAATCAGCCTGATCAGAAACAAAAAGCCCGGTTCCATGAACCGGGCTTTTTTGTCCGCTGAACGTCTTTATTTGTCTTAGTCTGACGACTCGACCGCCCGCTGCTTGGCTTCATCCCAAAACACATCAAGCTGTTCCAAACTGAAATCAGACCAGTCGTGGCCGCTGGCTTGAACCTGCCGCTGTACATGCCCAAAGCGATGCTCAAATTTTGCCATGGTGCGGCGCAAAGCCTGTTCCGGATCGACCTTCAGATGCCGCGCCAAATTAGCCATGACAAACAACAGATCACCCAGTTCGTCCTCAATCGCATCGGCATCGCCACTGGCTTGTGCCTCACGCAGTTCTGCCAACTCTTCATCGATCTTAGCGTAGACCTCATCGGTCGATGGCCAGTCAAAACCGACACGAGCGGCGCGGTTTTGCAACTTACGGGCGCGCAATAATCCCGGCAGTGAGCGGGGAATATCATCAAGCAGACCATTAACCTGTGGCTTGTTGGCCTTCTCTTTATCTTTGAGCGCGTCCCAGTTGCGATTGACTGTTTCCGTCTCGGGTCGGTGCTGTGGATCGACCCGGCTTTCCAGACTGCCATCAGGAAACACATGCGGATGGCGATAAAGCAGTTTGGCAACCAGATCATGGATCACATCGTCCAGATCAAAACGCTCTTCTTCACGCGCGATCTGCGCATAAAACACCACCTGAAAAATCAGGTCGCCCAGTTCCTCTCGCAAGTGCGGGTAGTCACCACGCTCAATGGTGTCGATAACCTCATACACCTCTTCGAGCGTATGCGGCACGATAGATCGGTAGTCTTGTTGCAAATCCCAAGGGCAACCGTCCACCGGATCGCGCAGGCGTTGCATTAAGGTTTTGAGATCGTCGTAGCCGTAGCGGCGTTCGCTCATAACAAGCTCTTAATGGGGTTGCTGAAAGGCACGGCGCACGTCTGCGACGTTGGGAATTTTCGATAACTGAGCCATGACTTTGCCGAGCGCATCGATGTCTTCAATTTCCAGTGTCAGTTTCATATTGGCCTGACTCTCATCTTTGTTCGACAGAGTATTGACCGAGGTAACGTTCAGGTTGGCGTTGGCCATGATCATCATGATATCGCGCAGCAAACCGGTGCGATCGTACGCCAGAATGGTGATATCCACCGGATAAGTACGACGCGAACGACCGCCCCAATTAACCTCGATAATGCGCTCCGGCTCGCGACTTTTCAGCTGCAGCAGATTGACGCAATCCTGGCGGTGAATAGAGACGCCACGACCCAGCGTAATAAAACCGACCACCGGATCACCCGGCACCGGTTTACAGCAGTTGGCGATGGAGGTCAGCATATTGCCGACGCCATGAATCACCAGATCACCGCTGGATTTATGCTCGGTGACTTCACCCAGTTGAATTTCATCCGGCTGAGCCGGATTGACCAGACTTTCAGCGGCGTGCACCACCTGCATCAGGCGTAAATCACCGGCGCCGATGGCCGCGTACATGTCGTCGGCATTGTTGTAATTCACCAGCATCGCCACTTCGTCCATGTCCAGCTTGGGCAGGTTGAAGCGCTGCAATTCACGCATCAGCATGGCGCGGCCTTCGGCCAGATTCTGATCACGATCAAGCGATTTGAACCAATGACGAATCTTGGCCCGGGCCCGGTTGGTGTGCACATAACCTAAATCCGGGTTGAGCCAGTCACGACTCGGGCTGGGCTCGCGACCCGTCAATACCGACACCTGGTCACCGATCTTCAAGCGATGATTGAGCGGCACAATACGGCCGTTGACCTTGGCACCGCGGCAACGATTACCGACGTCGGTGTGAATTTTATAAGCGAAGTCGATGGGTGTGGCACCGCGCGCCAGATCGACCACGTGGCCTTCAGGCGTCAGCACATAGATGCGATCGGTTTCGACATCCGAGCCGAGCTCTTCGACCATCTCTTCGATGCCGCCCAACTCGTCGTGCCATTCGAGCACCTGGCGCAGCCAGTTCACTTTCTCTTCATAGCCACGCGAATGGGTATTGCCCTTGGCGTCGGTGCCTTTGTAGACCCAGTGTGCACAGACACCCAGTTCGGCGTCTTCGTGCATGGCGTGGGTGCGGATCTGCACTTCCACGACCTTGCCTTCCGGACCGATCACAGCGGTGTGCAGCGAACGGTAGCCATTCGATTTAGGCGAGGCGATATAGTCGTCGAATTCGCGCGGAATATGCCGCCACAAAGAATGCACGATGCCGAGCACGGTGTAGCAGTCGCGGACATCAGGCACCAGCACCCGGAAGGCACGAATGTCATAGACCTGGCTGAAGCTGATCGACTTGCGCTTCATTTTGCGCCAAATCGAATAGATGTGTTTGGCGCGGCCCTGAATTTCTGACTGAATGCCAGCGGCCTCTACTTCGGCTTGCAAAATAGTCTGAACATTTTCGATGTAGTGCTGGCGATCGAGCCGCTTTTCATCAAGCAGTTTGGCAATTTTTTTGTAGTCCTGGGGTTCGAGATAACGGAACGACAGGTCTTCCAATTCCCACTTCAACTGACCAACGCCGAGACGATGCGCCAGGGGTGCATAAATATCGGAAACTTCGCGCGCTACCTTATACTTGCGTGCGGCCGGGGCGTGTTTAACGGCGCGGATGGCACAGGTACGTTCGGCCAGTTTGATCAGGGCGACGCGCACGTCGTCGATCATCGCCACCAGCATCTTGCGCACCGCATCACCCTGGGTTTCGTTTTGTCCCAGTACTGAGGCTCGAGTGGATTTGTGTTGGGTATGGATGGCGGCCATGCGCAGCACGCCTTCGATCAGGCTGGCGACCTGCGGGCCGAACTGATCGCGCACTGTGTCCAGCGGCAGTTCTTCTTCGCGCACGGTGCGATAGAGGATGGCGGCAATCAACGCCTCCTGATCCAGGTTCAGATCGGCGAGAATCTCCGCCATTTCCAAACCGGTGCGATAGGCGGACTCGCCTTCGCCCCAATGGTTCTTCGGCTCGTCAGCTTCCTGTTCCGCCAGTCGCGCAATGCGACAGGCACGCACCAACTCGTCACTGTCAATCAGCGGCGCCTTGCGTTCTATGCGATCCAACCAGGATTCCAGATCGACGGTGCCGTCACTGAATACCGGCTGGTCTTCCCGTACCTTTACCATCTAGGTCTCTTTTTTTTGTGTCCGAATCCGACCGATTCGAACCGGCGGCCGGGCCATTAACCCCGGCCGCGGCAATTTATCCCGAAAACACGCCGGTGGAGAGGTAGCGATCTCCCCGGTCGCAGACAATAGCGACGATAACGGCATTTTCAACCTCCTCAGCCAGGCGCAAGGCCCCGGCCACCGAGCCACCGGATGATACCCCGGCAAAGATGCCTTCTTCCGCAGCCAGACGGCGCATGGTGTCTTCGGCCTCGCGCTGGTCGATGTCGAGCACCCGATCCACCCGGCTGGCATCAAAAATCTTCGGCAGATAAGCCTCGGGCCAACGCCGGATACCGGGAATCTGAGAGCCTTCACTGGGTTGCAGGCCAACCACCTGAACCTCCGGATTCTGCTCTTTCAGATAGCGCGATACCCCCATGATGGTGCCAGTGGTGCCCATGGATGACACAAAATGGGTCACCTCGCCCTGGGTGTCGCGCCAGATTTCCGGGCCTGTTGTTTCGTAGTGCGCGCGCGGGTTATCGGCATTTGAGAACTGATCCAGCACCAGCCCCCGGCCTTCGCTTTGCATTTGCAATGCCAGGTCGCGGGCGTATTCCATGCCCTGCTCCTGGGTCACGCTGATGATCTGCGCACCGTAGGCCCGCATGCTGGCGCGGCGTTCCTCGCTGAGGTTCTCCGGCATGATCAACACCATGCGATAACCCTTGATAGCGGCCGCCATCGCCAGTGCAATACCGGTATTGCCACTGGTGGCTTCGATCAGGGTATCGCCGGCCTGGATATCACCCCGCGCCTCGGCGCGCTGAATCATGCTCATGGCCGGACGATCTTTGACCGAACCCGCCGGATTGTTACCTTCAAGCTTGAGCAGGATGGTGTTGGTTCCGCCTGCGCCCATGCGCTGCAAACGGACCAGAGGGGTGTTACCGACAAAATCTTCGATCGTCGGGTAAGACGGCATACTGGCCTCCTGACGTTTTTGGTGCGCCTATAATACTGCCTATTCAGTAGCAAACCTAAGGTCGTCCTCACGAATCAAGCTTAGGCTGGTTTCGCATCCCCATGGATGAGGTGTCAGCGGGCTGATTGACCCCCCGTGCGACCGGGATTACAGTCTCTTTACGTTAATTCGGGTCTTTGTCATGCGCGCTTCCGGTCTGCAGAATCGCATCCTCTTTATTGCTCTGGCACCTGCGGTGGTACTGGGCATCGCCTTTACTTCCTGGTTTACCCAGGGCGACCTGAAACAACAGCGCCAGGCTTTTGCTCAACGCACTGAAACGGCGGTACAGCGCCTTGCCGATGGCCTGGTCATGCCGCTGGCTAACGACAACAGCGAGTTGATTCAGGCCCTGCTGCGCCGCGCCCTGGATGAACGCGACGCCCGCTCAGTTCGACTGTTCGACCGTTTTGGCAGCGAAACCCTGCATTCGGGTCCGTCCATGGTCGGCCCGGCCTATCCTTACCCCATTCTTGAAACTGATCGCTTATCGACCTTCGATTCCAACGAAACCAAGCGTTATCTGGTACCGGTCCAGCAGGTGTCTGACTTGCAATTGCGGGTCGCCACCTCAGCGCCCTTAGGCTGGCTGGAAGTCGAGTTCGACTACGCCAATACCCGGGTGGCCCATTACCGCGCCATCCTGATCAACAGCATTATTTTGCTGGGTGGACTGCTCGCCGTTTCCGGTCTGGCGTTCTGGTTGAGCCGGGAAATCAGCCGGCCAGTGCATAATATGATCGATACCGTCGATGCCATTCGCGAAGGCAACCTGGACGCGCGCATTGAAGAAAATGCCAGCGGTGAGCTGCGTGAACTGGAAAGCGGCATCAACGCCATGGCCAGTACGCTCAAAGAAGCCTACGAGGAAATGCAGTCCAACGTCGATCAGGCCACTCAGGATCTGCGTGAGACCTTGGAAACCATCGAAATCCAGAACATTGAGCTGGATATGGCGCGGCGCGAAGCGCAACAGGCCAACCAGGTAAAGACCGAATTCCTGGCCAATATGAGTCACGAAATTCGCACGCCGCTGAACGGCATCATTGGTTTCGCCCGACTGCTGACCAAGTCCAACCTGACGCAAAAACAGGACGACTATGTGTCCACCATCCTGTCGTCTTCCCAGGGACTGCTGACCATCATCAATGACGTCCTCGACTTCTGTAAGATCGAGGCGGGCAAACTGATGCTCGATAACCGCTCCACCAACCTGCACGAAACCATCGAAGACGTCCTGGTGATGCTGGCGCCCGCCTCTCAGGCCAAACAGCTGGAAGTGGTGTCGCTGTTTTATGCCGATGTGCCGGAACAGGTGATCACTGACCCGCTGCGGCTGAAGCAGGTGCTCACCAACCTGGTCAGCAACGCCATCAAATTCACCCCCACCGGCAGCATTGTGGTACGCACCATGGTCGAGCAGGCGCAAGGTGACAAACTGACGGTGCGCATCAGCGTAACCGACACTGGCATCGGCCTGTCGCGCTCGGAACAGAAAGCCTTATTCCAGGCGTTTGCCCAGGCCGATTCATCCACTGCGCGCGAGTTCGGCGGTACCGGCCTGGGCCTGGTGATCTCCAAACGACTGGTTGAGCAGATGGGCGGCGATATCGGTCTGGAAAGCAGTAAAGGCGAAGGCGCCACCTTCTGGTTCAGCATCAAGGCTCAGGTGGCACCGGAGAGCCAGCAACCGCCGCGTCAGGATGCCTTGGCCGGCTATACCCTGGCGCTTGTCGAAGAGCGCGAAATGTCGCGCCTGGCGCTGCGCCACGAAGCCGAGAAATGGGGCATGAACTGCCTCGATATGGCATCGCTGGATGAGTTGATGGCGCGGCTGGAACAAGACGACGCCCAACGTCCGGATCTGGCGCTGATCGATGTCAGCGGCCAAACGCCCGGCGATCAACTGTACCGCCAGATAGTGCACCTGGAACGACACTGGCAATGCCCGACACTGGTACTGGGCAGCAATCAGGACCGCGACATCCGCCATCAGTTAATCGAACAGGGTGCCAAACACTATCTGTCCAAACCCATCCGCGACATTCAGCTCTATCAGGCCCTGCTGCAGGTGTTGCGTCCGGACCAGTTTGCAGACACCGGCGACAGCAGCAGCAAAACCCGCCACCACGCCTCAGCTCGTGTGCTGGCGGTGGATGACAACGCCGCCAATCTGAAACTGATCGTGACGCTGCTCACCAGCCTGGGGGTTAAAGTCGATGGCGTGGCCAGTGGTGAAGACGCTCTGGATGCGCTGCGCGGGACCGAATACGACCTGGTGTTTATGGACATCCAGATGCCCGGCATCGACGGCTTGGAAGCCACCCGACGCATCCGTCAGCAAGAAGCACCGATGCGCCATATTCCGATCATCGCCTTAACCGCGCACGCCCTGGCCGAAGAGCGCCAGGCCATGCTCGACAGCGGCATGGACGACTATCTGACCAAACCCATCGACGAAGACCAGTTGCAACGGACCCTGTTCAAGTGGACCGGTTTAACCGAATTGGCGACTGAAGACGGCACCACCGTCCGCCTGCCGGATGATGATGTGCCTCAGGAAATTGATCACGCTGCGCTGCAGGGCGCCACCATCATCGATCTGCCGCTAGGCCTGGAGCGCGCCAGCGGCAAACTCGATCTGGCCAAAGACATGTTTGCCATGCTGATTGGGAATCTGGAAACGGACCGCCAGCGCCTGCAGCAACTGCATGAACAGGGCGACTACAAAGCCCTGCTCGAGGAAGTGCACCGGCTGCATGGTGCGACCCACTATTGCGGTGTGCCGCGCGTTCAACAAACCGCTCGTCACACCGAGGTGCTGCTTAAGCAAGGTCAGTACGACCGTCTGGATGAAGCCATGAGCTTACTGCTGAACGCCCTGATTGAATTGCAACATTGGGCGGCGCACACCGATTGGTCCGGGCAGTTCGATGCCATCGCACCCACGGCCCCAGTCAAGCGTCGAACGGGTTAAAGCGGGGCCTGCTGCAGTACCGCGAAGGCCACCACAGAACGACGTTCATCGGTCAGGCTGAGCAACAGCTGATCCGACCGGCCGATCTGCGCAGCACGACCGCTTAACTGCACTTCCGGCGCGCCACGTTCACCGGGCAGAATCTCGATCTGCTGAAACGTCACTCCGTCCGCAATTCCGGTACCAAGTGCTTTGGCCACCGCTTCTTTACCGGCAAAACGATTGGCCAGAAACTTCACTGGCGCTCCGCGACGTTGATATTCAGCCTGCTCTGCCGGCGTCAGAATGCGTTGCACGAAGCGCTCACCCTGACGCTCCAGCACCGCCTGAATGCGTTCAATATCGACGATGTCTGTGCCAATGCCTCGAATCATGCCTGCCTCTTATCCGCGCCCGTACCTGCTTGCGCTGCCTTCAGCCACTGTCGACTGAGCAGAGCGCGACCTTCCAAAAGATGATCCAGACGAGCGCCATGTACGGCCTCGCCCCAACGCTGCGCCAGGGGGTTCATCCAGTCGTTCTCCGCCATGGCAAGGATCGCCTGACCGGGAATCTGACGTCCATTACCGCGCGCGCAAAAACCCAGTGCCGGGTCAAATCGATAGTCGTGGTCGGCGACAATCCAGTCTCCGCTATCGAGGGTCTGCCGATAATCAATACCGGCACCGACCCACTCAAGCAAGCGGCGCTCGAAAAAACGCAGTGTCGGATTTTGTCGTGCCGGATCGGCCAGAGACAATAACGAACTGGCGTAGACACCAAAAAAAGTATCGCCGGCCTGGAAGGGAGGCACCAGCCGCACACAGAGTTCGTTCAGATAGAACGCCTGCAACAAGGCAGCGCCCTGACCGAGGCGAAACGGCTCGACGTATTGCCAGTCGTCCAGACGCTTCAGTTCAGTTTGACCACTCAGGCGGATGCGCAAACGGCGGAAGGTTTCCGGACGCGGGTCGCGTGCCACCGCTCGCAGTCGCCCCTGATCCGGAGTGAGCAGTTCAACCAGCCAGTGATGTTCGCGATAAGGTCGCGCGTGCAGCACAAAGGCCGGCTGGTCGGGCGCGCGACGCGGTTTCATCGATCTTCAAGATAGCCCAGGCTCTTCAACGCTCGATCATCATCGGCCCAGCCACCTTTCACCTTGACCCACAGATTGAGCATCACCTTGGCATCGAACAGCTGTTCCATATCCAGGCGAGCATCGTGACCCACCTTTTTGATGCGCGCGCCTTTATCACCGATGACGATTTTTTTCTGGCCCGGACGCTCCACCAGAATCAGGCCGTGAATGTGCAAAATCGAACCGTCGTGTTTGAACTGTTCAATTTCCACCGCCATCGAATAAGGCAGTTCGGCACCGAGCTGACGCATCAGTTTTTCGCGAATCAGTTCGGCCGCCATAAAGCGTTCACTGCGATCGGTGATCTGATCTTCCGGGTAGAAAAACTCACTGTATGGCAAACGCTCCGCCAGCGTCTGGGTCAGGGCATCGAGATTTTGACCGCGCAACGCCGACAAGGGCACCACTTCATCGAATTCGAAACTCTGGCTCAACATCTGAATATGCGGCAGTAAGGCGTTTTTATTGTCGAGTTGATCGACCTTGTTGATGACCAGAACAACCGGCGCTTTGACGCGTTTCAGTTTATCCAGCACCCACTGATCTTCGTCGGTCCAGACGGTGCGATCGACCACCAATACCACGGCGTCCACATCAGCCAGCGCCGAATCGGCGGCGCGGTTCATATGGCGGTTAATGGCCCGCTCTTCCTGACGATGCATGCCCGGCGTATCAACAAACACCAACTGGGTATCACCCTCGGTATGAATGCCTAACACCTGGTGCCGCGTGGTTTGCGGCTTGCGCGAGGTGATCGACACCTTCTGACCGAGGATGTGGTTCATCAGGGTCGATTTACCCACGTTGGGTCGGCCAACAATGGCGACATAACCGCAGCGTGTCTGAACCGGATCGTTATTCACTTAATCGTTTCTCCCAGGGCTTGAAGCGCAGCGCGTGCTGCTTCCTGTTCGGCGATACGACGGCTGTTGCCCTCGCCCACAGTGGGTTGTTCCAGCCCTTCGACTTCACAGTCGACAGTAAAAGTTTGGTCATGCGCCTCACCACTGACATCCGTCACACGATAGACCGGTAATGGCGCTTTGCGCGACTGCAAAAATTCCTGCAGCCGGGTTTTGGAGTCTTTGATGTTGTCGGTCAAGTTCAGATCCGACAAGCGGTTTTGGTACCAGCGCTGAATCGTCGCCTGAGCCTCGGCCAGCGAACTGTCCAGGCTGATGGCACCAATGATAGCCTCGACGGCATCGGCCAAAATGGAATCACGTCGAAAACCACCGCTTTTTAACTCGCCGCTGCCCAAACGCAGGCAATCACCCAGATCGAATTCACGACCCAGCTCGGCCAGGGTTTCACCTTTCACCAGATGCGCCCGCAAACGCGATAACTGACCTTCTTTGGCGCGCGGAAATTGCTCGAACAATTGTTGTGCGATGGTGCAATTCAAAATGGCATCGCCGAGAAATTCCAACCGCTCATTATTCTGGCGGGAAAAACTGCGATGCGTCAGCGCCTGCGTCAACAGGGCCTCATCGTTAAAGCGATAACCGAGCCGTTGGCTCAGACGGTCGAGTGCAAGTGACACCGTTCAGAGTCCGTATTCTTCGTGAAAGCTGAGGATGACATCGATGTTGCCAAGGATGTCGATGCGTTTTTCGTAATCGAGTACCAGGCGCGATGAAGCATCGTCCTGGTTTAACTGGATGATAGTGGCCGGATCGAGGTCGATATTTTCCGCGCGAAGAAACCGCTGCAAGCGCCGTTCAATAACAGCCTCGGTCGGATTCCGACCACGCAGTTCTTCGGCCATCTGGCTTAGGTTGGAATCCAGTTTGAACTGTTGCCAATAAGGCCCGGCCAGTTTAACAAACCATAGCGCTGCCAAGGCCATCAGCAGAGCGATTAACACCAGACTGAACAAGGTCATTCCGGATTGTTTGCGACTTCGCATTAACATGGCAATCCACTCCTGGTGCGACCTTTGTACCCAGACCCAAGCAGCGTCAACGGCAATTAATCAATGCCACCAAAACGCGAGAAACTGGGACCATCAAGCAGGTTCCGCCAGTGCATCCAGATACCAACGGCCTGACCGAGAATTTCATCCTCATCAACAAAGCCCCAGGCGTTGTCAGCGCTGTTACTGAAGTCGCCCTGCATGCCGCGACGCAGACCTTCCCAGTAACGCGCATCCAGACTGGAATCGCGGTTATCGCCCATCACAAAATAGTGACCTTCAGGAACCACCACGCCTTCACTGGGCAACCATTCGTAGGGTTGTCGACTGGGGCCGGCCTGATTCAGATAAACGGCGTGATTCTTCTCATCCAGATGTTCGGTATAGCGAATATAACGGCCTTCGTCATCGGTTACCCGACGCTCAAAGGTCAGCTCCACCGGCTCTCCATTCAAGGTCAAAATACGACGGCCATAATCGTATTGAATGCGATCGCCCGGCACGCCGATAACGCGTTTAATATAGTTGGTATTGGGCAGGTGCGGCGGCCGGAAAACCACTACATCGCCGCGCTGCGGATCGTTGATCGGAATAACGATGTCGTTACTGATCGGCATACGCAAACCGTAGGTAAAACGGTTGACCAGAATAAAATCACCGATTTCCAGCGTCGGTTTCATCGAGCCGGATGGAATCTTGAACGGCTCGAACATAAAGCTGCGCAATATAAAAACGACCAGCAAGACTGGAAAGAACGCCCGGCTGTTATCGATCAGGCCCGGCTCGGTGGTGATGGGCGGATGCTTGGCATCAAAACCGTCGATATTGGCGGCGGCATTGGCCAGAACACGGTGACGATAAGGCTTTAACCAGTACACATCGGCCGCCCAGACCAGGCCAGTCATCAGGCAGGCTGCAGCCATAACCAGAGCGAAATCAAAGCTCGCCAGAATGGTCTGGACCACCAGCCACAGCAACATCAGCAACAGCAAATAACCCAGGCCTTTTTCATCCAAACCCGGCTCGAACAGCGCTTTCAGTTCGTCTTCGTTCCAGTCGGTGCGTTCAACCACAGCGCTCAAACGCGCCCGGTGACGCACCAGCGTCAACACAGCCAGACCCAGGGTCAATGCCAGGCAGGCCCAAAATATGACGATGACATTCATCCGCTTCGACTTCCTTAGCTATCGACTTTAAGTACAGCAAGAAAAGCGTCCTGCGGAATCGTCACCGATCCCACCTGCTTCATACGCTTCTTACCTTCCTTCTGACGTTGCAGCAGTTTCTTCTTACGGCTGACGTCACCACCATAACACTTGGCGGTGACGTTTTTGCGCAACGCTTTCACGGTACTGCGAGCCACCACCTGATTGCCGACAGCAGCCTGAATGGCCACGTCGTACATCTGGCGAGGAATCAGTTCCTTCATTTTTTCACAGAGAGTACGGCCGCGACGCTGAACGTGTTCACGGTGCATGATCACCGCCAGTGCGTCGACGCGATCGCCGTTGACCAGCACATCCATACGGGTCAGGTTGGCGGCTTCAAAGCGGTCAAAAGCGAAATCCAAGGATGCGAAACCGCGACTGACCGACTTCAGGCGATCGAAGAAATCCATAACGATTTCCGCCATCGGCAAGTCGTACACGACCGAAACCTGGCCACCCATATACTGCATGTCTTTCTGCATTCCACGGCGTTCTTCGCACAACATGATGACGTTACCGACGTGCTCCTGTGGCACCAGAATATTGGCGCGCACGATCGGCTCGCGGAATTCTTCGATGTTGTTAACCGCCGGCAGCTGTGAGGGGTTGGCCACCGTGATAACTTCGCCATCGGTCTTAAGGATTTCGTAGACCACGGTCGGCGCTGTGGTGATCAGATCCAGGTCGTACTCGCGTTCCAGACGCTCCTGGATGATCTCCATGTGCAACATGCCCAGGAAGCCACAGCGGAAGCCGAAGCCCAACGCATCCGAGCTTTCCGGCTCGTAGAACAGGGAGGCATCGTTAAGGCTGAGTTTTTCCAGGGCGGTGCGGAAATCTTCGTAGTCGTCAGCTGAGACCGGGAACAGACCGGAATAGACCTGCGGTTTGCTCTTCTGGAAACCGGGCACCGGTTCAACATCGGGCGTGCTGGCATGGGTGATGGTGTCACCGACCGGCGCGCCCTTGATGTCTTTGATCGAG
The DNA here is from genome assembly GCF_043196805.1 of Saccharospirillum sp. HFRX-2. NCBI lineage: Bacteria > Pseudomonadati > Pseudomonadota > Gammaproteobacteria > Oceanospirillales > Saccharospirillaceae > Saccharospirillum > Saccharospirillum sp. HFRX-2. Next base: position 64,534 of record NZ_JBEBMU010000007.1, read on the forward strand.
GCGCAGATAAAACCGACCTCGCCGGCGCGCAGCACGTCCAGGTCACGCATCTTGGGCGTGAAGATGCCGAGCTTATCGACCACATGGGTACGACCGGTGCTCTTCATCCAGATCTTGTCGCCGCGCTTGAGCGTGCCATGACGCACCCGCACCAGCGAGACAACACCGAGGTAGTTGTCGAACCAGGAATCGATGATCAGCGCTTGCAGATTGCCGTCCAGATTGCCTTCCGGCGCCGGAACCCGCTCAATCAACTGCTCAAGTATGTCTTCGATACCGATGTTGGCCTTGGCCGATGCCCGGACCGCGTCCATCGCATCAATGCCGATAATCTCTTCGATCTCCTGCGCCACTCGCTCGGGTTCGGCCTGCGGTAAGTCCATCTTGTTCAGGACCGGCACCACTTCCAGACCCTGCTCGATGGCGGTGTAGCAGTTGGCAACCGACTGAGCTTCTACGCCCTGGGCGGCATCGACCACCAGCAAAGCGCCTTCACAAGCAAACAGCGAGCGCGACACTTCGTAAGCGAAATCGACGTGCCCGGGAGTATCGATAAAGTTGAGCTGATAGGTCCGACCATCACGCGCGGTGTAGTCGAGCGTCACGCTTTGCGCCTTGATGGTAATGCCGCGTTCACGCTCCAACTCCATGGAATCAAGCACCTGCTCGGCCATTTCACGGTCGCTCAGCCCGCCGCAAACCTGAATGAAACGGTCCGCGAGGGTGGATTTACCGTGGTCGATATGGGCAATGATGGAGAAGTTGCGAATGTGGGAGAGATCGCTGCTCACAGAAGCCTATACTCAGCTTGAAAAATGGGGCCGCGAGTTTACAACAACTGACCCCGGAAGACCATGTGAGCCCCGACCCTTCGGGCGGTCGAGGCTCGGTCATTGAGGCTCAATCGGTTGGAATGGCCAGATAGACGATGTTGTCGCCGCGCAGCACCCGTACCGCTACGGCGCCGTTATCCGGCAACTGGGTCACCAGGCGGTCAAACTCTTCTTTATCGTTGATGAATTCGCCGCCGAGCATGGTGATGATATCGCCATCACGCAGTCCGGCTTCCAAAGCCGGCCCAGCCAGGACTCGTTCAACGCGCACGCCATCGCCACCATCGACATCGGCAACAATGATATTCAGCGGATTGTCCGAGGTCGGCTGCTGCGGGTTGCCAGCGGCCAGCTCCTGCTCATTGAGCACACCGATGGTGACATCCAGGGTGCGGCGCTCACCGCCACGCAACACCTCGACTTCGACCGTGGTGCCCGGCCGTACCTGACCGACCAGAGGCGGCAGATCGGAATAGCGACGCACCGGATGGTCGTTAAACGACAGGATGATGTCATCGGTCCGAATACCGCCGTCGGCTGCGGGGCTGTTATCAAAGACCCTGGCTACCAACGCGCCTTCAGCACGATCCAGTCCCATGGACTGAGCCAGTTCCGGGTTTTCGTTGAACGGTGGGTACATCTCCACGCCCAACCAGCCGCGCTCGACGGTGCCGGTTTCCTTCAACTGATCGGCAATGTCCATGGCGATGTCGATCGGAATGGCAAAGGACACGCCCATAAAACCACCCGAACGGGTATAGATTTGTGAGTTAATACCAACGACTTCGCCGTCAAGATTGAACAGTGGCCCACCGGAGTTACCCGGGTTAATGGCAACGTCGGTCTGGATAAAGGGCACGTAGCGATCAGCACCACCCAGCGCACGGCCTTTGGCGCTGACGATGCCGGCGGTGACGGAATAATCGAAATTAAAGGGTGAACCGATGGCCAGCACCCACTCGCCGACTTTCAGTTCTTCGCTGCTGCCGATTTCCACCGCGTGCAGATTTTCCCCATCAATCTTCAACAGGGCGACATCGGATTGCGGGTCGGTGCCGATCAGTTCGGCGGCGTATTCGGTGCCGTCGGTCAGAGTAACGGTCACTTCATCGGTGTGATCGACAACATGGTTGTTGGTCAGAATATAACCGTCTTCAGAGAGGATAAATCCGGAACCCAGTCCCTGGCGCGGTCGTGGATTGGGCTGGTAATTGAAATTGTCCGGTAACTGATCGCCAAAAAAATAACGAAAGATTTCCGGCACTTCCTGCTGCTGACCGGATGAACGTGTTTGCGTCACTTCAGTGGTGGTGGTGATTTTAACGACCGATGGGGAATTGCGCTCGACCAGTTCGGTAAAATCTGGCAGGCCTTCGGCGAAGGCTTGAACGGCGAACACAGCCAATAAAACAGCTGCCGCGCACATGGAGGTTCGCTTGAACATAAAACCCTACTCCTGTTGTGTCCTCTAACGAGGCTTCGCATATTAGGCTAGGTGGTAAAAATGCAAACGCCGTCACAGCCGGGTTTACGTCTCTTTTACGGCTCGACGACCGGCGTAGAGAGCGATGAAGACTGGGTCTTTACATTGGAATGGACGGCGAGCACCTGGGGCTCCCAACGTCGATCCGGGTGTCGGAAACGGTGTCGCGTCACGCCGACGGCAGCGGCGCCACTGAGCATCGCCAGCAACAATTGCCAGCCTTCATTCAGACCCAGTGCCGCACCGATCAATAAGCCAACCAGGGCCGCCAGCAAAGGCCACAGATACATCCAGACGGCCGCCAGACTGAGACTGTCTTCAGCAATGCCCAGACGCACCTCATCGCCTGCGCGCAGGTCCGATCGGGGCGTTAATTCGAAGTGATTTTTTGCCACCTGTGCCTCGGCGTTGCCCAGGCCACTGAGCACTGCTTGGCCGCAACCCTGGCGGGCGCGGCAACTCTGGCAAGCGCTGCTTTGCACGACCGCGACGATCAAGCGGTCGGCGTCGCTGTGAATGACGGTGCCGTTTTCTTCGACCAAGAGACTAACCTGAGTGGAACAACCGCCGCCTATTGTAGGCGGCTGACAGAGTCACGCAAACGCTCAGCCGTGGTGCGCGGGATTTCACCGATCACCGTCACCGTCAGCCCATCGATTTCACTCATCAAAGCGGTGGTTGCGCCCATACGGACCAGGCTGTCGGGCTCGGCCGCCATGGCGGGTTCGATAAAGACGGAAAAGGTTGCCAGGCCGTCGCTGTAGACGCGCTTTTCCAACCAGCCATCAGCGGACACATCGCGCGCTGCCATGGTCAGTTTGAACATCGGCGGCATCCAGCTCAGGGCAGTCACAAACGACTTTGTATCCGGCGCGGGCATCGGCGGTTGCACCAGGGCCTGCTGACGGCCGTTCGAGCCGCTCAGCGTCGGTTGCAGGGCCGACTCCGGCACCGGACCACCCACGCTCAAACGGCTATAGCGAAACTGTTCCAATATTTCGCCGTCGCCGCTGAGAATTTCCGATTGCAGCAGCAAGCCGGTGTCGCGATCAAGCCACAACCGATGGGTATAGCGCCAGGGGTCGGCAGTCAGGGTTATCACCCGTGCAGTGCGGCCGGCCACCCGTGCTTCCCCGATCGCCTCGGCCTGATAACTCTGCGCCAGACGATCCAGCGCCATGGGGCCAACCTGTGAAAACGGCGCTGCCGGTATCGGCCGGGCGAGTTGATCTTCGGCGCCCGCCGGGTAATAACACACCAGCCGGTTACCACGTCGAATCACTTCGATCATGTCGCCGTCGAGCTGTTGCAGGCGTTCCACCGGTTCACCATCGCGCACCGTATGCGCTATCGAATAGGCACTGGTCTGATCACCGCGCCGGTGCAGATATTCACCCTGATAACTGGCGTTCTGAATGGCATCGCGCATCTGGCTCAACCACTCCCACTCCATAGCCTGCGCCGGCCAGGAAAACATCAATACCAGAACGATCGATAGCCGTCTCATTCTGCTTCCATCCAATCCACCGGATAGGGGGCCACCGCATGGCCGCTGCTGTAGGACGCAGCCTCGGCGTGTTCGCGCAAATAGGCGTTGAGCCGTTGCTGAGCTTCGAAACGCGCCTGGGCCGCAGCGACATCTTCAGTCTGCGCCACCTGCGTTGCCGGTGCCGTCGACGGTGTGGGTATCGACCACTGCGCGCCGATAATCACCACAGTAGCGACGGCCGCCGCCAGGCCAGCCTGACCCAAACGTAATGGCCAGCGACGTTGCCGGGCCGGTTGCCCTGTTTCGGCCTCGGCGTCAGGCTGGACAGCAACATCGACCAATACATCGCCGCGCAAAGCACCCTGAACGCGTGACAACTGATGCCAGTCCTGCATGCGTTGCGGATCAGACTCCATGGCTTTCAACAGTCGCTGGATATCCATTTCGCTGGCTTCTCCGTCCAGAAAAGCCGAAAAACTTTCGTTAATACGATCCTGTTTCATCATTAACCTCGCGCAGAATCAGTCGGGCGCGCCCGGCCTTTGGTGACACCCACCGGCACATCCAGCGCCACTTCGATTGCCTCTCGGGCGCGAAAAATTCTCGAACGCACCGTTCCCACCGGCGTATCCATAATGCGCGCGATGTCCTCATAACTGAGGCCTTCAAATTCACGCAGTGTCACGGCGACGCGCAAATCTTCTGGCAATCCATTGAGGGTGGCCTGCAAGCGCTGCTCCATCTGCTCACGCACCAGCAGACGCTCTGGCGTCGCCAGATCGGCCAGCTCATCGGCCGAAACCAGCACCTCAATATCCAATCCATCCTGACTGGGCCGCCGCCGACTGCTGTCCAAATGACTGTTGGCGCAGTTGATGGCAATCCGATACAGCCAGGAATAAAAGGCACTGTCGCCGCGAAAATTCGGCAACGCCCGATAAGCCTTGATAAAGGCTTCCTGAACAATATCGGCCACCGCATCCTGATCGCGCATATAACGCGTAATGACGGTCGCCACTCGATGCTGGTACTTCAACACCAGCAGATCGAAGGCCCGCTTGTCGCCCTTACGGGCCTTGTCGACCAAAATCTGATCGGCGTCCTGGCGCTCGGCCATGGCGCTACTCCTGAGAAGCTTTCCCTATGGACGGGGCCGCAACAGAAAAGTTCAAACGGATACCAGATTATCGGAAAGCGCCCCGCCTTGGGTATACTCCCGATCCGCCCATTATTGCCGGAGTGGTTGCATGGCTTCCCGTCTGTCTGCTGATGTTCTGGTGATCGGTACCGGTGCTGCCGGTCTGACCCTGGCTCTGAGCCTGCCGCGCCATCTCAACGTCTACCTGATTTGCAAAGGCGAGCTGGGCACCGGCTCCACCGCCTGGGCCCAAGGTGGCGTGGCAGCGGTGCTCGACAAGGTCGATTCGGTGGAAGATCACGTCGCCGATACGCTCAATGCCGGCGGCGGTCTGTGCGAACCCAAGGCGGTGCGGCATACCGTTGAACGCTCCGCCAGCGCCATTCAATGGCTGATCGATCAGGGTGTGCCTTTTACCCATCAGGACGGTTCGGAAGTCGATTATCACCTGACCCGCGAGGGCGGTCACAGTCACCGACGCATCATTCACGCCGCCGACGCCACCGGCCGTGCCATCTCCGAAACCCTGATTCGCCAGGTACGTCAGCGCGCCAATGTGCATGTACTGGAACATCATGTGGCGGTCGATCTGATCACCCACCGCAAGGTCTTTGGTGCTGACGATCAGGACGACCGTTGTCTCGGCGCCTATGTGCTCGATACCCGCAACGATCAGGTCATCACCATCGGCGCCGGCGCTACCGTGCTGGCCTCGGGCGGTGCCAGCAAGGTGTATCTGTTTACCTCCAATCCTGATGGCGCCACTGGTGATGGCATTGCCATGGCCTGGCGCGCTGGCTGCCGGGTGGTGAATATGGAATTCAATCAGTTCCACCCGACCTGCCTCTATCACCCGCGCGCCAAATCATTTTTGATTTCCGAAGCGGTGCGCGGCGAAGGCGGCTTGCTGAAACTGCCCAATGGCGAACGCTTTATGCATCGCTTTGATGAGCGCGCCGAACTGGCACCGCGCGATGTTGTCGCCCGCGCCATCGACCACGAAATGAAACGTCTCGGTGCCGACCATCTGTTGCTCGACATCAGCCACAAGCCCGCCGACTTTATTCGCCAGCATTTTCCGACCATCTACGAACGCTGCCTGAGTTACGGCTATGACATGACGCGCGAACCCATACCGGTGGTACCGGCTGCGCACTACACCTGCGGCGGTATTCGCACCGATTTGTCGGCACGTACTGACCTCGGTGGCCTCTACGCCGCCGGTGAGTGTGCTTACACCGGCCTGCATGGCGCCAACCGACTGGCCTCGAATTCACTGCTCGAATGCATCGTCTATGCGCGCGCCGCTGCCGATGACCTGACCGCCCAGACACTGCCGGAATTCGACGCCGATCAACTGCCCTTGTGGGATGAATCGCGCGTCTCCGATTCCGATGAAAAGGTCGTCATCAGCCACAACTGGGACGAGGTGCGCCGTTTTATGTGGGATTACGTCGGTATTGTGCGCTCGGACAAACGTCTGGAACGGGCGCGTCGTCGGGTGCATTTGCTGAAACAGGAAATTCATGATTATTACGCCAGCTTCCGCGTTAACAGCGACTTGCTGGAGTTGCGTAATCTGATCGTGGTGGCGGAGTTGATTATCGAATCGGCGTTGTCGCGTAAAGAGAGCCGCGGTCTGCACTTTACCCGCAGCTACCCGCAGACCGGAGAACGGGCGGAAATTACCGTCTTGTCACCGCGCACCGATAGTGTTCAGTCGAGTTGATGCTGGCTTTGAATGTCGTGGCAATGAATGCGGAAATAGGCGTTTAGCGCGCGCCAGCTGGCATCATCGACACTGTCGCGCCAGATCATCAGACTGCGTTGCAACAACAGCGGCTCCTGCACCAGATGCAATCGCACATAGCAAGCAGAACGCCTACCTCGACCGCTCCAGCGGTATTCCTCGGCCCGCAGTTCACGGTCGAACAAGGTCACCCTATCGCCCTGCCAGCGCAGTTGATGAGTGGGCGGATTCAGGGGTCGGCTTTGCCACAGCGCCAGCTGCACAGCGGCGGCGGTTGCCAGACTCAACCACCAGGGATGCTGTGCCAGAACCGTCAACAGCGCGACCGTCGGCGCCGGTACCAGCACCACCAGCCAGGCCAGGCGTGATGGCCGCAGACGGCACTCAATCAGGCTGAACACGGTCCAGAATCTGACGCACCATAGCAGCGAGTTCGGCGTCTTCCGGTTTGGACTTTTCCAAAAACCAATTGAACAGATCCTGGTCTTCGCAAGTAAGCAGCCGTTGATAAATGCGTTGTTGATCAGCGCTGAGCGTCGGATAGACGGTTTCGGTGTAAGGCACCAGCAACACATCCAGTTCCAACATGCCCCGGCGGCTGTGCCACCAAAGACGACGATGTTCCAATGCAGCTTTTTCTGTTGGTTCCACGTTTAAAAGTCCAAGCTCAGCCCAAAGAATGAATGACCCAGGCCCGTTTGCGGGCCGCGCCATTGTAACAGCAAGCCAAACGAGCCGACACCGATGCGCACGCCAACACCACAGCCCCATTTCTACCCGCTGGAACATCTCAGCCTGATCGGTCTGCAAGGCAGTGACGCCCTCACCTTTTTGCAAGGCCAGGGCACTCAGGACTACCGCCTGCTGACTCAGAGCGGCGCTTTGCCGGGCGCCTTTTGCACGCCCAAAGGCCGCGCGGTCAGCAATGTCTGGAATGTGCTGATTGAGCCGGAACCGACGCACATCAAGCTGGTGCTGCACAGCACCACGGCGGCCGCTTTGCAGCAGCATCTGAGCAAATACATACCATTTTTCCGCGGCTCAAAACTGATCGACGATAGCCTGAACTATCACGGCCTGGGTATCGCCGGCGAAGGCACCGATGAATTGCTGAATGACTGGTTTGGTCCGGCGGCTGACAACGGTATCTGGCTGCGCCAGGGCCACTTTGCCTTTGCGCTGCCCGACGGCCGCGCCCAACTGTGGCTGGATGCCCGCGCCGACAACTACGAAGACTGGCTGGAGCGCATCGAACAACAGCGCATTGAACCCGCCGAAGCCTGGCAAAAACTCGACATAGCGGCCGCTCAACCCTGGGTTCAGGCCGAGCAAAGCGGCCAGTTCGTGCCGCAGATGCTGGGGCTGGAAGACGTCAGCGGCATTTCCTTTCGCAAAGGCTGTTACACCGGCCAGGAAGTGGTGGCCCGGTTGCACTACAAAGGCCAGAGCAAGCGCGGTCTGCTTCAGGTGCGCTGGCAGGGTGATGTCGCGCCCGGCGGCAACGATGTCTTTGGCGAACAGGGCCCGGCCGGTGAATGGGTCAACTGGGTGCGCACCGAGGACGGCGGTGAAGGACTGGCGGTGGTTCGCAATATCGAAACGCCGCCGCCGATGTTTGTCGATGAACAGCGGCAAATTGCCCTGTCGGTGGTGTGAGACTGATCGATGTTCAGCGCCCGACCGAAGCTGTTAAACTCTTGCGTCTGTTGTCTCTACAGGATGGGCGCATAAGCGATGAGCAGCCTGGTCGATACCGTCAATCAAGACATTTTGGACGCTTTGAACAGCGACCAGCTTTTCCTGCCAAGCTTGCCCGAAGTGGCGTTGCAAATTCGCACCACGGCGGAAAACCCCGACGCCACCATCAAAGACCTGGTCGATATCATCAGCCAGGACAGCGCCCTGAGTGCGCGCATCATACGAGTGGTGAACAGCCCGCTGTTACGCGCCCCTCAGGAAGTTCGCGATCTGGCCATGGCAGTCAGCCGACTGGGTATGAATTACAGCTGCAATCTGGCCATTGGCCTGGCCATGGAGCAGATGTTCCGCGCCAGCAACAAACAAGTTGATCAACGTCTGCGTCAACTGTGGCGCTTGACCGGCGATGTCTCAGCACTGGCCTCGGTGCTGGCGCGTCACACCGGTGCTGCCAGCGCTGACGAAGCCTTGCTGGCCGGGCTGATCCACCGTCTGGGCGCGCTGCCGATTCTCAGCTACGCCGAGTCCCATCCTGAGCTGATTGTCGACGACGCCAATCTGTCTCAAGTCATCGACCAACTGCATGGCAGCCTGGGCCAGATTATTCTGCAAAGCTGGGATTTTCCATCGAGTTTCTGCGGCATTCCCATCGAATACCGTCAGTTTGAGCGCCAACCGGCCGAGGCTGACCTGGCCGATCTGGTGTTGGTAGCTAATCTGATGGCGCACAACGAAGGCAACAGTGGCTGGAGTAAAAAAGACTGGCACAGCGTCGCCGCCTTCGCTCGCCTGGATTTACCGACTGACCGCGAAGACGCAAGCATCGCTCAGCTGTACCAACTGGCTGCCAGCGCCCGGGCCATCTTTGCTTAAGGCGGATTGTTGCCTAGGGCATGGTTTCGGCTTCAAACCGGGTCAGGATACGCAGAGCTTCCACGCGATCGCTGCCGCAAAAATCCGGCTCAGCCTGAAAGGCGCCGCAGGCCACTGGCCGTTCCGGACGACCAAAGATGCCACAGCGATAATCCGGCAATAAATGAACACAACGCACCCCCGCAGGTTTACCGTCAGGCATGCCGTAATACGGGGTGTTGATGGAAGGCGCGATGCAACAGGCACCGCAACCGGAGCGGCATTCCAAACCTTAGCCTCACTGGAAAACACAGGAAAATGAGAGCGCACTATGCTGTACAGCCATAGCCTGGGTAAAGGCCCCGACCTGATCATTCTGCACGGCCTCTTTGGCAGTGGCGACAACTGGCGCAGCGTGGCCAAGTCGTTATCCGAGCATTACCGGGTACACTGTCTGGATCTGCCCAACCACGGCCAATCACCCTGGACCGACAGCCTCGACTACCCGACCTTCGCCAGCGCCGTGCGCGACTGGATGGCCGCCAACGACATCAAAAAAGCGTCAGTAATCGGTCATTCCATGGGCGGTAAAACAGCGATGCAACTGGCCTTAGCTGGTGACACTGAATGGTTGCAGAAACTGGTTATCGTCGACATTGCACCGCGCGACTACCCACCGCATCACCAGGATATTTTTGCGGCGCTGGAGGCGATTGATCTGCATGAATTTAATGATAGGCGCGGCGTCGAAAACGCCCTGATGGAAAACGGCGTACGCGATCTCGGCATCCGCCAGTTTCTGCTTAAAAGCCTGTACCGCAACGACGACAAACAGCTGGCCTGGCGCTTCAATCTGCCGTTGCTAAAAAGCGACTATGAAGGCATCGCCAAAGCACCGGATTTTCAGCAGCCCTACGGTGGACCCACGCTGTTTATCAAGGGCATGGACAGTCACTACATCAGCCAGAGCGATCAGCCAGCGATCGAAGAGCGTTTCCCCAATGCCAAGGCCAAACTGATTGAAGGCGCCGGCCACTGGCCCCATGCGGAAAAACCGCGCGCCTTTATGCGCATTCTGGAAGGTTTTCTGGATACAACGTCCGAGGACTAAAAAGTCCGCCCGCCACGCTGTTCCAGCCGGTTCAACTTATGGCGCAAACGGATTTGCCCGGCTTCATCCAGACGCGCCTTACCGTTGCGCGGACGACGGCCGTACTGGGCCTGCATCTGGGCACATTCCAGACGCAGGTTTTCCAGTTCCGGATCGTGACGGATGGGCATATCGAGAAAGAACTGCCACTGCTGGGCATCGGCTTCACCGTCGAGCAACGATGTCATCAGCGACTGGATGGTCTCCGTGGTCGGCCGATAGACCGGCGCGCTGCCAAAGATCAACGCCAGCGCAACGCCACCGATCACCACAGCGGTCACCACAAAGACCAGCAGCAGCTCAGCAATCACGACTTAACCCAGCCACTGCCGCGCGTTACGGAACATGCGCAGCCAACCGCCATCTTCACCCCAGCTATCCGGCTTCCAGGAGTTGGTGACGGCGCGGAAGACGCGTTCCGGGTGCGGCATCATCACCGTAGCGCGACCATCGGCGCTGGTGAATCCGGTCATGCCCAGGGGCGAGCCGTTGGGGTTGAACGGATAGCGTTCAGTCACACTGCCGTGATTATCGACATAGCGCAGCGCCACCAAACCGCTCTCGGCGGCTTGCTGCCGATGGGCGTCATCACGGAATTCCGCCAGACCTTCGCCATGCGCCACGGCGATGGACAGACGCGAACCCGCCATACCGGACAAGAACAGCGACGGTGATTGCGGAATCTCAACCATGACCGAACGCGCTTCGAACTGCTCCGAAGCGTTGCGCACAAAGTGCGGCCAGTGCTCGGTGCCAGGGATCAGGTCGTGCAGGTTGGACATCATCTGACAGCCATTGCACACACCCAGGCTGAAGGTATTGGGATTTTCGAAAAACGCCTGGAAGGCGTCACGCACACCCGCGTTGAAACGAATGGTCTTGGCCCAGCCTTCGCCGGCACCCAAGACATCGCCGTAGGAGAAGCCGCCACAGGCGACCAAGCCGCGGAAATCGCTCAGTTGGGTGCGGCCGGCGAGCAGATCGCTCATGTGGACATCGACGGCATCAAAACCGGCGCGTTCGAAAGCGGCGGCCATTTCCACCTGACCATTAACGCCCTGCTCGCGCAGAATCGCCACCGGCGGACGGGCGCCACCTATCAGCGGTGCGGCGATGTCCTCAGCCGGATCGAAGCTGAGTTCAGCGTGCAGACCCGGATCGTTGGCGTCGAGCCAGCGGTCGTATTCCTGTTGCGCACAATCGGCGTTGTCGCGCAGCGCCTGGATGCGGAAACTGGTTTCGTTCCACAACCGCAGCAAGTCGGTGCGCGCCTTGACCAGCACTTCGTCGTCTTCGACCACAAAACGCACAAAATCATCATCGTTACAGTGACCAATAACGGTACTGCAATCGCCCAGTCCGGCGGCAGTCAGTTGCTGCAGAACGGTTTCAGTCTGAGCGCGACGCACCTGAATCACCGCGCCCAGTTCTTCACTGAACAGAGCGGCGGCGTGATCGCCGTCGCTGACCCGACCCAGATCGATATCGATACCGCTGCGGCCGGCAAAGGCCATTTCCGCCAGAGTGGTGAACAAACCGCCATCGGAGCGATCGTGATAAGCCAGCAACAGGCCATCGCTGACCAATCCCTGCATCACCGCCCAGAAGGCTTGCAGATCTTCCGGATCGTCCAAATCGACCGGCACATCACCGACCTTACGATAGACCTGCGCCAGCGCCGAACCACCGAGGCGATTCTGGCCACGGCCAAGGTCAATCAAAATCAAATCGGTATCGCCCTGATCGGTCCGCAATTGCGGCGTCACCGTGCGGCGCACATCGGTCACCGGCGCCATGCCGGAAACGATCAAACTCAGCGGCGCCGTCACTGCCTTGGTACGGCCGTTTTCTTCCCAGGTGGTGCGCATCGACATCGAATCTTTGCCCACGGGTATGGTCAGATTCAACGCCGGACACAGCTCCAGACCAACGGCTTTCACGGTGTCGTACAGCGCCTGATCTTCACCTGGATGACCGGCGGCGGCCATCCAGTTGGCGGACAGTCGCACCTGGCTCATCTCACCAATGGCGACCGACGCCAGGTTGGTCAGTACTTCGGCCACAGCCAGGCGACCCGATGCCGGTGCATCCAGCAAGGCGACTGGCGTGCGTTCGCCCATCGACATGGCTTCACCGGTGTAGCCCTGGTAACCGCTGGTGGTCACGGCAGCATTGGCAACCGGAATCTGCCAGGGGCCAACCATCTGATCGCGTGCGACCTGACCGGTGATGGAACGATCGCCGATGGTGATCAGGAAGCTCTTGCTGGCCACCGACGGCAACCGCAAGACGCGCTCGGCGGCGTCGTTCAGATCGATGCCTTTGCTGTTAAAGCGGTCGCGCTCAAAATCAGCCCGCTCGAACGAACGTTCCATGCGCGGCGGTTTGCCGAGCAGAATGTTCAACGGCATCTCAATGGGCGTTTCGCCAAAATGACGATCGGTCACCACCAGACGGCGATCGGCCGTGGCTTCGCCGATAACCGCGAAGGGGCAGCGTTCACGCGCACATAAAGCTTCGAACTGGTCGAGTTTTTCCGGCGTCACCGCCAGTACATAACGTTCCTGGCTCTCGTTACACCAGATCGCCAGCGGCGACATGCCGGGTTCATCGTTGGGCACATCGCGCAACTCAAAACGACCACCCCGGCCGCCATCGTTGACCAGCTCTGGGAAGGCGTTGGACAAACCACCGGCGCCAACATCGTGAATAAAAGCGATGGGGTTGTCGGCACCGAGCTGCCAGCAACGGTCGATGACTTCCTGGCAACGACGTTCCATTTCCGGGTTACCGCGCTGCACCGAGGCAAAATCCAGATCTTCGTTGCCTTCGGCGGAATCGACCGAAGACGCCGCGCCGCCGCCCAGACCAATCTGCATGGCCGGACCACCGAGAACGATCAGTTGCGCGCCTTCGGGAATGGCATCCCAAGCTTTGTCGACGTGATCGTCGCGAATGTTGCCGTAACCACCGGCGATCATGATCGGCTTGTGATAACCGCGCACTTCGGTACCGGCGACGCCCGGCGCGGTGAGTTCCAGGGTACGGAAATAACCGAGCAGATTAGGACGACCAAATTCATTGTTGAATGCCGCCGCGCCAAGCGGGCCATCGATCATGATGTCCAGCGCCGAAACGATGCGACCGGGCTTGCCGTACTGGCTTTCCCAGGGCTGAACGAAACCAGGAATATTCAGGTCGGAAACACTGAAACCGGCCAGACCCGCCTTGGGTTTACCGCCGGTTCCGGTGGCGCCCTCATCACGAATCTCACCACCGGCGCCGGTTGCTGCGCCGGCAAAGGGCGCGATGGCGGTCGGGTGGTTATGAGTTTCCACCTTAAAGAGGATGTGGATGTTCTCTTGGTGATAGCGGTAATGATGATCAGCGTCGGGATAGAAACGGCCGGCTTTGAAGCCTTCGACCACAGAAGCATTATCTTTATAGGCCGAGAGCACGCCGTGACTGTTGTTCTCGTAGGTGTTCTTGATCATTTTGAACAGCGACCAGGGCTGCTCTTCGCCATCGATGGTCCAGGTGGCGTTGAAAATTTTATGGCGGCAATGTTCGGAGTTGGCCTGGGCGAACATCATCAATTCGACATCGGTCGGATCGCGTTCCAGGCCCAGATAGGCATCCAGCAAATAATCGATTTCGTCGTCCGCCAGTGCCAGCCCCAGCTCTTTATTCGCCTTGACCAGAGCGTCGCGGCCACCGCTTTGCAACGGCACTCGCCCCAACGCCGCCGGCGACTGAGTACCAAACAAAGCCTGAGCTTCAGGCTCAGCCAATAACAGACTTTCAGTCATGCGGTCGTGCAATACCGCACCCACCGCCCGAAGCTCTGCGTCAGTCAATTCAGCCGTGGTGACCAGGCGATATTCGATACCGCGCTCCAACCGCCGAACCGTTTCCAGACCAGCGTTATGGGCAATATCGGTCGCCTTGGTTGACCATGGCGACAACGTGCCCAGACGAGGGATCACCCACAGCGCTGGGCCTTCCACATCCTGACGCTCACTGCTTGGACCATAGTGCAGCAGCGCCTCAAGCACGCTGTGTTCTTGCTCATCCAGCGGCTGTGTCAGATCAGCAAAATGACGGTATTCGGCATAAAGGTCAGTAATTTTAGCCGCCAGAGCTGGCTCCAGAGCGGTGTTGAATCGCTCCAGCAAACGTTGGCGGCGAAATGACGAAAGGGCTGGGGTTCCACGTAGTGTCAGCATGACAGGACGGCCTGTTCGTAAGGGGGGAGAAAAACGGCGCGTATAGTAGCGGAAAAGCAGCTAGAATGGCAGCGTCGTACCACCTCCGGCCGATGATGTTTCTATGGTCTTTTTCTGGTCAAATCCTGTCCGCAACAGCCTGCGTCTGGCCTTGTTTGCCTTACCGGTTTTACTGGTTCTGTGGCTACTGCTGCACGGGCTGCAATGGCGTAATCACTGGGAACGCGTTCAGGCGCGGGGCTCGCTGGTGGTCGCCGTGCGCGAAAGCGAAGGCATCTATTGGCCAGAGGACCAGCGCTACGTTGGCTTGGAACACGACCTGCTGGAGCAACTGGCGGACGACCTGAACGTCAATGTGCAGCTGTTTTCGGTCACCGATACCGCCGACCTGTATCGGGCCCTGGCCAGCGGCGCCGTCGATTTCGCCTTGCCTGGCACCACCTTAACCGACGCCCACCAATTTATTGCCGGCACGCCCTATCTTAATTCCCGGGTGGGCCTGGTACGTGCCATGGGCCGGCGCGATGAACGACCGACAACCAACAGAGTCGCTCTGCTCGACCCTTTCGCCCACGACTGGGTGCTGACGCAATTGTCTGAATCCAACAACGCTGAACTGGCGCCGCAAGGCAGTGAGTCTGCCGCTGAACTGATGACCCGTATCGAACTGGGTGAACTGGAAATGGCGGTGATGGACCGACGCGATTTTCTGGTGCAGCGACCCTTCTTTCCCAATCAATGGTTCAGCCCGCTCAATGATCAACCCCGCCCGATCAGCCCGTTATTCCGCAATCAGACCGACCACTCCTTGATTGATCGCGTTAACAGCGCCATCACCGCGATGAGCGAAAACGGCCGCCTGAATCGTTTGCAGGATCGGCATCTGGGTCATACCGCCGATTTCGACTACGTCGGCAACGTCACCTTCGAACGCCATATGCGCACGCGGCTGCCCAACTTTGAAGACAGTTTCCGCGCCCAGGCCGACATAACCGGGCTGGACTGGCGCTTATTGGCATCGGTGGCTTATCAGGAGAGTCATTGGCGGGCCAATGCGGTATCGCCCACCGGGGTGCGCGGCATCATGATGGTGACGCTGCAAACCGCCCGCGATATGGGCATCAGCAACCGGCTGGATCCGGATCAGAGCATCGAAGCGGGCAGTCGTTTTCTGGCGGGGATAAAGGAACGTTTACCACAGCGCATTACCGAACCGGATCGCACCTGGATGGCACTGGCCGCCTACAACGTCGGTCCGGGTCACCTGGAAGATGCCCGACGCATTACCGAAACCCAGGATGGTGACCCGGACTCCTGGATTGATGTCCGCCAGCATCTGCCCAAGCTGGCGTTGAAGGCCTGGTATCCGTGGACGGAACACGGCTATGCGCGTGGCCATGAGCCGGTCGTCTACGTTGCCAACATCCGGCGTTACTACAACCTGATGCGCCGCGCTTTCCCTCAGGCTACCGAACACAGCGGCGGGCAACCGCTGAACACCTTGCCGATGCCCGGGCTGCCTGTCGAACCGGTGTTCTAGCCAGATTACAGCCGCAGCTGGAAACCCACCTGACCAAGCAGGCTTTCCTGTTCGGGCTGCCAACGCAGCTCAAAGAAATTACTGACGTTGACGCTGTACAGCTGCTCGAAACCCAGCGCCCAATAATCTTCGCCTTCTGGTGTCTCTTCACGGCCATAGGCAAAGCGAGAGACAACCTGACCGGACTGATAATCCAGACCGATATCCCAGGCCAAGGGATCCTCGCGGAATAAATAGCTCGCCGACAATGCCCAGGGACCATCCGCCCAGAGCATGCTGACACCAAAACGGCCGGCATCATCCACTTCATCCTGGTGATAACTCAGGCTGGCCTGGCCTTCGGCCGTGTACAAACCCGTGACCACCGTCCAGGCGGCAAGGGTATCTTCCGCCTCAGCTTCTTTCAGCTGCCATTCGGCGGAGAAAAACCCGGCTTCGCGACTGTTCAGTTCGAGCTGAATCAGACGATCCGCGTAGTTTTCCAGGTGTTGCCCAACGGCAGAGCTATGAACCCCGGTGCCCTGCATCAGGTTCACCGGCTCGGCCAGATAGCGATGCTCAAGCGTCGCCACCCGACCGGCACGCACCTGATAGAGCGCCTGTTCAATACTCAGATAAAACTGTCTGGCATCGGCGCTGTCTGCCAGCGGATCCAGATTCGCTTCGGCCACGCCGACGTAACGCGTGCCGTTAATCTCTTCCACCGCTTCAATACCGAGCCAGGACTGAGCCGTCGACAAGGACCACTTACCATCGCGCTCAGCCGTTTCCTGATAATCGCCCTGAACCTGGAACTGACCGGTAAAACGACTGTCTGTTGCCTGAGCCAAGGCCGGAACAAAGGCGGCAACTGCTAAATACACACCACTACGAAGCATCAATTAAACACCACTGTTTTATTACCATGGACCAGAACCCGGTCCTCCAGATGCCAGCGTAAGCCGCGCGCCAGCACCGTTCGTTCACAATCTTTGCCCAGCCGCACCATGTCATCGATGCGATCACGGTGGGTCACGCGGACCACATCCTGATCAATGATCGGGCCGGCATCCAGATCTTCAGTCACATAATGACAGGTCGCACCTATCAGTTTTACGCCGCGCTCGTGGGCCTGGTGATAAGGCCGAGCGCCGATAAAAGACGGCAGAAAACTGTGGTGGATATTGATGATCCGATACGGCAGTTTGCCGCACAGCGCAGGGGGCAGGATCTGCATGTAACGCGCCAGAACCACGGTATCGGCCCGGTAATGTTCGATTAACCGCTCGACTTCGGCGAAATGCGGCGCCTTGTCAGCCGGATCGACCGGCACATGATGGAAGTTGATACCGTGCCATTCCACCAGGCTGCGCAGGTCATCGTGATTGGAAATCACACAGGGAATGTCGCAATCCAGATCACCGCTGTGCCAGCGGTTAAGAATATCCGCCAGACAATGGCTGTCGCGGCTGGCCATCAGCACCACCTGGGGTTTGACTGCCGAATCGGTGATGCGCCATTGCATATTCAAATCTTCAGCAATAGGTGCGAACAGCTCAGCCAGAGTATCGGCACCGAACGGCAACGAACTGGCTTTGATCTCATTACGCATAAAAAACCAGCCCTGCTCCAGGTCGGCATGATGGTTGGCTTCCATAATGCTGCCGTTGTATTGCGCCAGGAAATTACTGACCCGGGCAACGATGCCAACCCGGTCCGGACAGGACATCACCAGCCGATACACACCTTCCATTAACTACTACTCCAAGGGCTTGAATCTACAGGAAAAAAAGCTGTTTTAACCGCTCAGGTGATGATATATGATGTGCCCTCTTTTGACGACTGCGGCCAAATTTTGAACAACGGCCCAGCCCCTTGGAATGCCCCTGCGCAGGGCGGCCAGGCGACAACACAGCACAGGAATCGAATATGCTGACTGAAGAACAGTTGTTGGCAGCTCCCGATGAGGAGTACATGAACGAAGCGCAGCTGGCGTTCTTCCGTAATCTGTTGCAAGAACAGGCAGATGAAGTCCGTGCCGCGCTGAAAGAAGCCCGGGAAACGCTGACCAAGTTCGAGAACGAGCCCGACGAGCTGGACAAAGCCAGCATTGAGGAAGAGCGCCGCATGAACTTGCGCTTCCTGGACCGGCAAACCAAATTACTGCCCAAGATCGATGACGCCATCAAGCGTATCGATTCAGGTGACTTCGGTTACTGCGAAGTCACCGGCGAACCCATCGGCGTCCGCCGCCTGCTGTTGCGTCCTACCGCAACGCTCTGCGCTGAAGAAAAACAGCGCCAGGAACGTCAGGAACGCAACTTCCGCGACGCCTGATCCAACGCTCTATTGAAAAGCGCCTCTGGGGCGCTTTTTTTATGTCTGCAATTTATGCACAACGCCATCGGCATACATTTTGCGATAGCACTCTGCAGCGGCATGATTTGTAGCAATGGAGATCGGTATGAGCCTCAGCCTGCAAGGCCTGGAACGCTACCAGGCGCACCAGCAACTCAGTCATCTGGACACCCCGAACAAGGCGGCTGAAGCAGGTAAGACAGCGGAAAACACATCCAGCGACGAGTTGGCCGATGACGATGTATCGTTCAGCGACGGCATCATCATTATGGAGTGGATTGCCGGTAACAGCCCCAACCTGTCCGTTACCAGCGGCAATGAAGCGGCCAATCTTAGCCGGCTGTCCGAGCGGCTGCTGCGCTATGACCTGATTTCCGTGCCCGAAGCCGGACGGCTGATGAGTCTGGCCGCACCGGCAGAACAAAAAACCACACAACCAACCGTGCTCACCGAGCAGATTCTGCATAGAGTCGAGAACAGCGAAACCCGCTCCGAACGCCAGCAATGGCAAAAACTGGGTCGGTTAGTCAGCACGCTCAGCGCAGCCCAACAAATGCAGTAAGCGGTTTTTTAACCACTTCAGAACGCTGAAACAGCCCATCCAACGAATACGTCCAAGCCGAGTATGGCGCTGTTTGCGCAGCGCTTTACAAAACAACACGAAGCGAAATTTAGCGACCGGTGAAATCCACTGCTAGATTTTAAAACGCTGTTTACTCGGACGTATTCACGCCATGATAAAGAAAGAAAACATTCTCGAATCGGCACGCAATGTCTTATCCCAACAAGGCATCACCAAACTATCGCTGCGCAAAATCGCTGCGGAAACCGGTTGCGCGGCGCCCTCTATTTATTATTACTTCCGCAATAAGCAGGAAATTGTGGCTGGACTGTGGGAAGCCATAGCGCCCGACCTGTTGCGACAACTCAGCAACCCGGCCAGCTATGATACGGCTTACAGTGACTTCTGGTTGCAACGCCCGGACGACTTCAAGCTGTTTATAACCCAGGCTGAGTACTACCCCTACGTGTCTCAGACAGCGGCTTATCAGCGACTGCGTTCATTGCTCGGCGAGCGGCTCCCTGAGCTCAATGGACGACTGATGGACCGCATCTACACCACCACTGGTCAAACCTTCGAACAAGGCTAATTGCTGGTTCAATGCCTGGTCGGTAAAACGCACGCCCAAACCCAGCAGACGGACCGGCTCATCCCGACGCTGCCAGGCTTCGCTCAGCAGCGTCCGGAAAGACGCCACGGTGACCGGCATAGCGCGCTCCACCGTGGTTTTCTGGAACGACCGGAAGCGCATTTTCAGGAACACCCGGCCGATGCCGCCGCGCTGCGACCGCTTGGCCAGGCGTCCCTGCAATTCGTCAAACAAGACCACCAGCTGTTGCTGGCAGCTTGCTTCATCGGGTAAATCGGTTGGATAGGTGTGTTCGACACTGAGCGACTTGGCATAACGTTCGGTACGCACCGGCCGCTCATCCTCACCACGCGCCAGCTGATAGAGGCGCGGCCCGAAACGACCAAAGCGATCCACCAGCGTCATCAACGAAGCCTGTTGCAGATCACCACAGGTTCGAAACCCCAACTGATGCATGCGTTCAGCGGTTTTCTGTCCAACCCCAAACAATCGCTCAACCGGCAGCGCCTGTACAAACTCAGCGACCCTATCCGGGGTGATAACACAGAGACCGTCGGGCTTGTTCCAGTCCGAAGCGATCTTAGCCAGATACTTGTTAGGGGCGACACCCGCGGAGACGGTAATGCCCAGTTCGCGCTTGATTTCAGCACGCAGGTGTTCGGCCAGACGAGTCGCACTGCCAGCAAAGGCCGAGCTCTCCGATACATCCAGAAAAGCTTCGTCGAGCGACAAGGGTTCGATCTGGTCGGTATAGCGCATGAAAATGGCGCGCATCTGGTGGGAAACAGAGCGGTAAACGTCGAAACGCGATGGTTGGATGATTAACCCGGGACACAAAGACCGTGCCCGCGCCGTCGGCATTGCCGAGCGAACACCAAAGGCCCGGGCTTCATAGTTGCAGGTCGACAGCACGCCTCTGGGTCCCTGCCCGCCCACGGCCACAGGCTGGCCGCGCAACTCGGGAAAATCACGCATTTCCAGCGCCGCATAATAACAATCGCAATCGATGTGGATAATCTTCCGCAACGCCAAAACCGTCGCCTCACTGCCGCTTTACCCGCCGGCACAATATACTGTATATAATCACAGCATTCCAGCGACAGCGGACGGTCAAAACCACGCATAAAGCCCCGTCCGCAGTGAATACGGACGAGAAAGGGGGTCGAAGAAGTTACTGGAGGGGTATAGCAGAAGAGACTCGGAGCAACAGTCGAAAGTGTTGGCCTTCCCGGCCGGATCCCTGCTCTATCTATGGATATCACTTCCCTGTGAAGGCGCCAGACTCCCTTCAGCGCTCAATGATATTCTGCAATGGCTCAGGGTGATGGTACAGTCACAAAGGTAGCCAAAATAACGACAAAAAACGCCATGTTTGTAGCTCAAGCGTCAGCCACTGAAGTTTTCCAGATGCCGGTTGGAGGCCCACCTGACTACAATGTCCTGGAAGAGGGACTGGCTGTGCAAATCGGTCAGAATTTGCGCACGGTACGCAGTTATCTGGGGTTGGGTCAGCGTGACCTAAGCGAACGGATACAGGTATCGCTCAGTCAGTACCGCAAATACGAAGCCGGACAAGACTTCCCCCGACTGCACTCAGCCCTGCTGTGGTCACTGGAAACCGGAATACCGACACACTGGCTGTTTTATGGCACGCGCTATCAGCAATGGTTGAAGTTGCCATTCAAACCCGCCTGGATTCCGGTGCTCTATTTCGTGAATCGCGCCCCGGACTGGGCACTGGAGGCGTTGAATTCGGTGCTGAAAGGCTTGTTGCACGAATACGATGCAACCGACAATCCTTTCGCAAGCCTGGCGGAGTTACGCAGCAGTCTCAGCCATCAGCTGTTACGTGATCCTTATTACCGAGCCATAGCGGAAAAGTTGCGTGACTTCCGCCTTGCCAGGGGTACCTCGCAAGAAGAAGTTGCCCGATTGATGGGCGTGTCGATGGCGGCTTATCGTAAATACGAAACACCCGAACTGTGCCCGCACTACAGCATCAATCTGATCATGCGCTTCTGGATGGCAACCGGTACCAGCCCGCTGGAACTATCAACGGAAACACCGGTATACCTTTATCGGCACATTCAAAATAATAATTTTGCGGTGTTATTGCCCTGGCTAGAGCGCTTGGATGAGGCGGCTTTGGCCCAGGTCAACGAGGTGTCCCGGGCCTTGGCAGGATCGACTTGAACTCAGGCGTTCAACCCAAACCAACGTTGTTTTTCTGCAATACCTGTTCGGCCCGATAGCTGGAACGGACAAAGGCGCCAGAGACGACTTCCAGGAAGCCGCGCTCCAATCCCCATTGACGGTATTTCTGAAACTCTTCCGGCGTGACATAACGCTCCACCGGCAAGTGGTTCAGTGAGGGTTGCAGATACTGTCCGAAGGTAACGATATCCACACCGATGGCTTTCAGATCATCCAGTGCTTCGATGATTTCGTCTTCGGTTTCACCCAAACCCAGCATCAGGCTGGTTTTGGTCAGCACTTCCGGCTTGTAGCGTTTGGCGTGTTCCAGCACGGCCAGGGTTTGCTCGTAGCTGGCACGGGGGTCGCGCACCGGATGCGTCAGGCGGCGCACGGTTTCAACGTTCTGGGCAAAGACTTCGATGCCGGAATCCACCACCACTTCGACATCCGATAACTTACCTTGAAAATCCGGTGTCAGCGCTTCAACCGCGGTTTCCGGGTTAACTTCCTTAACCCGCTTAACGGTCGCCGCATAGTGAGCCGCACCACCGTCCTCAATGTCATCGCGGTTAACCGAGGTCAGCACGATGTAATTCAGACCCATCAGCGCAACTGACTGAGCGGTGTTCTCGGGCTCTTCCGGATCAAGCCAGCCATGGGAATTGCCAGTGTCGACCGCGCAGAATTTGCACGCCCGGGTGCAGACATCGCCCATCAACATGATGGTGGCGGTACCGGCGCTCCAGCACTCGCCGATGTTGGGACACATGGCTTCTTCACAGACGGTGCTCAGCCGATATTCTTTAACGATGCCCTTCACCGCTTCGTATTCCGGCCCGGTCGACAAGCGCACCCGTAACCATTCCGGCTTGCGCTCCGTATTACGGCGCGCTTCTTTGTGCGTCTTGATGCCGTTTTTGATGGCCGTTACGCCGTTGTGATTAACGAACTTACGACCACTTTCGACTTGGACAACGGGGATGCGGTTTTCACTCATATTGGCGGGCTCACTGCTGTGAAACGGCGGAAGCTAATGATAACAACGCTGGGACGGCTAAGCGACCGGCTTCAACCAGCCTGGCGTTGTGACAGTTCGGGGTGGTGCCACTGGGGTAGCAAATCGAGGCGCTGACAGAACAATTCAACCCAACGGCGTTGCACAAGGTCGCGATCAACAGCGATGTCGAAATCGGCCATCTGGGTCATCTGCATGCCCTGATAGCCACAGGGATTGATGCGACCGAAGGGCTCCAGGTCCATATCCAGATTAAGCGCCAGACCGTGGTAGCTGAAGCCGCGCTTGATGCGCAGTCCCAGTGAACAGATCTTGCGTTCGCCGACATAGACACCCGGCGCATCGGGTCGCGCCGCCGCAGCGATACCGAACTCAGCCAGAACATCGACGATGGAATCTTCCAAAGCCGACACCAGGCGTCGAACGTCGCTGCCCAGACGCTTCAGATCCAACATGACGTAGGCCACCAACTGACCTGGGCCGTGATAAGTTACCTGACCACCGCGATCCGCCTGCACCACCGGAATGTCACCGGGCATCAGCAGATGTTCAGCCTTACCGGCCTGACCCTGAGTAAATACCCGATCATGCTCAACCAGCCAGATTTCATCCTGACTGCCCGCTTCGCGCTGCTCGGTGAAGGCCTGCATGGCATGCCAGCTGGACTCATAGTCAGTGCGGCCCAGATCACGAATCAGCACCTTGGCGGTCATCAGATCACCATCTTGACGCGATCGTCGGATTTCAGCACCTCAAACAGCTCACTCAGGTGCACCTCTTGCTCGACCCGCATAAAGACGGTCAGGCTTTCGAAACGACCATTGCGACTGGGTTTGGAGGTAAAAGACTCCAGTGTTAAGCGGCTGTCATAGCGCACCAACACCTGATGTACGAAGTCGCGCAGCGCGACCTCGGCATCTCCGACGACCTTGATCATATAGTCGTCACAGGGAAATTCGATTTTAGGCGCTTCAGGTTGGGACACTATTCACCATCACCACTAAAGAGATTAAAGAAGAACAATAGAATATAGTCCCAAATCCGCGCAAAGAAACCGGCCGATTCTACCGGCTCCAAAGCCAGCAACGGCCGCCGCGCCACCTCTTCACCGTTCTGACGCACCACCACTTCACCCAATACCTGGCCGGTCTGGATCGGCGCCTTAATCACCGGATTGATGTTCAGCACGGTGGTCAAACCACTTTCGGCACCACGCGCTATGGTCAGCCGCATATCACTGTCCAGCCCCAAATTGACCTGGTCAGCCTTACCGGCCCAGACCCGGGCTTCATAGAGTGAGGTGTTGGCTTCATGCAACTGAGCGGTCTGGAAATAACGGAATCCATAAGCCAGCAACTTTTGCGTTTCCTGACTGCGCGCCTCATCGGAACTGGTGCCCATGACCACACTGATCAAACGCATGCCGTCCTGAGCGGCCGATGCGGCCAAACAATAACCGGCCTCTTCGGTATGACCTGTTTTCAAGCCATCCACACTCGGATTACGGCCCAACAATGAATTTCGGTTGGATTGGGTAATGCCGTTATAGGTGAAATTGCGTTCCGCGTAGAGCGGATAGTACTCAGCATTGTTATAGATGATGGCACGCGACAGGATGGCGATATCCCGCGCCGATGAATAATGTTCGTCCGATGGCAGGCCTGTGGCGTTCTCGTAATGAGTCTGCGTCATGCCCAGTCGTTGCGCATAGGAATTCATCATCTGCGCAAAATTGGTCTCGCTGCCGGCAATGTGCTCCGCCACAGCAACAGAGGCATCGTTACCTGACTGAATAATAATGCCGCGCAACAGGTCTTCCATGGAGACATAACGGCCTTCCTGGATAAACATTCGCGAGCCACCAGTCTGCCAGGCATTCACACTGACCAGGGTTTCATCATCCAGATTCATACGACCTTCGATGATTTCGCGCTCGGCGATATAGCTGGTCATCAGCTTGGTCAGACTGGCCGGTGGCAGGCGCTCATCAGAATTTTCATCAACGATCACCTGTCCGGTTGCGGCATCCATCAGAATATAGGACGAAGCGGCCAATTGCGGCGGAGCCGGAATAATGGGTTCGGCCTGAAGCGGGCTGGCGATGCTGGTGAGAAAGGCGAGGCAAACAGATGCAACGATGACGACACGGGGTTTGAAACGACGTTTCAACACGAACACTGTCCTTATATCCAAGATGGCTGGTTTTAGTGAGGTAATGAGGCCCGCCCAAAAGGGCGACACCGGCCGCAGGCCGGCATTGTACCAAGGCGACCAGTAAAATCACCTTGGTGGTTGTAAGCTAAGTGAAAGTGTAAGCGAAGTGAAAGGACGCGACTTGGTTGGCCACAACCAATCAGTTAGCGACAACCACTCAGTTAGCTACAACCAGGAGGGGTCGACCGAGCTCCGGACTGGTTAGTTGTTGTTGCAATTCCAGCGCCCGTTCGTACTGAACCGGTCCGATGCGCACCCGGAACAAGTCACTTTGATCAATCATCACGCTATCGCCGACCTGACTGGACAGCCGATCACGCAAGGCCTCGGCCGAAGGTCGCTCGCTAAACGCACCTAACTGCACAAAGTAGGACGGCTGATCCATCGACGCTTCATGCAAAGCCTCAACCCGCACTCGCGCCGTACCTTTATGGACGTAGTCGAGCTTCACTGCTCCGGCGTAGGATAAATCAATCACCCGCCCCGGATGGAAGGGGCCGCGATCATTCACACGCGCGATGATGCTCTTGTTGTTCTCAAGATTGGTGACACGAACCCAGGTCGGCAACGGCAGCGAACGATGTGCCGCGCTGATCTGATACATATCGAAGACTTCGCCGTTGGAGGTGGTGTGGCCATGGAACTTGGCGCCATACCAAGACGCCAAGCCTTCCTCGACATACTGATCGGCACTGGCCAGAACATGATACTGACGGCCATTAACGGTATAGGGACTGGCGTTGCCGCGCGGGCTCAGTGGTTCAATGCGCGGCGTCGGAATAACAATATCCTCAGCGCTTAACGCCTGGGTATGATCCGGCCCTCTATCCTGACTGATCGAATAGCGACCGGCGTTGCTTTGCTGGGCCACACCAGAACTGTATTGCGTTGAACAGCCCGCCAGCACCAACATGCCAGCCAGGATCAGCAGGCGTAGCGCCGCCATCATTGAGCCCCTTCCTGTACCGCCAAGCGTAATTCCTCTGACAACTGATACACCGCCATGGTGTATACGATGGAACGATTGTAACGCGAAATAATCCAGAAATTACGATAGCCGAGCCAAAATTCCGCGCCCTGCTCACCATCCAAACGGATCGGATGTACCTGAGCATCATCAGCGAGCGCTTCAAGCGGCTCCCAGCCCTGACGGCGGACGTCGATCAAATCCTGATCCCGATCAAAGCTGTTCATTTTAACGTTCTGGTAGTTGCCACTGACATGCGCCCGGGTCGCAACAATCTGCCCCCGACGCCAGCCGTGCTCACCCAGGTAATTGGCCACCGAACCAATGGCGTCGATCGGATCGTTCCAGATATCGATATCGCCATCCTCATCCAGGTCGACCGCATAGGCCAGATAACTGGATGGCATAAATTGCGGATAACCCATGGCACCGGCATAAGAACCGTTGACCGATCGCGGCGCAAAACCCTGGTCACGGCTGATGCCCATAAAGTTGATCAATTCACGTTGAAAGTAGTCGGCACGACGTCCTTCAGTAACCGCCAAAGTGCCTAAAGCATCAAAGGTTCGGTGTTGCCCGAGGTATCCACCAAAGCGGGTTTCCACCCCGATGATGGCCGCAATCACCGAAGGCGGCACACCGGTTTGGGCTTCCGCCTTAGCCAGCCAGGAGGCCTGCTCAACCATAAAACGCTGACCGTTTTCGATCATCGCCTCGGTAATAAACATGGGACGGTATTGATGATAAGCCTGAGTGCGTTCTGCCGGGTTGGCTAAGGATTCAACGTTACGTTCGAGGTATTCACCTTCAGCAAAAAGGCTTTCCATTTCAGCGCGGTCAAAACGATACTCTGACACCAGAGTATCGATGACTTCACGGCTAAGAGGATGGTCAATCAAGCTATTGGCGTGTACTGCAGACACGCTGACCGAACCGATCAGCAACAGGCGGCAGGTGGTTCTGAACATTGGTATTCCTTCTGGTCGGGCCCCGCCGCTGGCGGAGCGTTCAGCCTAACGTGGATGGGTACTGATCGACATCAGTACGCCGAACCCGGCCAGGAGCGTTACGATGGACGTACCGCCGTAACTCACCAGCGGCAAGGGTACACCGACCACCGGTAGGATGCCGCAGACCATGCCGATATTTACAAAGACGTAAATAAAGAAAGTTAATGTCAGGCTGCCGGCCAACAACCGACAGAAATTATCGCGACCGCGCACCGCGATTAACATGCCGCGCAACAGCACCCAACTGTAGGCTGCCAGCAGCAACAGCAGACCCACAAAACCAAGTTCTTCACCGAGCACCGCGACGATAAAATCGGTGTGACTTTCCGGCAGAAAATCCAATTGCGATTGAGTGCCGAGCATATAACCCTTGCCCTGCAAACCACCGGAACCAATGGCAGTAATCGACTGAATGGTGTTCCAACCGGCGCCGAGCGGATCCGACTCTGGATTAAACAAGGTCAGCACGCGCTGGCGTTGATATTCGCGCATGCCGTATATCCACAACACCGGCAACATGGCGACGGTCAGCGAGAACAACGCCAGGATCAGTTTCCAACTCAGGCCCGCCAAAAAGATAACGAAGACACCGGAAGCAGCGATCAGCAAGGCAGTTCCTAAATCCGGTTGTTCAACAATCAGCGCCACCGGCACGGCCAGCAGAATGACCGACACAAACAAATGCCGATACTTCGGCGGTACGCCATAGCGCGACAGATACCAGGCCAGCATGATCGGCAACGCCAGCTTCATGATTTCAGCCGGCTGAAAACGGAACAATCCCGGTATCGTTAACCAGCGTTGCGCGCCCATGGCGTGAGTACCGAGCATGGGAACCGCTGCCAACAGCGCGACACCGATCAAGAACAACCCCAGACTCCAGCGCTGGAAAAAATTCGGGTCAAACTGCGCCACCACTAACAGCACGCTAAAACCGACACCCAAACGCACCATTTGGCGCAAAACGACATCCCAATTACCGCCGGTGGCGCTGTATAAAACGAACAGCCCGCTGCCACAGATCAACAGCAAGCCGAATAACAAATAAGGATCGAGGTGTAGGCGCAGCCATAGACTGCGCGGCCGATCCATACGGTGATCCGGACTGAGGCGAACGGAATCCATCAAGCTCATGAGTTCGACTCCAGTCCCAGATAATAATCAAACAACTGGCGCACAATCGGCGCAGCAACACCACTACCGCCGCCACCGTTTTCAACCAATACCGCCACGGCAATCTTGGGGTTTTCCAGTGGTGCAAAAGCGTTGAACCAGGCGTGATCCTGGAAGCGGTCAGGCACGTCTTCCACCGCATTGCCGTCTTCATCACGCTCAATGGCGATCACCTGAGCAGTACCGGATTTTCCGGCCCATTGATAGCTGGCACCCAGACCTGAACCGCGCCCTGTGCCTCTGTTACTTTGCACCACTTCGTGCATGGCATTGTGCATCCGGTCCCAGTTAGTTTCGTCGTTAAGCACAACATCCGCCGGCGGCTCTGGGATGTCGTCCAGCAGCTCACTGTCGTTGCTGTAACGCAACAACCGGGGCGTAACCCAATGGCCTTTATTGGCCATCACCGCTGTGGCAACCGCCAACTGCATCGGCGTGGTCAGCATGTAACCCTGGCCAATACTGAGGTTAATGGTGTCACCGGCATACCAGGCAAAACCATGGCGATCCTTTTTCCAGTCCCGGGTCGGATTGATACCGGGTTCGGGGTTGTAGACGTCGGCCGTGGTAACGCGACCAAAACCAAACTGATCCAAGGTATCGTGAATGGTTTCGAGCTTCATTTTGTAGGCCAGCTCGTAAAAATAAACGTCACAGGATTCGGCAATGGCAGTGGTCATATCGACCTCTCCATGCCCACCGCGAAGCCAGTCACGATAAATCCGGTCATCATTCGGCAGCTGGAACCAGCCCCGGTCATTGATACTGTAATCCCAGGTAACAAAGTTCTGATCGACCCCGGCCAGACCGATAAACGGTTTGATGGTCGAAGCCGCCGGATACTGACCACGAATGGCGCGGTTCAGGAAGGGTTTGTCTTCGGAGGCTCGCAAGGTGTTGTACAGATCCAGAGGGAAACCCGACACATAGAGATTGGGATCGAAACCCGGCTGACTGACCATGGCCAGAATGCCACCGGTTTCCGGTTCGATGGCAACAATAGCGCCACGGCGATCGCCCAATAATTCCACCGCTTTCTGTTGCAGACGGCGGTCCAGATACAGATGCAGGTTGGCACCGGGTTCGGGCGCCTGGCGCTCCATCACACTCAGAATCCGGCCACGCGCGTTGGTTTCCACCCGTTGAAAGCCTGGCGAACCCAGCAAGGCCGATTCGTATTCCCGCTCCACACCCTGCTTTCCAATATAGCGGGTACCGGCATAACGCCCCAGATCGACCGAGCGTAATTCTTCTTCGTTAATTCGCCCGACGTAACCCAACACATGGGCAAAGGCGTCGCCATAGGGGTAGTGGCGAATCAATTCGGCCTGCACCTGTATGCCTTCAAGAAACACCCGATTTGCGGCCAGAATGGCGATCTCGCGCTCATTCAAATTAAGCTTCAATGGGATGGGTTCAAAAGGACGGCGATAAGATGACAGCCGCTGATAGAAACGCTCTTTCTGATCGTCGGTGATGTCCACCATCTCGCTGACCTGTTGCATCAGCGCATCGATATCTTGCGTGCGTTCCACCACCACACTGAGCGTATAGCTGGGCTGGTTGCGCGCCAGCAGATCGCCGTTGCGGTCGTAAATCAGACCACGCGTCGGCGCAATCGGCAGTACTTCAAGACGATTGTTTTCCGAACGCGCTACGTGCTGTTCGTTCTCAATGATCTGCAAGTAAAACAGACGAGCGATCAGAATCAGCAACATCAGGCAGATAATAATCGCTGCCGCCGACATCCTGTTTAAAAACAACCGCCGTTCCTGTTCGCGATTGTCGAGTGATGTATTCAACATGGGCGGCTATTACTCATGACTGCCAAAGATCCGCTGAGGTTAGGATTACTTATGGTAAGGGTGGTTACGGGTGATGGTCCAGGCACGATACAGCTGTTCGCTCAACAGCACCCGCACTAACGGATGCGGCAAGGTCAAGGCCGACAGCGACCAACGCTGATCAGCACGAGCCAGACAACGCGGATCGAGGCCATCGGGTCCACCTACCAACAAGCTGATATCACGACCTTGCTGCCACCAGTTTTCCAACTGTCGGGCCAGTTCCGGTGTCGACCAGGCTTTACCTTCAACCGCCAGAGCCACCACCCAATCATCGGCGCGAATAGCCGCCAACATGGCATCGCCTTCCTGCGCCATCGCCTGTTCGACCGGGCGGTTTTTAGCGCGTTGGCCGAGCGCCAGCTCGACCCATTCCAGCGGCATTTCCGGCGGCAGACGTTTGCTGTATTCAGCGACGCCCTCTTTGACCCAGGCCGGCATTTTCTGACCTACAGCCAAAACGCGCAACTTCATTCAGACGATTCAGCGCTTTGCGGACCGGCGCCAGACCAGAGTCGTTCGAGGTCATAATAAGCACGCGTTTCCGGCAGCATGACGTGCAATACCAGATCGGTAAAATCGAGTAATACCCAGTCTGATCCAGCACCACTGCCTTCCTGAGCGCGGGCAATATAGCCTTGTTTTTTCAAATCTTCCGCCACGGAATTCACCACCGCCGTCAAATGACGTCGCGAGGTACCAGAGGCAACAACCAGGGTGTCCATCAGGCTGGTTTTCTCAGCCACATCGATCACCTGAACATCCTGTGCCTTGATGTCTTCGAGCGCTTCAATCACAGCTTCCAACAGGCCTTCCGGGTGGGCGTTGGCGGTTTTGGTTTCGGTCATGCGGTTTTCCAGTTGGCAATCTCGCAAGCAAGATTGACGATTCAATGAAAGGACGGACGGTACAAACCCGCCGTCTTGATGTAGTGATAAACCGGCGCGGGCAATTCTGCCTGCCAGTCCAAACGACCTCGACGGAGGCTGGTAGAGGATAGTTCCGAACCGGTCGCCGGGCCGGCCAGCCAACAGCCACCGTCCAAGTCCAGATCGCTGAGCTGTTCGACCTGGCGCAATGGCAGGTCAGGCACAGTAATGGCTTCGTTACCCCGAGGGAACACCCAAAAATGCGTGCAACGGATCAAGTCATCGACACCGTCCCAGCGAGCCAGCGAGGCAAAGGCATCGGCGCCCATGACGAAAACCCGACGCCAGGTCGGACATTCGTGTTGCAAGGCTGCCAGTGTATCGCGACTGTAGCTGGGACCGGGGCGATCCAGTTCACGGCGATCAATCACCAGGCGATCCACCTGATTCTGGGTTTGCGCCCAGGCCTGCAACATGGCCAAACGATCTTCGGGTGAGGCTTGAGCCGCCGCCTTTAACGCCGGTAACTGGCAGGGCACCAGGCGCAACTGGCTGACCTCGGTATTGGCCAACACCGTCTGGCACAGCCATTCATGGGTGCGGTGAAACGGATCGAAGGTGCCGCCGAATACGGCCATAAGCCGATTACTCACGAATCTGGCCATCTCCGAGCACGATGTATTTCTGAGACGTCAGCCCTTCCAGGCCAACCGGGCCACGAGCGTGAATCTTGTCGGTGGAAATACCGATCTCAGCACCGAGGCCATATTCGAAACCGTCGGCAAAACGGGTCGAGGCGTTAATCATGACTGAAGCGGAATCCACTTCGGTCAGAAAACGACGACCGTTGCTGTAGTTTTCGGTGACGATGCTGTCAGTGTGCTGACTGGAATAGGTGTTGATATGCTCAATCGCCTGATCCAAACCAGTGACCACACGCACCGCCAGAATCGGCCCCAGATATTCGGTTGACCAGTCCTCTTCGCTGGCTGCCTTGCAGTCGATCAGCGCCTGAGTCTGTTCACAGCCACGCAATTCAACACCCCGACTGACAAAGGCATCCGCCAGTGCCGGCAACAATTCAGCGGCGCGCGAGTGCGCCACCAACAAGGTTTCCATGGCGTTGCAGACACCATAGCGATGCGTCTTGGCATTGACGGCGATGGCGAGCGCTTTGTCCGCATCGGCGTCATCATCAATATAGACGTGGCAAATACCATCGAGATGTTTGATCACCGGCACCCGGGCGTCGCGGCTGATGCGTTCGATCAGGCCTTTACCACCGCGCGGCACAATAACGTCGACAAAGTCCGGCATGGTGATCAGTTCGCCTACAGCAGCGCGGTCCGTGGTTTCCACCACCTGCACCAGCGTCTCCGGCAAACCGGCAGCGGCCAGGCCGGTGCGAATACAACTCGCCAGCGCCTGGTTGGATTGAAGGGCTTCACTACCACCGCGCAAGATAACGGCATTGCCGGATTTGATGCACAGGCTGGCCGCTTCGATGGTCACATTGGGACGCGATTCGTAAATAATGCCGATCACCCCCAGCGGTACCCGCATTTTACCCACCTGAATACCACTGGGCCGGTAATTAAGATCGGTAATACCACCGACCGGATCCGGCAGGGCGGCGACTTGATGCAAGCCTTCAATCATGGCTTCCAGGCGCGCGTCGGTCAGTTCCAGACGATCCAGCATGGCCGCATCCAGGCCGCGTTCACGACCGCCAGCCAGGTCGGCCTCATTGGCGCGCTGCAAGGCCTGGCGCTGCTGCTTAAGCGCATCGGCAGTGGCCAGCAACGCCTGATTCTTAGTGCCGGTATTGGCTCGTGCCAGGGCACTGGCGGCGGCTCGTGCAGCACGACCAAGATCGTGCATATATTGGCTGATATTCATTAGGACGTTACTCTGGTTTGCGAAGGGTCGTTTCCGAACCCGCTTTACTAATTATCTTCTTGGTCGACGATAGTCCTGGCGCAAACACCCGCTGAGCTTGACAGTCCAGGATAACAATGCCGTCATTATAGCGACTAGAGCGACCCAATCACCACCCGGGCAACGCTTAGTAAAAGGATATTCATAGTGTAGCCCGCCCCCGGAACCTCGACTGAAGGTGGTTTAATCGGTCGCCGGAATCGTCGCTCGGATACTGTTAAGGACTCTCATGGCTGTTTGGTTACAAGCAAGTCCCTGGCTGATACTGGCAGCCATTTCTGCCACCGCTTTCATCGAATCCTTTGCACTGATTGGCATTATCGTACCCGGAGTGGTGCTGCTGTTCAGTCTGGCCGCACTCGCGCAAGGCAGCGGTATTTCAATCTGGCTCGTGCTTATTGCCGCCGGTATGGGTGCCAGCGCTGGTGATCTGTCGAGCTTTTTTATCGGTTATCGACTGCAGCACCGACTGGATCATCTGGGTTGGTTTCAGCGCCACCGTGAATGGCTGCGTGAAGGCGAGTGGTTTTTCCGTCGCTGGGGTTGGCTCAGTGTGTTGGTTGGCCGTTTCGTTGGCCCGCTGCGTCCTGTGGTACCGCTGATCGCGGGCACTTTGAATATGCCGCCGCGACAGTTCGTTTTGCTTTCCCTGGTTTCTGTCATGGCCTGGGCACCGGCTTATATGTTGCCTGGGTTTATTACCGGCGAGGTGGTCGAGCTGATGCAGCACCGCTCCCTGGCCGAACGCAGCCTGATTGTTATAGTAGCGCTCGCCGCCGCTGGACTGCTCGCCGTTATGGTGCTCTACCATCACTTTCACCCCCAACACCCCAAAGCCCTGCAACGCTGGCCCTGGTTAACCCGACTGTCACCCCGCCTGCCTTTCCCCGCTGTTATGCTGGCGCTGGCCGCCGGCAGCGCGCTGCTGTGGCTTATCCTCGCCCGGCCGCTGGTCTGGGATTCGCTGCTCAACCAGCAGGTTCCCATCTGGCGCAGCAGTTTTGCCGATGCTTTTTTTGTCGGCTTTACCTTGCTCGGTGACCCTCAGATTCTGGCTTTGACCGGTTTAATGTTCGCGTTCTGGTTTTTTCTGCAGGGTTTTTATTGGTTACCGGCGCAACTGGTGGTCACCATTGCGCTGGCTCAATGGGGGATTTTCCAACTCAAGTCATTTTTCCAGGTACCCCGTCCCACCTGGGTGGCCATCCTGCCGCCGGGAGATTCATTTCCTTCCGGCCACGCCTCAGGCTTTGCGCTCTATATGGCGCTAATGGCAGCAATCGCCAACGAAAGCCGACCGATGGAGCAACGCTGGCAACTCTATCTGCCAGCTGGGGTGATGATGCTGTTGATGGCGTTTACACGAGTCTGGCTGGGGGTGCACTGGTTATCCGACGCGTTGGCAGGTCTGGCGCTGGCATTATTCTGTGCAGCGGCCGGCCGCCTGGCTTATGCCCAGGTACGCACCCGGCGCTTTCATCTGCCTGGCACGGCCGCTTTTTGGTGGTTAATCCTGCTGACCTTCGTCGCCTATCTGGTGTTGAAGTTCCCTCAGGCAGTCCAAAATTACGCCTTAGGTTAAACGTCGATACCGGCCATATCCGACAACATTCGGTCGAGCTGCACGCAACGCTCGACCAGATCATCTTCGTCCAACAGCCGTTGCTTCATGCGCCGCTCCAACGGCAGCCAACCCATCAGTTGGTGCAGCGCGCTCAAGGGTCGCTGCAGATCGATACCCACCTGATTGGCCAGGTAAGGATGGTCGAGCAACGCATCCAGCAACGGCTGGTAATGTTGCTGCCAATCGGCAACGGCGTCATCGTCTGCGGTGGCCTCATCCAAAGGCTGTACCGTCCCCCACCAGAGTCCCGTGGCGTCTTTGTCGACCTGGGCAACCTGCACCCGACTCATCCCCGCAACAGTGATGCCCAGCAGACCATTATCGAGCTGACCGAAGTCGATAATCTTGCCCCAACAACCGATCACCTTATGACCGCGATCCGGCTCACCGAGCAGCACAACAAAACCGTCGTCTTCGCGCATGCACCGCGACACCATCATCAAATAACGTGGTTCAAAAATCTGCAGCGGCAAGGTGGCGTCGGGCAATAACAAAGCGTCCAGCGGAAACAACGCGCTGCGTTCGCCAGCACCAACCCGGGACTCGGACATCACGACCTCTCAACATCAATAACGGACCAGGGCCGACCTATACGCAGGGTAACGTCAGGCGGTTTCATCCAGGACGACAAAGGATAGAAAGGTCAGTACCAGAAAGGCAAACACTGCAAAAGGTGGAGACGGATTGAGCCAGACCAGGATCAGACCGAGCAGCCAAAGCCGCCGCACCCAGTCGACCTTGATTTGATGGCGGGCACTTTGCACCCGGCGCGAATGAGGCGTTTCCGGCAAGCGCCAGAAATGCCACCAACGCAATAAGCCCAAGCAACACCAATACCCCATAGCGACCCTCCTGCTGCCCGCAGACGGTGGCACGCTTGATTCAGCCTAGCTCAGCACAGCGACGGCTATGTTACGAAATGTTGCCGGGGTAAAGAGCCGTCATCCGGGTGTCACAATGGTTCACTTACGCCGAACGGGACTCTAAAATGCACGCCAACTTTCGCCAGCAGCGAACTTTTAGATGACGATCAATAGCGAGAGCCTGCGCTTTATTCTGGGCATTAAGGTCAAACAATACCGCCAGGCGGCGGGTTTATCGCTGAAACAACTGGCACAGCGTACCGAGCTGTCGATTTCCTATCTGAGCGAAATCGAGAAAGGCAAAAAGTATCCCAAGCCGGAAAAAATCATTCTGTTGGCCGACGCCCTGGGCAAGAGTTACGACGATCTGGTGTCAATGCAGCTGGATGAGGAACTGAATCCCATCACCGCCCTGCTCGACTCACCATTGTTCAAAGACTTTCCGCTGCAACAGTTTGGCATCGGCTTGTCTGATCTGTTTGACCTGGTCACCGATTCGCCCTCGAAGGCTGGGGCTTTTGTGCGCACCTTGCTGGAAATTGGCCGCGGTTACGATATGCAGGTCGAGCATTTCCTGCTGGCGGCGCTGCGTTCTTATCAAAAAATGCATCTGAATTATTTTGCCGAGCTGGAACAGCAGGCGCAGCAATTCCGCGCCGATCACCAGTTTTCTGCAGAGCAAAAGCTGGATCTGAATTGGCTGACGGAACGCCTAAACAACGATTATCGCTGCGCGGTCGAATACGACGATTTCGAGTCGCGCCCGGAACTGAATGGTTTGCGCTCGATCTGCGTGTCGCCACGCTTATTGGTGGTTAATCAACGACTGTCCAATCAGCAACGGCAATTCTTACTCGCCAAGGAACTCGGCTTTCGCTATCTGGCCATGGCCGAACGCTCGATGACCTCGTCGTGGATCAAGGTGGAATCCTTCGAGCAGGTGTTCAACAACTTTAAAGCATCCTATTTCGCCAGCGCGCTGTTGATTCCCGAAGCACCGCTGATTGAAGATCTGCGTGCCTGGCTGGCGCAGCCGCGTTTTGATGGCAACGCCCTGGTTAACTTGATGCAGCGTTACGACGCCACGCCGGAAATGTTTCTGTACCGGATGTCGCAACTGATGCCGCATCATTTTGGCCTGCATCAGATGCACTATATGCGTCTGCATAATCCGGCTGACAGCCGGCGCTACAACATCGCCAAGGAGCTCAACACCACCAATGTGTTTTCGCCACGCGGCTTTGGTCCGAACGAACATCACTGCCGGCGCTGGGTGGCGATGAAATTACTCGAAGAGGTCAGTGATCGTCAGCGCAGCGGCGAAACGCCGCAACTGCTGGTAGCCGCTCAACGCAGCCGCTTTATTCATCAAGATCAAACCTTTTTTAATTTTGCCGTGGTGCGTCCTCTGTCACTGGAACAAAACAGTAATACCGCCATGGCATTGGGGTTTTTAATCGACGATCGCTTCCGCGAACTAGCCGCCTTTTGGCGCGATGCAGACGTCCCAGAAATGGACGTCCATGAAAGTTGCGAGCGCTGTCCATTGACCGACTGCGACAGCCGCGCCGCCGAGCCCACCCTGCTGTTGGATCGTCAACACCAGCACGATCGCGAAGTGGCATTGCAAGACTATCTGGATCAATACGCATGAATACCGCCCTACCACTGCAAGTCCGCGCTCGTATGTTGCCGGTGCAACGACTGCGCATCGAGAGCCTGGATAAAACCGATCTCACCACCCGCCTGAGTGCCACCCTAAGCCAGGCGCCGGCGCTGTTTCAGCGCGCACCAGTGGCACTTGATCTGACTACAGTCATCGACCAGCTGGACGAAAGCAGACTGGACACACTGCTCAGCGAAGCGCGCGAGCGAGGCCTGGTCGTCTTTGCGCTGGCTGGCCCGAAAACCGCGCTACTGCCCTGGTGCGATCGCTATCATCTGGCCTGGCAGGATGAGCAGGACAAGCCTGCCAAAGCCCGCAATGCGAGCCCGGCGTTAAGCACGCAGGTAATCACCCAACCCGTGCGTTCCGGTCAGCAGATTTATGCGCGTGATGCGCACTTGCTGGTGATGAACCAGGTCAGTGCCGGCGCGGAAATCATCGCCGATGGCAATATTCATATCTTTGGTACGCTGCGCGGCCGCGCTCTGGCCGGCGTGCAGGGTCTCACCAGTGCCGAGATCGTCTGCCAGCAGATGGACGCCGATCTGGTCGCCATCGCCGGCGTGTACCGGGTACGTGATGATCTGCCGGAATCGAGCGGTGCTGCACGAATTTACCGTGTCGAAGACGAACTGAGGGTCGATTGCTACTGAAGCTTCGGCTTTTCCTTGGTAGTCTCTGGCACAGCAAGAAAGTAGTCCCCGTCGCTCGGGACTGCTTCCGCCTATTTATCGAATCAACGGATACAGGAAACCCGCATCTTGGCAAAGATCGTCGTCATTACCTCCGGCAAAGGAGGCGTGGGCAAAACCACCACCAGTGCCGCCATCAGCATGGGCCTGGCTTTGAAAGGTCACAAAACCGTCGTTATCGATTTTGACATTGGCCTGCGCAACCTCGACATCATCATGAACTGCGAACGCCGGGTGGTGTTCGATTTCGTCAACGTTATTCAGGGCGATGCCAGCCTCAACCAGGCGCTGATTAAAGATAAACGCTGCGATCAGCTGTATATCCTGCCGGCGTCGCAAACGCGCGATAAAGACGCCCTGACCCGCGACGGCGTCAAAACCATCCTCGATCAACTGGCCGAGCAGTTTGAGTACATCATCTGCGACTCCCCGGCCGGTATTGAACAGGGTGCGCAGATGGCCTTGTATTACGCCGATGAAGCCATTGTCGTGACCAACCCGGAAGTCTCCTCAGTGCGCGATTCCGACCGCATTCTGGGCATCCTGCAAAGCAAGAGCCTGCGCGCCGAAACTGGTGCCGAGCCGGTTAAGGAACATCTGCTGATTACCCGTTTCGACCCGGAACGTGTGGCCCGCGGCGAAATGCTGACCATTCCGGATATCGAAGAAATTCTCGCCGTGCCGCTGCTCGGCGTCGTGCCGGAAAGTCAATCGGTTCTCAATGCCTCCAACAAAGGCATGCCGGTGGTCTTGGATGACAAGAGCGATGCCGGCCAGGCCTATCTGGACACCGTCGATCGTTTCCTTGGTGAGGACAAACCGCACCGTTTCCTGGAAGCCCAGCGCAAGGGTTTCTTCAAACGGGTCTTCGGAGGCTGAGATGGCATTTTTCGACCGCTTTCGCGACAAGGAAGAGGCCCGTTCGGCAGATGTCGCCCGCGATCGCCTCAAGGTGATCGTCAGCCACGAGCGCCGTCAACGCAATGCGCCGGCCTATCTGCCCGCTTTACAGCGTGACATTCTGGCGGTGATCGAAAAATACGTTCAGGTGGAACCGGATCAGGTGCAGGTGGATCTGAACGATGACGGCAGTCATTCGGTCTTGGAAGTGAACGTCAATCTGCCGAAATAAACCCGCTGTTCACGCATAAAAAAACGCCGGCATCTGCCGGCGTTTTTGTTCCGAAGCAACTCAGGCGTGCTTGAGCTTATCCAGATATTTTTCCGCATCCAGCGCCGCCATACAGCCGGTACCGGCCGACGTAATGGCCTGTCGATAAATATGGTCCATCACATCGCCGGCAGCAAAGACGCCAGGCACACTGGTCTGGGTGGCGTTACCGGCAAGGCCGGAATTCACCTTGATATAACCGCCTTCCATAGCCAACTGACCTTCGAAGATCTGAGTATTGGGCGTATGGCCGATGGCAATAAAGACACCATCTACAGCTAATTCTGAGGTGCTGCTGTCGAGGGTGTTTTTCAGGCGCACGCCAGTGACACCCATGTCATCGCCCAGCACTTCGTCCAGGGTATTGTTCCAATGGAACACCACCTTGCCTTCCTTCTCTTTCTCCACCAGTCGATCGGCGAGAATCTTCTCCGAACGAACGCTGTCGCGACGGTGAATCAGATGCACCTTGCTGGCGATGTTGGCCAGATACAGCGCTTCTTCAACAGCGGTATTCCCGCCGCCGACCACAGCCACCTCTTTGCCGCGGTAGAAGAAACCGTCGCAGGTTGCGCAAGCAGACACACCCTTACCCTGGAAAGCAGTTTCGCTTTCCAGACCCAGATAGCGGGCGCTGGCACCGGTGCTAATGATCAGCGCATCACAGGTGTAAACGCCTTGGTCGCCTTCCAGACGGAACGGCTTTTCGCTCAGGTTGGTGGTGTGGATATGATCAAAGATGATATCGGTATCGAAGCGCTCGGCGTGCTCCTTCATCTTTTCCATCAACTCAGGCCCTTGCAACTCAGCATGACCGCCCGGCCAGTTTTCAACCTCGGTGGTGGTGGTCAGCTGACCGCCCATCTGCATGCCGGTAATGACCACCGGTTTCAGGTTGGCTCGAGC
This sequence comes from Saccharospirillum sp. HFRX-2, assembly GCF_043196805.1. Taxonomy (NCBI): domain Bacteria; kingdom Pseudomonadati; phylum Pseudomonadota; class Gammaproteobacteria; order Oceanospirillales; family Saccharospirillaceae; genus Saccharospirillum; species Saccharospirillum sp. HFRX-2. The sequence continues at coordinate 104,329 of NZ_JBEBMU010000007.1, forward strand.
CGCGTAAACAGCTGCGGTATAGCCGGCCGGGCCGGAACCAAGAATGATCAGTTCATGGTGTTGAGTGCTCATAGCGGAGTATCCGTCCATTCAAAAGCGTGAGAGAAATTCGACTGGCGCATAGGATGGCGGCTTTATCGATTGAATCAAGCCTTGCCTTGCTATAACCCTGATTGTTTTTAACTAACATCAAGAAGGATCGCATCCCGCCCGGCGGGCCGGTTGGCCGTGGCCCAGAACGGGAGTTTTCGGTGCCGTCGTATTTACCAGGAAAAGATGGTGAAGACCGCCAGCACGACCAGCCACAGCACCTGAGCCCGCTTGATCAGCAATAGCAGGTCTTCGGGCTTCTGCTCATGGGGTTCACCCGGTAACGATGAACGAACTGCTGAGGCCAGCAAGGCTCGATCCACATACTCGAATTCACGCAGCCGACGCACCCAGATGGCAAAGCCCTGCGCAAAGTTACCAACCAGGGCCAGGCTCAGGGTAAGCAGTCTTACCGGTATCCAGTTCACCGCATGGCTCAACTGCAGCGCCAACGGACCACCGGGCTCGCCACGGAAGATTGGCTGCACCAGTGACAGTGAAGACGACATGATCACGCCCGGCACACCAAAGGCCACATACCAGAACAGGCTGACAAAAAAATGCTGAAACAATTGATAAGCAAGGCCCTGTTTCAAGGCCTGGTCCATCTGGCTGGGACCACGTTCATAGAGACCTTCGGACATCCCCATTGTCGAGACAGCCAGTTGATAGGCGCCGTCAAAATCACCTTCATCCTGCAGCGCCCGGTAGGCCTGCAGTTGATCGGCCTGATCACCAGGCCCGAAGGCCAGCACCAGGACCACGAAACCTAAAACCGGCGTCAACCACCACAGCTGCGCCCACCATAACAACAGCCAGACCAGTACCGCCGGCAATAAAACAATCAGCAATAAGGCGACCGTACTGCCGCCTAAACGGCGTACCAGCCCAGCCAGAATGGAATGCATGGAATCGATACCAGGCAAGCGCCGGGCGGTCACACTCAGTGATACCAGCCAGGCCAACAACGCTGCCAGAAAGGTCATGTTGCAAAGCTCCGATTTGCGGACACGGCGGCCAGATTAACATCGGCACCAGTCGATTGCGAAGCGCTCGCTGCCGTCTCTATAATGCCGGCCTCACCCGACAACAGCGGAAACCTGATGTTCATCGCCGACACCTCTTACGCCGCCATCCTGAAAGATCATCTGAGCCGTGCCGTTGGTTTTGCTCTGGAGGAAGACCTCGGCAGTGGTGACATAACCGCTGAATTGATTCCGGCGGATACCCAGGCCAAAGCCAGTGTCATCACCCGCGAAAATGGCATTTTATGTGGCCGCGAATGGTTCGCAGAAACCTTTCGCCAGATCGATGCCAAGGTCCAGCTGAACTGGCATTTTGAAGACGGTGCCGAAGTCCAACCCAACGACACCCTGGTCGATATCAGCGGCAGCGCACGCAGCATCTTAACGGCCGAACGCTGCGCACTGAATTTTCTGCAAACACTGAGTGGCACCGCCACTGCGGCGCAGCGCTACGCCAGCCTCGTTGCCGATATGCCGATCGCCATTCTCGATACCCGCAAAACGCTGCCAGGTTTACGGCTGGCGCAGAAATACGCCGCTTTGGTGGGGGGTTGCGAAAACCATCGACTGGGGCTCTATGATCGTTTTCTGATCAAAGAAAACCACATCACGGCCTGTGGCGGTATTCGCCCGGCTATCGCCCAAGCCAAAACCCTGCACCGGGATATCGCGGTGGAAATAGAAGTGGAAACCATGGCTCAGCTGGATGAAGCCATTGAGGCCGGCGCCGATATCGTCATGCTGGATAATTTCGATACCGAAGCAACGCGCCAGGCAGTGGCGCGCGCAGCGGGTCGGGTCAAGTTGGAAAGCTCCGGAAACTTTGATCTGGATCGGCTCAACGCCGACCTCGCAGCCGGCGCCAATGTCGATTTCATTTCAGTCGGCGCCATTACCAAGCATGTTCAAGCGATGGACCTGAGCTTGAGACTGACCATGCAGACACCGAGCTGATTGTTATAAAAAAGCCGTTGCCTTAACCGGCAACGGCTTTTTTATTTATTGAGTCAAACGAGTGGCTGGTCTTTGTCTTCACAACCTCCCGGCGTATAACTCTCTTCCCAGCCAGGTGCTGCCTCGGTATAGATCACACAGCTCCAAAGCCCTCTGTCGTCGCGTTCCAACGACAGTATGGCTCCGCTGATGGATACCGATGTATCACCGCCCAGCGTGGCTCTTAAGAAACCCGAGCCATCACCCGACTCTTGAAAATCAATGTGGTAATTCCCCTCACCTACCAAGGACGATATCTGGCCGCCTATTTCATCAAGCTTGGTGAAATCGGCATTGCCGCGCATCAGTCGGTCCTCGACGTTAGACTTCAATGCCGTCAGTTCTCCATAAACCCGGTTAACCTGCGTTCTAGCGATGTGATCTTGGTAGGTTGGCACCGCCAAAGCGGCGAGAATCCCAACGATCGCCACAACGATCATCAGTTCAATTAAGGTAAATCCCTGTTGTATCCGCATTGCTTTCTCCTTCGTTATCAATGCATCAGGCTACGTCCGGTGTAGCATGATCAGTTTTTCCTGCTTGATCATGCCAAGCCTGATTTGAAGAGGTAAATGCTACCTTTCACCACAAAAAGAGTACTGGGTCACAACCTTAGAATAAGTTGACACTCAGAGTTCTGTTGAGCACACCTCTTCGGATATAAAAACCGTCAATATAGGATTTATCGTCGGCACATGGAATGAGCCGGATGAGTATCATCCTTCACGTTACGACAAAGGATTGTCTATGACTGCCCCACTGAATAGTTTGGCGCGTCGCCTGGTTCAGGCTGAATTATTGGATGAACAGGAAGCGCTGCTGGCTCTACAGCAAGCACAACAGCAAAACCTCAGCCTGATATCCCACCTGATTAACCTGCACCAGATACCGGCCCAAAAACTGGCCGAAGTCGCTGCTGCTGAATTCGGCTTGCCACTATGCGACCTCAATAGGTTTGACCTGTCACAGGCGCCCAGAGATTTAATCGCCGATCATCTGTTGCAGACCCACAGAGTTATTCCGCTGGCGCAGCACGATGGTCAGTTATCCATCGCCCTGTCCGATCCGACCAAGTTGCAGGCAGTAGAGGACATTCGGTTTCATACCGGCATGGCGGTCACCGCTTTTCTATTAGCCGATGATCAACTCGAACAGCTTCTGCAAAACTGGCTCGATAAGACCACAGAACTATTGCTGGAACCGCCCACAGCCGATACCGGCACAGCCAATACAGCCCCAATGGGCGACCTGAACAAGGAAAAAGACGACGCGCCTGTTGTGCGTTTTATCAATCAGATGTTAGCGGCCGCCATTCGTCAGCGAGCATCCGATTTGCATTTCGAACCTTACCAAAACAGCTACCGGATTCGCTTTCGTATTGATGGTGTTCTACAGGACATTGCCCAGCCGCCGCCCGCTTTCGGACCGAAGTTGGCGGCGCGTTTAAAGATACTGTCCAATTTGGATATTTCCGAACGCCGCTTGCCTCAGGATGGCCGCATGAGTGTGCAACAGCAGACCGGCAGCGTGGATTTTCGCGTCAGTACATTGCCGACACTCTTTGGCGAAAAAATTGTGCTACGCGTTCTGGATTCATCTCAAACGCGGCTGAATATTAAGGCATTGGGGATGAGCGCTGATCAGCAGCAAGCGTTCTTAGCAGCCCTGAAAAAACCGCAGGGTATGATATTGGTAACCGGCCCGACCGGTTCCGGTAAAACAGTCTCGCTCTACACCGGTCTGAGCATTCTTAATCGGGATGGTATTAATATCTCAACCGCCGAGGATCCGGTGGAGATTCATCTCGATGGTATCAATCAAGTCAGTGTCAATAACCGAATCGGTCTCGATTTTGCCACCGCCCTGCGCGCTTTTTTACGTCAGGACCCGGATGTCGTCATGGTGGGTGAAATACGCGATCTTGAGACAGCAAATATCGCCATCAAAGCCGCTCAAACCGGCCACTTGGTATTGTCGACACTGCACACCAACAGTGCCGCCGATACCCTGACCCGCCTGCTCAATATGGGAGTAGCGCCGTTCAATTTGATCTCCAGCATTCGCATGATCATCGCACAGCGGCTGGTACGCCGGCTCTGTGATCATTGCAAGCAACCGCTTCAATTAAGTCAACAAAATCTCCTGAGCGCCGGTTTTGATAAAGCCCAATTAAGCTCGGCGCAGTTGTTTCAGGCGGTCGGCTGTGAGCAGTGTCATAACGGTTATAAAGGGCGCATTGGTCTGTACGAACTCGTCACTCTCACACCAGAACTTGCGCAACGTTTATTGGCGGACAGTCACACAGCAGATCTGCACGACGCCTTTGCTAAAGCAGGTTTCAGCACCTTGCGGCAAGCCGGATTAACAAAAGTGCTGAGCGGTGAGACCAGTTTGGATGAAGTCTACCGAGTCACTCTCAGTGATTGAACGGAGGCAAAATGGCAACGTCTTCACAACCTGTTCGACAGTTCGACTACCTGGCCACTGATCGCAATGGCAAACAACACAGCGGCACCATTGCCAGTCATTCGGCAGGTTTGGCCAGAGCCCGATTAAGACAGCAAGGGATGGTTCAAATTATCCGTCTGCACAAACAAAACCATCACTTGAACGGCTTCATGAGCCCTATTAAATCAGCCGATATTGCTGCGCTGACACGTCAACTGGCAACGCTATTGAAAGCCGGTGTTCCTTTGATGCAAGCGTTCGATATTTTAATCGACGGGCTGACCAACAAACGACTGGCAAGTCTGATCAGGCAGGTCAGTATTGAAGTCGCCAGTGGCAACACGCTGTCTAGCGCCCTGCGCCAACATCCTCGTTATTTCGGCACACTTTATTGTGCTCTGGTTGACGCGGGTGAAACGGCCGGCGCACTCGATGTCATGCTGGAACGTCTCGCTTTGTATCAGGAAAAAGCCGAGCAGATACGTAAAAAAGTCAGAGGAGCCTTGGCTTACCCAATCACTGTTTTGATCATCGCCGTAGCCGTCACTGTGCTGCTGCTGTTAAAGGTGGTGCCGACCTTCGCTGATCTTTTCACCAGCTTCGGTGCGCCCTTGCCTGCCGCCACTGCGTTGGTAGTACAACTATCAAACGGCCTGCGGTTGCATTGGCCTGTCCTGGTCATCTTGTCGATCACAGGCAGTTTGACAATGCGCTGGCTGATGCGTCGTTCTATCCGATCGCGGCAGGCCTGGCAACGATTAACGCTGAAGCTTCCGGCTATCGGTAAGCTATTGCACCAGGCCGCGATGGCTCGTTATGCCCGCACCCTCTCGATCACCTTTGCCGCCGGTGTTCCTCTGGTTCAAGCACTGCAGTCAGCCGCCACCGCCTCCGCCAATGTGGTCTATGCCAACGCCATTAATGAGACGGCTAAAAGTGTCGAAACCGGTACTGAACTGGCTGTCGCCATGCGCGAACACAGCTGCTTTCCCATATTGCTAATCCAAATGGTCGCGATCGGTGAACAGTCCGGTACGCTCGATGCCATGTTGGCCAAGTCGGCGGCCATTTATGAAGACAATGTCGACCAGCAGGTGACTGCCCTGAGCGCTATTATGGAGCCCTTGATCATGACAGTATTGGGACTGTTGGTCGGTGCTTTGGTAGTATCCATGTATCTACCCATCTTCCGCATGGGAGCGGTCATCGGTTAATGAATTTGTTTGAACTTTTGCAAGCCAGTCCAGTGTTGCTGCTCATTTTTGCTGGTGTTGCCGGTTTGATTTTTGGCAGCTTTCTGAACGTTGTTATTCATCGATTACCGATCATGATGCAACGTGCCTGGGCACGTGAAGCGGCACTGATGGAGGGGCGTGAACCGGCAGCAAAACAGCCGTTTAATCTGATGCAACCGGCATCGCACTGTCCACATTGCAATCACCTTATCCGCGCCTGGGAAAACATCCCGCTGTTCAGTTACCTCATCCTGCTCAGAGGTCGTTGTTCTCAGTGCCAAAGTCCTATTTCACCGCGTTATCCATTACTGGAAGCCGTTGCCGCCTTGCTGGCACTGGCGGTCGCCTGGCAATTTGGAGCCAGCTTGCAGACGCTGTTATTAATGGGATTTTTCTGGACTCTGTTGGTACTGAGCGCCATCGATATTGATCACCAATTATTGCCCGATAGCCTGACCCTGCCGTTGCTCTGGGTTGGCCTGCTGATCAATATCAACGCTTTGTTTGTACCCCTGACTGATGCGGTTATCGGTGCCGCAGCTGGTTATCTGTCGTTGTGGTGCCTGTATTGGGCTTTCAAATTACTGACCGGTAAAGAAGGTATGGGTTATGGCGATTTCAAACTCTTTGCCGCTTTCGGCGCCTGGTTTGGCTGGTCAAGTCTGCCACTGATCATCATGCTGGCGGCCGTTGTCGGGGCGTTGATCGGCATCGGCGCCATCGTTGTGCGCGGTCGTGACCACCAGCTTCCGATTCCCTTTGGTCCTTATCTGTGCGGTGCTGCTCTGGTGTACGTATTCTGGGGAGAGGCACTTATTCAGTGGTACCTGGGGACGCTGACATGATCATTGGTCTGACCGGTGGTATTGGGTCTGGGAAATCGGCGGCGACGGCCATCTTCGAACGCCTTGGTATCGGTTGTGTCGATGCCGATCAGGTTGCCCGTGAGGTTGTGGAACCGGGCGAGCCGGCACTGGCAGCCATCACTGAACATTTTGGCGCCGACCTCCTTAGCGACGACGGCCGGCTGAATCGCGCTGTGTTACGTGAGCGCATCTTCAAGAACGAACAGGATCGACTCTGGCTGGAAGCCTTATTACATCCGTTAATTCGTGAACGCATGACCGAGCAGCTCAGCGCTCAAACCTCGCCTTACGCAATTCTGGTAGCACCTTTATTGTTTGAGAACGACTTGGATAAAGGCTGTGAAGCGAGCATCTTGATCGACGTTCCAGAAGACCTCCAACTGCGCCGGGTCGTCGCTCGTGATGGCGTCGACGAAGTACAGGCCAAAGCCATTATTGCCCGCCAGATGAGCCGTATCGAGAAGCGACTGAGGGCCGATCATGTCATCGACAACAGTGGTTCCTTGGCTGAATTGGAAAACGCCATAGTTGCATTGCACCAGCAGATTATGGCAAAACGTCCCACCCAAAGTTCAGATACAGGCAACCGTCATGACGACTGAAGTCCCTTGTCCGACCTGCCGCAAGATCACCCTCTATGATGCGTCCAACCCCAGCCGGCCATTTTGCAGCGAGCGCTGCCGTCTAATCGATTTGGGAGAATGGGCCAGCGAAGGCCATCGAATTGCCGGCAAACCGGCTGCGGAGGAATTACTCAGTGATGATCTGCCGCCTGACTACGACCGGGATTCTTAGCGCGCGTTAGGACTCGCCAACCAGATACGCCTGCAACTGCTCAATCAGCGGCTGATTGGCTTCGGGGAATTTATATTGGTCCAAGTCGGAGACCGCAACCCAACGCACCGGCTGGCCCTCCAGACCCTGAGCCTGGCCGGCAAAGCCTGGACATACCCAGGTATCCAAACGGACAGCCTTGTCACCATAATCAAATTCCAGGCAGGTGAGTGCGACCATCCGCTCAGGGTCAACATCCAAGCCGACTTCTTCAGCCAACTCGCGGCGCAATGCCTGGGGGGTTGTTTCGCCGGTTTCCACCTTGCCACCAGGAAACTCCCACAGTCCGCCTTGATGCTGATGATCGCCACGCTTGGCGATCAGCACCTTGTCGCCGTCCAATACCATACCCACAGCAACGTTGATCAGTCGGGTCGCCATCTCAGGTCCGATACTCAGCGTTGATGCGGATATATTCGTACGACAGGTCGGTCGTCCAGACCCGGTCAGCGACATCACCACGGCCAAGCACCACACGAATGGTCAGTTCTTCCTGCTGCATAACTTTGCTGCCGGCGGCTTCGGTATAGTCTGCCGCCCGCTCGCCCTGAGTCACGATCTGAACGTCATCCAGCCAAATATCAATCTGGCTGACATCCAGACCTTCGACACCACTACGACCTACGGCAGCCAGAATTCGACCCCAGTTGGCATCGGAAGCCGTCAAGGCGGTTTTCACTAACGGGCTGTGCGCAATGGTGTAAGCCACCGCCAGTGCTTCATCGACCGAACCCGCCTGCTCGACGGCGACTTCGACAAACTTGGTGGCGCCTTCGCCATCGCGCACAATTTCGTGTGCCAGACCGCGCATAAGCTGCGTCAAGGCGTCGAGAAATGATTGGTAATGCGGGTGCTCAGCGCTGTCGATTTCGCCAGCCTGGCTGCGACCAGTGGCCACCAGCATGCAGGCGTCGTTCGTTGAAGTATCACTGTCGACGGTAATGCGGTTGAAGCTGGCATCGGTGGCTTGGCGCAGAAGGCTATCGAGCAGTTCCGGGGCGACCTTGGCGTCGGTGGCGACAAAGGCCAGCATGGTCGCCATATTTGGCTTGATCATGCCCGACCCTTTGGCGATGCCAGTGATGCTGACGGTGTGACCATCCAGCACAACCTGCTGCGACAACCCTTTAGGGCGGGTATCGGTGGTCATAATACCGCTGGCAGCGGCCTGCCAATTATCCGCCTGAAGCTTTTCCAGAGCTGAAGGCAAACCCGCCAAGAGACGATCCATAGGCAGGTACTCGCCGATAACACCGGTCGAAAAGGGCAGCACGGACTCGCGTGGCAAACCGACCAGACGAGCCAGCTCAGCACAGCTGGCGTTAGCATCGGTCATGCCACGGGCACCGGTTCCGGCGTTGGCGTTGCCTGTGTTGACCAGCCACAACCGAGGCGTCTGCGCTTGCAAATGAGCCTTGGCCACATGAACCGGGGCAGCACAAAAAGCGTTGGTGGTGAAAACACCCGCCGTTCGACTACCTTCAGCCAGCTTGAAAACCACCAGGTCATTACGCCCAGGACGCTTAATTCCCGCCTGAGCAACACCTATCTCAACGCCATCAATCGGCAGTAACTGTCCTGTCAGACCTGGGCCGACCGCCATGCTGTTATCCTCAACTCAACTTGCCGTGACAATGCTTGTACTTTTTGCCCGAACCACAGGGACAGGGTTCATTGCGACCCACTTTCTGAGCCTGGCGGGTCTGCGGTTGAGCTGCAGCTTTGGCCGGTGGTTGCTCACCGTTACCACCGTCAGCTTCGGCCATTGCCGATGCCTGCGCATGCTGGAAACGCATCCGGGCCATAGCGGCTTCGCGACGCTTGCGCTCTTCTTCAGCGGCTTCATCCGGTGTCCGTACTTTGACGTTGGACAAGATGCGGATGGTGTCGGCCTTAACCTGTTCCAGCATCGACTGGAACAGTTCAAAGGATTCGCGCTTGTATTCCTGCTTGGGATTACGCTGCGCATAACCGCGCAGGTGAATGCCCTGGCGCAGGTGATCCATGTTGTACAGATGCTCTTTCCAGTGCTGGTCGAGCACTTGCAACATCACCTGTTTTTCGAACTGGCGCAGTGCCTGAGCACCGGCAGCAGCCTCTTTTTCTTTGTAGCGATCGTGAACCGCCTGCTGAATGCGTTCGCGAACACCTTCTTCACTGAGATGATCGTCGTCATCCAGCCATTTCTGAACTGGCAACTCCACCGCAAATTCACGTTGCAGCGCCTTTTCCAGCTCAGCGACATCCCACTGTTCAGGCAGGCTCTGCGGCGGCACGTAATAGCTGATTTCTGAGTCGACGATATCGGTACGAATATTATCGATGACGTCTTCGATGGATTCTGACGCCATCAAATCATCACGCTGTTGATAGACCACCTGACGCTGATCGTTGGCTACATCGTCGTATTCAAGCAGCTGCTTACGAATATCGAAGTTGCGGTTTTCAACCTTGCGCTGCGCTTTTTCGATGGCGTTGGTCACCATGCGCGCTTCGATGGCTTCGCCTTCTTTCATACCCAGCGATTGCATCATGCCTTTCATGCGCGGCGGCATGAAAATACGCATCAGATTGTCTTCCATCGACAGGAAGAAACGCGACGAACCCGCATCACCCTGACGACCAGCACGTCCACGCAACTGGTTATCGATGCGTCGGCTTTCGTGGCGTTCAGTACCAATGATGTGCAGACCGCCGGCATCAAGAACCTGTTGATTCAGCTCTTTCCACTGGGCCTGCAATTTATCCAGATCTGCCTGAGACGGATTTTCCAGCTTCTCGGCTTCGGTTTTCCAGTTACCACCGAGCACGATATCGGTACCCCGACCAGCCATGTTGGTGGCGATGGTAACCGCGCCGGGACGACCCGCCTGCGCAATAACATCGGCTTCGCGATCGTGTTGCTTGGCGTTCAATACATTGTGTTCGATCTTGGCTTTTTTGAGCGCTTCAGAAATGCGCTCTGAGGCCTCAACCGACGCAGTACCAACCAAGACCGGGCGGCCTTTATCCCGCTCAGCGATGATGTCATCAATGACTGCCTGGTATTTTTCCGCCTCGGTCAGATAGATAAGGTCATTCTTATCAACCCGGGTAATGGGTTTGTTAGTGGGAATAACCACCACATCCAGACCGTAGATCTGATTCAACTCGAAGGCTTCGGTATCCGCCGTACCGGTCATGCCGGAAAGTTTGTCGTAGAGACGGAAGTAATTCTGGAAAGTCGTCGATGCCAGCGTCTGGTTTTCTTTTTGCACCGTCAGCCCTTCTTTGGCTTCAACAGCCTGATGCAAACCATCGCTCCAGCGACGTCCCGGCATGGTCCGACCGGTGTGTTCATCGACAATGACAACCTGCCCTTCCTGCACAATGTAATCGACATTGCGCTGGAACAGGTGGTGGGCTTTCAAACCGGCTGTTACGTGATGGAACAGCAAAAGGTTATGAGGGGCGTAGAGCGATTCGCCTTCGGGCAGCAAACCGGCCTGATGCAACAGGCTTTCGACTTTCTCGTGACCCTGCTCGGTCAACTCGATCGTCCGGTTTTTTTCATCGACCTGAAAATCGCCGGGCTTGGCGTCTTCACCTTCATTGGCTTCATAAGCTCGCTGCAAAGAAGGGATCAGCTTGTTGATCTGCAGATAGCGTTCGCTGGAGTCTTCTGCGGCGCCCGAGATAATCAACGGCGTGCGGGCTTCATCGATTAAGATGGAGTCGACTTCATCGACAATACCGTAGGGCTGACCACGCTGATATTTATCAGCCAGGCTGAAGGCCATGTTGTCGCGCAGATAGTCAAACCCGAATTCGTTGTTGGTGCCGTAGGTAATGTCGGCTTCGTAGGCTGCGCGCTTATCTGCAGGGTCTTGTCGTGACACAACGACGCCAACAGTCATGCCCAAAGCTTCATAGAGGGGACGCATCCACTCGGAGTCACGTTGAGCCAGATAATCGTTGACGGTAATAACGTGCACACCTTTGGCAGGCAGCGCATTGAGATACACCGCCAAAGTCGCCACCAGCGTTTTACCTTCACCGGTTTTCATTTCGGCGATTTTGCCGGCATGCAGCACCATGCCACCAATCATCTGCACATCGAAATGGCGTAAACCGAGTGTACGTTGGCTGGCTTCGCGCACCAGAGCAAAGGCTTCCGGCAGTATCGCGTCCAGGGTTTCGCCTTGCTCCAGGCGCTGACGGAACTGCGCAGTCTTATCGCGAATACCATCGTCGGTAAGCGCCTGCATTTCAGGCTCTAGAGCGTTAATACGTTGAACTAAGCGGCTCAACCGCTTTACTTCGCGGTCGTTCTTGGTACCGACCACCTTACGGATCAGAGTGGTGAACATAGGAAGTGTCGTTTTTAGATTCGATTCAAAGACTTAAGTGATGGCCCACTATACTGACTGCAAGTGCATTTGTCTTTGAAATTGGCGAAGAATCGCCATCTAGGGGAGTTCAAATCAGCAGGGAAGTATTTTGGGCCGAGTACCAATGGTGCTCGGCCCAAAATATTTAGAATCTAGCGACGCGGTTAATGTATTCCGCCGGATCGACCGAGCGACCACGATGATGCACTTCGAAGTGAGTATGCGGTCCGGTTGAACGGCCGGTGCTGCCCATCAAAGCGATGACATCATTCTTCTTAACGACATCACCCACATTAACCAACACTTCTTTGGCGTGAGCGTAACGCGTCACATAGCCATTACCGTGATTGATCTCGACCATGTTGCCATAGCCATAACGCTCACTGGCCCAGGTAACAACACCGGCAGCCACGGCAATGATGTTAGACCCATCTTTGCCCGCGAAGTCGACACCATCGTGCCAGGCAACGTCGCCCGTGAACGGATCGTTACGATAACCATAACGAGAACTCATCCACCCTCGTTCGATCGGACGACCAGCAACAAAGGTTGCCGATTGAATCTTACGATCACCCAGCAGGGAATTAAGTACTGACAACTGCTGCTCACGGTCATCGATCATTGACGACAGACTATCCAGAGCACCAACAATATCCGGCGGCGTATAGCTGCCAGCTTCGGTTTCAGGACCGCCAACACCGGGAGGAATGGTGAAATCGAACTCGCCGTCATCAAGCTCAGCAACGTCAACCAGACGTTCGCCCAGTGCATCCAGGCGCGTTAAGCGTGATTGCAACTCCGCCAGCTTTACCGTCAGAGCGCGAATCTGCTCTTCGGTATGCTCACGAGTGCGATCAAGCTCGCTCTCCTGACTGACCAGGCGCTGCTGCCACTGCTTGACCGCCTGAATATCGATGATGGATGGCTCGCTAGCGCGGATCCACTGAATCGATAACACAGCCAGAGTTACCAAGCTGATGATACCGAGTGTCAGCATCGTCACTAAAGCAGAAAATGTAACCGTACGGGACCGACCGTGCCGTCGGCTAACCACTATGATGTTCATACCGCAGTACTACCTAGCTCGTTGCCAGAACGGGCGCGTAAGCGATGGGCACGGATTCGGCCTCGCCTTCCTCAAAAGTCACAAACTCCCAGGCATCTTCTTGCTTGAGTAGTTCGCGCAGCAGGAGGTTATTCAGACCATGACCGGATTTCACTCCCGTGAAACGACCAATCAGGCTGTGGCCCAACAGATACAGATCGCCAATCGCGTCCAACACCTTGTGTTTGACGAATTCATCTTCGTAGCGCAACCCATCTTCATTCAGTATCTTGTAGTCGTCAACCGCAATAGCGTTATTAACGCTGGCACCCAAGGCCAGGTTGTTCGCACGCAGGTATTCGAAATCGCGCATAAAGCCGAAGGTACGCGCCCGGCTGATTTCTTTAACGAAGGCAGTCGTGGAAAAATCCAACTCTGCAGTCTGAGCACGATCACGAAATACCGGGTGATCGAAATCGATGGTAAAGCGCACCGCAAAGCCATCATACGGCTCAAAGCGTGCTTCCTTATCACCGTCGACGATGGAAACCGGCTTGGTGATACGAATAAAACGCTTGGCTTTGGACTGCTCTTCGATACCGGCAGACTGCAACAAGAAGACAAAGGGACCGGCACTGCCATCCATAATCGGTACTTCAGCAGCACTGACTTCAATATAGGCATTATCCACACCCAGGCCGGCACAGGCGGACAGCAAGTGCTCCACCGTGTCGATGCTCACATCACCCTGCACTAACGTCGTGGACAAAGTGGTATCGCCCACATTCAGGGCATGAGCAGGAATTTCCACCACCGGATCCAGATCGGTGCGGCAGAATACGATACCAGTGTCCACTGGCGCTGGTTTCAGCGTCAGGTACACCTTTTTGCCTGAATGCAGGCCCACGCCGGTGGCGCGAATGGTGTTTTTCAGAGTGCGTTGCTTAACCATGGGGTGAATTGACCCTATAAAGTAAGTGGTTCCTTAGCCTGGGGCCTGCGGAATACCGTATAGCTGTTCCAAGAGCCGGCATTCTAGCAGAACCGAAGCTGTGCACAAATGGTGCGCTGCACAACTATTAACCAGTTCTCAGTCTGCCTGACGTCTCAGAAAGGCCGGAATATCTAAATAGTCCAGATCTTTCGCACTGCGAACGGGCTTGGCGTCCTCTTCTGGGGCGGCCGGCTGAGCGTTACGCACCGCAGTAGGGCGTTCCAGCTTTTTATAGTCGACACTGCCATCAGATTTACGGGTGTTATCCACCGCAACCTGCGGCTTGGCGGCTCGCGCTTCGCCCTGACCAATGCCTGTTGCAACGACAGTCACCCGAACTTCGTCTTTCAGCTCCGGATCAATAACTGTGCCAACAACCACAGTGGCTTCCTCGGAGGCGAACTCCTCAATGGTGTTACCCACTTCGGTAAATTCATCCAGCCCCAGGTCCACACCCGCCGAGATGTTCACCAGAATACCGCGGGCCCCGGTCAGATCGACGTCTTCCAGCAGCGGACTGCGAATCGCCATCTCTGCGGCACGGGCCGCACGGTTCTCACCAGAGGCGATGCCGGAACCCATCATAGCCATGCCCATTTCAGACATAACGGTGCGGACATCGGCAAAGTCGAGGTTGATGGTGCCAGGACGAACGATCAGATCCGCCACACCCTGGACGGCGTTCTGCAACACATTGTTCGCTTCCGAAAACGCTTCCAGCAGGGTGACATTCTTACCCAGCACGGTCAGTAATTTTTCGTTCGGAATGGTAATCAGCGAATCAACACTTTCACGCAGCAGTTCCAGACCTTCCATCGCCACTTTCATGCGACGACGACCTTCGAACGGGAACGGCTTGGTGACGACAGCAACCGCCAGAATACCCAGATCACGTGCTACCTCAGCCACCACAGGTGCGGCACCGGTACCAGTACCACCACCCATGCCTGCGGTGATAAATACCATGTCGGCACCTTTAAGCACTTCAGCGATGCGTTCACGGTCTTCCAGCGCCGCTTGACGCCCTACTTCCGGGTTGGCACCGGCACCCAAACCGCGGGTAATGCCGTTACCCAGTTGCAGTTGAGTCGTCGCACCGACGCCACGCAACGCCTGAGCATCGGTGTTGGCGCAAATAAATTCGACGCCATCGATCTTCGATTCCAGCATGTGGCGGACAGCATTACCACCACCGCCACCACAACCAAAGACCTTAATGACTGCGGATTGCGGCTGTTCATCGACCAGCGTGAACATGTCGCCACCGTTCATGTCGGTATCATAATTGGACATCTTCCTGCTCCTATCCTCGTGTTATTCAATCGGGCGTTACGCCCGAGCCCTGAATTCTGTTGTTCAATACGTTCTTAAAAATTGTCAGCGACCCATTGCTTGAAACGCGCCCAGCCACCCAGATCGTCGTCCGAGTTACGGCCTTTGGCGACGGCCTGACCGCCCCCGCTGGTACGCAACTGCTTCAAGCCGTACTGCAACAACCCCACACCGGTCGCATGGATGGGATTGGCAACCACGTCCGACAAACCGGAAACGCCCTGGGGCGCCGCCAGACGGACGGGTACATGAAACACTTCCTCGGCCAGTTCAACGGCACCCTCCATCTTGGCGGTACCACCGGTCAGCACGATGCCGGCCGGGATCATGTCTTCGAAACCGCTGCGGCGCAGCTCTGCCTTGACCAGGTTGAACAACTCTTCGTAACGCGGCTCCACCACCTCAGCCAACGCCTGACGGGTCAGTTCGCGCGGACTGCGGTCGCCCACCGAAGGTACCTTGATGGTTTCGTGTTCACCGGCCAGTTGCGACAGCGCGCAGGCGTACTTGATCTTGATTTCCTCGGCATGCTGCGTCGGTGTGGCAAAGGCCATGGCGATGTCATTGGTGACCTGATCACCGGCAATCGGAATCACTGCTGTATGACGAATTGCGCCTTCGGTGAAGATCGCCATATCGGTGGTACCACCGCCGATATCGACCATGCACACACCCAGCTCTTTCTCATCGTCAGTCAGCACTGATTGCGAAGAGGCCAACTGCTCCAAAATGATCTGATCGACTTCCAAACCGCAGCGACGCACACACTTCTCGATGTTCTGCACCGCATTCTGCGCCCCGGTCACCAGATGAACCTTAGCTTCCAGGCGCACGCCGAACATGCCCAGCGGCTCCTTGATGCCTTCCTGGTTATCGATGATGTATTCCTGCGGCAGGATATGGAGGATCTTCTGATCCGCCGGAATCGCCACCGCCTGAGCTGCATCGATCACCCGTTCCAGATCCGCATCGATCACTTCTTTTTCTTTAATCGCGACAATGCCGTGGCTGTTCAGGCTGCTGATATGGCTGCCGGCAATACCCACGTAGACCGAGTGAATATCGCAACCGGACATCAGCTCAGCCTCTTCCACCGCGCGCTGAATGCTCTGCACAGTGGATTCGATATTCACCACCACGCCCTTCTTCAAACCACGCGACGGATGCGAACCGAGCCCGACAATTTCAATACCGCCCTCGGCTGTCACCGTGCCGACGATGGCAACGACCTTGGACGTGCCTATGTCCAGGCCGACGATCAATTTTCCCTTAAAAGGCGATGTCATGATTCACCTCATGCCGATGGTTCGTTGTCAGCCCGCCGCCCGACGGCAACACCGTTGGGGTAACGAGCATCAATGTATTCAATGTCATTCAGCTCAAGCGGACGGCGCTCCAGCAATGCCACCACCCGAGTCGTGCGATCGAGCATGTCGCTGGAACCCAACGCTACCTGAATGCCGTTATCCAATTGCAAATCCCAGGCGCCGCGCGGATGCATTCTTACCCCCGCCAGGCGCACACCCGAGTCAACAAAGACCCGGGAATATTGCAGATACTGATCCATCACCCGCTTGGCCTGGCCACTGGGCCCACGCAAATCCGCCAGCACCAGGTCAGCCACCGGACGCGACAATGGCTCGCCGTCACTGTTTAAAACCTGTTCGCCGTTCCAACGTGCCACCGGCTGATGCTCCTCGATGTGAATCTGCAACTGATCCGGCCAGACCTTACTGACCAGCGCCTGTGACACCCAGGGCAGTGCTTCAACATCTTTGCGCACCGCCTCCGGCGAAATCAGCAGCAAACTGCGCCCCTGGTACTGCGCCAGGGTGTCATCCAGATCAGCGCGGCTTTGATAGACCAACACCTCATCCAAGGCCCAATTGTTCAGCGCCAGCGGCTGCCAATTCACTTCCAAACCCAACACCCAGCGCCCGGCGGTAATCAACAGCGCCAACACCACACCACCCGCCAGAGCCCGCAACCCATAGCGCAGCGGCTTACGCCAGTTGAGCGGACTCTTTCTCAGAGTCGCGCCCTGTTTACGCTTACGCGCATCGTTCAAGAGGGCGTTCCCACCGTGGCCAGAATTTCATGCATCAACTGCGGCAATTCCCAGCCGTGCGCGCGAGACGCCTTAGGCACCAGGCTGTGATCGGTCATGCCCGGTATGGTATTGACCTCCAACACCATGGCCTGACCGGCTTCGTCCATCATCAGGTCGACCCGACCCCAGCCGTGACAACCCAGAGCGCGAAACGCCTGCAACGCCAGCGACTGCACCTCGGCTTCGCGCTCTTCACTGAGACCGCAGGGCAGAAAATAGCGGGTGTCATCGGACACATATTTCGCCTGGTAGTCGTAAAAGGTATTGGCGGCTTCCAAACGAATGGCCGGCAGCGGCTGATCGCCGACGATGCCGACGGTGTACTCACTGCCGGCGATAAACTGTTCAATCATCACTTCGCCATCAAAGCGAAAGGCTTCGGCACAGGCCGCAGCCAACTGCTCGGCGCCATCGACACGGCTCATGCCGATACTGGAACCTTCATGCACCGGCTTCACCATGACCGGATATTCCAATTGCTCCTGCACCGCTTCGCGCTCTGCATCGGAACGAATCACCGCAAAGGGCGGCGTCGAGATACCGGCACTGGCGAACACCCACTTGGAACGCAATTTGTCCATGGCCAGGGCCGAACCGAGCACACCGCTGCCAACGTACGGCAGGCCGTGCCACTCCAATAAACCCTGTAACTGGCCATCTTCACCGCCACGGCCGTGTAACATCGGGAAAACCACATCGACGTCCAACTGACTGACCCACTCAACCAAAGAGGCCTTATCGGTGACATCAAAGGTGACCACTTCATAGCCCGCATCGCGCAGCGCCTGAATAACCGTCATGCCGCTGTTCAACGCAACGTCACGTTCGGCCGACATGCCACCGTAAGGCACGGCAACCCGTTGAAATTTTTTCATCGCCGTCATGCTTTAAACCCCAACTGAGCCTGAGCAATTTCTACCGACAGCGCACCGATATCACCGGCGCCCTGAGTCAGCAGCAAATCGCCATCGCGCAGGATGTCCGGCAGCGCCTCCAACACCTTGTCGCGATGTTCAATAAAGATCGGTTCCACCTTGCCGCGCATACGCAAACTGCGGCTCAGGCTACGGCCATCGGCACCTGGAATGGGTTCTTCGCCGGCGGCGTAGACATCGAGCAGCAAGAGCGCATCGACCTTGGACAGGACATCGACAAAGTCCTCATACAGATCACGCGTGCGGCTGTAACGATGCGGCTGGAACAACACCACCAAACGCTTATCGGGCCAGCCACGACGGATGGCATCGAAGGTCACCGCCAGCTCGCGCGGATGATGGCCGTAATCATCGACCAGCATCACCTTGCCGTCCGGAATACTGTACTCACCCTGCACCTGGAAGCGGCGGCCGACGCCATCGAATTCGTTCAAGCCTTCCTGGATGCCGGTGTCGGAAACCCCTTCGTCGCTGGCGACCGCTATGACCGCCAGCGCATTCAAGACGTTATGATCACCGGGCATGCGCAGCGCGATATCCAGTGCCGGCAACTCACCCGGACGTTCCACGCGGAAACGCGTCACCATGCCTTCCTGCTGGATATCAACGGCACGGTAATCGGCCTCTTCGCTAAAGCCATAGGTGACGAACTGACGGCTCAGTCGCGGCAGGATGGAACGCACGTGCTCATCATCGATGCACAGCACCGCCAGACCATAAAACGGCAGGTTGTGCAGAAATTGGATGTAGGTGTCTTTCAAGCGTTCGAAGTCACCTTCATAGGTGTCCATATGATCGGCGTCGATATTGGTGACGATGGCGGTCATCGGCTGCAGATGCAGGAAAGAAGCATCACTTTCATCGGCTTCAGCGACCAGATAACGGCTGTTGCCCAAACGCGCATTAGCACCGGCACTGTTCAACTTGCCGCCAATGACAAAGGTCGGATCCATGCCACCTTTGGCCATCACCGAGGCCATCAGCGAGGTGGTCGTGGTTTTACCGTGCGTACCAGCGATGGCGATACCATGGCGATAACGCATCAACTCAGCCAACATTTCGGCACGACGCACCACCGGCACACGACGATCCAGCGCCCACTTCACTTCCGGGTTGGCCGGATTGATGGCACTGGAAACGACGACCACATCAGCACCACTGACATTGCTCTCGCCATGGCCGTAGAACACCGTCATGCCCAACTCTTCCAGTCGACTGGTGACCGTGGTGCGCTTCAAATCAGAACCGCTGATGGCGTAACCCTGGTTATGCAACACTTCCGCAATACCGCACATGCCAGCGCCACCGATACCGATAAAATGAATGCGACGAATGCGGCGCATCTCCGGGATCGGGAATTCCTGGCCGTTGTTTAAATCCAGACGCGTCATGCGGCTTGCTCCACTAAAATTTCATCGACGACCCGAACCACTCGACGGGCCGAATCGCGTATTCCCAGACGCCAGCTGTGCTGCGCGCCTGCCTTTAATTCATCACGATGGTTGTGCCAGTAGCGCAACCGTTCACTCAGACTCTCGGCGGTTAAATCGGCCTGATCGCACAACTCAGCGGCCGCTTCGTCCACCAGCCACTGGGCATTGCGATACTGCTGCCGATCTTTGTGCCAGGGGTAAGGCACCAGCAGGCTGTATACGCCTACCGCAGCCAGCTCAGAAACCGTCGAAGCACCACTGCGACAAATCACTAAATCAGCCCAGCTATAGGCCTTGGCCATGTCATCGACAAACTCGACCACACTGGCGTCAACACCCGCAGAGCGATAGGCCGCAACAGTGTCGTCCGCCTTATTGCGCCCAGCCTGATGCCAGACTTCCGGTTGCTGCGCTTTAGACAGCTGAGCCACCGCGGCTGGCACGGTTTCATTCAAAGCCTGAGCACCCTGACTGCCGCCCATCACCAAAACCCGCAGGCGGCTATGTCCACCCAGACCGCGCTCCGCCGGAGCTGGCAAAGCGGTCAAGGCGGCGCGCACCGGATTACCGACTACCTCGACATCGCCGACAAAGGTGCGTGGGAACGCCTGCAGCAACCGTGTCGCTCTTTTGGCCAGGCGAGCGTTGGTCAAACCCGGCACGCCGTTTTGTTCGTGCAGCACCAGAGGCACACCGCGCAACAAGGCCGCAACGCCACCGGGCGCCGAGGCATAACCGCCGAAACCAATCACCGCCGCTGGCTTCAACCGCGCCAACAAACCCAGCGCCTGCAACAAGGCGCGCGCCAGGTTGAAGGGTGCGATCAACTTGCGCAGCAGTCCGCCACCCTGCCAGGCGGTCACGCCAAGAGTGTGCAGATCAAAACCCGCACGCGGCACCAGATCGGTTTCCATACCACGACGGGCACCCAGCCAGCTGACCTGATAGCCCGCTTCCTGCAAGGCTTCTGCTACTGCCATGGCCGGGAAAATATGCCCACCGGTACCGCCGGCCATGATCAAAATACGCTTCATACCGTCGCCTCCTCGGTGTCGCGCGCCAACGATTCGTTGTAAACGCGATTCACCAGCGCCAGCAGCGACAGACACAACAACAAACTGGTCCCGCCCGACGACAAGAACGGCAAGGTCAAACCTTTAGTCGGCAACAAACCGGTATTCACCCCGATGTTGATCAACACCTGAATGGCGAACAGCAGACCGATGCCATAGCTGACAAAGGCGCCAAATAAATAGCCTTTGCGCTCAGCCAGTCGGGCGATAAAAAACATCCGCTGAATCAAAATCCCGAACAGCACCAACACCGCCAGCACGCCAATCAAACCGAGTTCTTCACCGATGATGGCGAGAATAAAATCGTTATGCGCTTCAGGCAGGTAAAACAATTTCTGCATCGAATTACCCAGACCGACGCCGAACCATTCGCCACGACCAAAGGCGATCAACGATTGCGTCAACTGATAACCGCTGCCATAGACATTCTCGGGCGACCAGGGGTCCATAAAAGCCAGCACTCGCCGCACCCGATAAGCCTGCGAAAACACCATGATGGTGATAGCGCCGCCCGCAGCAACAATCGCCAGGAAGAACTGACCGGCTTTCACACCACCTAAAAACAACATGCCGAGAATGGTGCCCAGCACCACCACCACCGTGCCGAAATCCGGCTCCAGCAGCAGCAACATAATCATCACCGACATCACCGCCAGCGGTTTGATAAAACCCGACAACTGCGTCATCACTTCATCACGGCGACGCACCAAATAGGCCGACACATAAAGGATGATGGCGCCCTTACCCAGCTCCGATGGCTGGAAACCAAACGGACCCAGGTCGATCCAACGCCAGCTGCCTTTTACTTCACGACCGATACCAGGAATCAGCACCAATACCAGCAAGAGCAAAGAGGCGATCAAAAACACGCCGCTCAGTCGCTGCCACACCACCATCGGCACCACCGACACCAAAGCCGCCAGCGCAATGCCCAGCGTCAGGTACACCAGATGGCGCATCGTATAGTGATAAGGCACACCAAAATTCTGCTGGCTGATATCGATGGAGGCCGAGGCGATCATCACCACACCCAGAATCAGCAACGACAGCGCACTGCCGAGCAACCAGCGATCACCGCGCCATAGCGGCTGATAGGCCGCACCCAGGCGATCGGTCAATAACGGTAAGCTGCGTGCTTGAGCGGTCATGACAACGCCTCCACCTGAGCCCGAAACACCTCACCGCGATGTTCAAAATTACGGAACTGATCGAAGCTTGCGCAGGCCGGCGACAACAGCACAGTGTCACCCTCGGTGGCCTGTTTCACCGCTGCCTGAAAAGCATCTTCCATCCGCTCAACTCGCTGCGCCAAAGAACCGATGACGCTGGCCAACAAATCGCCATCTTCGCCATAGGCAAAAACCGCCTTGCACAACTCATTAACCGGTGCAGCCAAGGGCGCAAAATCGGCGTCTTTGCCTTGGCCGCCAACCAGTAAAATCAGTCGCCCCGGGACTTCACGGCCCAAACCTTCGACAGCCGCCAAGGTCGCGCCAACGTTGGTGCCTTTGGAGTCGTTGACGTAACGCACACCGGATTTAGTCGCTACCCATTCGCAGCGATGCGGCAAACCTTTAAAGCTGCGCAACGATTCCAGCATCGCCACTTGCGGCAAGTCCACCGCCGCCCCCAGTGCCAGGCTGGCCAAGGCATTGACCAGATTGTGTCGACCCGGCAAAGCGACTTCGCGGCTGGGCAATAACAGCTGGTCACCCTGGGCCAACCATTCTTCACCGTCATGCTGGACCAGACCGAAATGACCCTCCGTCGGTTGATCCAAACCGAAGGACACCATCGGCGTTTCCAGCGGCGTTTGTGTCAACGCATCGGCCCGGTTAAACACCACCTGTTTGGCGCCGCGATAAATACGCAACTTAGCTTGGCGGTAGGCCTCAAAACTGTCGTAGCGATCCAAATGGTCTTCGCTGACGTTCAAAATGGTGGCTACATCGGCAATCAACGGCGGCAATAATTCCAACTGAAAACTGGACAGTTCCAGAATCGCCAGATCGGCCGGTTCAGCCAATAATTCCAACGCTGGCTTACCCAGGTTGCCACCCACCACATAAGCCTGACGCGACAAGCGCGCCATATCAGCCACCCAGGACGTCACTGTGGATTTGGCGTTGGAACCGGTAATCAAAACCAGCTTTCCAGCAAAAGTTTGATGAAACAATTCAATGTCCGAGGTCACCGGTACACCAGCATCGATGGCCGCTTTAATCGCCGGTGTCGCCAAAGGCACACCCGGACTCAGCACCAGGATATCGGCCTGCTTTAATTGCTCGGCGGAAAAAGCGCCGGTGGTTAATTCCACTTCAGGAAATTCGCGCTGCAAAACGTCCCGACCCGGCGGCTCATCGCGACTGTCGACCACCGCCACGCCCTGGCCGCGTGCGCGCAAAAAGCGCACACAGGACAAACCTGTAGCGCCCAAGCCGACGACCAGATAATCGCGTTTTGCCGTGATCGGTTTCATCTCAACGAATCTTCAACGTAGCCAGTCCGATCAACACCAAAATAACGGTGAGGATCCAGAAACGAACAATGACCCGAGGTTCGGGCCAACCCTTTAATTCATAGTGATGGTGCAAGGGCGCCATGCGGAAAATGCGCCGACCGGTCAGCTTGAACGACGCTACCTGCAAAATGACCGACAGCGTCTCAGCAACGAAGACACCACCCATAATGAACAGCACCAATTCCTGACGCACGATGACGGCAATGACACCCAGAGCGGCCCCCAGGGCCAGCGAACCGACATCGCCCATAAAGACCTGCGCCGGGTAGGTGTTGAACCACAAAAAGCCAAGGCCGGCACCGACCAAAGCACCGCAAAAAACAATCAATTCACCGGCACCTAATACATAAGGAATCTGCAGGTAATCTGAGTAAACGCTGTTACCGGCTGCGTAGGCAAAAACGCCAAGCGCTCCGGCAATTAATACCGTCGGTAGAATCGCCAGACCATCCAGACCATCGGTCAGATTTACCGCGTTAGAAGTACCGACAATGACGAAGTAAGTCAGCACCACAAAGAAGCCGCCCAAGGTGATGGCAACCTCTTTAAAGAACGGCACATAAAGCGTGTTTTCAACGACACCACCGGCGGTTAAAAACAAGGCTAAAGCAGCACCCAGACCGAACATCGATTGCGCCAGATATTTGGTCCGCGCCGGCAAGCCTTTGCTGTTGCGCTTTACCACCTTGAGGTAGTCATCAACCCAGCCAATCACACCAAAACCGGCGGTTACACCGATGGTAATCCAGACATAACGATTACTCAGATCGGACCACAACAAGGCCGATGCAATGATAGAAATCAGAATCAAAGCACCACCCATGGTCGGCGTGCCGGCTTTGCTTAAATGCGTTTGCGGACCATCGCTGCGCACCGACTGACCGATCTGATATTGGCGCAGCGTTCGGATCAGCCAGGGGCCAAGCAACAAAGACACGCCCAGCGCTGTCAGCACACCAAAGATGGCGCGCAGCGTCAGGTATTGCAGCACGCCAAAACCGCTGTGCAATTCCATTAAATAGGGCGTTAACCAAACAAACATCAGGTTTTCCTTTTCAGGGTTTCAACAACCCTTTCCATGCCTGCGCTGCGTGATCCTTTCACCAACACCGCAGTGGTTTTTGTCAGACGTGATGACAACGCCGCCATCAAAGTTTCAATCGAGTCAAAGTGTTCGCCGCCGCAAGCGGCGCTGGCAGACGCGGATAAAGCGCCCAGCGTCCACACGGCACTGATTCGCCCCCGCGCGTAATCACCAACCTGGGCATGCAAGCGTTCGGCGTCTGCGCCGAGTTCGGCCATATCGCCCAGGATCAACAGGGTGTCGTCGCTGCTTGGCGCCAACACATCAATAGCGGCACGCACCGACGCCGGATTGGCGTTATAAGAATCGTCAACCAACAAACCACCGTGCTGCGATGGTACGGGGTGCAACCGACCCGGCTCGGGCTGCATCGCCTGCAAACCTTCACCGATTGTCGGCAACGACAGGCCAGCGACCCAGGCCGTGGCTGCTGCGGCGACGGCGTTTAAAGCCATATGCCGACCCAGCATCGACCAGCTCACGGAAATTTCTCCGGCCGGTAAACGTACGCGAAATGCCGAACCCGTCGCCGTAGTTTCGAAATCCAACAACCGAACATCGGCCTGTTCAGACTCACCAAAACTGAGTACCGAGCGCGATCCGGCACGCTTACGCCACTGTTCAAAAGCCGGGTCATCCCGGTTCAAAACGCAATAACCATCAGCCAGCGTGCCGTCGATAATTTCGCCCTTGGCAAGGCGCACACCGTCCAGTCCACCAAAACCCTCAGAATGTGCTTCGGACGCATTCAACAACAGGCTGATATGCGGCCGACTAAAGCCCGCCGTCCAGGCAATTTCACCCTGCGCATTGGCGCCTAGTTCGAGTAACACCCGTTGATGTTCAGCAGCGATTCGAAACCAGGTTTTGGGCACGCCGATGTCGTTATTAAAGTTACCTTCAGTCGCCAACAAACCTGGCTGCTGAGCAAAAATGCGTTGCAGCATGGCGCGCGTCGACGTCTTGCCGGCGCTGCCGGTTAACGCTACGACCTGACCGCTAAATGCCTGACGCAACAAGCCCGCCAGTTGCCCCAATGCCAGGCGCGTATCCGGCACCATAAGCTGCGCCACAGAGGTGCTCTGTTGTGCTTCAACCACCACAGCGGCCGCGCCTTTTTCTAAGGCGGCGTCGACATAAGCGTGGCCATCAAAATGTTCGCCTTTGAGCGCCACATAAATATCGCCAGCAGTGAGTGAACGACTGTCGGTCGATACTTGTGTCACGACAACATCGTCACCTAATAATTGACCGCCAGCGGCTTCGGCCCATTGGCTCAGCTTCGGTTCAGTCCACATGCTGAGCCTCCTGCCAATCGCGCACTGTTTGCTGATCGGAGAAGTCGTGACGCACACCGGAAATTTCCTGATAGGCCTCGTGACCTTTACCGGCGATCAGAATGACGTCGTTTTCGCCGCTGCGACTGAGGGTGTCGAAAATGGCATCGTGTCGGTCGGCAATCACCGTGACCGCTTCGGGTCGGGTAAAGCCGGTGCGGATATCCGCCAGAATGCTGGCGGAAGATTCCGAGCGCGGGTTATCGTCGGTGATCACCACAAAGTCAGCGCCGGCTTCGGCAACAGCCGCCATCTCCGGACGCTTGCCTTTGTCACGATCACCACCGCACCCGAAAATAACGCCCAGGCGACCTTCAACGTGGTCGCGGCAAGCGCTTAAAGCTTTCTCCAAAGCATCGGGCGTGTGGGCGTAATCGACCACCACGGTCGGCCCACCTTCGAGCAATAATTTTTCCATGCGGCCGCTGACCGGGCGCAAATTCGACAGCACCCGCGCAGCCGTCGACAGCGGCACGTCTTCACACAATAAAACCGCAAAAGCGGCCAGTGCATTGCTGAGATTAAAGCGTCCCAACAACGGCAGATTCAGTTCGGTTTCGCCCCAGGGCGTGGCAACGCGCGCGTCCAGTCCGGTGGGATGACAGCGGTACGCCAGCACGCGAATATCCGCCTGCTCATGCTCGCCATAGGTCAGCACCCGCTCGGCGCGAATACTGTCTTGGTGGTTCTGCACCCAGGCGTCATCCAGGTTGACCACTGCATTGACCAGGCCCGGCCACTGAAACAACCGCCATTTGGCATCGCCATAGGCTTCCATGGTGCCGTGATAATCGAGGTGATCACGACTGAGATTGGTGAACACAGCGGTGCGATAACGCACGCTGTCGACACGACCTTGATCGAGCCCGTGCGACGACACTTCCATCGCCGAATAACGACCGCCCTGCACCCACTGGCGTGACAATTCTTTATGCAGCCGGATGACATCGGGCGTGGTGTTTTGAGTTTGCTGCAAAGCGCCCCACAAACCCTGACCATTGGTGCCGATAATGCCGCAGCGACGACCGAGAAAATCCAGCGATTGAGCGATGTACTGACAGGTCGAGGTCTTGCCATTGGTGCCGGTAATACCGATCACGCCCAGTTGTTCGGACGGCGCCTCAAAAAAACGGTGCGCCAGTTCACCCAATTCTGCACGCAACTGCGGCAGCACCAGGATGGGCACCTCACGCTCACCGACTGAATGCTCGGCCAAAACGGCCACCGCACCGGCGTCAATGGCAGCGTCGATGTAATCGTGACCATCAAATGCGCCGCCCGCCAGAGCGACAAAGACGCTGCCGCGCCGGACTTCGCGACTGTCCAGTGTTAAATCGAGCGCTTTAATGCCAGCCAATTCAGCGTGCCCGGGCAACCAGGTCGACAACTCTTTCATGAGCCAACCTCCTGCAACCGCGCCTGTGCCGGAATGCGATCCGGCGCTATACCAAGCAACGGCAAGGCCTGATTCATAATGCCGCGAAAGACCGGCGCCGGAACTTCACCACCGTAATAGTGATCCGGCGGCGGCTCGTTAATGACCACCACGGTGATCACCTGAGGGTCCTGTGCCGGCGCAATGCCAACAAAAGACGAGATGTATTTTTCATCTTCGTAACCCTGGGCCCCGACCTTATGAACGGTGCCGGTTTTGCCGGCCACGCTGTACCAATCCAAGGCCGCGCGACTGCCGGTACCGGCGGGCGTCACCACGGTTTCCATCATGGCCAGCACTTGCTGCGCCACTTCCGGCGACACCACCTGTTCGCCCGGCTGTACCGGCGTATCGAGCAAAATGCGTGCGTTTACCCGGCGTCCATCGTTGGCCAAGGTGGCGTAGGCCTGGGCCAATTGCAGCGGCGTTACCGCCAGTCCATAGCCGTAAGACATGGCACCTTGCTCGACCGGACGCCAGTTCAGCGGATTGGGCAAGCGGCCCGTTGCTTCACCGGGATAACCGATACCGGTGGTTTGCCCCAGACCCAGACCATAAAAGGTTTCCCACATCTGCTGACCATCAAGCTGCATCGCCACCCGCGCCATACCAACGTTGCTCGACTTGGTGATGATGCCGGTCATATCGAGCGTGCCGTAATTGCGAAAATCGCGAATGGTGTACTCGCCCAAGCGCAGATAACCCGGTGAGGTATCGATCACATCGGTCGCACTGAACTGGCCGCTGGACAGTGCCGTCGCCATACTCAGCGGCTTCATCACCGAGCCCGGCTCGAACTGATCGGTCATGGCGCGGTTACGCGTCGACGCCGGTAACAGCTGGGCGCGATCGTTCGGGTTGAAACCAGGCTGATTCACCATCGCCAGCACATCACCGGTGGCGACATCCATCACCACCGCCGAACCGCCGCGCGCACCATATTGCGTGACGGCTTTTTTCAGTTCGCGATAGGCCAGATACTGCAAGCGCAGATCGATGGTCAGACTCAGATCGCGACCGGATTGCGGCGCCTGTAATTCACCGACATCGCGCACCGCACGACCGAGCAAATCGCGAATCACTTCCTTACGACCCGGCTCGGAACTCAATTCGTTTTCGTACGCCAGCTCCACGCCTTCCTGACCGTGATCGTCGACATCGGTAAAACCAACCACATGAGCCGCCACTTCCCCGGCCGGATAAAACCGCTTGTATTCAGTCAGGCCATAAACACCGGCAATGCCGCGATCCAGAATCCGCTCAGCCACTTCCGGTGCCAGATGGCGACTGACATACATAAAGGCACGGTGCTGCTGACGGCGCGCCGCCAGAGTGCGTACCGGAACCTCAGCCGCCTCAGCCAGCGCCGGCAAATCTTCTTCGCGCAGTTCACGCGGATCCGCCCAGACCGACACCACCGGCGTACTCACCGCCACTGGCTCGCCATGACGATCGGTGAGCATACCGCGCGGCGCGTTCACCACCTCGATACGCTGCCAGCGTGAGGTGCCCTGATCGATCAAAAAGTCTTTATCCAACACCTGCAAACTGACCACGCGCCAAACGACCAAGAGCACCAAGGCTCCCAGTACGGTTTGCACGAAATAAAAACGCCAGTTCGCCAACATCAGCGGCTTGCCTCTTCATCGGATTGCGCCCGGCCCAACCAGCGTACCTGGTCGTCACCGGGCTCGGTCATCTGTAATTGCTCACGCGCCAACCGCTCGACTCGCGCCGGCGATGAAAACGCACTTTCTTCCAACAACAGCCGGCCCCACTGTTCTTCGAGTGCCTGACTCTGCTGACGCATCGATTCCAATTGGGCATAACGCACCCGGCTCTGGTAAGTCACCATCACCACCGAGAAGGCTGAAATCAGCACCAAAACCAGCAGTGCCAGCGTCACCAAACGACGAGGCCAGGGCGCTGCCATTACAACTTCTCCGCCACTCTCAAGGTGGCGCTGCGCGACCGCTGATTGACCGCCGTCTCGGCGGCACTCGGCCGAATCGCTTTGCCAATTCGCTTCATACTTTTATCGATGGCACTTTCGGGAATCGGCAAGCCCGGCGGCAGTTCCGGACCCTGTTCCGCCTCGCGCATAAAATGCTTCACGGCCCGGTCTTCCAAACTGTGAAAACTGATCACCGCTAGACGACCTTTCGGTGCCAATATCTCAACCGCATCGGCCAACAGACTTTCCAGGTCAGCCAATTCGTTGTTGATATAAATACGAATCGCCTGAAAGCTGCGCGTGGCCGGATGCTTGTGCCGCTCCCAGGCTGGGTGCGCCTGAGCGACCACTTCTGCCAACTGCAGCGTCCGCGTCAGCGGCTCTTGTTCACGAGCACGCAGAATGGCGCGCGCGATACGACGGCTGTAGCGTTCGTCACCAAAGCGATACAGCACATCCGCTAATTCAGTTTCGCCGACCCGGGCAATCCAGTCGGCCGCACTTTCGCCTTGACTGGGATCCATACGCATATCGAGCGGACCGTCCGAGCGAAAACTGAAGCCGCGCTCGGCGTCATCCAGTTGCGGCGATGACACACCCAAATCCAACAACAGACCGCGCACCTGACCGACCAGACCGAGCCTTTGCAGTTGTGCTTTTAAGTCGGCAAAGCTGGCGTGGCAGACGATGACTCGCGCATCTTCACGGGCTAACTGCTCAGCTTGCTCGATGGCTTGCGGATCTTTATCGACCACCACCAGACGGCCATCGTTCGCCAGGCGCGTCAGCAGCAGACGACTGTGACCACCGCGGCCAAAGGTGCCATCCACATAAACACCGTCGTCGACCGCCAAGGCTGCCACCGCTTCCTGCAGCAACACCGTTTCATGGCTGAATTGGCCTGGCTCGACGGTCACAATGAAATTTGCTCCAACTCAGCGGTGAGCGTTTCCGCATCACCGGCTTCATCCAGATAGGCGTCACGAGTTTGCGCCCACTGCTCTTCGGACCAGAGCTCGAACTTATTGCCCTGACCCAACAACACCACTTTTTTGTCCAACTCGGCGTAGTCACGCAACGGCGGTGGCACCAGCACACGACCGGAAGCATCCATCTCGACGTCGGTGGCATGACCGACCAACAAACGCTGAATACGGCGCGCGGCTTTATTAAAGCTGGACAAGGCAGAAATCTTTTCCTGAATCACTTCCCATTCCGGCAAGGGATAAATCAGCAGGCAGCGGGCTTCGGTATCGATGGTGGTGACCAAAGCACCTTCGGCCATCGACTGCAGCAGGGCGCGATAACGACTGGGCACAGCAATACGACCCTTGGCGTCTAACGCCAGGGTGTGCACGCCCCGTAACATCATCGTCTGTGTCCCAGCCATAATGGTCTGTTCCGCTGCCTGAATTTCGGCGCCGAGTTAGTGGTTACTTACAATCCCAAAAACCCACTTTCCGCCACTTTTCTCCACAATGCGACACTATAGGAGCGGCAACAGCCACAAGCAAGTGGTCACTAGCCGGGAAAGCTAAAAAAAAAGCAGGTAAAACAGAAGCTTACGAAGTGGTTCACAGTCCCCGGATAAAAGTTAGCGAACACTAACCGCGCAAAGAGGCGCCGGGCGTATGAGTTAGGCGTGAAAGTTAAAGTGATTTGTTAAATAAAAGATTTTTTTCGAATAACCGAAAAAATTCAGATAACCAGGAGGAGTAATTGCGACCCTCAAGGAGCGCAAGAAGACGGGATGGGAGACGGGAGCGGTGTGCCGCCCAGACTTGAGACGCTAAAGGATGCCAACGTCATACACTGCGTCAACAGCGTCTCCCGCTCAAAAAAATTGCGAACTGGCCGATAAGCCGGGTTCTGTCGTGGACAGTCATTCATCTAGCCCTGCAGTCACCCGCAGGGTCAAGCAGCCTACCCGGTCCCAGCGCGGGCCGCGCCTTAGTGGGACTCTATTTGGCCTTGCTCCAGGTGGGGTTTACCATCGCCGACTCTGTTACCAGAGCCGCGGTGCGCTCTTACCGCACCTTTTCACCCTTACCATCCGCAAGCGAATGGCGGTTTCCTTTCTGCTGCACTTTCCGTCGGCTTTCGCCGCCCAGACGTTATCTGGCACCCTGCCCTATGGAGCCCGGACTTTCCTCCCCTTCTTTCGAAGCGGCGACTGCCTGGCCAGCTCGCGCCGGGCACAATACGGGTTTGCGCAGGATTGGCAAGTGTTTTAATTCGGCGCTGGTTTTTCCAGCTCGATAATGCGCTCGTACCAGTCCTTTTTACGACCACCGATCAAGTCGACCAAGGTTGCTGCCGCAGCCTTGGGTGGCATCAAAGGCGCCAGTACTCTCATTAATTGTTCGCCATCTAACTGGCTCTGAGTAGCAGCCGTGGTTTCTGCAGCGCCACCGATCATCAATACAAACTCGCCTTTACGCTGATCAGCATCCGCGGCAACTTGCTCACGAATATCCGCAGCCGTGCCACGCAGCACCGTCTCAAACTGCTTGGTCAATTCACGCGCCAGACTCAGCGGACGATCAGCACCCAGCACCGCAACGATGTCATCCAGGCAACGCTCAATACGATGGCTGCTTTCGTAAACCACCAGGGTACGGCTCTCACTCGCCAGTTGTTGCAAGCGCTGCTGACGCTGACCCGCTTTGGCCGGCAAAAAACCTTCAAAGACCCAACGGTCAGTCGGCAAACCAGCCACGCTCAAAGCCGCCGTTACCGCGCTGACACCAGGCACCGGCCGAACGTCAAACCCAGCGGCGGCTACGGCTCGAACCAGCGGAAAACCCGGATCGGAAATCAACGGGGTGCCAGCATCGCTGATCAGCGCCACACGCTGACCCTGTTCGAGTAAAGAAAGAATAAAGTCGATGCGTTCGCGTTCGTTGTGTTCGTGCACCGAAACCAGCTTCGGACGCGCGCCCAGATGGTCCAGCAGGCGACGACTGTGGCGGGTATCTTCGCAACAGCAGACCTCAACTTCGTTCAGTATCTGTGCGGCACGACGGGTTATATCATCGAGATGGCCGATGGGCGTTGCCACCACATAAAGAGCGCTGGGCAACGAAGAGTCGGTGGTCATGGAAGGCCTGTCAGTTGGGCGGTGGCGCGATTTTCAAGCGCGCCCCCTTCTAGAGTAGAATGCGCTTCATTATTGTAACCGTCTTTGGGTGGAAGTTAACAATGCCATTGCGCTCCAGCGCCCGGCTGCTTGCCTGGCTTTTTGCACTGTTGCTGGCCGGCTGCGCCAGTCAGGGTCCCCGGCCGACAGGAGTGGACAGCCCGATGACGGACCTCTCGTCCATCGACAGCATCCAGCAACGACTCGATGTCGCACGCCAATTATTAAACGAACAACACACCGAAGAGGCTGAAGTTGCCTTAAGCGTTATCCAGTTCGAGCAACTTTCCATCGCCGAACAAACCGATTACGCCGAGCTGCGCGCCGAGCTGGCACTGCAGCGCGGTGACGGCCAGGAAGCGCTGAACTGGCTGGTCGGCGACTATGCTTATCTGTATGACGGCCTGCCCATGCAACGGCAGATTGATCTGCGTCTCAAGCGTGCCGAAGCCTATGAAATGGTGGGCGAATATCTGGCCGCTGCCCGCGAGCGTATTTTCCTGGCGCCGCAGTTGGAAGGCGACAACGCCCAAAACAACCGCGACCGTATCTGGTCGGCGTTGCAACGCGTTCCGGAAGAACAACTGCGCACCCTGATCGAAGCCGAATCCAGCCCCGACCTGACCGGCTGGCTGGAACTGGCACTGATTACCCGCGAAAACGTCGATGACGTGCGCCAGCAACTGCTGGCCATCACCAACTGGATCAACAGCCACCGCAGTCACCCGGCTGCCCGCAACCTGCCGGGCGATCTGGCCTTGCTGCGTGAACTGGCCAATCGTCAGCCGCAGAACATTGCCGTGCTGGTACCACTGTCCGGTCCGCTGGAAAAAGCCGGTCGCGCCATTCGCAGCGGCCTGCTCGCTGCCTGGTATGAAGCCCGCGCCAACGGTCGCGAAACGCCGGCCATCAGCTTTTTTGATACCGCGCTGAACGACGATGTCTACAACGTCTACAAGCAGGCGGTGTTTGAAGGTGCTGATCTGGTGATTGGCCCCCTGGATAAAAATCGCGTCCAGCGTCTGCAAAGCCAGGCGGCTTTAACCGTACCGGTATTGGCGCTGAATTACGGTGATGACCGCCAGCCGGCGCCGGAGAATTTCTATCAGTTCGGTCTGGCGCCGGAAGACGAAGCCATTCAGGTCGCCGATCAGGCCTGGCAGGAAGGTCACCGTCGCGCCATGGTGCTGGCCCCCAATACCGACTGGGGGCGCAAGGTCAGCGATGCCTTTATTCAGCGCTGGGAACGCCAGGGCGGCCACATCACCAGCCGCTCGCTGTTCACCCAGCCCGACCAATACCTCTATACCGTCAAGCGCGCCTTAAACATCGACGACAGCGAACAACGCGAACGCAACATCGCACGTCTGACCGATCGTAACCTGGTGTTCGAACCACGCCGTCGCCAGGACATCGATATTATTTTTATGGTTGCCTTCCCGCCGCAGGCGCGACAGCTCAAACCCATTTTGAATTATCAATACGCCACGGCCATACCGGTCATGGGTACTTCCCACCTATATGCCGGTGCGCTTAACCGCGAACGCGA
The DNA here is from genome assembly GCF_043196805.1 of Saccharospirillum sp. HFRX-2. Lineage (NCBI taxonomy): Bacteria > Pseudomonadati > Pseudomonadota > Gammaproteobacteria > Oceanospirillales > Saccharospirillaceae > Saccharospirillum > Saccharospirillum sp. HFRX-2. The sequence continues at coordinate 138,131 of NZ_JBEBMU010000007.1, forward strand.
TGAAGATCTCAACGGCGTGCAGTTCGTCGAAATGCCTTGGAAACTGCATCATTCAGCGTTGGAAGACAGCGTCGAACAGGCCTTCAATGAAGAGTTCAGCGGTTACGAAACCCTGGTTGCCCTGGGTGTCGATGCCTATCAATTACACCCTCGTCTGGTGCAATTGCAGCGTTTCCCGACCGCTCGTGTTTATGGTGAAACCGGCATATTGCGGTTGGACCCAAACCGACGCATTCATCGGGAACTCACTTGGGCGACCATCACCGAGGGTGTCGCCCAAGCCAGCGACGGCCCCTTGCCGTCGACCGAGCCCAGACCCTGATGGCATGGCAACCGAGTGCCGGCGTTGAAGCGGAAGATCAGGCTGAACGCTGGTGCCGGGAGCAACAAGGCTGGCGTACCCTGGCGCGCAATTATCGCGTCACTCAGGGCGAGCTGGATTTAATCTGCGCCGATGGCGACACCCTGGTGTTCATCGAAGTACGCCAGCGTCGTAACGCCCGCTACGGTGGCGCTGCTGCCTCAGTCACACTGAGCAAACAACGCAAACTGATCGCTGCGGCCCAGCGCTATTTGCAGGACAATCCGCGCCAGGCCAGACGACCCAGTCGGTTCGACGTCATCACCCTGGGGGCTGACGGTCAACTCGACTGGATCAAAGGAGCTTTTACCGCCTGATGAAACCAGACGACATTATCTACGAACAAATCGGCCAGAGCCTGGAAAGCTTCCAACTGGCCGCCGAACAGCTGGATGACCTGCTGCATCACGGCGCCGAACTGCTGACTCAGGCCCTGCTCAGCGACGGCAAAATTCTGGTCTGTGGCATGGGCAGCTCAGCGGCCAACGGCCAGGGGTTTGTTACCCGCATGCTGAGCCGCTTTGAGCTGGAGCGACCGGGATTGCCGGCGCTGGCGTTATCGGGCGATGGTTTGCTGCTGACCGGCATCAGCCACGACACCAATCCCAATGACATCTATGCGCGCCAGATACGAACGCTGGGCCACGCCACCGACGTGCTGTTAACGCTGTCAACAACCGGTAACGCGCCACCGGTCATTAAAGCCATCCAGGCGGCACACGAAATGGGCATGAGAGTGGTCGCCCTGACCGGTGGCGGTGGCGGCGATATTGCCACCCTGCTGGAAGACAACGACGTCGAACTGCGCGTTGCCGCCGACAAAAGCGGCCTGATCCAACTCACTCACCATCTACTGTTGAACTGCCTCGGCGAATTGATCGAGCACCAATTGTTTGGAAGCGAACTCTGATGAAAATCCTGCCCCTGATTCCAATCGCCCTGACTCTCTGCCTGACCGGCTGTGCCTCCATCCTTGGCGGTGTTTCCGGTGATGAACCCATCACCCCCGATCCTGAAGGCCGTTCCATGGGCGAAGTCATCGACGACAACAGCCTGACCGCTCGCCTGGAAGTGAATCTGGAGAAAGCCGCACCCGGGTTAAAAGAAGGTCGCGTCAAGGTGCACAGCAATGCCGGCATCGTCTTGCTGGTGGGCCAGGTGGCCAGCGAAGCACTGGTGCGTCAGGCCTCGGAAGTGGTACGCCGCGATCCAGCCGTCAAGGCGGTGCACAATCATCTGACCGTCCAGGAATCCTTATCGGCCGGTGTGCGCGCCAATGACAGCTGGCTGGCCGTCAAGGTTCGCTCACGCATGTTCACGCGCGATAACTTTCCGTCATCACACGTTGATGTCATCGTCGAAGAAGGCATCGTCTATCTGATGGGCCGCGTCAGCGAAAACACCGCTCGTCAGGCGGCTCAGATCGCTACCGAAGTTAACGGCGTACAGCGAGTGGTTACCGTTTTCTCGCGGGCATCGACGAACAATCCCTGATCGAAATCAGGACAAGTGGTGCGCAACGCGCTAACCTTAAAGCAGCTATTAACAAGGCTGGCGTTGACTAAACGCCAGTCATAATAAGACGCAAAGGGGAGCCATCATGTTCGCGAACCAGCACATTGTCGTCCTTATTGATCCAGCCGAAGACAGCGCCCTGGCGGTGCAAAAAGCCAGCCGGCTGGCCAAACTCGAAAACGCCCGCCTGACGCTCTTCGCCTGTGGTTTCAACGCCACCCTGGCGTCCAATCACCCGCTCGATCCCGATTCCGCCGAACGCGCCAAAAAGGCCTACATGCATCGCCTGTTGGAGGGCCTGGAAACCATCGCCGACATTGCCCGCGGCGAAGGCGTCGAAGTCACCACCGAAGGCCAGTGGGATAAACACGCCGGCGCTGCGCTGCTGCAATTTCTGGAGCAACATCCGACCGACATGGTGGTCAAGGCGACGCACCATCAGAACGTCATTCAGCGGACCTTTTTCAGCCAGACCGACTGGGAACTGATCCGCCATTGCCCACTGCCGATTCTGCTGACCAAAGCCAACGCCTGGAACGATCCTATCCGCGTCACCGCCGCCGTCGATCCGGTTCAGGCCAACGACAAACCGGATTCACTGGATGAACACATCGTGCGCTGGGGCAAGGATTTCACCAGCCGAATGAGCGGCGAACTGCAGCTGCTGCACGTTTACGATCCAACGCCGTTATTGATTTATCTTGATCAACCCACCATTGACAGCGCCGACATCAGCGAAGACATTCGCGACCAGCATGAAACCGCATTAAAGGCGCTGGCCGAACACCATCAAATCGCTGAAACCAATACCGTTTTGGAAACCGGTTCAACGCTGTCGGTTATCCCCGACCATTTGCACCAGGCCAATATCGATCTGGTGATTATGGGTGCGGTACCGCGTTCCGGCCTGGAACGCTGGCTGCTCGGTCACACCGCCGAGAAAATTCTCGACCGCATTACTGTGGATATTCTGATCGTTAAATAAATCGGCGCGCCACAACGCAAAAGGCCCGGAATTTCCGGGCCTTTTTATTGACTGGATGCACCGTTAGAAAATCTCTTCCGGCTCCAGACCGAACAGCGACGGCTCGCCATAATCGACATCTTCACCCTGCTCATCCGGCGGTACGATCTCGCCTTCGTAATCCGAGTTTTCACGCGTCACGATAATTTCCACGCGTCGGTTTTGGGCCCGTCCTTCAAGGGTGTCGTTGCTGGCCAGAGGTTCGGTACTGCCGTGGCCGACAATCTGGAACCGCTCTTCCGGCATCTCCGGCGCTTCCCATAAATACTCACCCACCGACAAGGCCCGGGCGGCGCTGAGCAGCCAGTTATTACGGAACTGGCCGGAGGCAATCGGAATGCTATCAGTATGCCCCTCAATGGAGATTTCACCCGGCACCGTTACCAGCAGCTCTCGCACCCGGTCCAGAATGGGCAGAAAGCGATCGGCAACATAATCGGTGCCTTCACCAAAGGATTGCTCCTTAACGCGAATAACGATGGTCTGGTTAATGGTCTCGATTTCCAACAAGCCTTCCGCAATCACATCCGACAAGGCCGTGGCCATCGACTCCGCCTGGCGCTGCACTTCTTCGTCGATGGCATCGTCCGGCACCACCACGCGTCGGGTCAGCTGACCTTCTGGCCCCTGGGCTTCTTCCTGCATCAGCATGGTGTCCTGACACAATACTTCCAGCGAATCGCGCAATTCGTCCACAGTATTCTGACGGACGACATTGATAGGTGTCGGCGAGGGTGTCGCCGGACTGAATTCACGCGCGATGATACTGGTGCCCTTGGGCACACGGTCGGCAGTAATTTCGGTTTGCACACCGAAAGCATTACGCAGCGAACCGGCCAAGCGCTTGAACTTAAGCGCGTCCAATTCGGAAAAAGACAGCAACAGCACAAAAAAGCACATCAACAGTGCCATCAAATCCGAGAAGGTCGCCATCCAGGCCGCTAGGCCAGGCTCACATTCGGGGCAATCGTCTTCGACTTCTTCGCTCATGACGTCTCCGCTGATACCGCCTTAATCGACGCCACGCTTGGTCGCAGGCAGATAGCTCTTCAACATGGACTCAATAATACGGGGGTTTTGACCGCCCTGAATGGACAGCAGGCCGTCAATAACCATCCGCTGAATGCGCTCTTCCTCTTCGGCGCGCAACTTGAGTTTGTCCTTGATCGGCAACGCAAAGGCGGTTGCCATAAAGGAGCCATAGAGCGTTGTCAGCAAGGCCACCGCCATCGCCGGGCCGATGGATTTGGGGTCATCCATATTGGCGAGCATCGCCACCAGACCGATCAGCGTACCGATCATGCCCATGGCCGGGGCAACATCGCCGATGTAGGAGAAGAAATAACCACCGGCCAGATGGCGTTCGGTGGTCATTTTCATATCGCGAGTCATCAACTGGCGCACTACATCGGGGTCGTGACCATCGACCAACAACTGAATGCCCTTGGCGAGAAATTCGTTACTGGTTTCACGACCTTCCAACGACAGCAGACCACCTTTACGAGCGGCATCGGCCAGCTCAACAACCTCATCGATCAGGTCTTCCGGCTGGACGATCTTGAATGAAAACGCCTTGCCAATAATGCCACCGACACCCAGGAATTTATCCAGGGTGAGTTTCGACATGGCCACGAAAATGGAGCCAACCACCACAATCAAAATAGAAGGCACGTTGACGTACATACCGACACTGCCGTTCAACAGCATCGCCATGGCGACCATGGCAAAAGCGCCAAAAAAGCCAATAATAGAAGCTAAATCCACAGTGTTACCTTCCCCAGCAATCCGGTTTGCAAACCCGACGATGTATTCTAGCAGCAACTGCGCTGGGTCCGCTGTCTTTACGCGGCCATCAGACGCATGCTGGTACGGGTATCCAGAGTATCGGCCGCAGCTGGCAATAGTTGATTCCTTTTGCCGGCGCCGTTACCTTTGCGCCCAACTGTCCGCAGGAAGCCCCCATGAGCGACGCCAAACAAGCCGATTTCGAAAGCCAGATGCAAGCGCTGGAACAACTGGTGGAGCGCCTTGAATCCGGTGAACTGTCACTCGACGATGCCATGAAGACTTTCGAGCAAGGTATCCGCCTGACCCGCGATTGCCAGTCAGCGCTGGACCAGGCCGAACAAAAAGTCCAGGTATTGCTGGGTGACGAAGGTGCCGAACGGCTCGAGCCGTTAAGCGATGAAGATTGACCACTGTGCCCACCGATCTTAGCGCCTTTCAACAGGCCACCCGCGAACAACTCGAAGACCATCTTGAGCAGCTATTGAGCGACACCACGGCGCCGCGCCTGACCGAGGCCATGCGTTACTCAGTGCTCGGTGGCGGCAAGCGCTTGCGACCCTTGCTGGTGCGCGCCACAGCAGTCAGCTTGGGCGATCACAGCGATCGCTGGCTGGCACCGGCAGCGGCCGTGGAAATGATCCACGCCTACAGCCTGATTCACGATGATCTGCCGGCCATGGACGACGACGACCTGCGTCGCGGTCGCCCCACCAACCACCGCGCCTTCGACGAAGCCACCGCCATCCTCGCCGGTGACGCCTTGCAAAGCCTGGCTTTTGAGCATCTCAGCGCGCAGCCGGATGTCGATCCGGGTACTCGCCTGACCATGATTCAACGCCTGGCGCACAGCAGCGGCCAGACCGGCATGGTCGGCGGCCAGATGCAGGACCTGCTGGCTGAAGGGCAAGCGCTGGAACTGTCGCAATTGGCTGGCGTCCATCGGCTGAAAACCGGTGCCCTGATCGAAACCGCCATCGAACTGGGCGCGCTGTGCACTCAGGCAACTGACGGCACCCTCGACAGCCTCGGCCGCTACGGCGCTGCCTTGGGCCTGGCCTTCCAGATCACCGACGACATCCTCGACGTCACCGCCGACACCGCTACTCTGGGCAAACCCCAGGGCAGCGACGCAGCGCGCGGCAAATCGACCTACGTCAGCCTGCTCGGGCTGGACAAGGCACGCCATCATGCCAAGCTGCAGACCGATCTGGCGCACGCCGCCCTGACCGAATTGTCACTGCCCGCTGAAGCTCCTTTGCACTGGCTGGCCGACTGGCTGCTCAGTCGCAATCACTGACACCGCTCAATATCCGATTGATTGCCGCTGGGGTCGCCGAAAGCTTTCCGGTAAACTGTGCGCCGCTACCCTAGAGGTGGTTTTCACAGGACCGGTCAAGGCCTTAGGCTGAGTCCAATTTCATCCGTCATATCAACCTCGGCTCAGCAGCCGTGGACCGCCCTATTTGGCTCAGGCAGGACCCGTAAGCATTCATGAAGGTATTTACTCGCATCCCCCAACAACGGCCCAGTACGCCACTGCTCGATCGCATTGACCTGCCTGCCGATCTGCGCCGACTCAGCCTGACTGAATTACCGGTACTGGCTGATGAGCTGCGCGAATTCCTGCTCTACAGCGTGGGGCAGACTGGTGGCCATTTTGGCGCCGGCCTGGGAGTGGTCGAGCTGACCATAGCGCTGCACTACGTCTACCAGACGCCTGACGAAAAACTGGTTTGGGATGTTGGCCACCAGGCCTATCCCCACAAAATTCTCACCGGCCGTCGCGAACGCATGAACTCCATGCGCCAGGCTGACGGTCTGGCTGCCTTCCCCAAGCGCGGCGAAAGCGATTACGACACCTTTGGCGTCGGCCATTCCAGCACCTCGATCTCCGCCGCTTTGGGCATGGCCATCAGCGACCGACTGCTGGGTGAAAGCCGCCAAAGCGTTGCCGTTATCGGCGACGGCGCCCTGACCGCCGGCATGGCCTTCGAAGCCCTGAATCACGCCGGCCACGATGGTGCCAACCTGCTGGTCATTCTGAACGACAACGATATGTCGATTTCGGAAAACGTCGGTGCGCTGTCCACGGCCTTTGCACGCGTGTTTTCATCCAAAACCTATTCGCACCTGCGCGAAAATTCCAAGAAGGTGCTGCAGAACCTGCCACCGGTTCTGGAGTTTGCCCGCCGCGCCGAAGAACACGTTAAGGGTATGGTGTCACCGGCCACTCTATTCGAAGAAATGGGCTTTAATTACGTCGGCCCGGTGGATGGCCACGACGTTGTTGGTCTGGTACAGACACTGCGTAATTTACGCACCTTCAAAGGCCCGCAATTTCTGCACGTCGCCACGCAAAAAGGCAAAGGCTTTACCCCGGCGGAAAATGAACCGATCAAATATCACGCCATCACCAAGCTGGAAAAATCCGAGCCGAAATCCGCCAGCAGCGCACCGGCTGGCATCAAATATTCCGCCGTCTTCGGTCAATGGCTGTGTGATATGGCGGCCGCCGATGAACGCCTGGTCGGTATTACCCCGGCGATGCGCGAAGGTTCCGATCTGGTGCAGTTTTCCGAGCGTTTTCCCAAACGCTATATCGACGTTGCCATTGCCGAGCAACACGCCGTTACCCTGGCCGCAGGTCTCGCCTGCGACGGTGCCAAACCGGTGGTTGCCATCTATTCAACCTTCCTGCAGCGCGCTTACGACCAACTGATCCACGACGTCGCCATCCAGAATCTGGATGTGCTGTTCGCCATCGATCGTGCCGGCCTGGTGGGCGAAGACGGCCCCACCCACGCGGGCAGTTTCGATCTGAGTTTCCTGCGCTGTGTGCCCAATCTGATGATAATGGCGCCCAAAGACGAAGCGGAATGCCGACGCATGCTGAGCACCGGCTATCGTCACCCTGGCCCGGCGGCCGTGCGTTATCCGCGCGGTACTGGCCCGGGGGCAGCCATCGACGCAAGCCTGGATGATCTGCCCATCGGCCAGGCCGAAGTGCTGCGCGAGGGTGCCGATCTGGCCATCCTGGCGTTCGGCAGTCTGGTCACACCGGCGCAACAAGTTGCCGAGGCATTGGATGCAACCCTGATCAATATGCGTTTCATCAAACCGCTGGATCGTGACCGCGTTCTGGCCGTCGCCCGCAGCCACAGCCGACTGGTGACAGTCGAAGAAAACGCCATCATGGGCGGTGCCGGTTCGGCCGTTTGTGAATGTCTGCACGACGCTGGTCTGAGCGTTGATGTATTGCAACTGGGCTTACCGGATCGATTTATCGACCACGCCAAACCCGCTGAAATGCTGCACGAAGCCGGCCTCGATGCCGAAGGTATTCGCGCCGCTATCGAACAACACTGGCGCTGATTGACCCGCCCCCGGAGTCAGGAAACGGAGGTCTAATGAACGACGCTATTGAACTCTGGCGCGAGCGTCTGGGCGCCAAACCCGGGACCACTGAAGAAACGCCTTTTGGGCCTCAGGCACTGGTTTATAAGGTCGCTGGAAAAATGTTTGCGTTGTTGATGACCGACCGGTCACCGCTGGGCATTAACCTGAAGTGCGATCCGCAACAGGCGCTGATCATTCGCGCCACCTTCAGCGCGGTCACGCCGGGCTACCATATGAATAAAAAACACTGGAACACCATCGATCTCGAAGCCGGGCTCGACACGGAACTGGTGCAAAGCTGGATCGATGATTCTTATGATCTGGTCAAGAGCAAATTACCCAAAGCCGTTCAGGCTCGACTCAGTCAAGATGGAGACAAGGAATGAATAATCTGACCCTGATCATTGGCAACAAAAATTATTCATCCTGGTCGTTACGCGCCTGGTTGCTGCTGAAGCAATTTCGTATCCGTTTTAAAGAAATTCGCATTCCCCTGTTCGAAACCAATACCGATGCCTTGCTGGCTCAGTATTCACCCAGCAAAAAAGTGCCGGTACTCGACCTCGACGGCTTGATTGTCTGGGATTCGCTGGCCATTGCCGAAACCATTAACGAACGCTTTCTCGACGGCCAGGGTTGGCCCAGCCAACCCAATTTGCGCGCCCTGGGTCGTTCGGCCGTGGCGGAAATGCATGCTGGCTTTGGTGCCGTGCGCGCCAAGATGCCTATGAACTGTCGCCGCAAGGTGCAAGGCTTTAAACCCGACGCCGCCACCCAAAAGGATATTGACCGTCTAAACGAACTGCTAAGTGAGTTACTGGACAAGTCCGGCGGTCCTTTTTTACTCGGCAAATTTTCCATAGCCGATGCGTTCTATGCACCCATCGCCTCACGCTTTGCGACTTACGGTATTACGGTACCCAAGGTCGTCAGCCAATGGATAGATGAGTTAAACCGCCTCGATTCGATGCAACAATGGTTGAACGCGGCGCGCGCCGAAAGCGAAACCATCGATGTCTCGGAAATCGCCGACGCTTGATTTAATGTGCAATTAACCACTCGCACGCTCGAGTGCATCATTAAAGAGACACGCCATGCTCAGTGCCGACCAACGCCAGGCTTTTGATCGCGACGGCTATGTGCTGTTACCACAACAACTCAGCGCAACCGATCGACAAACCTTGATCGACCGCGCCTATGAATTAATTGATCAGGCGGAGCTCGATCCCAGTCATCGTTTTTCTACCACCGACCGCGCCCAGATCAACCAGGATTTCTTTCTCGGTTCCGCCGAAACCATTCGGTGTTTTTTTGAAGAAGCCGCCTTCAATGACGCCGGTGAACTGACGCAACCACGCGCCCAGAGCATCAACAAAATTGGTCATGCCTTGCACGATCTGGATGATGTTTATCGCCAACTGGCACAGCGTAACGTCTTTGGTGATATAGCGCGGGATCTGGGCCAGCAACAGCCCAGCCTCTATCAAACCATGGTGATCTTCAAACAACCACGCATCGGTGGTGAAGTGGTGTGGCATCAGGACGCCAGTTTTTTCTACACCGAACCGAGCAGTGTGCTGACTTATTGGTTTGCGCTCGAAGATGCGACGCTGGAAAACGGTTGCCTGTGGCTGGACCCGGGCGGACACAAAGGTCCGCTGCGCGAACGTTATCATCGTCACGGTGACGAACTGACCATGGTGGCGCTGGATGACACGCCCTGGCCGACCGAGAGCGGTACCGCCATGCCCGTCAAAGCGGGCGATTTACTGGTATTTCACGGCCATCTGCCGCACTACAGTGCCGCCAATCGTTCGACAAAATCGCGATTGGCATTGACCTTCCATCTGGTCGATGGCGCCTTGCCCTATGCGGCGGAAAACTGGTTGCAACGTCCCAGCCTGGGTGACTTTTATATGTGAGTTTTATGTGACACAGGCGGCGAGGATTACTCGCCGATGTCTTCATTCCACAGCTGAGGTTGATCGGCAATAAAGCCTTCCATCATGGCGATGCAGTCGGCATTTTGTACCACTTCCACACTCACTCCTCGCTCGCGCAGCAAGCCTTCTTCACCCATAAAGGTCTGGTTCTCACCGATTACCACGCGCGGAATGCCATACAACAAAATAGCGCCGCTGCACATCGAACAGGGTGACAAGGTGGTGTACAGCACCGACTCCTGGTAAACCGAGGCCGGCAGGCGACCGGCGTTTTCAAGCGCATCCATTTCTCCATGCAACACCGTGCTGCCGTTTTGCACGCGGCGATTATGGCCACGGCCGATAATGCGTCCCTCATGGACCAATACCGAACCGATAGGAATGCCGCCTTCGCTCAATCCCTGTTGTGCTTCGTCGATCGCCGCTTGCAGAAATTTATCCATGCCATCTTGCCCTCAGTGATGCATTCACAATCCTGAACGTTAGCGCTTTTTCACAGCCGTCGCACGGCATAGATCAGCGGCAGTCGCACCCGCACCGACAAACCACCACCCGGATGATTGGCCAGCAATAGCTCACCGCCGTGGGCGTGCACAATGCTCTGGGCAATGCCCAACCCCAGACCCATGCCACCGGCATTACGGGCCCGACCGTGCTCCAGCCGGCTGTAGGGTTTGAACAGTTTCGCCAGGTCGTCAGCGGGTAAACCCGGGCCATGATCACGGATACGAATTTCCACGCTGTCGCCAACCACCGCCAGACTGACCTCGGCGCGATCGCCATACTGGATGGCGTTATCGATCAGGTTGGTCAGGCCGCGTTTAAGCGCCAACGGCTTGCCAACGTAATCGACCGAATCCGACACCGTGACCGACACCGCCTGCGCCGCCACCCGACGTTCACCGGCAATTTTCAACAGCAAGGCGCCGAGATCGACCGGTCTAGGGTCTTCATGAATATCGGTATCGCGCACCGTTTGCAGCGCGCCCTTCACCATCATTTCCAGCTCTTCGAGATCTTCATCCAGCGACAACCGCAACGGCTCGTCGTCGATCAATTCAGCCTGCAAACGCAAGCGCGTAATCGGCGTGCGCAGGTCATGGGAAATAGCAGCAAAGAGTCGTTCACGATCATCCAGATAACGCTGAATGCGCAACTTCATGGCCTCGAACGCTTCAGCCGTGGCGTCGAGTTCGCGCATGCCCGAAGCCGACACCGGCGGTTCTTCAACGCCGCGACCAAAAGCATCGGCGGCCTCGGCCAGCCGGCGCAGCGGTCGTGTCTGCCAGCGCACAAACAGAAAACACAGCACGCCAACAACGACCAGCGTGGCACCCAGCGACCACCAACGCTCCGGCGCCAGGCCACGGTCGCGATCGAGAATGTAGGGATCGGGCATCAGTGTCGCCAGATACAACCAATGGCCGTTGTCGAGTGGAACCTGGGCGACAACAATGGGCGCCGGGTCTGGTTCGAGCACCAGCGATTGACGAATCCAGCGCACCGGAATTTCCGCGATGGGCACGCGTTCGTCGTAAAGTCGCACCGAGCCGGGCATGGCCAGCGCCAATTGCACCGGCTGATCAATTTCCGCTTTCAGTTGGGTCTGAATGGCATCGAGCAAGGGCGCCTTGAGCGGATCATTGACCTCCGGCTCCACCGGCAGACGCGCCTGGTTGACGCTGATAAATAACCGACTGCCGCCCACTTCGCGCTGCTGTTCTATAACGATGGGCCGAACGTTATCCGGCAACGCCTGGAAATAACGAATGGTCGCCGCCAGTGACACCGCCATGTACTGAGCATTTTCGGTAATGCGCGCCTGGCTGTCGCTGCGCACCTGGCTGGCCCAGATCAGGCTGGTAATCAATTGCGCCAGGCTGATGCCGGTCAGCATCACCAGCAACAGACGCGCAAACAGCGAACGCGGCAGCCAGGCATTAATCGGGCGCATGCAGGCGTTCCACATCGGCGGTAAACACATAACCCTGACCGCGTACCGTCTTGATCAACTGGCTGTCATTGTCCGACGACAGCCGGGTACGCAAACGGCTGATCTGCACGTCCAGATAACGATCCAGCGGCCCCAGATCACGACCGCGCGTCGCCTTCATCAAATAAGAACGCGACAGCACTTCGCCGGCGTGATCGAGAAACAGTTTCAGCAATTGAAAGTCGGCACCGCTGATACTTTCCGGGGCACTGCCGGCCAGCGTCAGGGTGCGCTCCAAACCATCGAGCAGATGGCCGCGAAAGCGATAGTAACGGCCGCCGTCTTCGGAACTGCTTTGCACCGGTTCATAACGCCGATGAATGGCTTTGATGCGCGCCAATAATTCGCGCGGACTGAACGGCTTGGCGATGTAATCATCGGCGCCCATTTCCAGACCGACAACCCGATCGGTTTCCTCGGCATTGGCGGTCAGCATGATGATTGGCACATCAGACACCGCCCGAACTTTCTGGCAGACGCTGAAACCATCCTGACCGGGCAACATAATGTCGAGCACAATCAGAGATATATCCGGCGCCTGGCGAAACAAGGTCAGAAAAGATTCACCATCGCCGGCCACCTCCACCTGGTAATTATTTTTTTCCAGATAGGTTTTCAGCAGCTCACGAATTTTATAGTCGTCATCGACGACAACGATGCGTTTTGCTTTCATTATTTCAGGGCTCTTAACGATTGCGCCAACTGGGCAGTAGCCGCCTGCGGGCTGACGCTGTCATCAATAAAAAAGCGATGCACGATTTCGAAAACCGCATCTTCAGTTTCCGGCGACGTCGCCATCGAATGCGCCATCGACGGCGCCAGGCGATGCTCAGCCGCCGCCTGGTTAAAGACATGGTGAGAGGCGCGCGAACAGTCATCAAAGCCAGCCATGGTCAGATCCCGGCGAACCGGAATGGTGCCCTTGGCCAGGCTGAAATCACGCTGCACCTGCGGCGCCAGCAGGGTTTCGATAAAAGGCTGAAAGGAAATCGGGCTGGGGTTGTCGCGGAACTGCACAAAAGTATCGATGCTGTACAGATGCTGCTCGTTGGTGCCGGGCACCGCCAGACACAGATAATCCTCGCCGGCGTGCAAGCCCCAGGCGGTGAAGGCGCCTTTCACCCAATCACCCATAATCTGAGCGGCGGCCTCGCCGTCGGCCACCATACGACTGGCGTCCTGCCAACTGCGGTTGATCATGGCTGGATCCATCAGGCTTTTCAGTTGCCGCAAACGCTCGAAGGTGGCCACCACCCGGGCGTCTTCAAGCACCGCCGGGTCCTGTTCGACAAAATAACGCTGATAAAATTCCGGGCCGGCTTCGCTGAGCAACAACACCTCAAACAGGGTCGCGTTTTGCCAGGGTTGATTGCCGTGTGCCAAGGGCACCACCCCTGCCTCACGCAACCGCGGCGCCGCTCGCAACAGTTGACTCCAGGTGGTGGGTAACGGCAGTTCCAGACGTTCGAAAACCGCCGGATTCAACCACATCCAATTGATGCGATGAATTGACAGCGGCACGGCGACAACATCCTGATCAACACGAATCAGATCGTCCACCACCGGATAAAACAGACCATCGGCGGCCAGGGATGGGTTCGACAACGGCTGTAGAAATCCCAAGCCAGCCCAGTATTGAATATTGGGCCCGATAATTTGCGCCGCCCCGGGTGGAGAACCATTAATCACCCGCGCTTTGAGCACCGCCATGGCTGAATCGCCACCGCCGCCAGGTACCGGATAGTCCTGCCAGCTCACACCGCGCTCGGCCAGACCTTGCTTGAGCACTGCGGCGGCTTCTACTTCACCGGCCGAGGTCCACCAATGCAGGACTTCCAGCGTCGGGTTTTGCGCCGCAGCAACCAGTGGCAGCGGTAACAACGCAAAAAAAATGCAGCAGGTTATGATACGAAACATGGACTGATCAGGCTGTACAACGCAGGTGCAGCCATCCTAACCCAGCAAAACCCTTCAAAGTATTACTAAATCTTAGCGCTGTCTTACCGCTGTTGCGGGATTTCTTGCCAGCAAGTTTTGGTAAGCCATCCAAGCTCGCCCAAGGTCAGCGCCAGCTGGCGATTGAACCGCTCATCGCCTGCCTGTCAGCAATCTATCATGCTCACTTAGACGGGATTCACAGTCAGGTTGCCAAGCCTCCTAGAGTGGCTCGGTCGGCCTGAACACCGGCCTGAACAATAACGATAGCGAGAGAATCAAAATGCCTAATTTTAAAAGCTGTGTGGCCGGCGTCACTCTGGCCGCAACCCTGAGCCTGGGTGCTCAGGCGCAAACCCTGACCATCGAAAGCTGGCGTGTGGACGATAAAGATCTGTGGGAAGACATTCTGATCCCGGCGTTCAATGCCGAACATCCGGACATCGAAGTGCGCTTCAATGCCACCGCGCCGACCGAATACGATTCGTCCATCAACGCCCGTCTGCAGGCTGGCACCGCCGGTGATCTGATTACTTGCCGTCCTTTTGACCAGTCGCTGAGTCTGTTTAATCAAGGTTATCTGGAACCCTTGAACGGTTTGGATGCGCTGGATAATTACCAGGATTTCGCCAAGCGCGCCTGGAGCACCGACGACGGTGAAACCACCTTCTGTCTGCCGATGGCGTCGGTGATTCATGGTTTCTTCTACAACAAGGCCATCTTCGACGAGTTGGATCTTGAGGTTCCGCAAACCCGCGATGAATTCTTCGCTGTCATGGAGACCATCAAAGACGACTCCAGCTACACGCCGCTGGCATTGGGCACTAACGATCAGTGGGAAGCCAACCAGATCGTCTTCACCAACATCGGTCCGAATTACTGGAAGGGTGAAGAAGGTCGTATGGCGCTGCTGTCGGGCGATGCCAAATTCACCGACGACGAATTCGTTGATGTCTGGAAAGAAATGGCCAGCTGGGGTGACTACATGGGTCGCGGCTATGAAGCTCAAACCTATGGCGATTCGCAGAACCTGTTCGCACTGGGCCGCGCCGCCATCTACCCGACCGGCTCCTGGGATATTTCCTATTTCAACAGCCAGGCGATCTTCGAATTCGGCGCCTTCAAACCGCCGGTCGCCGACAGTGGTGATACCTGCTACATCTCCGACCACACCGATATGGGCATCGGCATCAACCCGGCCAGTGATAACGCCGAAGCAGCGCGCACCTTCCTCGACTGGGTTGCCAGTGCCGACTTTGCCGATCTGTTCACCAACGAAGTGACCGGCTTCTTCTCACTGTCCAACCACGATGTCGAAGTTCAGGATCCGGTCGCTGCGGAAATGATTTCCTGGCGCAATGACTGCGAATCCACCATTCGTCTGAACGCTCAGGTGATGAACCGGGGCACGCCGAATATGGAACAGGAACTGTGGGTCACGTCCAGCCAGGTGCTTAACGGCACGCTGTCTCCGGAAGACGCCGCTGAACAGATTCAAGACGGTTTCGCGCAATGGTACGAACCTCAGTCCAACTGATAATGGGCTGATGAGCCGGCTCTTTAACGCGGCTCTTTGAGAGGCTCCAGCCTCTCCTTTTTTATTCCGCCGGGGCGAACTGCCCCGGCCACTGGTTCTGCCGAGGATCCAAGATGAAACGCGCTTTCCCCTGGCACCTGTTGTTTTTTCTGGCGCCGGCCGTGCTGATTTATACCCTGTTCAGCGCCTATCCGTTGTTCGACACCCTGCGTCTGAGTCTGTTTACCGACAGCACCGACGGGGTCCGATCCTTCACTGGCCTGAGCAACTTTGTCACCCTGCTGCGCGATCCGAACTGGTCCGGCCCGTTCTGGAATGCGCTGTGGAATAACACCAAATTCTTCATCATTCATATGCTGGTGCAGAACCCCATCGGATTAATGCTGGCGGCGTTGCTGAGCATGAAAGATCTGCGCGGTGCGCGCACTTATCGCACGCTGATTTTTTTACCGACCTTGTTATCGGTAGTGATCATCGGCTTTATCTGGCAACTGATTTTGAGTCCGCTCTGGGGTGTCTCCGAAGGCTTCCTGGCATTCTTCGGCCTGGACTTTTTATTCGACGCCTGGCTGGGTCGTGAAGGCAGCGCACTCATTACCCTGGCGCTGATTTCGGTGTGGCAGTTTATCGGCATTCCAATGATGCTGATCTACGCCGCCCTACTGTCCATTCCTGACGATTTAATCGAAGCCGCCCGGGTCGATGGTGCCTCACCCTGGCGTACCTTCTGGCGCATTCGGGTGCCGCTGATTTTGCCCACCTTAGGCCTGGTGACCATCCTCACCTTTGTCGGCAACTTCAATGCGTTCGAGCTGATTTATGCGGTCAAGGGCGCGCTGGCCGGACCGAATTTTTCCACCGATATTCTCGGTACTTTTTTCTATCGAACCTTCTTCGGTTATCAGTCGCAAATTGGCAGTGCCACCATGGGCGCCACTGTCGCCACCATGATGTTCCTGGTCATTCTGGTCGGCGTCATGCTGTATTTCTTTGTCATTCAGCGCCGTCTGACGCGCTATCAATTATGACTTTTATCAAGCCGAGGAATCGATCCCGATGAACGGACCGTCATACCGTCTCAGCAGCAAGGCATGGGTGCATCTGATCTTGCTGGGTTACTCCCTGATCGCCCTCTTTCCGATCCTGTTGGTGATCATTAATTCATTTAAATCCCGGCGCGCCATCTTTATGGATCCGCTGGCATTACCCGGCCCGGATTCGTTCAGTCTCGACGGCTACGCTAAGGTGCTGGAAGAGTCGAATTTCATATTGTTTTTTGGCAACAGTTTGCTGGTCACTCTGGTGCCGCTGTTTCTGGTCATGCTGTTTGGCGCCATGGCCGCCTGGGCGTTGTCCGAGTACCGTTTTCGCGGCAACCGATTGCTGGCGTTATTCCTGGCCATGGGCATTATGGTGCCGATTCGGCTCGGTACCGTGAGCATTCTGGAGATCATGGTGGGACTGAATCTGGTCAACACTCACCTGGCGTTAATTCTGGTGTATACCGCTCAGGGATTGCCGCTGGCGATTTTGATTTTGACCGAATTTGTCGGTCAGGTGCCCGAAGAACTGAAAGAGGCGGCGCGTTGTGAAGGCTGCAGTGAATACCGACTGTTTTTTCAGCTTATTCTGCCGCTGATTCGACCCGCCGTGGCCACCGTCGCCATCTTCACCATGGTGCCGATCTGGAACGATCTGTGGTTCCCGCTGATTCTGGCACCCGGCCCCAGCACTCAGACCATTCAGTTGGGTGTGCAACAGTTTATCGGTCAGTACGCGACCGACTGGAACTCGGTGCTCAGCGCTTTGTCGTTGGCGGTGTTGCCGGTGTTGGTGTTGTACGCCTTCCTGTCGCAACACCTGATTCGCGGCCTGACCTCTGGTGCCGTTAAATAGCTAAAGCGTGAAACCATCGGTAGGCAAACGGTGCTCAAGTATGATTAGAATCAGGACCTCACTCACGCAAGGAGTTGTACGATGAAGAAGTTGATTGGACTGGTTCTGGTGGTACTTGGCGCAGGTTGCCTGTGGTGGGGCTACGATATGTCGCATTCAGTTTCCGGCGTCGTCACCGATGCCCTGGGCGGCGAAAATACTCAGGTGATGATCCGTTACGCAGCCGGCGCGGTGTTGTTCGTGGTCGGTTTCTTTATGGTGATGCGTAAAGCCTGACCGGCGGCCTCTGGCCTGTTATCATCCGCGCTCCACACCGGATGCGAAGCACGCTATGCCCCGCTACGACATTACTATTGTCGGCGGCGGTTTGGTCGGCCTGACGCTGGCCATCGCCCTTGAACCCGCGCTCCGCGCGGGTGCTCGCCTGACATTGATCGACCCGGCACCGCAGCCGGAAAGCAAAGCCCCCCGTTCCCCCAGTTTCGACGATCGCGCCACGGCCTTATCGGCCTACAGCCAGCGCGCTTATCAACGTCTGAATGTCTGGCCTTTATTGGCACCCTACGCCAGTCCGATTCGCTGGATTGAAGTCAGCGATCGAGGCCATCTGGGTTATCACCGTATGGACGCCGCCGATCTGGATCAGGATTTCGGTGCCGTGGTGGCCAACGCCAATTTGGGTCTGGGTTTGTGGCAACGCGCCCGCGAGTTGGACGGCATGGACTGGCGCTTTGGCGACAGCGTTGCGGCCATCCAGCCCGGCCAGGATGCGCAAGCGCTGACGCTGACGTCCGGTGAATCCATCGACTCCCGACTGGTCATTCTGTGCGATGGCGGTCGTTCACCGCTGGCAGCGAAAGTCGGCCTTAGCGCTCATCAGACCGACTACCATTGCTCGGCGCGCATCGCCACGGTACGCACCAGCGAACCGCATGATGGCCGCGCCTATGAACGTTTTACCGAGCAGGGCCCGATCGCCTTGCTGCCGTTCGGCGATTACTCCGCCCTGGTGTGGACGCTGCCCGAGGCACAACGCCAGCGCATCGATGCCATGAGCCCCGAGCAACAGCTGGCCTGGCTGAACACGGCGTTCGGCCAACGTCTGGGGCGCATTATCGAAATAGGAACGACCTTCGATTATCCGCTGGTGCGGCGCGAATTGATCGACCCGGTGCGGCCACGATTGCTCGCCCTGGGCAATGCCGCGGCCACGCTGCATCCCGTTGCCGGCCAGGGTTTCAACCTCGCCATTCGCGGCCTGATGCGCGCCGCCGCTGTACTCAATCAGGCGGCCGCCAAGGGTGCAGACCCCGGCGACATTGGTCTGCTGCATCCGCTGGCCGACGCCATTGCCAACGATCAGCGACTCACCGCCAGCTTCTCGGATCGTCTGGTGCGGACCTTTGCCAGCGCTAATCCCTTGCTGCGCCTGGGGCGAAACCTGGGTCTGAATATGCTCGATCGCCATCCGCGACTCAGCCACAGCTTCGTCTTGGCCAGCATGGGCCTGAGCCAGGGTGCGCCCTTACCGGAGACTGTTTCATGAAGACACAATACGACGCCGTTATTGTCGGTGGCGGTATGGTCGGACTCAGCCTGGCCGTGGCCAGCGCTGACCAGGGCTTGAACGTCGCCCTGATCGAACCGCAGCGCGCCGAACCGGTAACACCACAAAGCGGCCAGTTTGCGCCGCGCGTCAGCGCCATCAGCCCGCGCAACCGGCACTGGCTCAGTCAGTTAGGCGCCTGGCAACAAATTCCCACCAGCCGCATTGGTCGCTATACCAAGATGCACGTCTGGGACGGCCAGGGTCAGGGCGCCATCGATTTCGATGCCGCCGAGATTGGCGCTGATGATCTGGGTCAGATTGTTGAAAACCACTGGATCACCCAGGCGTTATGGCAGCGTGTCGAAGCCTTGCCGGCGATCAGCGTCTATCAGGGTAACCGTCTGCACGAATGGCAGGTTCAGCCCGAGGGTGTGACGGTGGAGCTGGATGATGGCAGTCGGTTTCAAGCGGCGGTCATCGCTGGCTGTGACGGCAAGTTTTCCAGCCTGCGCGACCAGGCCGGCTTTGCCACTCGCGAATGGAGCTACGGGCAAACTGCTTTGGTCACCTCCATCCGCCATACCCAGCAACATCAGCAGACCGCGCGCCAGGTGTTCCTCGACACTGGCCCGCTGGCCTTTCTGCCGCTGGCGGGTGAAAACGCCGACGAACACTGGAGCTCCATCGTCTGGAGCGCCGACACCGAACGCGCCGAGCAGTTATTCGCGCTGAACGACGTCGACTTCCTGAGCGCCCTGAATCGCGCCAGCGAAGGTTGCCTGGGTGAAATCGAACACAGCGACCCGAGATTTCGGTTTCCACTGGCACAAATGCACAGCCTGGACTATATACAGGACCGGCTGGTGCTGTTGGGCGATGCCGCCCACGCCATCCACCCGCTCGCGGGGCAGGGTGTTAACCTCGGTTTTCGCGATGCCGAGGTGCTGGCGCAGGAATGGGGCCGGGCGCACCGGCTGCAATTATCGCCCGGTGACAGCGCGGTCTTGCGTCGTTATCAGCGCCGCCGTCAGACCCACAACTTGACCACCATGGCAGCGATGGAAGGCTTCAAACGCCTCTTTGGCAGCGACCATCCGGCAGCGGTGCTGGGCCGAAATCTGGGTTTATCTGGACTGCAGCGTCTGTCCTGGGCCAAGCGGCCTTTTATCGAGGCCGCTATCGGCTGAATCGTCTGATCATTAGGGCTGGGCGCCCTGATAACCGATCTGACGCCAGGCTTCATACAGCATGATCGCCGTGGCGTTGGATAAGTTCAGGCTGCGACTGCCCGGCACCATCGGCAGACGCAGCACCCGTTCGGGCGGCAGCGACTCGCGAATGTCCGCTGGCAATCCCCGGGTTTCGGGGCCGAACATCAGAAAGTCACCGGCCTGAAAGTGAGTGTCGGCGGGTCCGGTACGGCCTTTGGTCGAGAGCGCAAATAATCGCTGCGGAGCGGCACTTTCCAAGAAGTGCGGGTAATCCCGATAACGCCGGATTTCCGCGAATTCGTGGTAATCCAGCCCGGCACGGCGCAGCGCTTTTTCTTCCATGGAAAAGCCCAGTGGTTCGATTAAATGCAGCTGACAGCCGGTGTTGGCACAGAGGCGGATGATATTGCCGGTATTGGGTGGAATCTCCGGCTGATAAAGCACGATATGGAACACAGATAGTCTACTCTTTGGAAAGTAATCACGGCCTAGAGTAATAGAAACTCACAATAATTTGACGCTGAGCGCCAGGATGCACACCATAGCAGCCCTCACCGTCAGTAATCAGACGATTGGCGTAATCCCAGACCGGTATCGATCCGGATCCAGACAAACGCCGGAGTATTCGGTTCTTGGCATTATTTAAGCGCGCCCGCAGTGGCTCCCACAACTGGCTCTACCTGACCCCTGATGGTTTCGGGTTCGCTCATTTGAGTGCCGGCAAAGGCGCCCTGCCCCAGTTGCACCCGCAATCCTGGCAAGAGTCCGCTGACCCGCTGCAGCGCGCCGACGAATTGGCCGACTGGGTAGCCGACCAGGCTGATGGCGCGATCAACCTCTTGCTGGGCGAAGGCTACTATCAGCTGTTGCTGGTCGATGTTCCCGAAGTACCGGCCGACGAAATGGAAGCCGCACTGCGCCTGAAAGCCGCCGAACTGCTGCACTACGATCTCGACGAAGCCAGTCTGGAAGTCATCCTGTTGCCGGCGCAAGCCTACCACGGCCGTACCCGTATGGCCTTTGTTATTGCCGCCCACCAGCAGCCGCTGCGCCAATGGGCGCTGGCATTGGCCAGGCGCGGCCTGACCCTGACCGAAATCGACATCGATCAATTGCAGCTGCGCAACCTGGCGTTGCGGGCCAGCGATCAACAACAAAACGGCTTGCTGCATCTGCGTGCGGATCATTGTCAGCTGTTACTGATTTATCAGGGTGAACTGGTGCTGAGCCGGCGCTTCGATATCGGCTATGAAGACCTGGGTGCCGATGCCGAAGGCGATGCGCTGATCCTTGAAGGCCAGACCGATATCCAACGCGATTCCCTGGTGTTGGAGCTGCGCCGTTCGTTCGACTATTACGAATCCCAACTGGGCCTGGGCAGCATCCATCAGTTGAATCTGACCGGCTGGCCTGGCACCAACAGCATGATTGACGACCTCGGTGCCAAGCTCGGCCTGCGCTTTGTGCCGTTGCGACTGGAAGACTATGTTCAGGTGTCGACAGCACCCCTGCCCGCAGCCTTGCTGCCACTGGCCGGCACCGCCTTTCGTGAGGCCGCCTCATGACTCGTCATATCAATCTGATGCGCGCCGATATCCTGCCCGGACAGGGCCGGGTGCAATTACCCGCCTTTATCCTGGGCATAACGCTGACGTTGCTCGCCAGTGCCGGTTATCTGGGCTATCACCTCGCCAGCGCCGCCGCGTTGCAACGGCAAATCGACATGGCGCAACAGCGGGTTGACGACAGCGCACTGCAACTGCATCGCCTGCGCCAATCCTATCCCAGCATCGGCAGTGAAGCCGAACTGCGTGCCAGCAACGAAACCCTGCAAACCCGGTTGATTGCCCGACGCAGCGAACTGCAGGGACTGGCTAACCAGCTCGATACCGTCGCCAGCGGTTTCGCCCGGCCGCTGGCCAGCTTGTCGGAGCACGACCTGGACGGCCTCTGGTTAACCCGCATCGAATTGCGCGACAGCCACAGCCATCTGGAACTGGAAGGCAGAGCGCGTCGGCCCAGCCTGATTCCGCGTTATCTGGGGCAATTGGAAGGCGACGTCTTTGAGGGGCTGAGCATTCGCAACCTGAATATCGAACAGGACAGCGATGAACTGTGGCGTTTCACCATCGCCGAAGAGCTCGAGGTCGTGCCGAGTGTGACCACACCCTCGAGTTCGCGCCAGAGCCCAACACAACCCGGTAACGCTGCCCGGCTGCTCGATCAGCCCGAAGACAGCTTGCCGATGACCACCTTGCCGGAGTTACTGCAATGAGGTGGTCTGCGTTGTCACTTAAGCTGCGGCTGCAACTGCAACGCCTGCAACTGCGCGAACGGCTGCTGCTGTTGATTGCGCTGATCGTGGTACTGGCCGCCGCCTGCTATAGCGCGGCCCTGCTCAGCGGCCTGAGCGACCACCAGTCACAGCGCCAACGCCTGGAACAGCTGACGCTGGAGCATACCGCCAACACCGCAGCACTGGGCAATCTGACCCAGGCGCGCGACAACCCAGTCGTCATCCAGCTGAGCCAACGCAATGCTGCTCTGGAGGCGGAACTGGCTGAGCTCGATGCGCGCATGGCCAACATCACCGAGGTGCTGATTCCACCTCAGCAGATGGTTTCAGTGCTGCGCGAACTGCTCGATCGCAGTGACCTGACGCTGGTGCGACTGGCAGTACAGCCGGTCACCGAAGTACGACCAGCGGACGCCGATCAAAGCGCCCTCTATCAACACAAGCTGGAGCTGACCCTGACCGGTACCTTCGACGATCTGAGCGCCTACCTGCGCGCACTCGAAGACCTGCCCTGGCACCTGTTCTGGGATCGGTTGAGCATTGAAACCACCCGTTACCCCCAACTGCGCATCCGCCTGGATGTACATACCCTTAGTGATCAAGAGATTTGGATGAATGTTTAGAATAATCTGCGTCGCGCTGTATGCGACGCTCAGTTGTGCCCTCGCCGACCCCATGCGACCCGACCCGCCCCGATCTACCGCCTCTACCCAGAGCGTCAATCAGGCCACGCTGAGCCTGGAGAGCATCTATATCCTGGACCAGCGAGCCTACGCCGTCATCAATGGTCAATGGTTGAGCGTCGATGAGCGGCTCGGCAACCTGCGGGTCGTCAGCATTGACGCCGATCAGGTAGTGATCCAGGGCGCCGGTGGTCAGCGTATTCTGACCCCTGCCCAATCATCTGGATCACTGCACATATCCATGTCTGACGAGGACTGACGTTTTGCTGCCACTGTTCTTTGCAGCCTATAGCCCTGTGAAAAAGCGCCTCGGTTTATTTCTGGTCGCCTTGATGGTGGTCGGCTGCGCCGCCAATCCAAGCAACACTCAGCCCCCGGAACCGGCGTCTCAGCCCCAGCAGTTGAGTGTGCGCGACACCCTGCAACGCGAACGCGATGCCGCCGCTGATGCCGGCAGCACTGAGTCGGATCGGCCCCGAGTCGAAACTCCCTCAGAGCTGAACGCCCAATTGCTTGATTTCAGTGCGCCAGCGACAACCCAACATCGTTTTGATGTGCAGGCCACCAACGTACCCTTGCAACGTTTTTTTGCTGACCTGGGCCGTACCGAAGGCATCAACATTCTGACTGACCCAAGCATTACCGGGAGCGTCAGCCTTAATATGCGTTCGGTCACAATTGATCAGGTGATGGCCGCCATTCGCGATCTCTACGGTTATGACTATCAACGTACCGACTACGGTTATCGCGTCCTGCCCAACCAGATTCAGACGCGTATTTACCAACTGAATTATCTGAACATCGACCGCTCGGGCCGTTCCGACACTTCTGTTTCCAGTGGCCAGATCACCGATCAGGAAGGCGGTGGTAGCAGCCAGGCGAGCAGTGTCGCCACTCAATACAGTGCCAACTTTTGGAACGGCATGGAAACCACCATCCTGGGTTTGCTCAACTCCGAAGAAGGTCGCCAGGTGGTGGTCAATCCCCAGACCGGCCTGCTGGTGGTTCGAGCCACGCCGCGTGAACACGAAATCGTCGCCGGCTTTCTGTCCGACGCCGAACTCAGCCTGCAAAAACAGGTGGTGATTGAAGCCAAAGTCATAGAGGTCACCCTCAGCAACGAACATCGTTCAGGCATCAATTGGAGCGCCTTCGCCGATGACCTGAGCGCCTCCAATATCGTCAGCGGCCTGGGTCTGGGCGGTAACGAATTGCAGGGCGCCACCGGCATCGGTGGTGTTTTCTCAGTGGGTGTCGGCAGCAACGACTTCGGCGCCGTGCTGCAGTTATTGTCCAATCAGGGCAATGTGCAGGTGCTGTCGAGCCCGCGCGTATCCACCGTTAATAACCAGAAAGCGGTGATCAAGGTCGGCACCGATGAGTTCTTTGTCACCGAAGTGAGCTCCAGTAACGGCGACTCCGATGGCGATGGCATTACTGAATCGAACCCAGAATTCACACTGTCGCCGTTTTTCTCCGGCATCGCACTGGACGTCACGCCGCAGATCAGCGCCGACGACAATGTCATCCTGCATGTGCGGCCGTCGGTGACTGAGGTGGTCGAACGCACCAAGGTGATTAATGTCGGCGGTTCGACTTACAACCTGCCATTGGCGTTTTCCAGCGTGCGGGAAACCGACTCGGTGATTCGCGCCAGCAGCGGTCAGATCGTGGTTATCGGTGGTCTGCTGTCGCAGCAGCAGCAAAACTCCAGTACCGGCATACCGGGCCTCGCCCGCCTCTGGTTGTTTGGCCAGCAGCGCGAAAGCCAGGAAAAAAGTGAGTTGGTCATCCTGCTCAAGCCCATCGTCTATGGCAGTCAGACTACGGTCGACAACCTGGATGAAGTATTGCGTCGGCTGCCCTAGGACACCCTATGTACCAAGCTCACTTTGGTTTGCATCAAATGCCGTTCAGTCTGTCGCCGGACACTCAGTTGTTCGTGCGACTGGCGGATCATGAAAGCTGTTTTCTACTGCTTACCCACGTGCTCGATACCGGCGAAGGTTTTCTCAAGGTGATCGGTGATGTCGGTACCGGCAAGACCATTCTGTGCCGCCGCCTGTTGCGTTATCTGGATGAAAACAACCAGGCCCGGGAGCGCTTCCACTCGGTCTATATTCCCAATCCAATGCTGTCGCCGGTCGGCCTCTACCGCGCCGTCGGTCAGGAACTGGGGTTGGAACTGGATCAGCAAAGCGATAATAACGCCCTGCTCGATCACATCACCCAGCGCATTCTGGCCTTGGCCGAACAGGCTCATGGTGTGGTGATTGTGGTCGATGAAGCCCAGTCGCTGCCAGCCGAAACGCTGGAAGCTCTGCGGCTGATCACCAACCTGGAAACCGAACAGCAAAAACTGGTGCAGGTGATCTTGTTTGGCCAGCCGGAACTGGATGAACTGCTCGACCAAGACCGCTTTCGCCAATTGCGCCAGCGCATCACCTTTGCGCACTACCTGAAAACCCTGGATCGTCAGGCAACCCGCCAATACATCGACTACCGCCTGACGCACAGCGGCTATAACGGCCCGCCGCTGTTCAACCGACACAGCATCAGGTTGTTGCACCGACGCGCCCGCGGCGTACCGCGCATGATCAATGTGCTGGCGCACAAGTCGCTGTTGTCGGCCTATGCCGCCCAACGCCAGTGGATTGAACCACGCGATGTACAGCACGCCTGGCTCGACAGCCAACCACGCCGTGGCAGCAGGCCGGGTCGTGGTCTCTGGTTTGCGCTCGGCGCGGTCAGCATTCTGCTCGCTGTCACGCTGTGGAGGCTGATGTGAGCCGGATTCATCAGGCTCTGACCCGAACCTTGCCGACCCCCAACAACGCCAGCCGGTTTAACCCCTTACGCCGTTCGAACCCCGCCAATACCAACCGACTCTGGTGGCTGATCGCCGCCCTGGCGCTGGTACTGACCGCGCTGGTGATTTGGGCGCCCTGGCACAGCAGCAAAGCGGCCACGGCCACCGAACCGGCCACATCGATGGTCCAGTCGGCGCCGCAGTCCAGCCGCGATGCACAACCAAGACCCCAGATACCGGAACCAGCACCAGAACCGGCGCCCCAACCACCGGCAACAGCGACGGCTGTAGTGGCAACGCCCGCCAAAACAGCGGAGCCATCAGCCAGTCGCGAAGCTGACTCACCCAGACGCAAATCTGAGCAGCCGAGCCCAGTCGCAGCCGCCAAAACGCCGGTAACGACGGCGACTGGCGAACCAACACCGGTGCCGGTTGTGGCAACTGCGCCCAGCACAGCAGCCACACAACCAGCGCCAGCACCGGCGGAACCACAACCCGACGCGGCTACCGATACTCGCATCCGGCTCGACACCGACCACCAGGACGAGGTGCAGCAAGCCCTGTCGAACGACGACCTGGCGGGCGCTGAAATGGCGTTGCGGCGCTGGATCAGTGAGCAGCCTGGCGCCGCTCAGCCGCGCCTGTGGCTGGCCAAACTGCTGCTCGCCGAGGATCGGCTCGACGCCATCGGCGCGCTGCTTGAAGGGCAGACGGGCATCGAAGCGCGAGGGCTATTGGCCGTCTGGCATGAAAAAGCCGGCCGCCCCGACCGGGCGGTGGTATTGTTCGAACAATTGGCGCGCGAACAACCGCGTCACGGTGCCTGGCAGTTACACTGGGCCATCAATGCCGAGAACAGTGGCCAATTAGCGCAGGCGCGCCTTCTGTACCAAACTTATCTGCACAAGTTTGCGGCCGATAACCCTAGTCTGACGGCGTTTGCCGACCAACGAATTCGGTCACTGGAGAGACCGTGATGGCGACCAATCCCCTACACAGCATCCTGCTCGAACACAGCAGCATCGATCCGCAAGCGCTGGATCGCCTGCTGGAAGAGCTGGAATACAAAAGTGACGCCCGCGCTCTGGGCCGGCTGGTGCTGCGTGACCATCTGATCGGTTTTTACGAGCTGATGAACCTGACGCTTAACTACGATCTGTTTCCCCGCACCCAAAGCCTGCTCAAACGACTGGCGCAGGCGCACGAGAAATATCAGGTCATCGAGCCTCAGAAACACACCACCCGCTACAAACTGGGTAATGCAACGATCCTGCCTTCAGAAGTACTGATATTGACCAGCCCTGACCTGAATATTCCCATTCCCAAGCCGAACCTGGCGCGCTACCCCGACAGTGGCAGCGATGAACGCCAGGTGGTGGAAATGGCGGTCGAGCTGATTCGTCTGGGCCAGTATCCGGAAGCGGAAATGTTTCTCATCGACGCTCAGGATGAGTTCGCCCAGTCGCTGCGCATCAAGGTGCTGCTGATCTGGTTGTATCTGCTGTGCAAGTTCTACGACGAAGCCGTCATCCCCTACCAACAAGGTCTGGACCTGGCGCCCCAGGATCCGATACTGCTGGAATACGCTGGCTTGACCGAGCAGGCACGCAACAAGCATCTGCTGGCGATTCATTTCTTCCAGAAACTGCTGCAGCAACCGAAAATCAAAGCCAGCTGGCATTTGTTTCTGGGCAGGTCGTTGGAAAAAGCCCGCCTGCCGGATGAGGCGGGCAGTCACTACCGGCGCTATCTGAAAGACGGAAAAAATGCCAAGCTGCTCAGCTTCGCCAAGCAACGCCTGAATTATTTGGACAGTTAAATGACCGCCCAGGAACGCAAAAAAGTCCGCCTCGGGGATTTACTGGTCGAGGCCGGGTTAATTACTGACGGCCAGTTGGGTCTGGCACTGAAAGAACAGCAACTGACCGGCAAAAAAATCGGCCGGGTACTGGTCGATATGGGGTTGGTGGCGGAAAACAAACTGCTGGGCACCCTGTCCGATCACCTGAAAATTCCTTTTATCGAACTGCGCCAGTTCCATCTGGATGGCGAAACACTCAAGCGTCTGGATGAAACCGTGGCGCGGCGCTATCGCTGCCTGCTGCTGGCCGATAACGCCGATGGCCTGCTGTTGGCAATGGCCGATCCGCTGGATCTGATGGCCATCGACGAAGTCGAAAAGCGCCTTAAAAAACCCGTCAAACCGGCCATCGTGCGCGAATCGGAACTGCTGGCAACGCTCGATTCGGTTTATCGCCGCACCGGCCAGATTGAATCCATCGCCGTAGAGCTCGAAGGCTCGCTGCGCAGCAGCGATTTCGATCTGAGCAACCTGGCTGACGACTCCGATCTGCAGGACGCCCCCGTGGTCCGCCTGCTGCAAAGCGTGCTGGAAGACGCCGTCGCC
The DNA here is from genome assembly GCF_043196805.1 of Saccharospirillum sp. HFRX-2. Taxonomy (NCBI): domain Bacteria; kingdom Pseudomonadati; phylum Pseudomonadota; class Gammaproteobacteria; order Oceanospirillales; family Saccharospirillaceae; genus Saccharospirillum; species Saccharospirillum sp. HFRX-2. The sequence goes on from NZ_JBEBMU010000007.1 coordinate 166,474, forward strand.
ATCAACGCCTCGGACGTGCACATCGAGCCGGACGAAAGCGTGTTCCGCATCCGGCTGCGCGTTGACGGCGCTTTGCAGGAACAGGTGATCAAGGAAAAACGCGTCGCCTCGGCACTGGTGATGCGCCTGAAGATCATGTCCAACCTGGATATTTCCGAGCGTCGCCTGCCCCAGGATGGACGCTTCAACATTCGCGTCAGCAACCGCTCCATCGATGTGCGTTTATCCACCTTGCCGGTGCAATATGGCGAATCGGTGGTGATGCGTTTGCTCGATCAAAGCGCCGGTATCCAACCGCTGGCCGACCTGGGCATGCCCGAGCGTATTCGCCACCGCTTCGAGTTGATGATCGAACGGCCCTACGGTCTGATTCTGGTCACCGGCCCGACCGGTAGCGGTAAAACCACGACCCTCTATTCGGCGCTGAGCCGGCTGAATCAGGCGCAGCGCAAGATCATCACCGCTGAAGACCCGATCGAATACCGCATGTCACGGGTGAATCAGGTTCAGGTCAATGCCAAGATCGACCTCAACTTTGCCAACATTCTGCGCTCGGCGCTGCGCCAGGACCCGGACGTCATTCTGGTCGGCGAAATGCGCGATCAGGAGACGGTGGCCATCGGCACCCGCGCTGCGCTGACCGGTCATTTGGTGATGTCGACCCTGCACACCAACGACGCCATCTCCAGCGCCATGCGCCTGGCCGATATGGGCGTTGAATCCTATCTGGTGGCTTCAGCCTTGCGCGGTGTGCTGGCGCAGCGGCTGATGCGCAAGATCTGCGAGGAGTGCCGTCAGCCCTATGAGCCAGCGGCACGCGAACGCATCTGGTTGCAGCATCTGGCCGGCGGACGCTTCGCCGACGCCACCTTTTATCGGGGCAATGGTTGCTACCACTGCAACAACACCGGCTATCGCGGTCGAGTTGGCGTATTCGAGTGGCTGGAGCTGGATGAAGATATGCTGCTGGCGCTCAATGAACAGAGCCATGCCGCCTTTGTCGCTGCCGCCCGGCGTAACCCGGATTTTAAACCCATGGGTGAATGGGCGCTGGAATACGCGCGCGATGGCGTGACCGACCTTGCTGAAGTGTTCAAGATCAGTGTCGATCTGAACGATCTGGACGCCGAACATGACTGATTTTTTCTACCGTGGTCGCGACGCCGACGGTCGGCAGGTCGAAGGTTATCTGGACGCGGCCTCGCAAAGCGCTCTGGTGCAACTGCTGCGCCGCCAGGACATCACGCCGACGCGCATCGAAGTCGCCAAAAAGAGAGGCCGCGCCAAAACCCAATCCAGTTCTGCCACCAAGGACGACAACCGCCCCTGGCTGCAACGCCTGCTGGGCCGGCGCGTCAAGCTGGACGAGCTGATCATGTTCTGCCGCCAGATGCATGCCCTGACCCGCTCCGGCATTCCGCTGATGCGCGCCATCAACGGCCTGGCCGATGCCACAGCCTCTGCCCGACTCAGCCAGGTTTTGAACCAGGTGGCGCGCAGTCTGACCCAGGGCAATACCCTGTCGATGGCGATGCGGGCGCATCCGGATGCCTTTAACGACCTGTTCGTTTCGATGATCCATATGGGCGAAACCACCGGCCGGCTAGACAGCGCCTTTCAACAGTTGATCGGTCATCTGGAACGGGAGAAAGACACCCGCAAACGGCTGTCGGCGGCGACGCGCTATCCGCTCTTTGTGTCGGTTTCCATCACCCTGGCGATGCTGACCGTTACCTTCAAAGTGATTCCTGCCTTTGCCGGCGTGTTTGCCAGCCTCGGCGCCGAACTGCCCTGGCCAACCCGGGTGTTGATCGGCACCTCCAACTTCCTGCTCAACGCCTGGCCCTATCTGCTGGTGCTGATTATTGCCGTGGTTTATGGCCTGATGCACTGGAAACGCACCCCCAAAGGCGCCATTCACTGGGATCATGGCCTGTTGAAATTGCCGCTGCTGGGTCGTCTCTTTGAACGCATCGCCCTGGGCCGCTTTGCGCGCCCCTTCGCCATGATGCTCGACGCCGGCGTGCCCATGTTACAGGCGCTGCAGGTGTCCAGCCGTACCGTCGGCAACCGCTACATTGGCCGCGGCATCGAGCAGATGGTGACCGGCATTGAACGGGGCGAGTCGCTGCTCACCACCGCTTCGGCCAGCGGTTTATTCAATCCGCTGATTCTGCAGATGATCGCTGTCGGTGAAGAAACCGGTAACGTCGCCGAACTGCTGGTCGACATTGCCGATTTCTACGACCAGGAAGTGGACTATGATCTCAAGCGCATGACCGAATTGCTTGAACCCATCCTGTTGGCTTTTATGGGCATCATGGTGGTGATACTGGTGCTCGGTGTCTTCCTGCCGATGTGGGATCTGAGCTCGGCCTACGGTCATTGAAACGGCATAATAAGATCGATAAAGCCACCAACGCGCACGGTGGCAATAACAGCTAATCACAGTTCAGCAGGACAAGCGGTATGTTGGAACACTGGCCAGGCCCGCTGCGACGGGGCCTGTTCAAATTGGTCGGCGTCGATTGGGCCGATCGCCTACTCAACCAAGCCTGGCGCGCCGGCAACGGACAGTTGCACGGCATGCTCGACTGGCTGTTTCGGCGTAATGCCTTTGAGTTGGAGGTCGAGAACGCCGAGCTGATTGATGAGCTGGGTTCGTGCATCGTTGCCGGCAATCATCCTCATGGTTTATTCGATGGCCTTGCACTGGCCTGGCTGGCCAGTCGGCCGGGCTTGAAAACCCGGGTTATCGCACGGCATTTTCTCAATGTGTTTGAACCTTTGCAGCGCGTCTTTTTGTCGGTTCGGCTCGACAATCAACGACGCTCGCGCACTGGCCGGGCGTCGTTAAATGCGGCCGAAGCCTTGCTCGCCGAAGGTGGCCGGTTGGTGATGACGCCGGCTGGCGGCATCAGCGTGGCACAACCCTTCTGGGAACAGGCCAAAGATCCCAAGTGGCGCACCGGTGTAGTCCGGCTGGCACACACCAGCGGCAAGCCGATCGTGCTGGTGGACGTACAGATGGCACAGTCACCAACCCGCCAACTGCTGCACCGCATCCATCCTATCGTCCGCGCCTTGGCTCAGGTCTGGGCCTATCGGCTGGGCAAACGCCAGCGCATCCGGTTAAAGATCATCGCGGTGGTGCAGCCGGAAGATTTACCTCATGATCAACCTCTGCCCGCCCAGGCCGCCTGGTTACAAGCCATGCATCAACCGGTACAACAGCCCTGAGCGCACCTCAAACCGGGCCAGGAAACAGCCGCCATGCACGAAAAAACGGTGACGCACTCCTTTACCCAGGCCATTTTGGCCAACCTGCCAAGCCTGGGTCTAAGCCTGCCGGCCGAGCTCCAGGCCGAGCTGGATCGCTACGCTCAGGCAACGCGGGTGCCGTTGGAATTGCAGGACCGCATCTGGCAGACGGCGTTGGAACAAAGCGGTGATGCCGCCATCGGGCTGCGCCTGAGCCAGCACTTTTTACCCGGCAATCTCGATATCGTGGGCTTTTTACTGCTCAGCAGCGAGACGTTGGAAGAAACCCTGGAAACCTTGATCGCCTATTATCCTCTGGTCGGCGAAGGTGGTGAGTTTACCTTCGTGCAAGGCGATGGCCGCGCCACCCTCCTCTACGCACCGCTCTATGAAGCGGCCCGGGCGCAACGCGTGGAAGCGGCGTTAGCGACGCTGGTCCATCTGGGTCGCTGGATGACGGGTAATCGTTTCCAACCGGATCGGGTCGCCTTTAGCCACAGCCCGCAGGCACCGGCCGAGGTGTATCAGCAGTTTCTGGGTACCGAGGTGAGCTTCAATCAGGTGGCCGATGCAGTGCAGTTCGACGCGGCTCAGCTGCAATTGCCATTGAACCAGAGCAATGCTGCCTTGCACCGACGCATGAAGGTGCTGGCCGATCATCAGTTGTCGGAGTTGGTTCAGGGCACGCTGTTGGCCGAAGTGAGCGACTGGATACGCGCCCAGCCGCGCTGGGGACGGGATCGCATTGCTGAACAGTTGCAGATGAGCGGCCGTCACCTGAACCGTAAACTGGCCGACGAAGGCACCACCTTCAAGCTGTTGTCCGATCAGGTGAAGTTCGCCGAAGCCCGCACCCTGCTGAGCAACGGTCAGCAATCGCTGGCCGAGATTGCGGAACAACTGGGTTTCAGCGATGACTCGGCGTTCAGTAAAGCTTTCCGGCGCTGGGCCGGTTGCTCACCGAGTCAGTACCCAGCCAAGCACAGCTAAACCGGAGCGACGTCGTGGTGTGGCGGGCGACGCGACCAGAACGCCGACAGCGTCAAGCCGCTGACCAGATGCCAGACACCCCAGAACGCCGCTATCAGCATCATGCCACCCAAGTGCGGGTAGAAGCTGAACAAAATGATCAGTCCCAAGCCGGAGTTCTGTATGCCCACTTCCAGGGTCACCGCCCGGCGCTCGGCTTCACTGAGCCGCGCCAGCCGCGCTGAGCCCCAACCCAGACCAAGCGCCACGGCGTTGTGCAGTATCACCAGACCAGCAAAGGACGCGGCGTGCTGCATAAAGAGCTCGCCATTGCGCGTAAAGGCGATGGCAACAAAGAGCAGAAACACCAGCAGTGACAACCAGCGTGCCGGCCGGTCGGCGCGGCGCGCAAAACCGGGGAAACGCTGACCGGTAAACATGCCCAGAAACAACGGAATCACCAGCACCAGGGCAACCAGTTTCATCATCTGCCAGGGCTCCACGGCGATGGCTTCGACAATAGGACGCGTCTCGGGGTTCAGCTGCGCATAAAACATAAAATTCAGTGGCGTCATCACCAGGGCGGCGGTCGAGGAGATCGCCGTCATACTGACCGAAGTCGCCAGATGACCGCGACTGAGCCAGGTCATGATGTTGGAAAAACTGCCACCGGGACAGGCAGCGACCAGTATCATTCCCAGCGCAATGGAGGGTGATAAATCGAGCAGGCGGGTCAGGCCATAGGTCGCCGCCGGCAACAGCAGAAACTGACAGATTAAGCCGATGATGGGCGCTTTGGGTGAGCGCAGAATGTAGCGAAAATCCGCACTGCGAACCGACAAGGCAGCGGCAAACATCATCAACGCCAACAGCACATTCAACAGATCCAAACTGGATGGATCAAAATCAATCCGAACTTGATCAAGCACGACACAACTCCACGACAGCATCGATAAAGTCTAGCACGGCAACGCTTGAGCAGTGCCACCGTCAAAGCCCTTTTATCGCCCGATACGAAGTGGAACAATAGCCTCACGCCCGATACTCAGTGACGTTTTTCGGGCGGCTGTTTGGGAGACTCCGACGTGGCGAAAAAAACAGTTTCATTGGTATTGGGCAGCGGCGGCGCACGCGGCATGGCGCACATCGGCATCATTCGCTGCCTGGAAGACAACGGTTATCAGATCACCAACATTGCCGGCGCCAGCATCGGCGCCTTGATCGGCGGTTTTTATGCCGCCGGCAAGCTGGATAAATACCAGGGCTGGGTAACGGCTTTGGATCGGCGCGATGTGTTGCGCCTGCTAGATTTATCGTTCGATGGCGGCGGTTTGTTCAAAGGCGACAAGATCATGGGCGTGCTGAGCAAGTTGATCGGCGATGCTCAAATTGAAGAGCTGCCGATCGAATTTACCGCCGTGGCGGTTGATATCGAACGCCAACGCGAAGTCTGGTTTACCGAAGGTTCGTTGTTTGAAGCCATCCGCGCCTCCATCTCCATTCCTTCTGTTTTCAAGCCGCATTATTACCGCGACATGATGCTGGTCGATGGTGGCGTATTGAACCCAGTTCCCATGGCGCCGACGCTAAGAACCTTGACTGACCTGACACTGGCGGTAAACCTCAACGGCCGCGAAGAAATTCCGCGACCGAAGGCCGCGGTGCGAAAGAAGAAAGCGGTCAAAACGAATCTGGAAGATCAGAATAGGGTCCAGCGTGCGGTCAGCCGCTTTATCGATCGTTGGTGGAGCGAAGACGCCAAAGTAGCCGAACCGCAAAACAAATGGGGCATCATGGAGCTGATTAACCGCTCCATCGACACCATGCAAAACACCATCGCTCATATGAAATTGGCCGCACACCAGCCGGATATTCTGATCGAAATTCCGCGCAGCGTTGGCGGACTGTTCGATTACAACCTGGCCGAAGACATCATCGATGAAGGCTACCAGTTGTGTGAGGAAGCGCTGGAACGCTACCGCAATAAAAGCAGTGAACCAGCAGGCGATAAACCACCGAGCCTTGATGGTGAATAACAGCGCTTTAGCGGCGATCGCTGTCCCAGTTAAACAGCAGGGCGGCGATCGCTAATAACACCACCGTCATCGCCGCCAACGTCAGCAGGTGATCACTGACGGCGGCCAGCCCGGCGCCTTCGGTGGCGATGGCGCGCGCCGCCTGCACGAGATGCGTCAGCGGTAACCACTGCGCTAAATTCTGCACCGACAGCGGCGCGCCTTCGAGCGAAAACCAGACTTCCGACAAGCCCATCATCGGCCAGGCGGCCATGTTCATCAGCCCGCTGGTCAACTCTTCGCTGCGGGTACGGCTGGCCACCACTAAGCCAAGCGCAATCATCGCCAGAGCGCCCAGCGTAAAGGTCAGCAGCAACGCCAATACCGACCCCAGCATCAAAGTACCCAGCAGCCAGTGACTGGCGTAAAAAATGGTGACGCACAAAAACAGCACCGTCATCAGTCGCGATAATATTTGCGCACTGACAAATTCCACCGCCGACAAGGGCGTCGCTTTCAAGCGTTTAAGCATGCCGTTTTTGCGATAGCGCACAATGGCATGACCGACGCCGAACAAGGAGGCAAACATGATATTCATGCCGAGAATCCCCGGCAGCACCCAGTCGACATAACGAATGGGTTCACCACTGATGCGGCGGCGTTGAAAATCCGGATCAGACGCAGCCAGCAATCGCTCGACCATATAACCCTGGCGGCTTTCTTCATTCACCCAATAACGCCGCTGATCCAGATCCATGACTAGATCAATCTGGTGACGCCGCGCCTTGTTCAGCGCCACCGATAACTGCTCATAAGGCACAAACTGAATATGATCCAGCGCCATCAGTTGCGGCCGATTAACGTAGGCATCCTGTTCACTGATCACGCCGACTTTGAACATCGGCTGTGCCTGACCCAACAACAAATAAAACCCGACGATTAAAATAATCGGAAACGCCAGATTCCAGGTCAGTGAACTGCGGTCACGCAGAAATTCTTTATTACGGGCTTTTAACACGGCCAGCATGCGGCTCAACATCATGATGCTCCGTTCAGTCAGACTCGCAGCGCATGGCCGGTGAGTTTCAGAAAAAGATCTTCCAGGTTAGGACTGCTGACTTTGAGGCCATCCAGCGGTACACCCGCAGCACTCAACTGACGCACCGTTTCATCAACCTGGGTGGTCTGAATGTCGACGCCCTCTTCACGTCGATGGGCAACAAAAGGCAGATCGAATTCGGCCAGCGACGCCAACGGCAAATGCACCATCACCCCGTCGAAATGCTGCGCCAATAACTGCGCAGGCGCGCCCTGTTCGATAATGCGACCACCATCCATGATGGCAATGTTGTCGCATAAAACCTGGGCTTCATCCATATAGTGAGTGGTCAACACTACTGTCTTACCGCGCTCTTTGACCGCCTGAATCAGCGACCAGAAATGGCGTCGTGATTGGGGGTCGAGACCGGTGGTGGGTTCGTCCAGAAACAGCAAATCCGGATCGTTGATCAACGCCAGTGCCAGCAACAGACGCTGACGTTGCCCACCGGACAGACGGCGGCTATCGCGATCGATAAAGTCACTCAAAGCACAGAGTTCAATCACCTCAGGCAGCGCCAAAGGTTGCGGATAAAAAGCCGCGAACAGCTGCAGGGTTTCGCGTACGGTGAGAAAATCCGGTAAGGCGGTGTGCTGAAATTGAATACCGACGCGTTGATAATCACGCCTGCGTGCCGGCCGGCCAAACAACTTCACCTCGCCTGAGGTCGCTGGCAGGATGCCTTCAATCACTTCGATAGCCGTGGTTTTACCGGCGCCGTTGGGACCGAGTAAACCGAAGCACTGGCCTTGGGCCACACTGAAACTGATGTCATCGACGGCGGTCAGATTCCTAAACCGCTTGGTTAGCTGATGCACCGACAAAATATCGCTCATGCCTTTGTGCCAAACTCCTGTGATCGACGATAAGCCCCAGCCAAACCGGCCGCTGCGCAGCCTAACGCCGTAAAGCCAAGGACGCCATGGCCGATTGTCATTCTACTGAGGGCGCCGGCAATGTTAGACTGGCGCCTTCAGCCTGACCTGCGGTTTAGCGCTGTTTCCAAGCCGGCTATCCGCGTCGGTCTTACCCTGGCACATCGGAGAGTAACCTCAGTGATACCCGAGAAAGTCCTGGTGGTTTCTCCGGCCCTGGCCGAAACCCTGGGCCTGGAAGAAGCCCTATTGTATCAGTTGCTCAGTGAGCTGACGCTGATGAGTGGCCCTGCCTTGCAACTGACTGATCAGCACCGGCAACGTCTGTTGCCGTTCTGGAGTGCGGTCCAGGTCGGTTCGGTATTGCGTCGTTTGCAGGCTCAAGGGTTATTGGACGTCTCCGGTGAAGGTCCCTGGCAAATCACCCTGGCTGATCTGGCGCAGCCACAGCAGGATGTTGATCCACAACCAACCGTGCAGACACCGACGGCCGAAACGCCTCCGGTCGAACGCCTGCCGGTCCACCGCATGAACGATGCCCGGCGCCGTAATCAGGTCGAGAATGATCTGGATTACCTCAAGGCGGACCAACCACAGATGCCCTCGGTGCGCGCTGAACGCAGCCGCATGCACGCCGACTGGGAACCCTCAGAAGACTTCCCTCGGCTATTAACCTTTCACGATATACCGCTGACCTTTGCGCTGTCGGAGCTGGCTAAATTCCGTCAGTACTATCAGGATAGAGACAAGGCGGAATACAGCTGGGATGTGCGCTTTCTGAACTGGGTTCAGCGCGCCTGGCACGATCAACTGAACAATAAGGGCCGTTATGAGCGCAACCAACGCACCCAAGAGCCTGCAAACCCTGGTCGGGACAAGCGGGCTAAAGTCCGGGAAGCTCTCCGTAACATCCGCGACACCGACTGGTAAAAAAGGCGCCCTGGATCACGACACCAAACTGCTGGTGAATATGATCTTTGCGCGCATGCAGCTGATCTACACCCATCGTTTTGAAAGCGCCTACGGTGATGAACAGACCCTGACTCAGGCAAAGCGCGAGTGGGCCTACAGCCTGGCCGGTGTTGAACAGTCGCGCATCGAATACGCCTTGGAAAAGTGCAAGCTGGAACTGGCCTGGCCACCGACGATCGCTGAATTCGTGCGTTATTTAACGCCCGATCCGCAAGCCTTGGGATTGCCATCCATTCGCGACGCCTACCTCGAAGCCTGTCAGAACAGTCACGCCCCTGCGCAACGTCATTGGACCCACCCCGCTGTTCAATGGGCAGCGCGTGAAACGGGTTATTTCAAATTGCGTTCAGAACAAGAGCGATATAGCTGGCCGGCTTTTGAAGGTGTGTACCGGAGTCTGGTCGAGCGGCTGGCTGACGGCGAGGAAATTGAATTCGATACTGAGGAAAGGGCTCTGCCGGCACCGGATTTCAGCGCCGAAGATCGCCTGGTGGAGCAATTAAAAGCAGCGGGCGCCCTCGAAGCTGACGCCTACCAACTGGCTTACTATCTGGAGAAACCTGCCGGCAGCGAGTTGCGCGCGCGCTATCGCCAGCACAGTCAGGAGCGCCTGACGGCGCTCGACCTTAAGGTGGAATTACCAGAATAAGACGGGTTTCAGTTTACCGGTGTTAAAAAGTTACCACTGGCATAACCCACTTCACCGGCGACGCGTACATGCGCCCAAAACCCTTGCGCTTGCTCAGGATCAACCCAAACGCGCGCGCCCTGCCCCAGCTTCATAATGACCGGCGAGGATGTGGAAGGTTCTGCGCGAACATTCAGCACCGACGCCGTTACCGCCATCAACACTTCTTCAGAGCCAGTAGAGGAGACGGCCGGCCCATCACTGGGTTGCTGCTGAACGATGGGCGTTGGTTCCGGTGGTGCGGGTTCCGGCTCTGGCTCTGCCACGGCAACCTGAGCCGGTTCTGGCTCAGCAGCACTGACCGGTGCTTCAGGGGTAACCGCTGGGGTCTCGGCAACGGTCTGGGGTACAGGCTCCGCTGTCTCTTCTTCAACAACAGTTGTCTGTGGGTTCTCAACCGGGTCCATCACCAGATGGGAGAGCCGCGGTACTGGTTGGCGTCCCCATTGTGGCGCGCCCCACACCATATAGCTGATGAAGCTGCTGCCCACTAAAAAGCCGATTAAAAATACCAGCGTATAGGACATCCACTGGCTGTCTTTATTGGTCTTGGGCAGCGAATTACGACGGGTACGAGCCTGAACACCAAAGAGCCGCCACTCAATGCGATCGAGATAACGAGGGTCTTCCGGTAACAGCGGCGGACGTTCGACGTCCCCCTTTTCATCCTGGGTCTCGCGCTGAACACGCTCACCAATTTCCAGCACCCGGTCCTCGGAAATTCCCAGAATTCGCCCCAGCAAACGCAGCGCCAGAGGTACCTGACTGGGCATTTCGTGGAAGACCAGCAACATCCGCCAGCAGGTTTCGACCAGAAACGGGACCTGGTCGCGCGACAGGGTCTCTGACATCCAGCGCAACGCTTCAACGTGTTGCTCCAGAGGTTGGTTTTCTAGCAGCTGACGCCAGCGCTCGACCAGAGTGTCATCAGTATAGGAAAGCGAACGTTGCAGTGTTTCACGCAGGTGTTGTTCGCTGGAAGGATATACGTAGGCAAGCCATTGTAATGCCAGGTGAACCGCCGCCTGAGTTGAGTCGGGGTGGCGCAACCAGAACGAAGTGCTTGTCACATCAGAATCAGCCAAAAATTTCATAACCTTTTCATTCAACCACTGGTTGTAACACCGTGCAATAGGCGTCGGTGCCATAACATCGCTAAGATACAGCCATGAAGCATACCACAGGCCGTCAGACGTAGAATGTCCATCTTGGGGAGAGATTCCCGGACTGCTCTGATAATGCCATAAAAAAACCCCGGGTAAACCGGGGTTTTTTAGTCTTTCCGAGTGCCTGGCGGTTATTCAGCCGGCGTTTCCGCGAATGCAGCGCGCTCTTCGTCGCTGACTTCACGCATAGACAGCTTAACGCGGCCACGGTTGTCAACATCCAGGATCTTGACCACAACGACATCGCCTTCGCTCAACTCGTCGGTCACTTTCTCGATGCGGCGGTCAGCGATCTGGGAAATGTGCACCAGACCGTCTTTACCCGGCAGGAATTGTACGAAAGCACCGAAGTCGGCGATGCGTACTACCTTGCCCTGATAGACCGTGCCCGGCTCCGGCTCGGTGGTCAACGCCAGAATCTTGTTCTTGGCAGCGGTGGCCGAGGCGTTATCCGGGGCGTACAGACGGACCGTACCGTCGTCGGAAATGTCCACTTCAGCGCCGGTTTCTTCGACGATGGAACGAATGGTGGCGCCGCCCTTACCGATGACATCACGAATCTTATCGGTGTCGATCTTCATCGTTTGCATGGTCGGGGCTTTGTCGGACAGCTCAGTACGAGAGGTCGCGATCACCTTGTTCATTTCATCGAGAATGTGCTGACGCGCGGCGTTGGCCTGCTCCAGAGCGATCTCCATGATCTCTTCGGTAATGCCTTCGATCTTGATGTCCATCTGCAAAGCGGTAACACCGGTTTTGGTACCGGCCACTTTGAAGTCCATGTCACCCAGGTGATCTTCGTCACCGAGGATGTCGGTCAACACAGCGAAACCGTCGTCTTCTTTCACCAGGCCCATGGCGATACCCGCGACCGGGCTCTTCACCGGCACACCGGCGTCCATCATCGCCAGAGAGGCGCCACAGACTGAGGCCATGGACGAAGAACCGTTGGATTCGGTGATTTCAGACACCACGCGCACGGTGTAAGGGAAGTCATCCTGATTCGGCATCATCGCCAGCACGCCACGCTTGGCCAGACGACCGTGGCCAATTTCACGACGACCCACCGCACCGATACGACCGGCTTCACCGACGCTGAACGGCGGGAAGTTGTAGTGGAACATAAAGTGGTCGGTGATGGTGCCATTCAACTGGTCTTCCATCTTGCCGTCGCGCAGCGTACCCAGGGTGGTTGCCACCAGCGCCTGAGTTTCACCACGAGTGAACAGCGCAGAACCGTGAGCGTTCGGCAGTACGCCGACTTCAACGGTGATCGGACGGACGGTTTTGGTGTCACGACCGTCAATACGCGGCTCGCCTTTAACGATGCGCGTACGGACCAGCTGTTTCTCCAGCTTAGCGAAGACGCCTTTCAGTTCATCAGCCGACGGACCTTCTTCGCTGGCCAACTGCTCAACCAGTTCAGACTTGTAACCGTCCAGAGCGGCGTAACGCTCCATCTTGTCGGAGATCTGGTAGGCCTGGGCAATCTTGTCACCGAAACTGGCCTTGACCTGTTCGATCAGAGCTGTGTTTTCAGCTTTCGGTTGGAAATCCCAACGCGGTTTGCCGTTTTCAGCAGCGAAGGCTTTGATCGCTTCAACCGCAACCTGGTATTCCTGGTGGGCAAACAGCACGGCGCCCAGCATCTGGTCTTCGCTCAGTTCCTGCGCTTCGGATTCCACCATCAGAACCGCATCGGCGGTACCGGCAACGACCATGTTCAGGCGCGAGCTTTCCAGCTGCTCGAAAGTCGGGTTCAGCAGGTAACCTTCTTCATCGGTGTAACCGACACGGGCCGCACCGATCGGGCCATTGAACGGCACACCGGAGATGGTCAGCGCCGCAGAAGTCGCGATCATCGCGGCGATATCCGGATCATCGGTCTTGTTGGCAGACACCACGTTGATGATGACCTGAACTTCGTTCATGAAGCCCTTGGTGAACAAGGGACGAATCGGACGGTCGATCAGACGCGAGGTCAGAGTTTCTTTCTCGGAAGGACGGCCTTCACGCTTCAGATAGCCACCGGGGATTTTGCCCGCAGCGTAGTACTTTTCCTGGTAATGAACCGACAGCGGGAAAAACGGCTGGTCGGCACGGGCTTCTTTGGCGGCAACAACGGTGGCCAGCACGACGGTGTCGTCGATGGTGCACAGTACAGCGCCAGTAGCCTGACGAGCGATACGAGCAGTTTCCAGAATGACGGTCTTGCCACCGAACTGGAAGCTATGGGTTTTAGGGGTCAAATGACTCACTCGAGTCTCCTTTTTAGTTAATGATTGGACCCGATCCCAACGATGCTTCTATCGATAAAGTCTGGCTGAGACCCTATGGATAGAAGCTCCGCAGGCGGTATAACACCAGCCCGGGGAAATATCGTTGTTCACGGTCGTCCGAAAAGTCAGTTCCAAATACAACGGGCGGGAGCGCAGTGACACTGGCTTGAAACGAACAAGGGCCCCTGACGGAGCCCTTGGCGGTATCGCTTAGCGACGCAGACCCAGTTTCTTAATCAGGGTAGCGTAACGTTCGACGTCTTTCCGCTTGAGGTAGTCCAGCAGCTTACGACGCTGGTTAACCATGCGGATCAGACCACGGCGAGAATGGTGATCCTTGCTGTGATCTTTAAAGTGGCCCTGCAGACCTTCGATGTTACGGGTCAGCAATGCAACCTGGACTTCCGGGGATCCGGTATCATTGGCGCCGGTACCGAATTCCTTAACGATTTCCGCTTTTTGTTCAACTGTCAGTGACATGGGTAACTCCACGAATATGCCAAATAAAAGGAGTGACCACCGCGCATATTAACAGTGGCATTCCAGCGTGCAGCTACACAGCTGCAAACCGCGCGGGATTATACATCAGCAACCGAGCAGGAACAAAGCCTCATACCGCGCTGGTTGCGATCACTCTAAGCGGTTGCAATGCACCGCTGGCGTCGACCTCGCCGACGCCCAGAAAGCGCCCTTCGGCGACGGCCTGAGCCAGGCCTTCAAACGGCGTTTCCAAACGGAAGTGACTCACTGGATTACCATGACTGAAGCGCTGACCCTGGGCTTCGCTTAATTCGATAACCGGCAAATCGACTAACAAAGATTGCAACGGCAGCAACCACTCATCCAGAGCGGTATGGCCTTGAGCCTCCTGCCGTTCGATCAAGGTTTGCAGTGGCTGCGCCTGATCCAGACTGAAACGACCATGGCGAGTCCGACGTAGGGCGGTGATATGAGCGCCACAGCCAAGTGCCTCGCCAATGTCATCGACCAGAGTGCGAATGTAAGTGCCTTTGGAACAATGCACATCCAACACCAGTTCGTCGTCGTTGAGCTCAACCAAAGTCAGACTGAAAATCTGCACCGGGCGTGCTTCACGCTCAACGGTTTTGCCCTGCCGCGCCAGGTCATAGAGTTTCTGACCGTCGCGCTTAAGCGCCGAGTACATCGGTGGTACTTGCTCGATGTCGCCAGTAAACCGCTCAGCTAACAACCGCTCTACCACTTCACGCTGCAACTCAGGTACCGGTCGGGTGTCAATCACTTCGCCTTCGGCATCCAGCGTATCGGTACGCACACCCAGGCGCGCGGTGGCGCGATAGGCTTTATCAGCATCGAGCAGAAAACGGCTGAACTTAGTCGCTTCGCCGAGACAGATAGGCAGCAAGCCGGTCGCTAGCGGATCCAGCGCACCGGTATGACCGGCTTTTTGCGCCTGAAACAGCCAACGCACTTTTTGCAGCACGCCGTTGGACGACCAGCCATCGGGTTTATCAACCAGTATCACGCCATCAAGCGGACGACCTTTTTTTCTGCGTGCCATGAATCAGCTAGGAAATAAATGGGAGGGGAAAAGGACGACTCAGTCGTCGTCCTGATGACGAGCTTGATCCTGACGTAAGGCTTCGTCGATCAAGCCAGTCAGGCGAGTGCCGCTTTCCAGCACCTGGTCATAATGAAAACGCAATTGCGGCATGACGCGCAGCTGTATTTCTTGCGCCAGCATAGAACGCAAAAAGCCACTCGCTTTATTCAACAAGGCTTCTTGTTCATCGCGTTGTTGTTCGGCTTCGGCATTATCGCCAAAGGCCATGCAGGTGAAATAAATGTCGGCATAGGACAGATCGCGACTGACCTTGACCGCATTGATGGTCACCATACCCAGACGTGGGTCTTTGACTTCCTGCTGAATCAGTACTGACAGATCGCGTTGAATCTGATCACCGATCCGGCGCAGGCGACTGTTGTCTTTAGCCATGAGATTACCTAAAACGATTAGCGCCCAGACCGACCATCTTGGTCAGTCTGGGCAGTCATCTGCCCCAGTATAGAACCGGGACGAGAAGCATCAGTCTTCGATGCTGCGAGCCACTTCTTTAACGTCAAAGACTTCGATCTTGTCGCCGGCTTTCACGTCATTGTAGTTGCGAACACCGATACCGCATTCCATTCCCTGACGTACTTCCTGAACATCGTCTTTAAAGCGGCGCAGCGATTCCAGTTCGCCTTCGTAGATCACCACTTCGTCGCGCAGAACACGGATCTTCTTGTTGCGGTAGACGGTACCCTCAACCACCATGCAGCCAGCGACCTGGCCAAACTTCGGTGAGTTGAAGACATCGCGCACTTCCGCCAGACCGACGATCTCTTCACGCAGATCGGGCGACAACAGACCACTCATGGCGGCTTTGACGTCGTCGATCAGGTCGTAAATGACGTTGTAGTAACGCAGATCCAGGCCGGCATTTTCGATGACCGTACGCGCCTTACCAGTAGCACGAACGTTGAAACCGAAGACCACCGCACTGGCGGTAATCGCCAGGTTGGCATCCGACTCGGAAATCGCGCCCACACCGCTGGCGATGATGTTCACCTTGACTTCGTCGGTGCTCAGCTTCTGCAAGGAGGCACTGATCGCTTCCAGCGAACCGCGCACGTCCGCTTTGAGAACAACATTCAGGTTCTGCAGTTCAGATGAACCCATACCCTGGAACAAGGCATCCAGCTTGGCTGCTTGTTGCTGCGCCTGGATGGATTCCTTAGCACGCTCGTAACGCATCTCGGCCACTTCACGAGCGGTACGCTCGTTCTCAGCGACAACAAATTCATCGCCAGCGTCGGGAGTACCGTTCAAGCCAAGAACCTCGACCGGAATAGACGGGCCAGCTTCGTCAACCTGCTGACCGGTTTCATCCAACAAGGCGCGAACCTTGCCGTAGAAAGCGCCTGCCAGGACAACGTCACCTTTGCGCAACAGACCGGATTGGACCAGTACAGTTGCCACAGCACCACGACCTTTATCCAGGCTGGATTCGACCACGACACCTTTACCCGGACCCGTGGCGTGAGCTTTCAGCTCCAACACTTCAGCCTGCAGCAAGATGGCGTCGAGCAACTCATCAATGCCCTGACCAGAATGCGCCGATACCTGAACAAACTGCGTATCGCCACCCCAAGCTTCAGGAATAACATCACGCTGAGACAGTTCATTGATAACACGATCCGGATCGGCTTCCTCTTTGTCCATCTTGTTGATGGCAACGATCAAAGGAACACCGGCCGCTTTGGCGTGTTGAATCGCCTCTTCGGTTTGCGGCATCACACCATCGTCGGCGGCAACCACCAGAATCACCACGTCAGTCGCCTGAGCACCACGCGCACGCATGGCGGTAAAGGCGGCGTGTCCGGGAGTATCCAGGAAGGTGATCATGCCTTTGTCGGTCTTAACGTGGTAAGCGCCGATGTGCTGGGTAATACCACCGGACTCACCGGCCACAACGCGAGTGCGACGAATGTGGTCAAGCAAGCTGGTCTTACCGTGGTCAACGTGACCCATAACGGTGATGACAGGAGCACGGGCGGTTTCTTCACCGCTGTAGCTCACTTCCATCAGATCGTCTTCCATGGCGTTCTCATTGACGACCGCATACTTGTGGCCCATCTCTTCGATCACCAGGATGGCGGTGTCCTGATCGATGCTCTGGTTAACCGTCACCATCACACCCATCTTGAACAATACTTTGACCACTTCAGCTGCCTTAATGGACATCTGGTTAGCCAAGTCAGCCACGGTAATGGCTTCACCCAATTGAACTTCACGGACTACCGGTGCCGTCGGACGCTCGAACTGGTGATCACGATGTTTGTTCGACTTACGACGACGACGACGGCCAAAACCTTCACCTTCGCCTTCATCCAGTGCCGACAACATCTGCTGATGTTTATTGCCGCCACGACCGCTGGCCACACGCTGAGCCACTTCGGCTTTCTTGCCGCCTTTTTTATGACCCGCTTTACGACTGTCACCGGCCGGGCCGTCATCGACTCGAACCGGTTTTTCAGTTTTGTGTTTCTTCTTCTCGGTGGTGCGATCTTCCTTCGCCATCTTGGCTTCGGCTTCTGCTACCGCCAATTTTGGATCTTCTTCGGTCTCAGACGTTTCGCTTTGCGCGGATTGACGCGCCGCTTGAGCCGCTTTACGTTCCGCTTCCGCTTTGGCTTTTGCTTCAGCATCGCGCTGACGTGCCGCTTCCAGTTTGGCGTCTTCTTCAGCACGACGAGTGGCGCTGTCATTCGCTGTCGGTGCTGGCGCTTCCGCTGCTACTTTCTCTTCAGCCGGTGCTTCGCTTTCGGTCGCTTCTACAGCATCGCGCTGAACGTAGGTGCGCTTCTTACGCACTTCGATATTGACCGTTTTGCCGCGCGCAGAACCACCGGTTTTTAATTGAGTGGTTACTTTGCGCTTTAAGGTGATTTTTTTCGGCGAACTGTCATTGCTTTCACCATGACTGCTCTTCAAAAATGTCAACAGGGTCTGCTTCTGGTCGTCATTGACGGCGTCGCTTTCCGACTGCTGCGGCAGACCCGCATCGCTCATCTGTTTCAACAAACGATCAACGGGTGTACCAACGCTCTCCGCCAGTTGTTTAACGGTGACTTCTGCCATGGATTCCTCCTACCCGTGATTAGTCGTTTTCAAACCAAGGCGCCCGTGCTGCCATGATCAATTGACCGGCGCGCTCTTCGTTCATTCCATCGATGTCCATCAGTTCATCGATGCTCTGTTCCGCCAGATCTTCCATGCTGCAAATGCCCTTGCTCGCCAGCAGGCGAGCCAGACCATCATCCATGCCTTCCATGGACAGCAAATCTTCCTGAGGGGTGGCGGAATCCAGCTGTTCTTCACTGGCCAGTTCCTGAGTCAACAGCACATCTTTGGCGCGCTGACGCAATTCCTGAACAATGTCCTCATCAAAACCTTCGATGGCGAGAAACTCTTCCTGAGGTACGTAGGCCACTTCTTCCAAAGTGGTGAAGCCTTCCTCAACCAGGATCAGGGCGATGTCCTCGTCGACATCCAGTTTTTCTTCAAAATAAGTGACCAACTGACCAGCTTCAGCTTCCTGTTTCTCACCGGCTTCGGCTTCAGTCATGACGTTGATGGTCCAGCCTGTTAAATCGCTGGCCAGACGAACGTTTTGTCCGCTGCGACCGATGGCGATTGCCAGGTTGTCTTCAGCAACGGCGACATCCATGGTGTGAGTGTCTTCATCCATAACGATGGACGCGACTTCCGCCGGTGCCATGGCGTTGATCACCAATTGCGCCGGGTTGTCGTCCCACAAAATGATGTCGACGCGTTCGTTGTTCAGCTCGTTGGAAACGGCCTGT
Organism: Saccharospirillum sp. HFRX-2; assembly: GCF_043196805.1. Classification (NCBI taxonomy): domain Bacteria; kingdom Pseudomonadati; phylum Pseudomonadota; class Gammaproteobacteria; order Oceanospirillales; family Saccharospirillaceae; genus Saccharospirillum; species Saccharospirillum sp. HFRX-2. Next base: position 185,186 of record NZ_JBEBMU010000007.1, read on the forward strand.
ACGCGTGAACCGCGCATACCGACACAAGCACCCACCGGATCGATGCGTCCGTCATTGGTTTTCACAGCGATCTTGGCGCGTGAACCCGGGTCGCGGGCGCAACCACGAATCTCGATCACTTCCTCCTGAATTTCCGGCACTTCAATGCGGAACAATTCGATCAGCATTTCGTTGCTGGCGCGGCTCAATACCAATTGCGGGCCACGGCCCTCAGCGCGCACACCTTGCAGCACGGCGCGGACTCGATCGCCGATGCGGAAGGTTTCGCGGCCGATCACTTCTTCGCGTGGCAACACCGCTTCGGCGTTGTTGCCCAGATCAACTATGATGTTGTCGCGGGTCACTTTCTTGACCGTACCCAACACCATTTCACCAACACGCTCGCGATACTGTTCAACAATTTTCGCGCGTTCGGCTTCGCGCACTTTCTGCACGATAATCTGCTTGGCAGCCTGGGCGCTGATACGACCAAAGCCCGCGTTCTCAACTTTTTCCTCGTAGGTGTCGTCCGGCTGCAGAGTCTTGTCGACCTCATGCGCCTCTTCCACGGTCCACTCAGAACCCAACATTGGGACTACGTCATCGGCGGTTACCGTCCAGCGACGGAAAGTTTCGTATTCCCCGGTTTCGCGGTCGATGACTACCTTGATGTCCGCTTCGCCTTCATCGTCGAAGCGCTTCTTGGCCGCAGCGGCAAGAGCAAGTTCCATGGCGTCAAAAATGACTTCACGGGATACACCCTTTTCATTCGCTACCGCGTCCACGACCAGAAGAATTTCTTTGCTCATCGTCTCAGCCTCTCGTTTGCCGGGCCTGTACCGGGCTTTCCTTTTCGATTAATCGGTTATGCGTTGTCGAAGTTCGGAACCAAACGCGCCACTTCTATACTTTCAATCGGCAGCAGGTAATCGCTGCCATCCAGGGTGACGCAAATATCACCGTCTTCGATGGCGCTCAGTACGCCTTTAAACTTACGCCGTCCTTCGAACGGAGCGCGCAGTCGAACATCAATCCACTCACCAATATAAAGAGCGAATTGTTCCAAAGTGAATAACGGCCGATCCATGCCTGGCGATGACACTTCCAGGGTGTAGTTCTGACTGATCGGGTCTTCGACATCCATCACAGCGCTGATCTGATGACTGACTTCAGCGCAATGATCGACAGTAATGCCGTCTTCATGATCGATATAAACGCGCAACAAACTGTGCTTACCGCGCGCCACATATTCCAAACCCCAGAACACATAGCCCAAACCGGTCACAACCGGTTCGATCAGCGTTGTCAGTTCATCTACCTTCGCCATGGGCGTCCTCTGTTTGAGCGCTTTTTCAAAAACAAAAAAAGGGCAACTTTGGAACCGTCGCACCGGCGTCGATTCCGCAGGCCCAGATCAAAATCAACTGATCTCGACAATGGCCGCCGTCGGTAGCCATTCACCTCACTGCGAGGCTGCACGTACAAAAAAGCCCCTGCATGAGGGGCTTAATGCTGAAGTCCAGCGGACTTCTTTATGCTACGGAAGGCCCTCTGGCTTCCGGTGGTCCGAAGACCCTGGAATTCCGTGGAATTCCGAAAACGCTGATTCTTCATAAACAGAAACAACATTTCAATTGGTAGCGGGGGCAGGGTAAAAACGGACGCTTAGGAAGCATGCTTCCTGTCCGTTTTTACGGCTGCACACGGATGTGCAGACCGGACCTTACCGCTTGGACGCCCAATTCAAAAATTGAACGACCACACTAATTGGTAGCGGGGGCAGGATTTGAACCTACGACCTTCGGGTTATGAGCCCGACGAGCTACCAGACTGCTCCACC
>NZ_JBEBMU010000008.1:0-56429 GCF_043196805.1 Saccharospirillum sp. HFRX-2
CGAAACCGTACCCAAAACCGACACAGGTGGTCAGGTAGAGAATACCAAGGCGCTTGAGAGAACTCGGGTGAAGGAACTAGGCAAAATGGTGCCGTAACTTCGGGAGAAGGCACGCTGGCGTTAGGTGAAGGTCTTTACGACTGGAGCTGAGGCCAGCCGAAGATACCAGGCCCCTGCGACTGTTTATTAAAAACACAGCACTCTGCAAACACGAAAGTGGACGTATAGGGTGTGACGCCTGCCCGGTGCCGGAAGGTTAATTGATGGGGTTAGCTTAGGCGAAGCTCTTGATCGAAGCCCCGGTAAACGGCGGCCGTAACTATAACGGTCCTAAGGTAGCGAAATTCCTTGTCGGGTAAGTTCCGACCTGCACGAATGGCGTAACGATGGGGGCGCTGTCTCCACCCGAGACTCAGTGAAATTGAAATCGCTGTTAAGATGCAGTGTATCCGCGGCTAGACGGAAAGACCCCGTGAACCTTTACTACAGCTTCACACTGGACTTTGAACTTGTTTGTGTAGGATAGCTGGGAGGCTTAGAAGCGTGGACGCCAGTCCATGTGGAGCCGACCTTGAAATACCAGCCTGGCAAGTTTGAGGTTCTAACTCAGCCCTGTGATCCAGGGCGAGGACCGTGTGTGGTGGGTAGTTTGACTGGGGCGGTCTCCTCCCAAAGAGTAACGGAGGAGCACGAAGGTACCCTAAGCATGGTCGGAAATCATGCGGTTAGTGTAATGGCACAAGGGTGCTTGACTGCGAGACGGACAGGTCGAGCAGGTGCGAAAGCAGGTCATAGTGATCCGGTGGTTCTGTATGGAAGGGCCATCGCTCAACGGATAAAAGGTACTCCGGGGATAACAGGCTGATACCGCCCAAGAGTTCACATCGACGGCGGTGTTTGGCACCTCGATGTCGGCTCATCACATCCTGGGGCTGAAGCCGGTCCCAAGGGTATGGCTGTTCGCCATTTAAAGTGGTACGCGAGCTGGGTTTAGAACGTCGTGAGACAGTTCGGTCCCTATCTGCCGTGGACGTTGGAAAACTGAGAAGAGCTGCTCCTAGTACGAGAGGACCGGAGTGGACGAACCCCTGGTGTACGGGTTGTGATGCCAATCGCATTGCCCGGTAGCTACGTTCGGACGGGATAACCGCTGAAAGCATCTAAGCGGGAAGCCCCCTTCAAGATGAGTTTTCCCTGAGACTTCGAGTCTCCTAAAGGGCCCAGGAAGACGACCTGGTTGATAGGCTGGATGTGTAAGCGCTGTGAGGCGTTGAGCTGACCAGTACTAATGGCCCGTGCGGCTTGGCCATATAACGCCCAAGGGGTGTTGGCGGCTTGAGCAGCAAAGATAGAGCTACAGAAGCGACACTTGGACGATCAGACAGAAGAAAGCTAGTGAGAGAAAGACAGCTAGCTGGATAGAAAGACGAGAAAACCCGTCAATCAGAGCGAATTGGGTGCGTTGTTGAGAGGAGCCGACTAAAAAAGGGCTTCGTTGCAAACAGCAAAAAACAACAGCCACCAACCAGTTTGCTTGACGACCATAGAGCTGTGGAACCACCTGACTCCTTGCCGAACTCAGTCGTGAAACGCAGCCTCGCCGATGGTAGTGTGGGGCTTCCCCATGTGAGAGTAGGTCATCGTCAAGCTTTTAATACCGCCCCGGGCCAGAGATGGTCCGGGGTTTTTTATTGCTCGGAGAACACAAGCACCACGATGACCTGGCCGGCACTCCGGAACTCAACGAGCCGATGTGTCGGACCAACCGTAGCGCCGGCCGACGGAGTGCCGCCCAGATCATCGTCAAGCTTTTATTGCGAACCCCAGGCCAGAAATGGTTTGGGTGGTTCGACACATCGATTTTTTATTGCCCGGAATCCGAGTCGTGAGACGATGACTCGATCACCGGTTCAGATTGACTCGTTTCTGATCCATAAGTTTGGGGTAATGAATCAGTGATCATTTACTTTGGACTGGAATGAGACGGGCAGTCCGTTTGGACCTTCAAGAAAGTAGATCCGTTCGCCGTGAGCCTCCATAGGGCCCTGAGGGTTAAGGCCTTGCTCTTTGGCCTGTGCTGCGAATGCATCTGCGTCATCAACGACCAGTTGCAGCATAGTACCCGCCGGCATGCCTTCTCCTTCAGGCCAAACTTCGATCCAGCTGTCGCCAGCCAGAAAGACGCCACCTTGATCACTTGATGCCATTTCAGATTCAGTCGGCAGGCCAAGGGCGTGGAAGAACTGAAACAGCGCCTTCGATTCAGGGCTGATGGTGCAATACCTTAAGCTGAGTACGTTCACGAGTTGTGCTCCCTACCTGTCTCTCAGTGTTACCTACCTTGTCGGCGCGATCAGCCCCAGGCAATAACGCCCATCAGGCGGTGTGGTAGTAACGTAAAAATCCCCGCGCCCAGTAGTCCCCAATGGGTGCATAGCATAATAGAACGATGGGTTTTGACGCGGTGTTTGCGCGCAGCGATGACACCACACACCAGGCAGATCAGGGTGTAAACGCTGAGGATGTGGATGGGGCCGAAGCCGCCAGGGAACCAAGGCAAAGTGCGCAGCCAAAAGGATGAGATTGCAACGCCGGTCAACAATACAACCCAGCAGTAGCCGGATAACCGGTGAAGCCAACTTCCCTTGCGGGTAGTTAATGCCAGCGTGCCTAAGATGACGGCAATCAGGGCAGCGCAGGCATGGAGTGTGGTCACTGTTGAGACTGGTTGTTGAATCACGAAAAATAACAACTCAATCAATAGCCAGCTGGCGATCGCAGCAGGTAACAGCAACCCGACGTAATGGCTCGACGCGATGCGATTTTGAGCGGTCATAGCGACTCCCTGTTGTTAGTTTCCCTGCGTCTTCAAACAGTCTATTCCGGTGAATGTCGTTGCAGTTGGTTTTCCAGTTCTGCCATACCCGAAGGCACATCCAGCGATTGCCCCAGATCGTTAAAGGTAGAGCCTAAGGCATGCAGAGTTCGAAACAGGTTATGAACCCGGCATTGCTCACCCATCTGGCCGATACGAACGATGGGTGGTCCAAAAGAACCTGCGATCTCAACGCGGTAGTGTTGAGAAATATGATCACAGACCTGCTTTGCATCTAGTCCGACAGGCAACTCAATGCCAACTACCGAGTTCAGCCGTGCTGGCGGTTTAACATAGAGGTTTAATCCGAGTGCCTGGATACCGGCCTGCAATGCCCTGCTGCTCGTGGCATGACGTTCAAAACGCCGCTCCAGTGTTTCTTCGCAGACTAAACGCATAGCCTCATGCAGTGCCAATAGGCCAGAAACCGGGGCGGTATAGTGGTAGGAAGCGCGGTGCCAGAACTGAGTAGCCAGGGTGGCGTCCAGAGTCCAGTGAGTCATAGGCACCGGGCGATCAGAAATACGTGCCCAGGCGCGCTCTGAGAAGGCCACTAAGGAAACGCCGGGGATAGAACTCAAGCCTTTCTGGCCACCCGTAATGACAGCATCAATGTTCCAGTTGTCCATTTCCAGCGGCATGGTCGATAGCGTACAAACCGCATCAACGATGATCAGACAGTCGTATTCGTGTGCCAGTTGGGCGATGCGCGGCAATTCAGTATTGTGGGTGGTGTTAGAGGTTTCCCCCTGAACCAGCGTCATAACCGATGGCCGGAACCGTTCCAACACTTGGCGAATGTTTTCCGGATCGGCGCCCTGCCCATCCGCTATTTCCAGCTCTTCCACTTCACCACCGGCACGGCGGGCCATTTCGGCCAGGCGATGGCTGAAAAAACCGTTACGTACACTGAGCACTCGAGTGCCGGGCCAAACCAGATTAGCTACGGCCATTTCCATCGCTGCTGAACCGGGTCCGGCGACACCCATCAGCCAAGGCGATTCGGTCTGGAAAATATAGCGCCCCATGCGTTTGACCTGGTCGATGATGCGCGCCATCGATTCACCCAGATGATTAATCACAATGCCGTTGGCTGCTGCAACAGGCCCAGGAATGGGAACCGGTCCGGCGCCCATCATCAGCAAAGGTTCTTCGGGCAAAATGCGACTGAGGCTATCGATCTGGGGGACATCTAACATGGTGTTTGACTCACTTTGATACCGCTGGATAACTGCTTTGATACTAGCATGACGCCAACCTTAACCGTCATAGGCGGTCAATTCATTGAAGCGAATCATGGCTTCGAGCTCATCAACATAGGCCTGACCGCGCTGGGAGTAATTGATCAAGGTCGGCGCTAATGCCAAACCGGTAATCGGCTCACCCGCTGCCCGCAATTGCGCGCGGCGTTCACGCAATTCGGCATAGGCATAGTGGGTATTTATATTATTCACGTAGCGACGAACGGATTGTTGAGCTGATGCGAAACGCGCGACTTCATGGTTGGCATCATCATCGCGCGCTTCCGGTACCAGTCCACAGCCGCGTGAATAACACCACTGGCCGAAATAATTGTTACCTTCGCGGGCAAAACGCGATGTGCCCCAGGCGCTTTCATTGGCAGCTTGAGCCAAAGCTAAAGACGGCGGAATAATGTCTACGTGGGTTAACAATACCTGCCAGTGCTCAGCATTATCTGTTTCGAAGTCTTCCAATTCATAACGATGGGCCAGGGCGCTTAACCAGAGTCGCTCAAACCAGGTTGCCCGGTTGGCTTCCACAACAGCCGATAATTTAGTTCGACTGGAGAGAATGGCTTCGTTTTCTGTATCGATCAATTGTTTGAAATAACCGAAAAAAGCGGCCTTGCGTTCATCACCATCAGTGAAGTTGCTGAAGTCCGGCGCCTGCGGTGTGGTGGGATGCGTGCTCAGTCCTGCAGCCAGTGCCAATATCAGCACCAGCAGCAGACCGACGATCGGAAAGTGACGTGTCATACGGCTGCGTACCAGAGAATGTCAGGTCAGTATACCAAGGCTGACATTGCTCGCAGCAGACTTGCTCAGTGGCGCTGCATAACGGCAACGAAAAGCGTATCAGCGTCTTCCTGTGGTGCGCCCAGCAGTCGTTGCTCTGTCAGGGTGAAGTGCGGATGGGCAGCCAGAAAATGAGCCACCCTGTCTTCATTTTCGGCAACCAGCCAACTGCAGGTTGCATAAACCAACCGCCCACCGGTTTTGACGGCGTTACTGGCGTGCGCGAGTAAGGCGTCCTGAGTGTCATTCAGTTCTGCCAGGCGCGCTGAGGTTAATCGCCAGCGCGCATCCGGGCTGCGCCGCCAGGTACCGGCGCCGGTACAGGGTGCGTCTACCAGAACTGCATCGAATGGCGCTTGATCCGGCAAACTGGCAGTGCCATCCAGGACGGCCGTGTTTAAACCGTTCAGGCCCTGCCGGGCAGCCCGTTGCCGGCATTGGTTTAATGCGCCGGGACGAATATCCGTGGCCAGCACCTCGCCGTTGGGTTGTGCTGCATCAAGCAGGGCCAGCGCTTTGCCACCGGCGCCTGCGCAGACATCCCAACAGCGTTCACCAGGCTGTAATGCGACTGCCGCTGCTACTGCCTGACTGGCCTTGTCCTGAATTTCCACCCAACCTGACTGCCAGCTTTGACTGCGTTCCAAACCCGGACGCGCGGTGATTGCCAAGGCCTGATCGCTACGGTTGAGACACTCGAACCCCTCTGTGCGCAAACTCGCTTCGGCTTGGTTCTCGTGACCCCGCGCCAGTCGCAGCCACAGAGGTGGCCGCTGGTTTTGCATTGTCAGCCAAGTGGTTTGGTCGACATCATTCCAGTCACTAGCTCGGGCTCGTTGGACTAACCAGTGATCCCATTCAGACAGCCAGCCGCTTTGTAATTGATTTAAGGTGGCGCGGTCGTCGGCACTGAATGAATCAAGCCAGGCGCGTCGTTGCGGGCCGTCGGTTATTTCTCGTGGCAGTTGATTGTCCGCACCATCGAGTAATACCAGCCAAACCCAGATATCAGCCGGCGCCATTTGTTTGAGTTCCGGCCAGAGTCGGTCAACCGCGGGTTCGCTCGTCTCACCCTGCCAGCGACGCTGCAAATAAACAGGTACGGCGGCCTGGCGACACAAGCGGAAAAAAGCATCGCTGTAGAAGGCTCTGTCTTTGCGCCCAAACTTTGGCTCGGAACGAAAGCGTTCTGCCAGCCAGCGATCTGTGGATGGCCAGTTGGGTTCTTTGAGCAGAGCTTCAGTCAGGCGGAATAGGTGCGACCAACGAAAGCCCGGCCAGGAATGTGCAGTCATAACAGAACCGGATTCAGGCTGGGCGGCGCAGTATAGAGCAGGCGATACCGGCTGCACAGTCAGTCAGGCTCTGGCAAGATGCCTGGATCCTCATGTCTTGGAGCCCACGATCATGACACAGCCATTGGCACTGATTACTGGCGGTACTTCCGGTATCGGCGCGGCCTATGCCGAATTATTGGCCGAAGCGGGTTATGCGCTGATTCTGGTTGGCCGGCGCCAGCGTGAATTGACCGAAGTTTGCAGTCGCCTGACAAGCCAGTTCGGTATCACAGCGGAGCCTGTCTTGGCCGACTTATCTGTGGCTAGCGAACGCCAGGAGCTGGCCCGGCGTATTGCAGCCTTGCCCCGTTTGGATGTGTTGATCAATAACGCCGGGTACAGCCAAGATGGCCGCTACGGTGATGTCAGTTGGCCGCAGCAGCAAGCGTTGCTGGATGTGCATGTGCAGGCGACCTGCGAACTGACCTATGCTGCTTTGCCGTTGTTATTGGCGCAATCCGGTACGCTGATCAATGTATCTTCCGTAGCGTCCTGGTTGCCGACGCCACAGAGCGCGCTTTATGGTCCAACCAAGGCTTTTGTGCGCTCTTTTTCCGAGACACTGGCGCTGGGCTATGGTCGTCAGGGATTGAAAGTACAGGCACTGAGCCCTGGTTTTACCGTGACCGATTTTCACGAAAAGCTGGGCATTGATCCGGATAAATTTTATCGATCAAGAGGCTTAATGCGTGCCTGGAGTGCACGCACCGTGGTGCAAAAATCCTGGCGCGACCTGCACCGTGGCCGCATCGTTAGCATTCCCGGCTGGAACTATCGCCTGATTGTTGTGCTATTGCGTCACCTGCCCATGCGCTGGCTGCACGGGCTTATGAAACGTTCAACCGTGGCGCGTTACGGTGCCGATTAACAAAACAGAATTTATCGCACTAAGCCGCTCTTGTACTGCTGATGTTAAGGCGGCAGGCTTGGTGGTAATTCCACTTAGAAGAACATCATGCACTGGATAATTACTCTGGGCCTGTGGCTCTATGCGGCGGCGCTTATCGGTTTGAGTCTGCGCATTCTGATGCGCCGCCGGAGCGTCGGCGTCACTCTGGCCTGGTTACTGCTGATCTATGCCTTGCCCTTGCTCGGTATCAGTCTCTACGCTTTATTTGGTGAGCGTTATCTGGGTCGCTTAAGAGCGGGTCGCGCCCGTACTCAGTTCCGTTTTTATAATCAGTGGCTGGAAGATGTCAGCATCCGCCAAGATATTTCCGCGCCGATTAACTCGCCGTTACGACCGGTTATGGAACTGACTCGCGGCAGTCTCGGTATCCCGGCACTGGAAGGCAATCACTGGCGAACGCTTGATACTGCCGATGCGGTTTTCGATGCTTTATTGGCGGATATTGAGCAAGCTCAGGAATGGATCTTCATGGAATTTTATATTCTGGAAGATCGTGGGCGAGTGAGCGAAGTTTTAAGTGCGCTGGTTGCTGCTCAGTCACGAGGTGTCGGCGTATATTTACTGCTCGACAGTGTCGGATCGAATAAATTTTTATCCAGTAAAAGATGCCAATCCATCACCGCCTCTGGCATCGCAGTTCTGGATGTTCTGCACGCCAATGTGCTGCGTATGTTTATGCAACGCATGGACCTGCGTCAGCATCGCAAACTGGTCAGCATCGATAATCGCGTTGCTTACAATGGTTCTATGAATCTTGCTGATCCGCGTTGGTTCAAAAAGGATTCTGGTTTTGGTCCCTGGGTGGATTTACAGGTGCGTCTGGAAGGTCCTATTGCGGCGATCATCCAAGGCAGCATGATTTTCGATTGGGAAATGGAAACCGGGGTGCGTTTGGAGCAGGCCTTAAGCTGGCCGCAGCAAACCCAGGCCGGCGGCAGTCTGATGCAGTTCCTGCCAACAGGTCCTGCCTTTGAAGAAGACATTCTGTTGCAGGTATTGGTGACGGCTATTCATAACGCCCGCCAGGAAGTCTTTATCAGCACGCCTTATTTCGTGCCGGAAGAAGCGTTGTTATTGGCGCTGAAATCGGCCGCCCGACGGGGTTTAAAAGTCACCTTGTTGATCCCGCGTCGTATCGACAGTCGCATGGCCCAATATGCGGGCCGGTCGTTTTTCGATGACCTGCTGCACAGTGGCGTGGAAATTCGTCGTTTCACCGGAGGCATGCTGCACACCAAAAGCGTCATTATCGATGATCACCTGGTGCTGGTCGGTTCGGTGAATCTGGATATGCGTTCGCTGTGGTTAAATTTTGAAGCGACTTTGGTGGTGGATGATCCGGATTTCTACGCTGATATGCGTCGTGTGGTTGATCGTTATCTGGCAGTCAGCCATCGCTTGGAATTAAAAGAGTGGCGGAAGCGACGCCTGTACAAAAGGGTGTTGGAAAATCTGGCGCAATTGGCCAGCCCGTTGTTGTAGTTATCCCAGAGTAACAGCGCAGCACTGATTACAGCGGTGCGCGACTGTAGATGCCGAGCAGCATGGCGACAGAGACCAACCCAGTCGCTGGGATCAATACCAGAAAGAACCGTAACGGATGATACAGGCCAGACGCGCCTGCAAGCAGCCCAATACCGCCACCACCACCGATCATCCAGTTGCCGGGCAGATTCACCAAAATAACCAATACCCAGTAAGGATGTGTTGCCAGATAACGCTCGGCAAAACGCAGCAGACGTGAATGCAGGCTATTGTCAGTAGCGGTCTGAAATGCTTCATCCAAGCGATATTGCAGGCGCTGCAATACTGGCCAGTCACGCAGGTTCTGACCGAGTACGAAAGCAATCAGCAAGCCCAGTGGCGTCGCTGCCCAGATAGCGAGAATGCCCGAGGTTCCCAGCGCTGCCATCACCATCCAACCCAGTTCAACAGCGGGCAGAAAAGGGACTGCCAGAGCCAGAGCGTAAATGGCTGCGGTTACAATAATGACCCAGCCAGGCGAGAGTCCGCGCGCTGCCAGCCAATCCATGATCAGGCCTTTGCCGTCGGCAAAAAAAACCAGCCACAGCATGGCTGTCAGTGCGATCAAAGCCAGTATCCGGCGTGTATAAATGATCAGGGAATTGCTCAATAAGGGGGCGCCAGTTGCACATTGGGGTTAGCGGCTATTTCAGTCGTTGCCTTGGCTGGTTCCGCCAGTATCAAGTGCACCCTGGGGGTCAAAGCGCGGGCTTGTTGTAGCGCTGAAGTCAGGCGTTGTAAAAGGCTATGGGGTGGTTCATTGGCGCTCGCCAAGGTTGCACCAACACTGACCTGAACGCGCTCGCTGTGACCGCCCAGATCGAAAGCCAGCCGGACGGATGAGTCATATATTTGTTGAGCCATTTCCGATACCGCTTTTGGTTGAGTGGCAACATCACTGGCAAGCATTAACTGATGCTCAGTGAACCGCCCAATAAAGAGATTGTCGGTGGTCTCGGTACGCAGCCGTTGCACCAGTTTACGAATCAATTGGTCGCCAGCATCCTGCCCCAGGCGACGGCTGAGTTCGGGGTAATCTTCGATGTCTAACAGAAAGACCGAAAATGGTCGGCCTTCATTAAACCAACCAGCCAGTTGTTGCATCAGCCCATGGCGATTGGGTAAACCGGTCAGCGTATCGATCAGCGCTAATCGTTCCAATTGTGCCCGTTGCTGCAATAGGCGATGAATAAAGAAACGGCAGGTAACTGCCATGCACAGTAAGCAAACAACCAGGTCGAGCCATTTAAAATTGTGAATTTGCTGGTCAGAAATAATAAACCAGGGTTCGCTGGGTTCAGGCAGCATAAAACACAGGCTGAGCAAGGCCAGAGTGAGCGTTAACAGACTGATCTGCCATTCGCGTTGTTGCGGTGGCAGCACCATAAAAATCAACGCCGGTATCATAATGAAATAGTATTCGGCTCCTTGGCTTTCAGTAAAACCGTAAATATTGATGATGGTGATATCGAGCAACACCACCAGCGTCATCCACACCGACGCAAACAGGGTTTTGCCAAAATAGAAACCGACGATTCCGAACAGATGCAGGCCCGCGCACACCAGCGGAAAGAGTGCTGCTGTGGGGTTGGTGTCGGTCAGCCGTAACAGTATGGCGTAAAGCAGATAGATCAGCAGAAGCGCCCATAACATGATGCGAGTGGCGAGCTCTTGCAGTTGCGCATCGCTGGGCACTGCCATAGGCCAGGCTTTCACGCTTGAATCTCCCGCTGATGGAAGGAACGCAGATCAATCTTCAGCGGTGAGATTGACCCTAAGGTCTAAAGGTTGTCAAGGCGCCTGGCGGCGCCTTGACGGGTGTCGATCAGTGATCGTGATCGTCGCCGGAATGAACGTGGCCGTGTTCCAGTTCTTCGGCAGAAGCTTCGCGAACTTCTTCAACCTTGCCGGTGAAGCTCAGCGCTTTGCCGGCCAGCGGATGGTTGCCGTCAACCTGGACGGTTTCGTCGGCAACTTCAGTAACGGTGACCTGCAGCGGGCCGTTTTCAGTCTGGGCGGTGAAAACCATGCCTTCTTCGACTTTTTCCACACCCTGGAAAGCTTCTTTGGGCACGGACTGGACCAAGCCTTCCTGGTGTTCGCCATAAGCTTCTTCGGGGGCGACGGTTACGTCGAAGTCGTCACCTTTTTTCAAGCCCGCCAGCGCATTTTCCAGGCCCGGAATGATATTGCGGTGGCCATGCAGATAGACCAGCGGCTCGCGATCTTTGGAGGAATCGACGACGACGCCGTCTTCATCCTTGACTTCATAGTGGATGGAGACAACGCATTGGTCAGCAATGTTCATAGGAAACTCCTGTTGGAGGTGGCCGCGCGTTCGCGGCCCGAGAATTTATGGCCTGATAGGCCTTGTAGGCCCCGACATCGGTCCGGTTGCGGTCCGGGCCAGTGAGGACCATCTCAATATGGATGGTCAAGGAGCACAGATGCGACGGCGTCGAGACAGCTGCAAGAATACCAGTGGCGCGGCGGCCAGAAAAGAATAGAGCCCATCTGAAGCCGTTTGATCAGTGTTAAAGTGCTGAATGCTGATCGATAAAGGCGCGCGTTTGTCGGATGGCGCTGTTCAGATTATCCATCAGCGTCAGCCCACTGGCCTTGCGCGGTTTAAGACTGTGATCACCGTCAGGCAGCCAATGCAGTTCGATATTGTGTGGCAGGTCATAGCTTTCAACCTCAGGGCGATTGCCCAGGGCATCGCGTTCACCCTGACAGATGAGTACCGGGCAACCAATGTCGGGCAGATGGTCAAGGCGTTGCTTTTCGGCTTTGCCGGCTGGATGGAAGGGATAACCATAAACACAAACACCGGCGACTTGCCGCTCAGTGGCGAGCAGGGTGGCCATGCGTCCGCCCATGGATTTACCGCCGATAAATATCGGTTGAGTACCTTGGCTACTCAGGACATCAGCGAAGCTATCCAACAGTTTGGGAGCCCTATCGGGTGGTCGTTTCTTGCCCGTTTCGCGCCGCTGCGCCATATAGGGAAACTCAAACCGAAGCACCTTGATTCCTGCCTGGCCTAAACCTTCGGCCAGCAGATTCATAAAATCAGAATCCATGGCAGCACCTGCGCCATGAGCGAGAATCAAGGTTGGGCCCTGTTCTGGTCCGTTAGTCAGCATGGTTTTTCCTTACACTTTGATGGCTGCATGCTAATGGCTGAACAGATCACTGTGTAGTGAAGTCGATTTCTTTATACTGTGGGCTGATTCATTTCTGGTTCTGTGGCACATGTTTAAACCGATACTTTTTGCCGTTGCGATCGCCCTGCTGGCCGGTTGCAGTGCTGTTTCTATTCAGGATGTTGATCCTGACGATCTGGATATCAAAGTTGAATACCGGCATCAGCCCGGAACGGTTGAAGTCCGCACCGAGATCCGTGCCGGCATGTGGGATCGTCGCGTCGAGGCTGACGGTAACCGTCTTGAAATTCTGACGGCTGGTGGTGAAGTGATAGCGTTGAAGCCAGGAAGTGAAGAGGGTGATTACGGTGCTCAGCTCGAGCCTGATTTTGGTCCTTATCAGTTGGTACTCCCGGGTGTCGCGCAAATGACGTTGCCATTAACAGAAGCAGTGACGCTCAGCGGTCAGGCGCAGGTGGAAGGTCAGGTATTCGATCGCAACGACGAACTGACGCTGGTTGTCGATGGTCAGACCGATAGAGTTCGTGGCTGGTCATTCACTGCCTTTTGCGGCAGCGAAAGCTGGACGCTGGATCTATCCTTGGCGCAGGACGAAACTGAAATACAGCTGCCGCTGGCAACCTTGATGCGGCAGATCAATGCCAAAGCGAAGGCTGACCTCGCCGGCCAGATTCCGGTGACAGTTACGCTTTGGGAAAACTATCAGCCAACCTGGGTAGCGCCCTTTCGTCCCGGTATCGCCAGAGCCGAAGACAGTACCCACTTTACCGTCGATACGGCCAGTTTTCGGGTCAGCGGCAGCTTTAAATTGCAGTTGTCAAACAACCTTGCTATTGGCGTCAGTAACCAGGCTTGGCCGGTGCGTTATTGCCATTGAGGCAGTTTGACGGTTGACTCTTGTTGCAGCCAATCATGCAGTTGATCCAGTGGCATGGGGCGGGCAATTAGATAACCCTGAGCGCGATTGCAGCCCAGCTCGCGGCACAGCGCCAGGGTGTGTTCATCCTCGACCCCTTCAGCCACAATGACGGCACCCAGCGTACGGGCTAATTGCACGATCGCTGTCACGATATGCTGGTCGGTCGGTGAGTTGTTCAGCGCGCGTACAAAGGCGCGGTCAATTTTTATCTCATCGGGTTTGATACGCGACAGATAAGCCAGCGATGAATAGCCGGTGCCAAAGTCGTCAATAGACAGCAGGCAGCCTAAAGCGCGCAGTCGTTCCAGGGTTTCCAGACAGCGATCAGTCTGCTCCATAACCATGGTTTCGGTGATTTCGACTTTTAATCGACGCGGTGACAAACCGATATTATCGAGGCACGAAATCAGATCCCGGCCATCGTCTTCGGCAATTAAATCCAACACCGATAAATTGACCGACAATGGCCAACTCGGTGATTTCGGGTCCGATTGCCAGCGATTAACCTCAGCCAATACATAACGGGTTAACCCTGAAACCCGATTCATCTGCTCGGCCAGTGGAATAAACTCTGCCGGCGATACATCACCAAAGACCGGACTTCTCCAGCGCAATAGAATTTCGCCACCGGTGACTTCACCGCTGTTCAAGTCGATCACCGGCTGTACATGACAGCTGAGTTCCCCAGCCTGCAACGCCTGAGGGAGCGCCTGGGCCAGACCGATTCGGCGCTGGAAAACAGTATCCTGTTCCAGACTGTAGGATTGAAATGACCGCCCCTGTTGATGGCCGCTGACCAGAGCCACATTCAAGCGCCGCAGGATTTCGTCCAGGGCTTCTGGTTGCGTTCCGACATGAAAACAGGCGACCTGGCTTTCCAGTTCAAAATTCTGCCCATCAACTTCCAGCTCCAGATGACTTAACGCCGCCAGCCGGGCTCTAAGGTCAGGTTGCCGCTGTTGATCGACCAGGACCAAAAAACTGTCGTGCGCAAAAACGGCCAGCGATGCCTTAGGGTAACCGGGTAAGTGCTGTACACCGGACAATTGGTTCAGTCCTTGGTTCCAATATTGCATCGCCTGCACGCTGAGCCGTTGCACCAACCCCGGTCCGAGTAACTGCAACAAAGTCCGAAAGCCGTTCAATTGGACCAGCAGTACTACTGGTTCAGTGGCCTCACTACACAACTTTTGCCAGTGTTCGGCCAGCTCCTGATCGATATAAGGGCGTCCGGGCAGACCGGTGGCGGTGTCAGTCAATAATACCAACTGTTGTCGTTTTTCGAGAAAACGCAGTCGTGCGGCGACTGCAAAAGCCATCAGCAATAATTCCAGCACCGCCGATATAAAAAAAGCATTCAGGGCCAAGTCGGATACCGGCCATAGACCTGTGAATGCCAGAGTGCCAACGCTACCGCCAAGGATTTGTACAAAGAGTGCCGCAATGAGCAATCGCGCCGGGCGATAACCAGCACGTTCCTGGCGCCAGGCAAACAGAAAAATAGGTACCACAACCAACAACTGGGCCAGTAAGAACAGCGGCATGACAAAGCGATCTTGCCAAGTGAGGGCGGCAACCACGCCAACCAGTTGAACGACCGGAATACCGTAGCGAAATCGAATGGTTCTGGGTGGTGCTGGCTCGCCCTGACTGAGAAAGGCCAAGGCAAAACGATACAGCAGCAACTGGATGATGAAATTCAGCACCAGGATATGTTGGCTGAACCAGGAAACTGTCCCAGCTGGAAGAAACTGGTAGCCAAATCCTTGCAAGGAACCAACATAAAGAATGAGCAGCGCGTGGAAACTGACTAGCCAGCCCTGAGTGGAATCGAGGCGTCCAAACAACAAAACCAGATTAAAGGCCAGCAAGGTCGCTAACACCGCAAACATGGACCAGTCCGTCGCAAATTGCTGGCGCTGTAATGCCTGCCAACGACTATCTGGGGTAACACGGATTGCCAGAGCAATTGGGGTATCGGATTTTAAGCGGGCCATAAGATAGTAGTAGCCCCGTCCATCCAGTGTTATCTGGCCGTTGAATCGCTCGCCGGTCGTCAGTTGAGGGAAGTTTGGCTGATTTTGTCCCAATGGCAGTTGCTTCAACATTTCGCCTTGGGCATTCAGCAGATAAAGGTCCAACTCGGACAGAATGACGTTCTCGTTAGACAGATAGTAGGTTTGCTCGTCTGCCGCCTGATTCTCGATCTCAAACAACAGCCAGATGGCTTTTCCACTCAGCCCTGGTGGTGCCATCTTATTGCCAGCAGCTGACAAGGCGGGCCAGGCTTGGTCAGGTCCAAGGCTGGGGTCGGCCATCCAGGTTGCATCCGGGTTGGTGAGCCAGCGGCTGGGCATATCCTGTGACCATTGATGACTGGCGCAGACTGGACCTGACAGCATCAAGCCCAATAGCCATATCAATGCCTGTCTATGCCAAGCTGCCATCAATAATCCATGCTCCACAAGAACTTATACGCTCAAACAGCGTGTTTAATATTCAGTCTAGCCCGCTTTCGTCTGGCCTGCCGCTTCGTTGCGGTGTTCGCCCTGATCATTATTTCTAAGGAACATAGCGTCCACGAGAAGGAACGCTGTTTGGCTCGATTCCTCCTGACGCGGGCCGATTACTTCCTAAAGGTTTACAGGATAAACTGCCTATACCGCTGCTCCAGGGATCGAAGCTCGGACATACTCATTCATGTCGCAGCAGGACACTCCCATGACTTGGCTTAGAAATTTGTCGATCGCCAATAAGGTCCGCTTGCCTCTGGCGCTGATCTTGTTGATGACCTTGGTCATGACGGTTGGAGGGATTCAAAGCATGCTGGCGTTAAATGCCAGTTCTGACGCTCTCATCAGTCGTTATCAGCCGGCGCAACTGTCACTGGCTAGCATAAAATCCAATCTCTATCGGGCATTGGTTGCCCAGCGTGATTACATCCAGGGGGGTAACTGGGGTACTCCTCGTGAGCAAATGGATGCTTACCGGAATCAGCAAGAAACCGGTATTGCAATGACCCGTGAAGAAATTGCCCGCTTAGCTGCATTATTGGAGTCAGAAGAAAACCAGCTATTGCTGGATGAGATTCTGACGTCTCTCGATCAATGGGAGTCGCATTCCCAGGAAATATTGGAATTAGCGACAGACGGTCTTGCTTCGGTTGCCTACCAGATCAGCATCACCGACGGCGAAGCGGCATTCTCCGCTGCCAATACCTTGATCGATGACCTGGCGCAACAGGTTAATGCCGAGGCACAAGCCCAAGGTGACAGCGCGATCGCACAAAGTGACAGCACTATTTTCGCTTTTTTGATTCAGCTGTTGCTGGCACTCGTTGTGATTTTGGCCATCGGTATATTACTGCCACGTTCGCTATCGCGACCGATTATCCATTTACGCGACCGGCTCAGTGATTTGGCGTCAGGCGAAGGTGACCTTACGGCTCGTTTGAGTCTGAGTCAGCGCGATGAAGTCGGCCAGTTGGCAGAGCATTTCAATCATTTGATGGAAAAACTGCACCATTCCATGGCTCGGGTGACGCGTGTTAATCGGCAGCTGCTGGACAGCGGTCAAACCATGAACTCGGCCAGTCGCAGCAATATCAATCTGGCGCAGCAGCAAGAAGAATCCATGGATCAGGTCGTCACTGCTGTCGAACAACTGCATGGTTCGGCACGTGAAATTGCCAGCAATGCCGAACGAGGCGCCGTCAGCGCCAATGAAGCCTTGGACAGTGTTCGTGATGGTACGGAGCGGGCAGAACAAGCCAATCAACGTATGCAAACACTGATGCATGGGCTCAATGATGCTTCCAGTGCAACTCACAACCTGGCAGAAGAAGCAGAAAATATCGCCGGGGTTCTGGAGGTTATTAAAGGCATTGCTGAACAAACCAACCTGTTGGCATTGAACGCTGCTATCGAAGCGGCACGCGCGGGCGAACAGGGGCGAGGTTTTGCGGTGGTTGCCGATGAGGTGCGCTCATTAGCCAGTAAAACCCAGCAGTCCACAGAAGATATTCAAGAACGCATTGAACGGCTGCAAAGCGGTGTTAATCAGACGGTGGAATCGATGACTCGGGGCACTGAGCTCGGCCAGGAAACGGTATCGGATGTCAGTGAAACAACTCAGGCATTCCAGAAAATTCAATCCTATATGCAAGAGATCAATGACATCAGCACGCAGATCGCCACCGCTACCGAAGAGCAGAGTCAGGTGGTATCGGGTATCAATGAAAACTTGCAATCCATCGCCGATTACTCGAAAGAAAACACTGGAAATTCTCAGCAAATAGATCGGGCTGCCGACGACCTCACCCGTCAATCGGCAGAGATTCAATCAGTATTGGATGGCTTTAAACTCTAGTGCGGGGTTCTCTGCGTGGCTGAATTGTGTAGTGGGTCAAATTTTCGCCCCTTGTAATGTCGTTAAATAGAGCCACGTCTTAAAGGATGAAAGGTTCGAAACTGATATAGCACAAAGGAGAGACGACGATGCATTTGATTATTTTTCTGTTGATTGGTGCCCTGGCGGGTTGGTTGGCTGGACAAATCACTCAGGGAGCTGGGTTTGGGATTCTCGGTAATATAGTCGTTGGGGTGGTGGGCTCCTTCGTTGGCGGACTGGCGTTCAACTTATTGGGCTTTACCACCTGGAATCTGTTTGGCTCCATCGTTACCGCTACTGTTGGCGCCATCATCCTGTTGTATATTGTTAGGTTGGTCAGTTAATAACCTAAGGTTGACCATTAGATTGATATAAGCAGCCGATGGCTGCTTTTTTTATGTGCACAATATGACAATCGATAATTATCGGTAGCACAAAAAAGGCCCTCCTTTCGCTACCAAGGAATGGAATAGCATTGAAAGTGTGGGCCAATCGCCGCCCCCGGAAGGGGACGGTATGGTTATAGGTTGAGGAACCTTTATCGCTTTCTGTTGGTCTTGCAGTTTAAAAAAATGGCGTCCTTGCCAGGCTTCCATGCCTCATCTTCCTTAGCTGGAGGGCGTGTCCTTAACCAGCGATAAAGAGTATGACGCATCACCGTTTGACTGAGCGTGTAAAAAACCGTGGTATTTTTTAGAAATCTGCTTTTTATTTGCGTTAAAGGTTTGAAAAAAACGCATTTAGTCAGTCCACGGCGGAAAAATTGTCATTTAAACCTCGCGATTGGTAGGTGCTTAGTCAGACATGGCTGACTGTTTTTTGAGCACATCCGGATTGCTCGATCATGTGAAACATCCTGTTCCGGTTAGTCGGGGTTCCGCGCAAGAAAATCACGCACAGCCTGAAGGAAACCAGTCGAGGCTGGCTCCCTTCCCAGTAATGAATGACTATCGCTGCTGAGGCCAACGAACTCTGCGTTGGGGATTTTTGCTGCCAGGTCGAGTCCGTCTTTGACGGGTACCCTTTGATCGTCCCGTGAATGTATGACCAGTGTCGGCACGGTCACCAGCGGTAATAATTCCTGAATATTGATGTGATCGAAAATGGATAAGAACCGGGCGGCGTTTTCAGGTGATGTAGTGGCGCGCTGAAAATCATTAAACCAAGCCACTTCGCTGGCGCTGGCACTGGGAATAAAGGTTGACGAAAAAATCTGCCGGTAAGCTGGATTGTCTCGTGACCAACCCATTTCGGTCAGGGTGACCACGGCCTCGCGCTCGCGCTTAAGTTCAGCGTTGGTGGTCAGTCCGCCACCGCGGGCGTAACCACCAAAGAGAATCAGGTGACTGACACGTTCCGGGTGTGCCACGGCATAAGCGATGGACAACGCAGCACCTTGAGAAATGCCTAATAATACAAAGCGGTCGGCGCCACTGGCATTCACGACTGCTTCCAGGTCTTTTAGAAAAGCGTCGAACGAGAGATCTTCTACCTTCCAGTCGGATAGTCCACAGCCGCGTTCATCATAACGAATGAAGCGGTGATCTGCTGCCAGGTCTCTGAACAACGGACTCCAGATCGGGGCATCCCAGTCGTGTTCCAGGTGATTCAGCCAGTTTGCAGCCTTGACGATGGTAGGACCATTGCCGACTGAGGCGTAAGCAATACGAACGTCATCGTCAGTGGTACAGAATTGAATTTTCTGCCGTGAGTCTAAAGAACTTTCGTCGATGGCCGCTTTGGGGTGGTCGGAGCCTATACCGATGGGGTTACCCGAACGCCTTTTGGGGGACCAGTTAATGCCGGTGGACTGGAATCGTTTGGTAAGCCGGACAGTCAGACTGCTCAGCTCCCGAGTCAGCCCTATGGATTCCAGCAGTGTTATCAACCGTGTGGCCGCCGATGGATTATAAGGCTCCAGCTCCTCCCACAATCTGGCCCAGTACAATTGCATTGATGGCGGCAATTCCGGGTGGCTGGACAGCCGGAACATTACTTTGGCGCGTAGCTGAGCCACGACTCGGCGCTGAGCGGTTAACCAGTGTTGGAATAATTCCTGATCAGGCAGGTCCAGTCCTTCAAGAAAAACTTCCTGCAAGGTGGTGTGCATTGCTTCGAGTTCTTTAGGTGACGTAAAAGGATCATTCGCCTTCATTTCAATGTCGCGAATGTCGATGAGCATGTCGTATGTCAGTAGTGAAACGCGTTCTCTGTCGGCAACGAGTCGGTTTTTACCGCCGGCGTTGACCAGCGGGCGGATTTTGCTCAATGACCAACGCAGGGCACTGCGTGGATCATCAGGCAGCTTCCAAAATATTTCACAAAGACGGTCGCGGCGGTGAGGTCGTGCTGCCACGGCCAGATAGGCTATGAGTGCACGGGTTCGTTTGGATTGCGGCAGCTCCAATGGTTGGCCATCACTGGAGATTGCTAGGTCACCTAAAGTCTTAATGGATAGTGTCATTGTCCAGCTTCCTGATTCATCGAATGTAAATACACCGATCGTCCATCTGGATTTCAAACGCAGATCACGAATTACCACGATCGTTCAAACGCTCGATCAAACGGCGATGAGTTAAATTGTTTTTATCAGCAATGAAGTACGGAAAGGAGGGCTGGAAGACTCATGGGAGAGTGACGGAGCAGACAGTCGCATGGAAGCTCAGTCACAGATGTCATTCTGAACTATTCAAATTATCCAATGCAACGGGTGTGAATGAATTTTTTATAGAAAAGTGACCTAGTAAACGAAATTCGATAACTGACGAGTTATCGATTGCTGTGGTGGGCTCTGGTTGGAGAAAAGCAAAGTCTATCGATCAAGATGGTCCTATAGCTGCATCGCTGTGAGTCGCTTTTATTGATCGGGCTAATGGCGGGTTGAGGCTGACTCTCAGTGGCGGTCGCCTCAATGAAAGCTAGAGCTTCGTTTGGTCATTAGCAACCTCAATCTTGGGTGGTCATTAACAGTCTCTGCGGTATGGAATTTCTGGCGGAAGCAGGTTTAACCTGAGTTGTTTGCTAAGCCTTATTTGGCAAGGTTCCAAGGCTCGCCTTTGTTACTGTCATAGCATCTTTGGTTTTCAGTGACCTCTTCAATGCGATTTTCCACAAAGTCTGCGAGTTGAGTAACCAGGCAGGCACTTTCCCGGCCCAGGTTGGTCAAGCTGTAATCCACGTGGGGTGGCAACACAGGATGCATGGTTCTCTTAACGAATCCGTCTCGCTCCAAATTCTGCAGTGTCTGGGCGAGCATCTTTTCGCTGATACCACCGATTATCCGACGCAGCTCGCTGAATCGATAACTGGGCCGGCCCAGCAATGCCGCTAAAACGATAACGCCCCAACGGCTGGTCAAATGCTGTAGTACTGGTCTGGATGGACACTGGGCGGCAAAGATATCGCCTCTTTCCAGAGTGTTGCTCAGACTGCGCCACGGGTAGTTGTTTTGGGTACTCATCTACTTACCTTTTGGTTGGTACTTACTAAAAGTTAGCTGGTAGTCTAGTCTCAGTGTCACTGGATAACCAGTCTATACGAGGAGATAAAGATGATTGCTGTAACCGGAGCCAGTGGCCAACTGGGCCGCCTAGTGCTTGATCAATTGCTGCAAGCGACCAACCCGCAAAATATCGTCGCTTTGGCCCGTAAACCGGAATCCCTGGCGACTTATGCAGACCAAGGCGTTCAGGTCCGCTATGCCGACTACGACACTCCCTCGTCATTGTCGACTGCACTGAGTGGCGTGGAAAAACTGTTGTTAATATCAGGCAGTGAAGTGGGTAAGCGCGCCGTACAGCATCAGGCGGTGATTGATGCGGCGGCTCAAGCCGGCGTTGCCTTGGTGGCCTATACCAGCATTCTGCATGCTGACCGATCCAGCTTAATGCTGGCGGAGGAGCATCGAGCGACCGAAGCTGCGTTGCAGTCCAGTGGTTTGGCTTACGTTTTATTAAGAAATGGCTGGTACAGCGAAAACTACACGGGCACCGCTGCAATGACGGTGGAGCAAGGCGCACTCTATGGCTGTGCCGGAGAGGGGCGTATTTCCACTGCACCCCGTTCCGACTTTGCTGCTGCTGCGGTTGCGGTACTGACCTCAGCCGAGTCGCCAGCGGGCAAGATTTATGAACTGGCCGGTGATGGCGCTTTTAGTCTGAGCGAGTATGCCGCAGAGTTAGCGCGACAAAGCGGAAAGGCAATTACCTATAACAATATGAGCCAGGAAGATTACCAGGCGTTGTTGATACAAGTTGGGTTACCCGAGGGTCTTGCGGTGATGTTGGCTAACTCAGAAGCAGGAGCAAGCCAAGGCGATCTTTTTGACGAATCGGGGGATTTGAGTCGTTTGATCGGGCGACCAACCATCTCTATTCAGCAAAGCGTTACGACGGCCTTATCTGCATAGCCAGTTCATTGTTTGATTAATACTTTGGCGCATGTTCCCGGTTGCGATGCTTCCTTCGCGGCCGGGAACATGCCGTTTTAGCTGACCCGGCTAGAATCGCTCCGACCTAATGGACTGAGCATCTATAATGGATTGTTGGCAGCTCAGCTTTGGTTGCAAAGCACTCCACCTAATTGTCGGAAAAAAATTTCCGGTACTGCATCAGAGCGCGATCTCTTTGTTTGCTCAGTAGTGGTTTCTTTTGCAGAGTTTGGGGGCCGACTATGGGTTGAGTTATCGCTGTCATCTTCATCAATCTCAGCTTTGGCCAAGGCATTAATATAAGCTGTTTGCTCCCATCGTCCGGAATCAATTCGGTTAAATACAACGGCAGATCCCATATAACTTGACGGTGTCGTTCCGTGTTTTCTTGGGTAGGCAGAGCTGAAGTCATCTTCTGCTATGACAAGGGTATTACCGCCTTTACTGAGGTGAATGGCAAAACCGAAAAATTCCGCAGCGTTGATGTCGCTGGTTTGCAAATAGCGCAGCTGCTCCTCCAGCTCAGTTGATACCGACACCACAGCAGAATCGGTGAAACCCTGCTCATTGAAAGCACGTAGTTTGTATTGAGCGTTGAGGCGACTGTATAAAGGCACTGTCCAGACCAATGATTCCCGGCCGGGTAAGATATAAGACCCGGCTGAGCTGAAGTCGGCTTGATCATCCGTACGTTCTAATAATTGATAGTGACTGGCGCCATCAACATCGCGCCATTGAAAACGCAGGTTGCGAGCCGATGAAAAGCGCAGATTAATTCTGGGCGCAGCAGGTATTAGCAAAGTCGCAGTATTAGTCTGCTGGGCGGTTTTAAGATGATGGTGCTGTTTCCTGTTTATATAAATCAAGGTGACGATAAAGATGGCGAGTAACGCTGTACCTTTCAAAAGCAGGAATAATAAATCTGAGTAACTCATGTTGATAATCTCAATAAAGCTTGAATGCTTATGACAAAGTCAGATGCAGGCGGTGGAGGACAATCGCAAAATCCCTGCAACTGAACCCCCACCAAAGACTTCCTTGTCGCGGGAATCCCTTCCCGGCTCTATCCCCGACTCTTACGGTTGAGCAACGAACCAGACGTTGCCAACGCCGTGACCGTTGGTATCGCCTTCTTTGCGATCGCCAACCCAGGTGTACAGAGGGCGACCTTTGTAGGTCCACTGTTTGCTGCCGTCGTTACGCTCGATAATGTTAAAGTCACCTTCAGCCATAGCTGCTGGACCGGCAGTAAACGCAGGCCAGTTGTCAGCGCAACCGCCGTTGCAGTTGGACACTTCTGGCGCATCGTTGATAAAGGTGTAGAGCGTCATGCCGTCGCGATTGGCCAGAACAGTACCTTCGCTGGTGCTGACTTCTTTGGCGAATTGGTGATGGTCACCGTAAGCGTCGGTTGCGCAACCGGCTACGGTGACGACGGCAAAAGTGATGACTGCTGCAAAAGTAGCGGCTTTCATTATTGCTTCCTTTTTCGTTGATTGTTGAGCGTCTAGAGTCGCTCTTAATAACGGAGTCCCTGGCTGTATACCTATGATCCTCCAACTCCATGAACCACTGGTTTATGACTCTGTTTGGAGGCAGAGAATGTCTCCCGTGGTTTTAACATCCATCCAGACGACCTAACTGATTCGCCTGGATGCATGGGTTTCAATTTTCTCCAAAATTTTCCATGAGTATTGATTAACTACCTGGCCAGCCTCTTTCATGCAGTGCGATCAAGGTGCTCATCAACATCGTCATTGAGTACCCGGTCGAGCAGATAATTAGCCAGCTCATAAGGGTCGGCGTCAGCACAGGGACGACGGTCAACTAAATAGCCATAGCCTTGTTGTACCACTGGCGTGGGTATGCGAATGGCCGCTGTTCTTTGGGTGATACCGCAGCTGAAATGTTGATCGACGTCGAGTTGGCTGTGGTGGTTTTTGGGTTGCTTACATCGGTTGTCGCTGAGCAGGTGCGAGATCATCTGAATAGCATCCAGGCCACAACGCGGATCCCGGGTATAGCGAGTGGAGAAGCTGGTGTGCAGGTGGGTGTAGCGATGTTCAAAGTGATATTGAATGTCGAGACCTGCTTGCTCAGCCAGGCGAGCCAGCAGAAAACGCGCTATCCATAAATCGTCAGAGGCTTTCAGTGCATCGCACGCTTCGCCTTCAATTCCACGAGGGCCAATCTGAAAGCGCCAGCCGTTGTGAGCGGATTCGCAATGCATGCCATAAAATAACAAAGCGGCATCCAGGCAAGCTTGTGCATGTGCCTCAGCCAATTCAGAAGCAACAGCATCTCTTTGGCTAACGGCGCAATAGTTGGGTTTATTGTTGGCCGGAACTGGATGGGCGGTTTCTTTTGGTATGAGGCGATAGGGCTGCTCAAAACCCAACCAAGGGTCCAGGTTGTTGTTGGCATCGTTCAGCAGGGACCGCAATGGTGCTCGCTTGTTCGATATATGTGTACAACCACCCGCGTCCAAGACTTCGCATAATGCTAAATAGTGCCCAGTGCCGCGCAGCGGGTTGGGATACAGGCGGACAGGCGCCAGAAGGCAGTCGTGATCGTGATTATCTGCTTGCGCGGTAAGGGTGCCATCAAAGGTCCAACGCGGTAGATCGGTCGGCAACAGCGCATCGTTCAAAGCCACAATGCGTGTTTTGCTTCTTAAGCCAGGCGATGGCTCAAAACCATCAATCCAGATGTATTCGATGATGCTTAGCTCGCTCATTGGCGATGGTCCTGATCGTTCCGGCCGGTAGGGAAGATTGTGTGGGCAGTCGGAAACGTCGGGGAACCATGGACCGCACCCGTTCTGCGAGCGGCACTATAGGGTACGACCGTTTGAAAAATCGTTTGAAAAACGAGAAAATTTGGCTCTTATCGTGTGAAAATTCGTGGTATTTATGACAAACAGTCAAAAAACTACGACTGGTTCAAATTTTCACCCCATCGCTTAGCCTTGGAAAGGACACCGTGAAACTGACCCTGAAGACCCTGGGTGAACTCAGTATCGCCTGGGATGACCAGTCGGTCGCCTTGCCATCTTCAAAACGAACCCGCGCTTTGCTTGCTTATCTTGCCCTGACGGCCAGACCGCAACGGCGTGATCGCTTGTGCGAAGTTTTCTGGAAGCTACCGGATGACCCCAGAGGAGCCTTGCGCTGGTCGCTCAGTAAAATTCGCCGTCTGGTCAACCAGCCACAGCATGAACGCCTGGTGGCCGACCGTGAGCGGGTCACTTTGTTGACCGACGATATCGAGATAGATGTTCGTACGCTGGGCCGACAACTCGATGAACCAGAGCTCTCGGTCGATTCCTTGACGACCATCGATCAGCGTTTGCGAGAACCGCTGTTGAACGGGCTGGATTTATCGAATCAGGATCTGTTCCAGCAGTGGCTCTACGCTGAGCGCCAGGAAGTGGTATCACTGCGCGCTAACATCGCGGGCCGTCTGGCCAGTCATGCTGATATCGACCCGACAGGGCAGTTGGCCTGGGCCCGCGCCTGGACTCAGTTGGATCCTTATTGCACTCAGGCGGCGCATCGGTTGCTCGAATTATTGCAGGCCTGCGGGGAAGCGGATGCTTTTCGCAAGACCGTGACTCAGCTCGCGCAGCATTTTCGTAATGCCGGAATCGCCTGGTCGCCCAAGCTTTCGGCGGAGCAGGAAATTGAAGGCTCAGATACTGACCGGGGCGCAACTGAACGCGAATTGCTGGCCCGGCAGAAAATTCAGTTCTGTAGCGCTGCGGACGGCGTACGTATTGCCTATGCATCGGTTGGTGAAGGCCCGCCTATCGTTAAAGCGGCGAACTGGTTGAGTCATTTGGAGCACGACTGGGATGCGCCAATCTGGAGTCCCTTGTTTCGTGACCTGGCCAAAAACCATCGTTTTATTCGCTACGACGAGCGAGGCAATGGTCTGTCGGATTGGCTGGTGGGGGAACTGTCTTTTGATGCCTTTGTCGCTGACCTGGAAACGGTTGTCGAAGCCAGCGGTGAGGATCGTTTTGCGCTGATGGGTATATCCCAGGGTGCCGCCGTTTCTATCGCTTATACGGTCAAGTATCCCGCAAGGGTCAGTCACCTTATCCTGTTTGGCGGTTATGCCAGTGGCTGGCGCATTGGCGCAACGCCAAAGGTTCAGCGTGAGCGTGAAGCGGTGATTACCCTGACCGAGGCGGGTTGGGGCCAGGATAACCCGGCCTATCGGCAAATTTTCTCGTCCACCTTTATGCCCAGCGCCAGCGCCCAGGAGTTGGCTTGGTTTAATGAATTTCAGCGTTTGACAACTTCACCGGAAAACGCGGCCCGTTTCTTGTCCGTCTTTGGTGACATTGATGTGCGCGAGCAACTGGCTCAGGTTCAGGTACCGACCTTGGTCATTCATTCATTGGGCGATCAGCGTATTCCCGTCAGTGTGGGTCGAGATATTGCCGCGGCAATTCCCGGGGCAGAGTTTGTTGGCCTGGAAAGTGATGGCCATTTATTGCTGGGGCGAGAGACTGCTTCGCGGGCTTTTGTCGAAGCGGTACGGAGTTTTATTGCCAACCACTAGCGACTTAGCGGCGCCGGATTAAAATCGGTGGTATCGAACCAAAACCCGAGTTGAATATTATGTTTGCCGATACGCCTAAGCCACCTTATTACGCGGTGATATTTTCATCGCAACTGGCGGATGATCATGCCGGTTATCAATCCATGGCAGAACGCATGCTGCACCTGGCTGCGCAACAGCCTGGCTTTCTAGGCGTTGAATCAGCGCGCGATGATATGGGTATTACGGTGTCTTATTGGTCCAGTCTGGAAGCCATTCGAGCCTGGAAGCAGCACGCCGAGCATCGCCAGGCTCAGCAACAGGGTCGTGATCAGTGGTACCAGGATTTTCGGGTTCGGATTGCACGGGTCGAGCGTGAATACTCGCTATAAGCCGTTTAATTTGCCTGCTTTTATTACCTCCTAACAGTGACAGCTCGGTCGCTGTTATCATCGCCGCCTTTTATTCTGCCTGACGTATTTTATCAACCGAAATAGTTGCGGAAACTCAGCGGGCAATTCGTTTAAACCGTCGATTTGAAGTGGACTGCATCTTGTTGAAGGGCATTAAATCCCAGGGAAAATGAATAGCTCGATTTATTATCGGTAATCAATATTTATTTATTCCAAATAGTGAAAGAGTCACCTTTGTGCGACAAATAAAATCCATTCTATCGTTTGAATAACCGTGTGAATTGAATATTTATGGCCATTATCGTTTGAAAAACCGTGGTATTTTCTAAATGTTTGAGTATAAGTCTGGTCTAATCAGTGGTTTGAGCACTTGCGGTGCACAGGAAATAACGTTGTGAAGCTATTCGTCAAAACCCTGGGTGAATTAGAATTAACTGGCACTTGGGACGACCAAATACTAAAACTCCCCTCATCAAAACGAACGCGTGCGCTGTTGGCCTATCTGGCCATGACGGGTCGGCCGCATCGTCGTGAACGCCTGTGTGAGGTGTTCTGGAAATTGCCGGATGATCCCAGAGGTGCGCTGCGCTGGTCACTCAGTAAAATCAGGGGATTGGTTAATTACGGCGATGTGGAACGCCTGGTAGCAGATCGCGAACGCGTATCACTGCTGATGGATGATATCGAAATTGATGTTCGTTCTTTAGCGCTGCAGATCGACATGCCGACTATCTCAACAACCAGGTTGAAAGAAATAAGCCTGCAATTAAAAGAGCCCTTCCTGGATGGTCTGGACCTGGCTGATCAGGAACTCTATCAGCAATGGCTCAGTAGCGAGCGCCTGGCGGTTAAGAAATTACGCATCAAGGTGTTGTCGTTACTGGCTCAACATCCCAGTCTTGATCAGGTGGAGCAACTGCATTGGGCGCGCTCCTGGGAAGCACTCGACAGCTATAACCCCCTGGCTGCCAACCGCTTGCTGGTGTCGCTGGATAACCTGGGTCTGGAACAGGAACGGCTTAACCTGAGTGAGCGTTTTGCCGAGCGCTTTATGAAAGCCGGGATTCCCTGGGATGGCGCAAACGACAGCGATAACGAGCCAGTTGCTGCCCCTTCACCAGCGCACAAATCGGCACGCGATCTAAGCCCCCGTCAGCGGATAAAATTCTGTACTGCAGCCGACGGCGTGCAGTTGGCGCATATGTCGGTGGGTCAGGGCACGCCGGTGGTCAAGGCCGGCAGTTGGATGAGTAGCCTGGCCAAAGACTGGGACACGCCTACCTGGAGTCCGATCTATCGGGCGCTGGAAGAACAACATCAGTTTATTCGTTACGATCAAAGAGGCTGCGGTTTATCGGATCGCCAGCCCGGACCGTTCCAGTACGAGGATTGGGTAACCGATCTGGAAACCGTTGTTGATGCCAATAATCTGGATCGTTTCGCGTTATTTGGGATGTCACAAGGTGCGGCCATTGCGGTCGATTACGCGGCTCGTCATCCCGAGCGGGTCAGTCATTTGGTGCTGTTTGGTGCTTTTCCGGTGGGTTGGCGCCACGGTAAGAAAGGCGCCATCAATACCGCGCGTGAAACACGAGCCATGATTGAGATGGGCATGGTTGGCTGGGAAAAAGACGATCCGGCGATACTGCGACTGTTGTCGGTGCTGTTTATGCCCACGGCAGATGTCAGTGAGATACTCTGGTTCACCAATTACTTGCGCGAAACCACCAGTCGGGAAATCGCGCGCCGCAGCCTCTATTTGATCGGTGATGTCGATGTTACCGAGCAACTGGCCAAGGTGCAGGCGCCGACGCTGGTGGCCCACTCGCTCGGCGATAAAACGATTCCCGTCAGCGCCGGCCGCGATATTGTCACCGCCGTTCCCAACGCCGAGTTTTGCGCTTTGGAAAGTCAAAACCATATCCTGCTGGGGCGCGAGCCTGCGACCCAGGATTTTATCGATATGTTTCTGGACTTTATCAACCGCTAATCGCCGCTGTCGCCAATCAGTCTGCAGCGCCTTGCTCCCATTGCTCATTATCCTGGCGTTTAACGGTTTTGTGATCGTCTTCGTTAGCGCCCATTTTCCAGTAGCTGGAAATATAGAAATGGCTTTTGGGAATGTCGGCGGTTTCCCGGAAATGCTGGCGCAGGGCGCGCATGGAATTGAACTCACAAGCCGTCCACACCGAGGGTGTGCCATCCAACCAGGGCAACTGCTTGACCGCTTCAACCAGTCGTTGTCCGCTGGGGTCGGCGTTCGCTGCAATGATCCAGTGCAGTTCCACGCCGGTTGGATGTTGTAACGGTTGAATGTCGCTGTTATCGGCGACTTCAATCACCACGTGGCCCCGGGCGTCGTCGGGCAACTGTTCCAGATTGACGCTGATCGCCGGCATCGACGTCATATCGCCAACCAGTAAAAACCAATCCGCCTCGAAGTTGACCATTTTCTTCGGACCCGGGCCACGGATATCGATGCGCTCACCGGGCTGTACGGTTTGTGCCCAGTGAGATGCCAGGCCGGCCGGCTCATGTAGCGCAAAATCGACGTCGATTTCATCATCGCGTTGATGGCGGATGGTGTAGGTGCGCATCAACGGCTTGTCGCTGCCTTCGCGCGGGAACAGAAATTTGAAATAGGCGCTGGCCTGGTCGGCTGGAAAGTCGGTGGCTTTCAGCCCGCCGAGGGTGACGCGTTTCATATGAGGGGTAAGGTCAGTGGTGCGGATAACTTCCAGTTGGCGTTGGGCCGGGGCTGGCATGGTTGAATTCTCCTGTGCAGAACGGACCGGCGTGGCATTGGCAATCATGCGTTGCGCCAGTGACATGAAGTGAGTGAGATCGTCCGGACTCAGTGCCTGAGTCAATTGAGTAACCGCCGACTCTTCGGCTAATTGGAGGCGTTCGCGCAGCGCCGTGCCGGTTTCGCTCAGTTGCAATAACTGGCTGCGCCCATCCCGCGGGTTGTGCTGACTTTCGATGAGATCAGCCGCACGCAAGTCACTGAGCGCCCGGGTAATTTGTGCTTTATCAGCACGCATGGCGCAGGCGATTTCCCGAGCCGTACAGCCAGGCTGGTGAGCGATGCCCTTGAGCACGCGAAGGTGAGTCACCGGCCAGTCGATGCCTGCGCTGCGAATGGAGTCGCGCAGTTGCGAACGGTAGGCGTGCATTAACTGGTGCAGGCTTTCACTGAGCCGGGTTGACATTGTTGAGAATGCTTATCAAATCTATTTGCGACGCATTGTGCTCGTTATAGTTGATAGTGTCAACCAGTCTGGGCTGTCTGGTCAGAGCCGATGGCATGCGCCAATATAAGGCTCCCTGACCACGCCGGATAACGTCTGTGTCCAGACCAGAGATTGCCCAGCTCAATGCGGATGCCCTGGCCGACTACCAGGCGATGCTCAGCGTCTTTGCCACCGCCTTCGATGATGCCGAGTCCTATTTGGCACAGCCGCCGGATGTCGATTATCGCCGTCGTTTGTTGAACAACCCGGGCTTTATCGCTCTGGTGGCGAAGCTGGACGATGAGGTTGTCGGTGCCCTGGCCGCCTACGAACTGGTTAAGTTCGAGCAGGCCCGCAGTGAAATTTATCTGTACGATTTGGCAGTGCTCGCTCCTTACCGCCGGCGCGGCGTTGCCACGGCGTTGATCGGTCACTTGCAGCACCTGGCGGCAGAACGTGGCGCCTGGGTGATCTTTGTGCAGGCCGATACTGAAGCGGAAGACATCCCGGCGATTGCGCTGTACGAGCGGCTGGGCCAGCGCGAGTCGGTGTTGCATTTCGACATTCCGCCGCTTCGTGACTGACCCTGTCGGCCATTACCAATAGATAGAAGGAAGACCATGCTGCCCCGGAAGCCTTTGATCGCTGCCCTCGCAATCTTGCTGCTCAGTGCCTGCGCGGTAAACTCACCGCCACCGCCGATTGCGCAAGACGACCCACTGCCGACCGCCAGCCTGGCCGATGTCGGGCTGTCGAACGAATACCTGCAACAGCTCGATGCCGATCTGGCCGAGGTGGAAAATCACCAACTGCACTCGATCCTTGTCGCTCGTCAGGGCCAACTGGTGTACGAGCGTTATTACAACGGCTACAGCGCCGATACCCCTCATGACTTGCGCTCGGTGACCAAGAGCATCACCGCTCTGTTGACCGGCATGGCGGTGGATGATGGTGCCATCCTGAATATCGATCAGCCGATGATGCGCTACCTGGGTGAGGCCTATCCGCAGGTGGACAACAAAGGTGCCATTACTCTGCGTCATCTGCTGACCATGTCATCCGGTCTGGACTGTGATGACCGCGATCGCCAATCCCGAGGCCAGGAAGACCGTATCTATCGTCAGCGCGACTGGGTCGGTTACTTTCTGGCACTGGATGCCGTCGCCCCGCCGGGCCAACTCAGTGCCTACTGTACCGGCGGTGTTATCGCTCTGGGCCGGGTGATGACCGAAGCGACCGGTCAGCCGGTTGATCAATATGCTCAGCAACGCTTGTTTGCACCTTTGGGGATCCGCAATCTGCGCTGGGCGCGTTTTGATGGTGACACTCAGGTGGATACCGGTGGTCATTTGTTGCTCACACCCAGAGCGCTGATCAAGATCGGTCAGCTGATTTTGCAGCAGGGACAATGGCAGGGCGAGCAACTGATCAGTCCGGCCTGGATCAGCGCCGCCACAACGCCACAGGTGCAAGTCGATGGCACGCCATACGGCTACTTATGGTGGCTGCATGAGGTGGACTATGGTTTGCAGCCGGTACGCGTCATTGCCGCACGTGGCAATGGCGGCCAGACGCTCTTTATCGCCCCTCAGTTCGGTCTGGTGGCGGTGCTCACCGCCGGTTATTACAACAACCCAGACGCCTCGGTCGTTGATCGTATTTTCTTTAACGCCATCCTGCCCTCAGTGCCTGAATTAAAAACGGCGGCGCAGCGCACTGTGCCTGAGGTGACTGAATAACCTGCGGTAACCAACGAAGGAGTCGACGGATGAGTTATCGTTCGCGCATAGACATCTGGCTGGTCGTGGTCTTGGCCGGCGCTTTTATTCTCAGTCTGGTCAGCCTGGTTCCGACGCTGGGAGTAACCCTGGCGGTCTTGCTGGAACTGTTGGTGGTGATGGTGCTGGCACTGTTGCTGTGGCCCTGCGAATACCGCTTGGAGCCAGATCGCTTAAGCATCCGTTCCGGACTGCTTAACTGGCGTCTTCGCTACGCGGACATCCTCAGTGCCGAGCCCAGTTTCGACCCCACCGCGGCGCCGGCGTTGTCGTTAAGGCGCGTCAAAATCCGCACCACAGGCCGTACCTTTTTAGTGTCACCTCAGGATCGGGAAGGCTTTATTGCTGCGCTGATGCAACGCGTCAATCAGGCGCGCTAAGCCCCGGTTCAGCCGCGCATTCGTTAAGCCTGGATTGGTCTAGACTGGAACAGGGATAACCCGGATTCCAAGGAGACGGAATGAAGCGCCTTGTGATTTGGCTGACCTGGCTGTGCGTGGCAAGCAGTGTTTTTTGGGCTGCTCACAGCCAGGCGCAAACAACCTCGTCGCTGACGCTGATGTCGATTGCCGGCCTGCCCAGCGCCGAGTTGGCGAACCGTATTATGTCGGCGGCTTACACCAAACTGGGCATATCGATCGATATTGTGCCGCAGCCGGCAAACCGGGCTTTGTCGATGGCGGTCAGCGGTGAAGCCGATGGCGACATGATGCGCATAGCGGCGCTGGATGGTCGTTACTCAAGCCTGGTGCAGGTGCCTTATCCGTTGCTGCACGGAGAGCTTCGTGCCATTACCCAGGATCCAAGTATTACCCACTGGGACCTGGCGGCCTTAGCCGACAAACGCATCGCCATTCGTCGTGGTGTGGTGATCGCCGAACGTGCCACCGCCGGTCTGAGGGTGACCGCCATTGCCGATTCCGCCCAGTTTATTCCCATGCTTGAGCGTAATCGGGTGGACGTTCTGGTGATATCGAATATTGCCGGTATCGATCCACTGGAAAATGCAGACTGGTCGCAATTGATGGTGCTCGATGAGGTGCTGGCGCACTTTACGCTGCACCACTACCTGCACCGACGGCATGCTGAGCTGGCGCAACCCCTGGCTGATATCCTGGCGCAAATGCAGCTCAGTGGTGAAACCGAAGCCATCACCAGCCAATTTCTCAAGGAGATAGGTCAGCGTGAATCCTGGCTGGAAAGCGCTGGCGTGCGCTGAGTGATTGGCTCAACTCCTCTTAACTCTGCCCAACTTCGCTTGTAATTACACGGCTCAAACGGACAATAACGCTCTGCTTCAGAACCGAGGTCAACGCCATGACGCCACACTGCTTGATTCTGCCCGGGTACGGCAGTTCCGGTCCGCAGCACTGGCAAAGTCGATGGCAGCAGGACACAGGCTTTGAGCGCGTCGAGCAACGCGACTGGTTTCATGCCGAGCGTGCGGCCTGGGTGGCCGCGCTGGATGCCGCCGTGGCTCGCAATGCCGATCGACCGCTGTTGTTGGTAGCGCACAGTCTGGGCTGTCTGACCGTTGCTTTCTGGGCCGCGGAGCATCCGTTGACGGACGTCCATGGCGCTTTACTGGTTGCCCCGCCCGACCCCGAGGGCGCTCACTTCCCCAGCACTATTACCGGTTTTGAACAGCCGCCTCAGCAATGGCTGCCATTCCCAACGACGCTGGTGATGAGCACCGACGATCCTTACGCCCAGCCCGAATTTGCTCAGCAGTGCGCCCGCAACTGGGGCAGCCGTCTGGTTAGTCTGGGCGACTGTGGCCATATTAATCACGACAGCGGTCTGGGAGATTGGCCAGAAGGACGGGCTTTGTTACAGGATTTGATCGACCGTTAAGTGGTCGCCTGATCATCGGAAATGGGTAAATTTTGGGCGTGGTGAGAAAAATCTGCTGATTTCTACAACGATTTGCTCAAATTACCACGGTTGTTAAAACGCTTAATTCAGCGCTTGCCTGAGAGCATAGAGCACTCTCAACCTGGCAAAGGATTAAGCCAATGCAACGCCCGTCTTTATTCGCACTCAGCTGTCTTCGTTATTGCTTAGTGGCCGCTCTGGCCTCAGTCATCTGCGGTTGCGATCGATCAGAGTCGGCCATGCCGACCTTACCGACCCTGTCCCCCAGCGCTGCCGAAACAGTGAAGGTGGCGCAATCCAAATCGGCTCATCTATTGACCACGGTAGGCGATGCCTTTGGCACGGCAGTGGCCATCAGTGCCGACGGTCGTACCCTGGCCATCAGTGCGCCGGGAGAAGACAGTGAGGCGCGCGGCGTCGATGGTGACGAATTCAATAACAAAGCCATTAATTCCGGTGCCGTTTATGTCTATTTCAACACCGGCAGCCGATGGGTTCGTCAGGCTTATCTGAAAGCCAAAGACAGCCAATTGGAAGACCTCTTCGGCAGCGCGCTCAGCCTCAGCGCCGACGGCTCTGTGCTGGCCATCGGTGCCTCGCAAACCGATGGCATGGATGAGCAACTACCCATTGGTGCCGGCGTGAATCAGGGCGCGGTCTATCTGTTTCGACGTAAACAGCAGCACTGGTATCAGGAGGCGCAACTGCAAGCGAGCAACGCCGAGAGCTTTGATGCCTTTGGCTCAGTACTGACCGTCAGTGCCGATGGACAGACGCTGGCCGTTGCCGCCTTGGGAGAAGACGGTTCCGGTGACAGCGCCACGGGAGACGACAACCAGCGTCATAATGCCGGTGCGGTCTATTTGTTTCAGTATCAAAATGATCAATGGCAGCAACGCACCATATTGAAGGGGGCTCCAGCGCAGGAAATGGAAGACTTCGGGCACGCCTTAAGCATCAGCGAACATGGCAAATTACTCGCCATTGGCGCCAATCAACACGATGGTTTTGTCACCGAGAATGGGGTGACGAAGCGACTGCGTAACGCCGGCATGGTGTATCTGTTTGCGCAGCAGACTGACGGCTGGCAACTGCAGAGCAAGCTCAGTGCCCGCTATGCTGACGAACGCGATAACTTCGGTACCGCCGTCAGCCTGAATGCGGATGGCACTCGTCTGGCAATCAGCGCTCAGGGCGAGGCTGGCTCACCGGGTGCCGGTGGCGACGGTCAGGACAACAGCGCGACCAACGCCGGCGCCGTCTATCTCTATGAATTACGCAACGGCCAATGGCAACAACAGGCCTATTTGAAAGCGGCCAACGGCGAAAAAAATGATGGCTTCGGGACGCAATTGCAGTTCAGTGCCAACGGCAAGGTCCTGGCGGTGAGTGCGCAATGGGAAGACAGTTCCGGCAACGCGGACAATAACAATGCGCTGCAATCCGGAGCGGTTTATGTGTTTAATCAGTTGAAAGAAAACTGGAAGCAAACGGCTTACCTGAAAGCCGAGGCACCCGCCGCGCTCGATCAATTTGGCAGCGCCCTCAGTCTCAGCGCCGATGGCAACATCCTGGTCATTGGTGCCGCCGCTGAAGACGCCGGCTTGCTGGAGACGGCACCGGGTTATCATCCTGGTGTGGCGCTGAGTTCCGGCGCGGTCTATCTGTTTCACAAGCCGGTCGAGCAATGGCAGCAAGGCGCTTATTTCAAAGCGACCATGGACAGCGACTTAGGCGACAGCGCGATGGCGGCATACCACTGACAGCGGTGGCGATCAGTGCTTGGTCGCCACCGTAAACAGCACCATGGGCGAACTGTCGGGCACCCAATCGGTTTGCAGCTTAAAACCGCTGTTGCTGATGTCCTGCCTCAGTTCGTCCATATCGAACACCTTAACGATGGGCAACAACCCCAGCTTTTGGCCGATTGGCACCAGGTAACGAAACCAGGCCATTTTCTCACCGATGCAGGCGGTGCTGCTGATAAAGCAACCGCCGGGCTTCAAAATACGATGCACTTCCACCAGGGTTTCCTGGCGGTTCGGCAGCAGATGCAAAATACTCATGCCGAGCACCACATCCACGCTGTTGTCGGCCAGGTTTAAATCAAACAGCGTGCCGCAACGGAAGCTCAGGTTGTCGACACCGGCATCGGCCGCCTGCTGACGGGCAATGGCCAGCATACGTTCGGAGATATCGACAGCACGCAGTCGTTTGACGAAGGGCGCATGAGCGACGGCCGTGGTGCCGGTACCGCAACCAAATTCCACCACCTCGCTGTGCGCGGTGAAATACTCGCGGGTCAGCTCGAGCTTGCGCTGGTAATCGGCTTCACTGGGTACCGGCTGCTTATAGTATTTGTTGGCAATGCGGTCCCAAAAACGATGTGCTTCCATATCGATCAACCTCTGGCATGAAGCTGCAGTATTGGAGAAAAAAGCGACGCTCGCCACTGGCCGATGGTCATCGTCGTAAAGGCCGCCCCTTTGGTCGTTATCTTCGCTACACTGGCCTGCGGTCAAAGCTGTTGGAGATCCCGATGATGCACAAAACGTCCTGGTTGGCGCTGAGCCTGACGGCCTTAACGATGAGTGCTACCGCCGCTCAATGTTTTGACCGTTCCGAACAATCGCATCGTTTTGTGGTCGACAGCCATCTGCATTTCCAGCCCTTCAGCGGCCCGTCGCTGCCCCATGAAGAATTGATCGGATACTTGGAGCGCGCCGGCATTCGCTACGCCAATGTCTACGGTATTGGTCAGACTCGCATCCAGGATTGGGGCTGTTTTCATGGCGGCCCGTGCGATTCCGATACCATCATGCCGACGATGAAAAACGATTTTATTAACGCCAAAAACATGGCCGATCATCCATCGCGCAATGTCGGCCTGACCTTGTCGATGACCTTCCCCGACTTACAGCACCCGGAAACCATCGTCGCTCGTATGGACATTCTTGATGCCGAATTCCCCGGCTTTTTTCAATGGATGGGCGAAGCCAATCTGGTTAAACAAGCGCTCTTTGTTTGGGGCCATGAGCCGGCCACTCTGGAAGACATCGACGCCTGGGCGCCCTTTATGGCCCGACTGCGCGAACGCGATATGCCACTGGCGCTGCATTCGGATTTTGGTAACGACCAGGACCCGCTGAAATACCTGCCGTTAATGCAAGCCGTGTTGGAACGCTACCCAGACAACACCATCGTCTGGATGCACCTGGGAATGTCACGCGAGCAACGCGATATGGAGCCGCGTCAGCACACGCGAATTCTCAGTGAGATGATGGATGAATATCCGAATCTGTGGGTCGATATTTCCTGGAGCGTGCTCTACGACTACTATTTTTCCGAGCCAACCCGCCGGCCGTTTTACGTCGATTTTCTCAACCAATATTCGCAACGCGTGTTAACCGGAACCGATATCGTCGCCTCGGAAAATACCGGCTATTCACAATACGAGCGAGCGCTCGACGCCAACAGCTACATCAACCAGTTTCTGGATGACGACGCCTTTCGCAACATAGCCCTGGGGCAGAATTATTTCGACTTAATGAAACTGGATGAAGTGGCGCCGGCTATCTGTACGGAAGAGGATTAGTACAAACAGCCGGGCAAAAGAAGTGCTGATTAATCGCGGAAATTATTGAACTGCAACGGCAGCTCGATGTCCGACCCTTTCAATAAAGCGATGGCTTCTTGGAGGTCGTCGCGTTTCTTACCATTGACCCGAACCTGATCGCCCTGGATCGACGCCTGAACTTTCAGTTTGTTGTCTTTAATCAGCTTAACGATCTTCTTCGCGGTCGGCTGATCGATACCCTGTTTAAAGGTCAGTGTCAGTGAGAATGTCTTGCCCGAATGCACCGGTTCATCATCAATATCGGCACCGGCGGCGCTGACGTTCTGCTTGGTGCAGGCTTTGCGAAACAGGTCTTCTAACTGGCGGACCTGAAAATCGGATTCGGTCTTCAGAGTCACTTCCAGACCGTTCTGTTCAATGCTGGCTTCGACACCGCGGAAGTCGAAGCGGGTGGCCAGTTCGCGGTTGGCGTTGTCGACGGCGTGGCGCAGAGCGACTTCGTCGGTTTCAGATACGATGTCGAAAGACGGCATGGTGTTCTCGCTGTGATTCAGTCAGTTAAGCAGGGCGCATCATAGCATTAAAGCTTATTCAAAATTCAGTCGCGCCCGGGCATTTTGATTACGCAGCGCATCATCGCGGTTGGCGTAAAGCACAATGGCGGCGGGCGTGACCAGCAACGCCTGACCATCGGCCAGGCCAATATAGCCAGCGCGGTGCTCAGTGACAAAGCGCTCACCGGCCGGTGCCAATTGATGCGCCTCATCCAATTCAACCAAGGCGAGCAGGCCGTTACCGAGCGGATCGTCTGGTGAGGCCGCATCTTTATAAAGCGCCAACGCGCCCTGGCTCAACACCAGCACTGGCCCGCCTTTAAGGTGCACGCGCTCGGCCGGCGCGCCGTTATT
This sequence comes from Saccharospirillum sp. HFRX-2, assembly GCF_043196805.1. Taxonomy (NCBI): domain Bacteria; kingdom Pseudomonadati; phylum Pseudomonadota; class Gammaproteobacteria; order Oceanospirillales; family Saccharospirillaceae; genus Saccharospirillum; species Saccharospirillum sp. HFRX-2. The sequence goes on from NZ_JBEBMU010000008.1 coordinate 37,919, forward strand.
CAGCGGCCGGCTTTCCAGTTCAGTGACGATGTCCGAAGTGCCATAAAACAACATAGGCTTGGGTCCTGTCGTTCGGGGCGAGTACCATAGGCCCGCCGCCGCCCACTGACAAGCCGAGCAAGAGACAGAAGATCCATGGCTAAGCTGATTTTTCGCCTGCACAACGTCCCCGACGACGAAGCCGATGACGTACGCCAACTGCTCGATGAACACGGCTTCGAAACTTTTGAAACCAGCGCCGGTCGCTGGCGTATTTCCATGCCCGGCATCTGGCTGATCGACGACAGCCGCAAAGCCGAAGCGCGAGCGGTGATCGAGACCTATCAGCAGGAACGTCAGGTGCGGTTGCGTGGGGAGTACGAGGCGGCGCAACAGGCTGGAGAAGTGCCTTCTATCTGGGACCGTTTCAAAGCCAGTCCGCTGGCCTTTGTGGTGATTATTATCGGTTTGTCGGCGGTCGCCCTGGTGTCCACCGTACCGTTCTTTTCCTTATTGCCCGACTGAATCGCCGCCGTTACGGCCAGGCCGCAAAGGTCGTATCGTCGTGAAACTCCTTGGCGCGCATTTCCCGTCGCCAGGTACCCGGAGCAGCGCCGATCTGGCGCTTAAAAAAGCGATTGAAATAAGCCGGGTCGCGAAAGCCCAAACCGTAAGCCACTTCCGCTACCGACAACGGCGAATGCGCCAATCGCTGGCAGGCTTCGCTGAGCAGTTTGCGTTGTATCAGTGTGCTCGGTGACTGGCCGGCATCGCGTTGCGTTGCTGCTTCCAGGCGTCGTTCGGTGACGCCCATGCTGGCGGCATAGTCGCGCACCTTCCAATGCTCGCGAAAGTGCAACTCCACCAATTGCAGAAAACGTTGATAGACCACTGAACGGGTTTCGCCGGTGGCCGGATAAGGCGGTCGGTCACGGTCGAGGCGGTGCAGGTAAGTGAGCAGCGTCGTCAGTTGCGCCGCTACTACGGATCTGGCCCCTAGGTCGCTTTGGTGAAGTTCGGCACGAATGGAGGCGAAACAAGGCTCAATCAGCGTCCAAAAGCCAGTATCTTCGGGTTGCGCCGCATGGACGGTATCGGCCAGTACGCGGTAGGGCAATTCCGGGTCGAGCCGGCCGGTGACGGCGGGGACCAGCCAATCCTCAGAAACCGACAGCAGCATGCCACGACTGCCAGCCGCAAAGCGCGCCTGCACCATCATGCCTGCGGGCAGCCAGGCCAGCGCCGGTGCTTTGAGCGGTAATTTGGCGCCTTTGAACAGGGCCAGCGCCGACCCCGATTGCAGCAGCATGCACTGGGCAAAATGACGCCATTCCTGACGCGGTGCTGTCCAGGTCAGTTCGGAATGGGGTGAGGCGACTTCGACCACGTCCAGATGGCGCTGGATGGGCGCTGACAGCGGGTTGTCGGTCATGATTTCAGCGTCTGCCGTTTAGTAAGTGCAATTATTTGTCGTAAAAGTACCATACAAAAGCATTTTACTGCCCCGGGCTTTTATCTACCGTTAGCGCCAGAACCGACACACAACTACAACAACGGTCGAGGAGCTAGCTATGTACGAAGTCCCCCTGTGGCTGAACGGTCAGCCAAGCAATGCGCAAAACAACCAGACCTACCAAGTCAAAAACCCCATCAATGGCGAAGTCGTCACCACTGCGGCTGCGGCCACGGTCGCCGATGCTCGTGCGGCGGCAGATGCGGCGGCTGCGGCCTTCCCGGTCTGGTCGCAGAAGACACCGGGCGAGCGACGTGCGGTCTTGCTGCTGGCGGCTGACAAGCTGGCCGCTAAAGCCGAGGAAGCCGGCCAGCGCGTTATGCAGGAAATGGGCGCTACTGGCATGTGGGGTGGGTTTAACATTCACCTGGCGTCGTCGATGTTGCGTGAAGCGGCGGCCATGACCACCCAGATCGACGGCTCCATCATTCCGTCGGATGAAGCGGGCATGATGGCCATGGGCATCCGTCAGCCGGTGGGTGTGGTGCTGGGCATTGCGCCCTGGAATGCGCCCATCATTCTCGGTGTGCGTTCGGTGGCGATGCCGCTGGCCTGCGGCAATTCGGTGGTGTTCAAAGCCTCGGAAATCTGTCCGGCGACGCATCAATTGATCGCCGAAGCGCTGACCGAAGCTGGCCTGCCGGAAGGCACCCTGAATATGATCACCAATGCGCCCGAAGACGCGCCGGAGATCGTAAAAAGCTTGATCGAGCACCCGGCGGTGCGCCGTGTGAACTTCACCGGTTCGACGCGCGTTGGCCGTATCATTGCTGGTTTGTGCGCGGAAAACCTCAAGCCGGTGTTGCTCGAACTCGGTGGCAAAGCGCCGATGGTGGTGCTCGATGACGCCGACGTCGATGCCGCCGTTAACGCCGCTGCCTTTGGTGCCTATATGAACCAGGGGCAGATCTGCATGTCGACCGAGCGCTTGATCGTCACACCCGGCATTGCCGATAAACTGGTCGCCAAGCTGGCCGAAAAAGCGCGCACCATTACCGCGGGTAAACCGGAGGCGGGCAATACCATCCTGGGCGCTGTGGTTAATGAGGCGGCCCTGGAACGGCTCAATCGCCTGATCGACGACGCCAGCCGCAAGGGCGCTGAGGTGTTGGCCGGTGGTCGCAGCGATTCGGTGTTAATGGACGCTACCTTGATCGATAACGTCACCTCCTCGATGCAAATCTACAGCGAAGAATCCTTTGGTCCGGTGCTGTCGATCATGCGCGCTCAGGATGAAGAAGACGCCATTCGCATCGCCAACGACAGCCAGTATGGTTTGTCAGCGGCGGTATTCAGTCAGGACTTCAATAAAGCCATGGCCGTGGCGGGCCGCATCGACAGTGGCATCTGCCACATCAACAGCCCCACCGTTCAGGACCAGGCGCAAATGCCTTTCGGCGGCGTTAAGGCCAGCGGTTATGGTCGCTTTGGCAGTAAGGCGGCGATCAATGAATTTACCGAGCTGCGTTGGGTGACCAATCAGTGGGGTGAGCGGCACTATCCGTTCTAAGGCAGCCTCCAACTAGGGCTTATTAAGCTTTAGAAAGTACGGTTCATTAAAAAAGCCAGGCTGATTAACAGCCTGGCTTTTTTTGTTGGGTAAGGTTTGAACTCATTACCTGATGTTGATTAATCGACCTGGAATTTCCGGGCGATCTGATCAATTCGTCCCGCTACTGTTTTCAACTGACTCATCACATCCTGTACTTCGGTTGCCTTGGCTTTCACCTTCTCCGAAGCCTCGGCCACCATGGCGGTGCGAGCCGACATCTCGGTAGTCACAGACGACTGCTCAGTGGCGCTGGTGGCGATCTGGTGGTTCATTTCCACCAGAGCGTTCATCTGTGCGCTGGCATCGTTCACCATACTTTCAATGCGTGACATCGCCGCCAGCGTTTCCTCACGTTGGGTGCGCGACAACTGCATCTTCTCGACGGTTTCCTTGGCCATGCTATTAAGCCGTTCGAGAATGGTGCTGACGTCGTCGGTGCTGGTTTGAGTGCGTTGCGCCAGTTGGCGAACTTCGTCGGCGACCACCGAGAAACCGCGGCCGTGTTCGCCCGCCCGAGCTGCTTCGATAGCAGCGTTCAGCGCCAGCAAATTGGTTTGCTCAGAAATGCCGTTGATCTCATCCAGGGTGCGCGAAATGCTCTGGATTTCCTGGTCCAGACCGTTGATGGATTCCTCCACCGACTGCGACAGCGCATCCAGTTCACCCAGAGTTGCCTGGGTGGCAACCGACTGTTCATTAATGCCCTGCATCTGTTCCTGAGCCGTTTCCGAGCGACTGCGGGTTTCTTCGGAATGATTGGCAATATCCGCAGCAGTGGCTGCCAGTTCTTCAACGGCGGTGGCGTTAGAGTAAACCGATTCGGCCTGATCGTTACTTTCGCGCGCCATGGAGGTGGCCGATTCGGTGCCCTGATCGGACACCTGACTGATGGTGGCAACATCCTGGTTTAACTGACGAATATCATCGCGTAACTGGCCCAGGAAGGTGTTGAAATCCTGCGCCAATTCATTGAATACATCGATGCCACTGCGCGGCAGTTCGGTGGTTAAATCGCCCTGGCCGGATGCCAGTCGTTTGACCGAACCACCCAAGGCATTCAATGCCCGGTAGATGCCGCGCACCAGCAAGGTGATCAGCCCCAGAATCAACAAGGTGCCCGCACCCATGACGATGGCCGAGGTCGCCATCATGTTGTGGCCTTCATCGACAATGGTGTCGCGAATAGCGCCGGTCAGGGATTCCGCCGAGTCGATATAAAACCCGGTGCCGAGCATCAGGTTCCACTGCTCAACCCAGATGGCATAGGAATATTTGGGTTCGGCAATGTCACCGCCCGGACGTGGGAACAGGTAGGTGAAATAGCCGGTCCCGGCTTTGGCTGCGTCGATCAAGCCTTTGATCAGATAGGTGCCGTTGTCGTCCTGGAGGTTGTAGTAGTTATTGCCAATGCCGCCGCCGGGGTGCAGCAGACGGACGCCTTCACCGTCGTAGCCGAAGATATAACCATCACCTTCATCGAAACTGTAATTACCGAGCATGTCCATGGCGGCGTCACGGCCAGCCAAGCCAGGTTGTTCGAGGTAGGGTTGGATCAGGCCTTCAACGGAATCCATGATCGTTTTCAGCCGCTGGCTTTCAATCTCGATCACAGCCTTGTGGATGTGTTCTGCAGTGTGTTCCTGCAAGGTACGGTTACCAAAGTACTGGGTGCCGATGCCTGCTACCGCCAAAGCGATAACCGGTAACACCGCAATACCGTACAACAAAGCTTTCAACGATAGCTTCATGCTGTGGCGCTCCATTAATTTTGTTGTTTTTAGGAGTATGGTCGAGGCGGACAGAAGTGACACCAATCGACCACTGGTAGATTTTAGAGAACACTAATTTACGAGCTTTCAATGGAATAATAGCGCCAATTCCAGCTCGATTTTGTATGAAAAACGTACAATCACATGACTTAATATAGTCAAGAATTGCCCTCTGTGCTCTTAGCTTAAGATCGTACTCAAGTTTTTCCGACATCAGCCTGTCACCGGCCTGTGTTAGGCTGGTGGTTTGCATCGCTTCAGGAATATCCATGCGCATTCTGACCGACACCCATGCCCACACCGTCGCTTCCGATCACGCCTACAGCACGGTGCACGATTACTTCCGCATCGCCCGCGATAAAGGCCTGCAGTTGTTCAGCATTACCGACCACGCCCCGACCATGCCGGACGGCGCGCACTACTGGCATTTCGGCAATATGAAGGTGATTCCACGGGTGGTGGAAAACGTCGCCATGCTGCGCGGCATCGAAGCCAATATTCTCGAGCCCGACGGTGGGGTCGACATTCCGGAAAAACTGCACGGTTTTCTCGATTTCGCCATTGCCAGTTTTCACGAGCCGGTGTTCTCGCCCGCCGATGAAGCCACCAATACCCGCGCCATGATCAACACCATCGCCAGTGGCCATTGTCAGATCATCGGTCACCCCGGCAACCCGAATTATCCGATCGATGTGGAAGAGGTGATTCGCGCCGCTAAAGACAACAATGTGCTGCTGGAGATCAACAATTCTTCCTTCACGCATTCGCGCCTCGGCAGCGAACCACACTGCCGCCATATTCTGGAAATGATCGATCGCCTCGACTGGAAGGTCTCCTTTGGCTCGGATTCGCACGTCGCCTTTACCGTCGGTGAGTTCGATCAGGCCATCGCCCAGGCCGAAGCGGTTGGCTTTCCGGAGTCGCGCATCGTCACTGCCAACGCGCCGCGGTTTTTGAAGTTTCTCGGTGAACACGGCAAAACGGTGACCAAAGAGCTGGCCGTCTGGGCGGCACAGTTCGACCCGGATTGACGCATATTGACAGAACCGTGGTCGCTGCCTAAGGTAGCGCCTCGGTTGCAGACACCGGCCGCTCGCGGGCGTTAACGCTCTGGTGAAGCTCTGCCTTATCCCATGTTCTCCCCCTGCGCATTCTGTTCGCGAAGGTGGTAATGCGAGCCCCATCTCTCCTGTTCACGAAGACAGAATGCCAGCGCGTGGAGTAACTGCCGTGACTGCTTCAAACCCTCCTACCGGTTCGCCCTTTTTACAGGACGACCTGACTTCTCTTTTTGCCCGCACTGCCTTGCCGATCATCGCCATCATGCTGATGAATGGTTTGCTGACCGTGGTCGATGCCTGGTTTCTCGGTGTCTTTGTCGGCGCCAATGCGCTCGGCGCGGTCACCCTGGTGTTCCCGGCTTTTATGCTGATGGTGGCTTTGTCGAGCCTCATCTCTGCTGGCATGTCGAGCCTGTTGGCGCGGCATCTCGGCGCCGGCCGTGCCCAGCAGGCGCAGGGCGTCTTTGTCGCCGCTCAAGGTCTGGCGTTACTGACCAGTGTGTTTCTGATGCTGCTTTTTGTGCTCTGGGGCGCGGCTTTTACCGAGGCCGCCGCCGAAGGCCGGGCAGAGTTAGCGCAGATGGCGTTGACCTATTTGCGCATCATCGTTTTTACCTCGCCCCTGATGTTCAGTCTGGGCGTGCAAGGCGATGCGTTGCGCAACGAAGGTCGCGCCGGCTGGATGGCGCTGATGGGCCTGGTCGTCACTCTCGCCAATATGCTGTTTAACTTCGTGTTGATCGTGGTGTTTGATCTCGGTGTCGCAGGTTCGGCTTATGGCACCGCAGCAGCGCAATGTCTGGCGCTGAGTCTGATTTTCGGTTTGCGCTGGAGTGGTAAAACCCGGTTGCGGCTGCAACTGCGCACCGGCTTCGCGCAAACGGCAGAATTGCTGCGCAGTTGGCGCGATATCCTCACTCTCGGCGCGCCACCAAGCCTGGCGTTTTTCGGTATGGCGCTGATTTCGGCGGCCATCATTACCTCGCTCAATGCTTTTAATACGCCGAACTATGCCGCAACGGTGTCGGCCTACGGCATCGTCACTCGGCTGATGACGCTGTGCTTTATGCCGATGCTGGGGTTGTCGCACGCCTTGCAAACTATCTGTGGCCACAATCATGGTGCCCAGCTGTGGCAGCGCAGTGACGATGGCTTGCGCCTGGGTTTGGGTGTCGCCCTTTGTTACGGCCTGGTGGTGGAATTGACGCTGGTGTTTTTCGCCGAGCCAATCGGCCGCTTGTTTGTTGATGATGCGTTGGTCGTTGCTGAAGTCGGTCGCATTCTGCCGATGATGGTGGCGCTGTATTTTCTGTCCGGTCCGATGTTGATCCTGGGCGCTTATTTCCAATCACTCGGCGATGCTGGGCGTGCCGCTCTGTTCAGTCTGACCCGGCCCTATCTGCTGACCTTGCCGCTATTGCTGCTATTGCCATTGCTGCTCGGTGAACGCGGTATCTGGTTGGCGATGCCGACCGCCGAAGGTTTGATGCTGCTGATTGCGCTGCTGGTGTTGGCGCAGACTGAACGCCGCCTTGGGCTGCGTCGTGGTCTGTTTCAGGCCGGTCGGTCATGAGCGAGCCCTTACCGACGCTGGCGCAGATTAAGGCGCAGGCCAAACGTCTGCGTCAGTTGATGGCCGCTGAGGGTGTGGACATTGGTCACAGCCAGGCGTTGGAATTAATCGCCAAAGATCATGGTTATCGCGATTGGAATACGCTCAGCGCCGAGCTGAAAAACACCCAGCCTCCGGTCGCTGTCGGCGAGTGGGTGAATGGTCACTATCAGGGGCAGCCGTTTCGTGCCGAGGTGCGTTCGGTCGAGATGGAGCGGCTGGGTTATTGGCGGCTGCGTCTGCAATTGGAACAGCCGTTGGATGTGGTGACGTCGCCCCGATTTTCCGCCTTACGGCGTCATCTGATGGCGACCGTCGATGATCGGGGTATCACCTCGGAACGCCTGTCCAGTGGTGAACCCTTGTTGCGTTTGCAGCTACCGGACTGAATCAGCTCAGGCGCTGCACAAACTCCGGCGCCAACCGCAGCACTTCCGGTGCATCGGTGCGCTGACTGGCAATGGAAGTGATCAGATGATCCAGCGCCTGGTTGACCAGTTGTTGCACCGGTTGCGCCAGCGTCGTCAATTGATAGCCGGGCCAGGCGGCTTGAGGCACATCGTCACAACCGATCAAACTGAACTGTTCCGGGCAGGTTTTACCGGCAGCGCGTAACGCGTCCATGGCGCCCAGTGCCAGTGCATCGCAGGCGCAAAACAGGGCGTCGGTGTCGGGGTGATCACGCAATAATTGTTGCGCTGCGCGGTAACCGCTGGCGTAGCTGTAGTCGGGGTTGCTCAGGCACGGAGGTGTTGTCAGCCCTGCTTTTTCCAGCCTGTCGATAAACCCCTGTTGGCGTTCTCGCGAGGCCTGGCCGTCGGCGCGACCACCAATAAAGGCGGGCGCTTTTCTATGCTGGCTAAGCAGGTAGTCGGCGGCGCGTTCGCCCACAGCCCGGTTGTCGGTGAGAATGGCCGACACCCGACCGCGCGGATCTTCGCGACCCAATAAAACCGCTGGCGTGCCCAGCGCCAGGAACGCATTGGTCGCTTCGGGTGAGAGTGAACCGGCAGCGATGATGGCGCCTTCAACCTGATAGGCGATCAGCCGTTCCAGCGCGTCGTCCAGGCTGCCTTGGGCATCCGGCATCACCAGCATGGCAACCCGGCCCTGAGCTTGTAGCGCTTGAGTTAACTGACTGAAAAAGTGCGGTTGGAAAGGGTTATCGAATTCGCCCATCACCACGGCAATCAATCCTGATGACGGCCCTTGTTTCGATTTCACCAGCGAGCGCGCCAGCGCATTGGGCCGGTAGCCCAGCTCACGCGCCACCGTCAGGACCTGCTCGCGGGTTTCCGGGTGAATGCTGGCTTCGGGCGTGAAAGCGCGCGAAACCGCCGAGCGTGACACTCCGGCGCGGCGCGCCACATCGGAGGCGGTGACACTGCGCGGTCTGGGTTTTATTGCAGAGGATTTCATGCCTGACTGTCCTGCTTTTCAATCTGCCAGCGGCCGCCTTTCAAGCGCAAACAATCGCCATCACGCGGCACAAAGATGTCGTCTATCGCGGCGGCTTCGGTGCGGATCCGCGCCTGGTGATCGGTGCCAATATGATAAGGGCACAGCAAGCTGCCGGTTTTCCGTTCCAGTTCCTGACACAAGGGCCAGTCGCCATGATGCGCCAAGCGCGATAACGCCTGGCTGACTTCGCATTCCTGAAACACAATATCGGCATTGGCGAGCAGGCTTTTGTTATGTCGGCTGGGCCGGCCATCGCCACTGTAAAACAGACTGCCCTGAGCGCCACGCAACCAGAGTGAACGGTTGGGCACCGAGTGCCGGCTGGTGGCGGTTGCCATCCGCCAGGGGCCGAGCGCATCGAGTTCGGCGCTGTCGACCCATTGAATGGAAAAGCCCGGGTCGTCATCCGGCCAGTGGCCAAAATAACTGAGGTTTTGCAGCCGTGCCCACTGGGCGCGCTGGGCAACGATCAACAGCGGTCGTTTGCGTTGGCAGTGCTGCCAGTGGTTGATCAGCGTCGTTAATCCCAGGCAATGATCCGGGTGACAGTGGGTGAAGTAGAGTGCTGATATGGCATCCGGGTCGAGCTCGCGTCGCCACAATGCCGGTGGCACTGTCGGCCCGCAATCGATCAGACATTGAAAGCCGTCTTCTTCCAATAAAAGGGATGCATTAACGCCCCTGGATTCGTAAGCGGCGCCCACGCCGATAACGTCGATCTTCATTGATGTTCCTTGTTTTGCCTGCGGACGTGCTTACTGACGGCTTGGCTTCCGGCAGTACGCTGCAAGTACATCCCTGTAAGCTCGACGGCCGCCATCCATGGCGACCGACGCCTGCCGAAAGCCAAGCCGTCAGCAATCACTCGTTTCGTGCCAACATTGTCATCCCGGCCTTGAGCCGGGATCTCGGTTTTCATGCTGTTCTACTGCGGACTCATCGCAAAACCACGCAATAAATGCTTTTGCAGATAACCCGCCAGCACTAAAACCGGCAACGAACTGAGCGTGCCAATCGCCATTAATTGCCCCCAGAAGGTCTGGTTTTCGGTGGTAAAGGTGGCGATGTACAACGGCAAGGTGAACTGGCTCGGCGTCTGGATAAACAGCAAGGCAAACAAAAATTCGTTCCACGCCAGCAGCATGGCGAAGATCAGCGTTGCCACCAGACCGGGTGCTGTCAGCGGCACCACAACGCGCAGTAAGCGTTGCATTAATCCCGCGCCTTCCAGTGATGCCGCTTCTTCCAGATCAATCGGAATCTGGCGTACAAAACTGAGCAGCATCCAGATGCAAAATGGCAGGGTATAGACCTGATAACTGAGCATTAAACCCAGGTGCGAATCGAGCAAATTCAACGCATTCAGAACCCGGTATAACGGAATGGCGACGACAATCGGCGGCAGCGTTTTAATCAATAACACCAGCAACAAAAACGCGTGATCGAGTTTCGCCGGAAAGCGATAACGCACCAGCGCATAGGCCGAAATAAAACCGATACTGAGTGAAACCGCCGTCGTGCCAATGGAGACCACTAAGGTGTTGAATAAACGCCTTAATACGCCTTCATCAAAGAGTTGAATAAAGTGCGCCAACGTCGGCTGGCTGGGCCAGAAAACCAGGCTGGTGCCAATGTATTCGGCGGCTGGTTTGAAGGCGGTGCCGAGCATCCACAGCGTCGGCAAAGTAAAAAATAACACCGCCAAACTGATGCCCAAGGGACGAAGCAAACGACTCATCAATGCGGCCTCCGCATCACTTGCCAGGCATAGGCCAGGCTCAATGCCAGCGCGATGATTAACATCACCACGGCAATCGCACTGGCGGTGCCGAGGTGGAAAAACTTAAAGCCTTGTTTGTAGGCGAGCAGCGATAAGGTTTCGGTGGAATAGGCCGGACCGCCGCCGGTAAGGACGTAGTTTTTATCGAATAATTTAAAGGCGTCGATGGAGCGCAGCAGCAAGGCTAAAAACAGTGGCGCACGCAATAACGGCAGCCTTACATGCCAAAACCGTTGCCAGTCACTGGCGCCTTCTAAGGTGGCGGCTTCTTCGATGTCGGGTGGTATGGCTTGCAAGCCAGCGAGCAATAACAGGAACGCCAGCGGTGTCCATTGCCAGGTGTCGACCAACACGATGGCGGCGAGTGCGGTTTGCGGATCGGACAACCAACTGACCCGGGCAATACCGAGTAAGTCGAAGAAGTTATTCAGCCAGCCGAAGTCGTAATGCAGCCAGGCTTTCCAGATCGAGGAACACACCAGCGTCGATAACATCATCGGATAAATACACAGCGGCAACAGCCAGGCGCGACCACGAAACGGCTGATGAAATAACAGCGCCAGCAGCAAGCCCAAACCTACTTGGGCGATGGATGCAGCGAGCGTAAAAACCACGGTGTTGCGCGTGGCTTGTTGGAAAAACCAGTCGCTGAATAACTCGCGGAAATTGTCGAGGCCGACGAAGTTCATCGGGCCGCCGTATTGGGTGTCTGTGAAGGCCAGCATCAGGCTGTAGCCGATGGGGTAGAGCGTCAGCAAAGCGAGCAGCACCAGCGCCGGTGACAGCAACAGCAAAGGGTGCCAGTGGGATCGGAACATGGGTGGCCTGTTTTTTTAGTTTGGTTCGGTGGGTGCTGTGGGTCGGCCTGAAATCGGCTGGCTGTTTGACGGGTCGGCATGAACCCTTCCCTGGGGCCTAGGCCTCGACATCCATGTCTCGGACTACCCGTCAAACAGCCAACCAATTCCAGACCTTATTCGGTGGCTAAATTTCTTACCGCGACGCCACCATCCGCTCATGCGCTTGCTCGGCCGCTTGTTCCGCGCTCAGGCGGCCCAGCAGTGCCAGTTGCAGGTAATCACCGAGGATGGATTCCAGTTGTTGCCAGTCCTGCACGCGCGGGCGGGCAGTGCCTTGGCGCAATGCGTCCAACTGGTTCGGGTACCAGCGGTATTGGGCGATAACGTCTTCATCCAGATAAACGCTGGTGCGCGTCGGTGGCAGACCTTGTTCCAGGGTCAGTTGACGCTGGAAGTCGGCGCTGGTGAAAAACGTCAGGAAGTCTTCAGCCAGATCGGCGTGTTCGGCGTGCGTAGAAACACCCATCTGCCAAACGCCCAGCATCGGTGTCGATTCATTCACCTGGCCCGGCGGCGGCACGATGTTGACCTGACCAACCACCTGGCTCACGGCCGGGTCGTCCATCGACGGCACCCAGGACGGCCAAACTTCAATCGCCATGGCGGCTTTGCCTTGCTGGATAGCGTCGCGCACTTCGCCGGAGTTATAGACTTCAACGCCAGTCGGGGCGACATCGCGCAGGCTGACAAAGGCTTCGATGGCCTCAACAGTGGCCGGGCTGTTCAGTGAGATGTTGCCATCTTTATCGACGATATGGCCGCCGTAAGCCCACAGCATTGGCAAGAAGCCGGTGACGATGGGGTTGCCCTGAGTGCCGCGGAAAACTACGCCAGCACGATCGTTGGTTTTCAGGTTCTGGGCGGCGCGGAAAACGTCGTCCCAGCTTTGCGGCTGGTCCATCAAATCGGAGCGGTAAGCGAACATGGCGACGTTGCCGACGACCGGCAGCGAATACAGCGGGCCTTGGCCGACCGGGTAACGCGAGATGTCGGTCAGTGACGGAATAAAGTCCTGGCTGACGGCGTCTTCATTCAAAGCGGCGAGCCAGTTATTGCTCATAAATTCCGGCGCCCAGGTGTCGTCGATCATCACCAGGTCGAAGCTGGAATCGCCTTCGCGCATGCCGATCACCAGCTTTTCATAGAGCGAGCCATAAGGCAGTTTCAGCAGTTCGATGTCGGTGCCCGGATGGGCGGCTTCATAAGCATCGACGCCGGCTTGCAGCGCTTCGCCATAGCCGCCGTCACGGCCAGCGATGACCAGATCAGCGGCTTGGGCCACACCGGTCAGCGCCATGGCGCTGGCCAGCAAGGTGGTAGAAAAAGCAGTAATAGGTTTCATGATGTTCTCCGTTGGGAGTCAGTCAGTTTTTAAATTGCACACGTGTGCAACGCTAAGGGCGGGCTGTGACTTTTCGGTAACAGCCCTGTGAAGCTTTGATGAACAAGGGAGCCATAGCTCGGTTCGAGTTATTCACAGACTCCCGGGGGTTTAATACGGCAGCAGGTTAAAGCGTTGGTTAGCGCCGCCGCTGCAATTGGCCAGTTCCGCCTGAGTTCCGTTTTGCTGGCTGTTGCCGGGTACCGCTGCACAACGATTGCCGATACCGACCAGCTCGCCGCTGGTGGTCAGGCGCCATTTTTCGCTGTCGCCACCGTCGCAATCCCACAGATGCAAACCTTTGCCGGCGACCGACTGACCACCGTCGATGTCGAAGCAATATTCCTCGTTACCGACCGCGCGCAGCTGGGTCTCATCGCTGTAGCGGAACACCTGATTGACGCCGTCGTGGCAGTTCCATTGATGGATGTCAGAACCGTCGGCGTAGCTGGCGCCTGCCACGTCCAGACACTGGCCACTGTGCTCAGCCTGCAAGCGGAAACGGTTAGGAATGGAGCGGCGTTCGCCGTTCAATGGAATGCGGTTGCCGTAACTGTCGAGCGTTTCACGGCTGATCATTGAAACGCCGGAAGCCACGGCGATGTAAGCGTTGTGATAGGCATCGAAATGATGGTTATCGGACGACCAGATATTGATCACCTGTCGGTTCAGCGCCGAGGCTTCGACCGTTTTCGACCAATACTTCAGGTTCTCGGTATTGCCGCAGACCACCCAGTTATTGGCCGCGTAGCCGCTGAAATCTTTGGCGCTGCCATAGGCATCGAAGTAGATCGGATCTTCCGCCTGAGGGCAGACCAGAGCTTGCGCCTGATTACCGAACTGCTCGATGTAAGCGCGTTGCGTCTGGTTTTTCTGGCTGATCGGGCCACCGGTCAACATCACCAGAAACTGACCGCGCAAGCTGCCGATGGTCGGCCAGCCGTTGTTCAGAACGCCCAGACGCAAACTGCTGTTGCCGGTGAACTGGCGCAGCTCTTCCGGCGTGAAAATCCGGCTGCCTAAGGTCTGTGACAACTGGCTATTTAATTGACTGCGTGCGCCACTGTCCCAACCAAACAACAGCCCGGCTTTTAAATCGATTTGCAGCGTGATTGGCAAATGGTTCGGGTGGCTGTTGCTCCAGCTGACCAGATCGTTCAGGCAGTCGGCAAAGCTACCGCCAGAACCACCGTTGCAGTTGTTGGCATAGTCGCCATCGGTGCCGTTATGTTTCACCACCAACTGACCGCCGGACTCCCAGACATCCAGCTCCACCACCCGATTGCCGCGGTTGAGCACATCCAGCAGGTTAGAAAACTGAGCGGTTTCATAAGGGTTGTGCGGGCGCGACCAATAAGCCTGGTCGTACGCCAGATTGTCGGACAGACCAGCGGCCGAAGGCACGGCCGCGCTGGCTACGGAGGCAATACAGGAAATCAAACCCAGGCCAAGCCAGGCACGGGCATTGGGGAAAGTCATGGCATCGTCCTCTTTATGCTGTTGTTGTATTCAAAGGTTGTGCACACGTGTGCAAGAGCGAGGATGTCAAAACGCCATGACCATCGACTGACGGCCTAATGAAGCTTTTTTGAACCTTAGAGGATTGGATTTGTTAATCTGCGCGACATCTTTGCGGCGATTCGGCAGGAGCCCGCCTGATGACCTTTAAAGCCATTCCCGTGCTGCGCATCTTCGATGTCGACAAAGCCATGGCGTTTTATCGCGACTTTTTAGGCATGACCGTCGATTGGGAACATCGCCACGAACCCGGCCTGCCGTTGTATTGCCAGGTCTCCAAAGATGACCTGGTGCTGCACCTGAGCGAACACTCCGGTGACTGCTCACCCGGCGCCAAAGTCTTTATCCAGACGGATCAGCTCGACGTTTTATTCAACGACATCAGCCAGCGCGATGACTCCTACAGCAAACCCGCAATTGAAACCGCGCCCTGGGGCGACCGCTGTTTCGAGGTGATCGATCCGTTCGCCAACCGCCTGCTGTTCAACCAGCCGTTGTGCCGGCCGTTATGATAGCGTCAGCCGGTCGGCGCCAGGTGCTGCGCGCGCATCGCTCCCATTACCCGAACCCCATCGGTTTTCAGACCGGGGACGACCTGCTGCTGGGTCAGCGCGATACCGAATACCCGGGCTGGGTATGGACCACCACCGGCGATGGCAACAGCGGCTGGGCACCGCTGGTGCTGATGACGCTCGCCGCCGATGGCCGCCACGCCAGGGCCTGCGCCGACTACAGCGCACGCGAACTGAATACCGAAGTCGGCGAGCGGCTGAGCGTGGCACGGGAGCTGAACGACTGGAGCTGGGTGGTGCGTGAAAACGGTGACGCCGGCTGGGTGCCGACGGCGACACTGGATGAGGTGATGTCTTAACAAAAAAGCCGGCCCGCTGATGGGGCCGGCCGGGGAGTCGTCGGCTAGGGCGAATTAAAATTCAGCCATCTCAGGTCGCGCAAGGCGTTGGGCCGGTACAGCGACAACGGCGACGTCCAACCCTTTTCGCTGACGCCAACCGAGGTCTTTATCGGCTCCGCCGGAGTGACGCTGATGTCCAGACATTCGGCTTCCAATTCGTCTTCGCTCATGGCTGCGGCGCGGTCGCCGCGCAGATAGGCCAGCTTGTTCCACTGATCGTCGCCATCGCGCAGGAACACATAGGCGGAAGCGTTGGTTGCGCCGTCTTTGGCATCGTCCTCGGCGATGATCATAGTACGGCCGCCGGCGCTCTTGTTGATGGAAAAACCGAAGTAGCCGGTTGGGTCGATACCGCCGTTCAGCAGAAACGCCAACTTGGTTTCCAGCCGCTCGCTGACGCTCAGGGCGACGGAGTCGGCCAGGCCGACGTCGTTGTAGGCGCGCAGCACATACTGGCTGTTCAGTCGGCTGTGCAGCGGCGTTTTGACAATCAACTGACCGTTACCGGCAGGCACCGACCGACCGACAGGCCGGTACAGTGAGTTCGGTCCCGGGCGCTCGAGCAACTGATAGTGAGTTGCGCCGCGGACTTCCTGCCATGCAAAATGCAGGCGCCGGGCGGATTTGAAGTGCAGTTCCAGGCTCGGCGCTGTCGGCGGTTGCATCTCATTCGTAGCCTGTTGTTCGTCGTTCCTCTCGCTGCGGTGGCTGTTGAGCAGACGGACGAAAATAGCCAGTAAGCCGAGTACAGCCAGGCTTTTAATAAAGATGCTCAGGGTGTGTGGCAAATCCATGTTGGTCTTCCTTTTTACCGGTTGGTCAACCTCAACAATCGGTTGATCCTGGGTTGTTATTGTTGAGCCGGTGGGCTCGGTTCACGATGGAAAACAGTGTGCGTGGGCACCGTGGAATTAAGTGTTTGAAGAATCGGATCGAGCCGCCTTATATTTGTGAATTAGTTCTCAAATCCGAAATCAGCTACCGATAAATTGCCCCTTTTTGAGCGATTTGAGCGGCTCACCCGGTGTATGGATGGCGACGGACAGGGAGTCCTGTGCCTCTGTTGTGAATCGGCCGCAAGCGGCCCCAAGGAACTGAACGCGTGAAACTATCGATACAAACGCTCACCGAGCTGACGGTATTCAAGGATGACCAACCCCTGCCGTTGCCGGCGTCCAAACGGACCCGCGCCTTACTGGCCTACCTGATCCTCACCGGTCGCATGCAGCGGCGCGACCGCCTGTGCGAGCTGTTCTGGGAGCACGCCGACGATCCCAGAGGCGCGCTGCGCTGGTCGCTCAGCAAGATGCGGCCGCTGGTGAACGAAGTGGGCCATGAGCGACTCTGGGCCGACCGTGAACGGGTGCACCTGAATAACCAGGACATCGACATCGATATCCACAACCTGGCGGATAAAATCGCCGACCCGGAGATATCGATCCAGGCATTGAAGGGCATCGACCGGGCGCTGCAAGAACCCTTGCTGGACGGCATCGACCTGCCGGACCAGCCGCTGTTTCAGCAATGGCTGACGGCCGAGCGGCAGGAGATCAATAAGTTGCGTGGCAAGCTGCTGTCCCGGCTGGCCGCCGATTCGAAACAACCGGTCATCGACCAGCTCGGCTGGGCCAACGCCTGGGAAGCGCTCGAACCGTTCAACACCGAAGCCGCCACCCGCGTGCTGACGCTGCTCGAATTTATGGGTGAAGAGCAACAACTGGCCTGGCGGTCGAACGAGCTGGCCCAGCGTTTTCGCAGGGCCGGCATCGCCTGGTCGGCAAAAGAACGCAGTCAACTGACCGACCAGTCCGAACCGCTGGCATACCGCACCCCCGAGCGTGAATTCCTGGCGCGCCAGAGCATTAAGCTGTGCACCGCCCAGGATGGTGTGCGCCTGGCCTACGCCGACATCGGCTCCGGCTATCCCATCATCAAGGCCGCCAACTGGCTGAGTCACCTGGAACACGACTGGGACGCCCCGATCTGGAGCCCGCTGTTCCGGCGCCTGGCGCTGAACCACTACTTCGTGCGCTACGACGAGCGCGGCAACGGCCTGTCGGACTGGGAGGTTAATGAGCTCAGCTTCGAATCCTTCGTCACCGACCTGGAAACCGTGGTCGAGGCCAGCGGCGTTGACCGCTTTGCGCTGTTGGGCATTTCCCAGGGCGCGGCGGTGTCGATCGCCTATGCGGTCAAATACCCGGAGCGCGTGTCGCACCTAATCCTGTTCGGTGGCTACCCGGCCGGCTGGCGCATCGGTACCAGCGACGAGGAAAAACGCGAGCGCGAAGCCATCATGACGCTGACCAAAACCGGCTGGGGCAAGGACAACCCGGCCTACCGCCATATTTTTTCCTCGACCTTCATGCCCAGTGCCGACGCGGCCGAACTGGCCTGGTTCAACGAATTTCAGCGCCTGACCACTTCGCCGGAGAACGCCGTCCGCTTCCTGTCCGCCTTCGGCGATATCGACGTCCGCCACCTGCTGCCCCAGATCCAGGTGCCGACGCTGGTCATTCACTCCCTGGGCGACCAACGCATTCCCGTCAGTGTCGGCCGCGACCTCGCCGACGCCATACCAAACGCCGAATTCGTCGGTCTGGACAGCGACGGTCATCTATTGCTGGGCCGGGAACCGGCCTCCAAAGACTTTATCGACGCCGTGCGCCACTTCATCGCCACCTACTAGTCACTGGCAAATGGGCTAAGCCCTTGATATGACGGCGAATCTGGACTTGAACCGGTGAATCTGTATACTGCGCGCCATCTGCCAAGCGCTGTAAATTGGCGAGGCAGATAAGCCCGTAGCTTTTATGCCCGAGGGTGCAGCTGGATAGAGCGCTGCCCTCCGGAGGCAGAGGTCTGAGGTTCGATCAAATGCGATAGCATTTGAGGCCGCGTCAGCGCCGCGAAGCGGGTGGTTCCATGCGAGCAGCATGGAACGAGCCCATCCTCTATTGAACAAACCAGAGGATGATGCCCGAGCAAGACAAGGTTTGTTCAAACGTTATCCGCCCGTAGCTTTTATGCCCGCAGGGTGCAGCTGGATAGAGCGCTGCCCTCCGGAGGCAGAGGTCTGAGGTTCGATCAAATGCGATAGCATTTGAGGCCG
>NZ_JBEBMU010000008.1:56528-170627 GCF_043196805.1 Saccharospirillum sp. HFRX-2
GCGTCAGCGCCGCGAAGCGGGTGGTTCCATGCGAACAGCATGGAAACGAGCCCATCCTCTACTGAACAAACCAGAGGATGATGCCCGAGCAAGACAAGGTTTGTTCAAACGTTATCCGCCCGTAGCTCAGCTGGATAGAGCGCTGCCCTCCGGAGGCAGAGGTCTGAGGTTCGAATCCTCTCGGGCGGGCCAAACATAAAAAAGCCCCGCCATGTGCGGGGCTTTTTTATGTTCGCTCGTCCCGAGTCGGACGACAAAGCTGTCGGGAACAGCTTTGCGCGAAGCCCGAAGGGTGAGCATCAGGACGATGCGAACAGAACCTCAGCCAGGTTCAATAAAAGAGCACCTATCTAGCCCATCACTCAATTATGCGGCCGAATCAGAATCTTCCCCCGAGCGTGACCAGCAGCAATCTTCTCCAACGCCATACGTGCATCAGACAATTTAAAGCTGGAATCAATAACGGTTTGCAGTCGACCAGCGCTGAACTGCTGGATGGCCTCGGGCAGATAAGGCGTCGCCGTTGCGAAAAACACAAATTCACCAGGGTGGCCGTCCTGTGCTGCGATATTGAAATCCACCAGCGAGACAATGCGACCACCCGGACGCAGCGTCGACCAGGATGCGGCCAGGGTATCGCCGCCAATGGTGTCGAGTACCAGGTCGATATCGTGAACGCCATCCAGCGTCTGGGTGCGGTAATCAATCACCTCATCCGCGCCCAGGCTTTTTACCAATTCAGTGTTGTGCGCCGAGGCGGTCGCTATGACATGGCAACCTTGGTGATGAGCCAACTGAACTGCCATGCTGCCAACCCCACCCGCTCCGGCATGAATCAACACCCGTTGCTTGGCTTGTAACTGGCCGACATCGAACAGCGCCTGCTGTGCCGTGCCAAAGGAAGTTGGCAAGGTCGCGGCCTGCTCAAAACTCATCTGTGCCGGAATAACGCTGAGTTCTGCCGCGGCAATGATGAGGTTTCGGGCGAAGGCACCGCCGTTGTTCGGGCTGGTGCGTCCGACGACGCGATCACCAGGTTTCAGGTGATCCACCTGGTGACCAACGGCTTCGATTACACCGCTGAAATCGGTACCGGGAATGTATGGCAAGGTGACCGGAAAAACCGATTGCATATAGCCGGCGATGATTTTGACATCCAGCGGATTGACGCCGGCCGCTTCGACACGCACCAGCACTTCCTCGGCTTGTGGGGCGGGCAACGCAACGGCCTCGTAGGTCATCATATCGGCGCCGCCAAATTCATTAATCAAGATAGCTTGCATAAGAAACTCCAGAGTAATTTGGCTGTGGATCAGGCTTGGGCAGGGAATTGGCCGAGCTGGTTGAACAGGCCGAACCAGTCTTCCAGGTGCCAGGTGGTGGTTATTTTTCCGTCGTTGAGTGTGTGGAACTCATGAATGCGGAAACTGACCGCTTTGCCGGTGGCGGCAATGCCAAAAAATTCGCCTTGATGGGTGCCGGTTATGTCTGCGCGAACGCTGACCTTGCCGGGTTCCTGAATGATGTCATTGATGACGATCTGAACATCGGGAAAGCCTTGGGCAACGCTCTGGATGATCGGTTTTATGCCATTCGGGCCGGGTTCCTGCCCCGGACCGAGCGGAATATTATCCCAGTTCGTGGCCAGTACTTGATCGACCAGTTCAGGGTTCTTGTCACTGAAGGCCTGGTAGAACGTTTCGACGACTTGGCGTTCGTTGCGTAACTGTTGTTCACGATTAATGGTTGTCGCTGTCATGAATAATCTCGCGCTCCGTTGAGTGGGATTGCGATTATTCGGCCGCGAGATAGAATCCGTCTAACAAATAAACGATATAGATGATTATTTGATATATGGATTTTCATGGCATCGACCTGAACTTGCTAGTGGCCTTTGACGCCCTGATGAATGAACGCAATGTCACCCGTGCGGCAGCCCGGGTGGGGGTCAGCCAACCGGCCATGAGCGCTGCCTTAGCGCGGCTGCGCAAGCTCTTCGGTGATGTGCTTTTTGCTCGCAGCGCCGACGGTTTGTTGCCGACACCACGAGCCCGGGATCTGGCCTTGCCGATCTCACAAGCGCTGCGTCAGTTAGAAACCAGTCTGGTGGACAAGCCCGAGTTCGAGCCTGAGCAGGCGTCGGTGGTGTTCAAGCTGGGTTTATCCGATTACCCGGCCCATGTGCTGCTGCCGCCTTTGTTGCAGGCGCTGGCCGAGCAAGCGCCCGGCGTATCCTTGAATGTCTATGCTTTTAACGATCGCGACGATGCCGTGGCGATGCTCGACAGTGGCCAGATCGACGTCGCCGTCGGTGTGCCACCGACTCACGCTGACGGCCGAATTCTGCATCGCACTGTATTGACCGACGACTTCGTTACCCTGATTGCTCAGGATCATCCCGCCGCCCGACACGCTCTGACCCTGGAGTCCTATTTGCAGCTGCGCCACGTTCTGGTTTCTCCAGAAGGTGAATTGCACGGCCATGTTGATCACGCTCTGGTACAGCAGGGGCAACGTCGGGACCTGGCGATGACGCTGCCGCATATGTTTGCCGTGCCAGCTGTTATTGCCCGCACCCAACTGACCGCCACACTGTTGAAACGGGTTGTTACCGGCGCTTCAGACAGCCACAAACTGGTGCTGTTCCCCCCGCCGGTCACCCTGCCGCAGATTGCCTTTGATCTGATCTGGCATCGACGCGGCGATACCCATAGCGCCCAGCAGTGGTTCAGAGGTTTGATCGATAAAATTGCCGCTGCAGTGTGAGCGGCAGGTCAGGTGTAAACGCTGTCGTAATTCTTAGTCTCCAGCCAACACATCCTGCCATTCCCGATGCCGCCCAATCTGCGCTTTGGCAAAGGGACACAGCGGAATAATCGACACCCCTTCAGCCCGCGCATCCTCGACCGCTCTTTGTACCAGCCGTACGCCAACTTTCTGGCCGCGCAAAGCGTCGGGCACTTCGGTGTGATCGATGATGATCATGGTGTCGCTGACGCGGCTGTAGGTCAGTTCGGCTTCAACGCCTTCGACCACGACAAAATAGCGCCCTTTGGTTTCGCCCACCTGGCGTTGAATGGGTTCATTGCCTGTAGCCATTTTTGTTCCCTCATCAGTTGTGTTGGTTGTTATTCCGGCAGTGGAATGAATTCGTCGCGATCATCGACCGGCAGATCAAAACGGCCCTGACCCCAGTTCGCGGCTTGCCAGTCGGCCTTGGCCTGCTCGATGCGTTCTTGCGATGACGCCACAAAATTCCACCAGATATAACGCGGGCCGGGCAGGGTCGCGCCGCCGAGGATCATGATGCGCGCGCCAGCCGGGCCTGCAGCAACGCTGATGGCATCGCCAGGTCGGAACACCATCATCTGGCCTTCGCTGTAATCCTGGCCGGCCACGGAGACGGAGCCTTCAACAATATAGAGGCCGCGGTCTTCGTGGTTATCGGGCATCGGCAGGCGACTGCCGGGGCTGAGAATGGCGTCGGCGTAAAAGGTTTCCGAGAGCATCTTCGCCGGCGCCGATTCGCCGTAAGCGTCGCCCAGAATCAGCCGCACGGTAACGCCGCTGTCTTCAATCAAGGGCAGCAAGGCTTTGCCGTAATGCTCGAAGCTGGGTGCTGCATCTTCAAATTCTTCCGGCAGGGCCAGCCAGGTCTGAATGCCGAACAGGCTGTTCGGGCCGCTGCGGGCGGCTTCGCTGGTGCGTTCGGAATGAGTGACGCCACGGCCGGCGACCATCCAGTTCAGTTCGCCCGGATGAATAATTTGATCGGCGCCAGTGCTGTCGCGATGGTGAAAATCGCCCTGGAACAGATAGGTCACAGTACCTAATCCAATGTGCGGGTGCGGCCGCACGTCGACGCCCTGGCCGGTTAAGAACTCAGCCGGTCCGGCCTGATCGAAAAAAATAAAAGGCCCGACCATTTGTCGTTTCGGCGCGGGCAAGGCGCGCCGCACTTCGAAATCACCCAGATCCCGGGCGCGTGGAATGATCAGGGTTTCGATGGCGTCAGCGCCAACCTTGTCGGGGCAGCCAGGCGTTAAAGCAGGGTTCCAGCTCATAGCGGCATCCTTTGCGTCAGGGTGATAGCCGTGTCCATTGGCGTACGCTTGAGCGTGCGCCCGGACGCTAAGCCATCATCATGGAACCTGGCGGGTGCAGCCGCTAGTCCCGCAATGCGCTTATCGGTGTCGCTGAAACGGGAACGCTCAGAGCGTGCGTCCCCAGAGTTCCGGGTTGTTGTTGAAGTGTTCGATCAGCAGTTCGGTGAGCACCCGCACCTTGCGTGGCGAATGCTGGCCAGGCGGGCGTACCACATAGGCACCACCGGACCGCACCGAGTACTGCGTCAAAACCGGAACCAGAGCGCCCGTCGCCAAATGGTCGTGAGTCAGGCAGTCGGGCAGGCTGGCGATGCCCAGTCCAGCGGCCGCCGCAGCGGTAAGGGCGACGCCATTGTCGGCCTTGAAGCGCCCTTGCGGTTGCACCGTGATCAGCTTGTCGCCATCCAGTAAGTGCCAGCTTTCGGTGCCCTGCAACAAGGCTTGGTGCTGGGCAAGCTCGGCCAGGGTTTGGGGGACGCCATGCGCTTCAATATAGCTGGGGCTCGCGACCAGTTTGCCGGTAATAGGCCCAATGCGCCGGGCCACCAGGTCGGAATCCGGCAGGTGGCCGACGCGAATGGCGCAGTCGAAACCTTCGGCGATCAGATCCGCAAAGCGGTCGCTGTAGGAGGCCTGCACCTGAAGTTGCGGATGTTGATGTGCCAGCTCAGCCAACACCGGCGCAAAATGCGTCGGGCCGAACGATAACGGCATGGCGATTCTCAACCGGCCGCGCAGCTCACCGCTGGGCGAAAGGGTGTCTTTCGCTATTTCCAGCTCGGCACCAATGCGCGCCGCATGTTCGCGAAAGGTGACCCCGGCTTCGCTCAGGGCTGCGCCTCTAGTGGTCCGCACCAACAGCTGCACACCGAGTTCTGCCTCGAGTTTGAACAGCCGGCGACTGACGATCGACTTCGACACATCCAGCCGTCGCGCGGCCGCTGAAATACCCCCGGCGTCGGCCACTTCGACAAAGGTTTGCAGGTCTTCGATATCCAATTGGGTGTTCCCTGTTGCGGCACGCAGACAGTTAATAAGGTGCGCTATCGTAGCGGATTCCGGAACGGTGAAGTAGCCAAGGGTCAATCCGTCAACACCGCCGGGCAAAGCCCCGCAGATAGCAGGGCTTTCTTAGTGGGCGTTCCTCTGTGTTAGCAGCGCCTCGCCGCCGGCGGTCTTATTGATCCGTCTGCTTATCCAGAAACTCTTTATCCAGAAATTCCCGAATCACCGGAATAATCTCATCGCCGTGGGTCTCCAGCGCAAAATGGCCAGTGTCGTAAAAACGGATGTCTGCCTGCGGAATATCACGCTTCCAGGCTTCGGCACCAGGCGGCAGGAAGAACGGATCGTGCTTGCCCCAAACGGCCAGCAGTGGTGGCTGGTAGTTACGGAAATAAGTCTGAAATTCCGGATACTTCTCTACGTTGGTGGCATAGGTGAGCAGCAGGTCGAGCTGAATGTCGGCCATACCCGGCTGCGAAATCTGCGCGCCTTCCAGAGTGTAGGCATCGGGCGATACCAGGCGGGTGTCCGGTACGCCTTCAACATACTGCCATTTGATGGATTCGGGCGTCGGAAAGTCGTTTAGGGCCGCACGATTTTCCGCGCTCGGGTCGTTCCAGTATTTCTGAATCGGCTTCCAACCATCGGATAAACCTTCTTCATAGGCATTACCGTTCTGCGAAATGATGGCGGTGATTTTCTCCGGGTGATTCACCGCCAAACGCCAGCCCACGGGCGCACCATAGTCGTGCACGGCGATGGCGAAGCGATCGAGTTTTTTCTGCGCAATAAATTGTTCAACCGTTTTGGTGAGGTTGGCGAAGCTGTATTCGTAGTCACCACGCTTGGGTGATTTGGTAAAGCCGAAGGCGGGCAAATCCAGCGCAATCAGATGGTACTTGTCGGCCAGTGCCGCTATGACATCGCGCCACATATAAGAAGAAGCCGCAAAGCCGTGCAGCAGCAGAACGGTGGGCGCTGAGGGGTTACCGGCTTCACGATAAAACAGCTCTACCTCGCCGACGGTTTCAAACTGATAACGGACGGTGGTCATATCTGGGTCCTTGGTAACCATTAAAAATGAGTTTTGAAGGTTATCAAGGTTTGGAGTAACCTGTCAAAAGTGAAATTAAAGGTTACTTTTATGAGTACTGACACGACCCCTTATTTTATCGCCAGTAACCTGGCGCTCGACTTCATCAATACCCGCTTTGGCGTCGGCGATGAGCAGCAGGAATGCCTGATCGATGACGACAGCGTTGTCGATTGGCTGCAACAAGCCGGCGTGCTGGAAGCCGATTTTGCGCAAGCGCCTGCCCCGGGCCTGGTTCGGCTGGCCCGCGAATTGCGCGACAACCTGCGTGATCTGCTCGATGCAGCCCGCCGTGGTGAAGCGGCCGAGGCATCGGTGGTGAATCAGATATTGGAACGAGGTAATCCACTGGAGTCGTTGGTCTGGCAGGCACAGCAAAAGGCATTCGTACGCCAGCAACATCGGCGTGATGACCATGCCGAAAGCCTGTTACAGCCGGTGGCGCAAGCCGCGGTTCAGTTACTGACGGAAGAGAATTTACAGCTGGTGAAAGAATGCGAAGCGCCGGATTGCGTGTTGCTGTTTCACGATCAAACCAAGTCGCATCGCCGCCGCTGGTGCAGTATGGCGACCTGTGGGAATCGTATGAAGGCGGCCTCGCATCGAGCCAGAATGAACGCCGGTTGAATTTGAGCTTTTTATTTCAGGATGAGACAAGTTGTCTAGGTTATATGGCTCATAGCAGGGTTGAGAACAGAGAACGCTTGAGTGAACGTTGGGTAGCAGCCATGGGCGAAAATTTGCGCGACAGCTGAGCGATCAGGCTGGGGAAATATTTTTTTCTATGATCAATGTCTTCTCAGCCCAACGACTGTAATTGATGTAAGAACGTTAGCTCCTTACCGTTTTTACTGAGCCAGTGCCATTGGCTCTGAGTTGAGTCGATCCAACGCCAACCCAACACTGCGTTTGTCAAATATCTTCAGCTTGCGTTGGGCCGCGCTTGAGTCGCTGGGCCATTGGCTAATACCCATCATGACCGAATCGGGTTCAGCTTTGGTATCTGTGCGAACCAATAACCAATCTACAGTCGCCAGCAGTTCCATGCCAAAAGGTGATTCGAATCCATCAATCAAGTGAGTGGCTTTATCCAGTGCTGGTAAGTAATTCTTTGCTTCTGTTTTAAGGTACAATGCCAAGGTGTCGCGTTTGGAATCGTTGAACCAGATAGTATCGAAAGCATCGCAGTCGCTGATGCGTTTATTGCATTTCAAATAGCTGCCATCGAGTTTGTCGATGAGATGACGCAAGCGGTCCGCATAGGGGCCGTAGCGATTGGCTTGAAAGTCTAACCGCAGCGGATTCTCCAACCCTTCTGATTCAATAGCTCGTTCTAAAAACCAAGCCAGTTTTTGAATTTCCACCAAGCTGCATTCCATACCCAACACCCAGTAGCGACGAACCAGCTCTGCTATAAGGGCACGGGCGGGTGTAAGTTTTTCGACGCCTTTTGGCTTAGCCACGTTTTGGTATTTTTCGGTAGGCTCATAAACGATGATTTCAACACCATCAAGATCGGATAAGGCTTGCTCGATGTGCGGTTTTACTTCGCTCCAGTTAAGCCCACCGTTACCGGCGCCTAAAGGTGGCAAGGCGATGGACCGAATGTTGTTTGCTTGAATAACTTGGCGCAGGTCGTTTAGCCCGTCGATAATCCAAGACATCTTGGATTTAGTACGCCAATGCTGCTTGGTCGGGAAGTTGATGATCCAGCGTGGCCCCATTAGTTCACCAGTACTGGTAGCAAACATCTTGCCAGTGACTACCTCTCCGGCTTTACAGGCTTTGCTATAGGCATCCGTATTGGCAGGAAAGCGGTCTTTGAACATCAGCGCGATGCCCTTGCCCATAACACCAACGGTATTGACCGTATTTACCAGGGCTTCTACCTCTGCTTCCAGCAGATTGCCTTTTGTATAGGTGATCATGGTTGGTTCCTCAGAAATACCATTGCGGAATGCTACGGATATCCAGCGTAACACCTGTTTGACGGGCTTGCTGCCTTACAGCCTGTTCAATTCCTTTGGTGTAACAGACTACGCCGATTAGGGCATCTATGGGCAACTGCCGGTGTATCAACGCCTCAGCCTGATAGCGCTCGACTTTCTCCGGGTCATCCGGGTCACGCCGGAAATCGCGCTGTTGCAGCAATGGCCAGTCAATCTCGCTAAGGCAGTCTACCCTATTGTAATAGTGGGCGGTGACTGGGTAAGCATGCCGGTCTGTAAAGACAAAGGGCAGGCCCAGTGCCGAGATCTTATGCAGGCTGGATACCAAAATGACAATGTCATCATTCATCACCTGACGAACGCCACCTTGCCCGGTGTGTATGTTATACAGCATGGGCGAAAAAGGGGTGAAGTAGAACGGGACATAGTCGTTCAGGACGCCACCCGGTGCGATGGGGACGCCCCGATGAGCGCGGCGGTTAATCAGCTCTTCATTGCCAATGGTCACCCAGCTGGATGAGCGTGTAGTGGTGTTCCCAGCATGCAGGCCGTTAGCAAGAATCCACGGCAGGTTCTGGCGGTGGGTGATCCGCCAAATTAGGGCTTTATTTGGGTTTAAGTTCCTATAGACCGTCAACAGAACATTCCCCTGTTTGTAACAACATCGATGACCAGGTCTTGATCCGATACCGCAGCGGCAATGGTTGCTCTAATATTTTCTGTAGGTACAAAAAATTTGAAAAAGTCTCTTACGGAGACGACCTCGGGCGAAATACACTCAGCCATACAAACGCTTTTGCAGTTAGCATCACTGTAATCGCGGCACTGCATGGTATCCCAATCGATCAAAGCAAAACCTTCGTCGTAATCATAGACTTCTGGTGAATGGCCGGATAGTGGGTGCCTGGGAATGACTTTCCAGTTTCTCGCTTTTGCGATTGATCTTCTGACGGAGATTAAAACGAACTCTTCATCGGGTCGATCCCTTTGTACCCGCCCATCGAAAGGATTTTTGGCAAACCAGTGAAAAGGTACGTAATCCTGTAAGTGATGTATTTCTCGGCCCTGCAGAATTTCTACATTGGCAACATCGTGAAAGGTCTCAAGGGCCGATCGAGGGAGTAAACCACCCTCTAATATGGAGCTTACGTTGTTCAAACTAGTAAGATGGTAAATCAGTTTTTGTTCTTTAATTGATGGCATATCGAAAATCCTTTCTTGAGTTTTTATTGCGAAAGGTTTCTATGTCGATACTTCTTGATCATCGCTTATATCATCTACCTAAGCTTTCATCTTGCTGGCAAGTGGGTCATGCATTAGTCCGCATTTTTTCTTATTTGGTTTTTTTTCTAATATAGAACTTTTTAATCCGAAATTTCAGTTCTCGCCTATGATTTTTTGCTAGCTAACATCAAACGCTCAAACCTTTTCAGGGTTCCAGGCTTTAACGTACAGGCCTACCACTTCCCAAGGTTCGTTCCATGGGGCTCTAGGCGGTACGCAGAAACACTGCCGGAGTGTTGTCTGAATCGTTTAGTTCGATGGCGATATCGTCTTCGCTTATACCCAGAGCCGTGAATTGCTGACGTAAGGCTTCACGGTATTCGTCGAACAAGTCACTGATACGTTTCAAAAACAATATGCCAAAGATGTATTCTTTGTAGTCGCTAGCGTCCATGCTGCCACATAGGTCGTCGCCGGTGCGCAGTAGTAAGTTTTCAAGATGAAAGAGTGTGCGCCTCATTGAATGGCCTTAAGACGCGCAATGGCGGTGAGTCTCAAGCACTTGCTAGGCATCCAGACCGGTCACCCCACCCCCAAAACATCCACCTCAACCTCCAACTGATGCGCCCCACCCCCATTCATCACACCCTTCAACGGCGTGACATCACCATAGTCCCGTCCCCAGCCCAGCGTTAAATAGCGTTCGTCCGGCAAACTGCCGTTAGTCGGGTCAATATCGAGCCAGCCCCAGCCGGGAATAAAGACACTGAGCCAGGCGTGGCTGGCGTCAGCGCCGAGCAGTTTTTGCTGGCCCGGCGGTGGCAGGGTTTCCAGGTAACCGCTGACGTAACGCGCCGGTAAGCCGATGGAGCGCAGCGCGCCGATGGCAAGGTGGGCGAAGTCCTGGCAGACGCCTTTCTTTTGCTGCAACACTTCAGCGACGGGCGTCGCCAGGGTGCTGAAGCCAGGGTCATATTGGAAGTCGTTAAAGATGCGTTCATTAAAATCGAGCACGGCGTCGAGCAGCGGTCGTTGTGTAGTAAAGGATTCCAGCGCGAAGTTCTTCAGTTCCGGGCTGTGACGAACGAAAGGCGAGTCGAGCGTGTACAGTCGCGCTTCCTGGCAATCGGCGTCGCCCGCGTCGCTGGCCTGGGATTGGGGGGTTAATTGCTCGACGGCGCCTTCCCAAGGCACTTCGCAGGCGTCGCCGCCGGGCTTGGGTCGCGCTTCGGTGGTGACCAGACTGTGGGCGGTTACTTCCAGGCTGTCGTGAATATCCTGGATGGCGAAATAGGCAACGCGGTTGCCAAAAAAATCGCGCCGTTCGTGTTGGCGCAGCGGCGCTGGGCTAATGGTCAGTCGCGTCTGGGTGCAACGTTGCCAGTCGAGGTTGCGCGGCAATAGACGAGCTTCGTTATGGCTCAGGGTGACCGAGCTGCTGTAGCGATAGCGCGTGGTGTGGCGGAGTTGATATTTCACGAGGCACTTCCTTGCACGGCCACCAATTGCTTGGGTTGTTCGGCATGGCTGAAATAGCTGTTGGAAATCGCATCGGTTAACGCATAGAGCGGTGCGACCACTTCATTCAATAAATTCTCCAGCGCCCGGCGTGCTTTGGCGCTTTGTTCCAGATCGCTCAGGCTGTCTAAATCGACCAGATGCAAATGGCTGTTGGCCTGAATAATCAGCCGCGTTTCGCGCGAACGGAAGGGCGTATTTTCCGGGTGCGGCAGTTGCTCGATCTGGCGTTGCAAACGGCCCAGCATATAGCCGACGGAGCGCGGGTTGGTTTCGTCGAACAGCAGTAAATCGAGGATCGCCGTTGGGTAGAGTTGCGAACGATAACGACGCCGATAGACGGTTAAATTATCGGTTGCCGAGAGCACTCTTTCCCACAACTCGGGGCCAGGGTTTTGCGCATGTATCATCGACAGTTTCAGTAGCTCGACAGTGGCAATGCAGCGCTCGGTGATGCGCCCGATGTCCATAAAACGCCAGCCAAAATGATGCGGCATGGTTTCGTTGCACAAGCCAAACACCGCCGCCACCAGGGTGATGATTTCTTCCAGGCTGTGTTGCGCCGCACTGGCGCCTTGCAGCGTCGGCAGGTTGTGCACTTTCTGGCGCAGGGTGTTGAGGGTGCGCCAGGCATCGTCACCTAAATGATCACGTACCGCGCGGCCATTGTGCAGCAGCGAGTGAAACAGCCAGGGCAGATCGGCATCGGTTCGCGCGACATCGAGCAGCGCGGTGCGCAACGCGCTGAATTGACGAATGCCGCCGGCGGGATCCTCTGCTTCCGGTTCCTGATTGGGGTTTACATCGGTTGGCAGCGGTAGTTTTAAAGCGGTGAATAAATCCGGTAATAAGGTTTCATCAAGCCGCCACTGGCCTTGTTCGACCAGGCACACCAGACTTTCGCGTAACAACCGGGAACGGTTGTCGAGGCGTTCGCCATAGCGACCAATCCAGAATAAATTCTCAGCAACCCGGCTGGGCAAATCGGAGCCATCGCGCGTGACCAATAAACTTTTTTGGGCGCGTTGCAACAAACTGATGTGTGGCTGTACCACCGGTGACAATACCCAGACATCTTTCACCGTTCGGCTGTCCATCGGTGCGGTGCCCGGCTCGGCCACCCAGGCCAGGCCGCCGGGCATAATGCGGTGGCGTTGCGTCGAATCGGCATCGTCGCCGGGGTCGGCCAGGGCGAAGAAACGCAGACAGACGGGCTGGGGTTTAATGCTGTTGGATGTTTGGTCGTAACTGGGTGAGGTGGCCGAGATCAACGGTTGTTCGGCGACAAAAAAATGCGGCGCGTCGGTTATCGTCTGACGCAGTTGCTCACGTTCGCTGTCGTTCAAAAGATCGGGCCGGATAACAGCTTCGGCATCGCGCACATCGCGAATGCGCCAGGGCGATAAATCGCCTAGTACGGCTTCGCGCGCCTGGGCTAAACCACACCACAACAGAGGTCGTCCGGCTAGCTTCAAGGGCTCGCCTAACAGGTGACGACACAGCGCCGGCAGGAAGGCAGCGAGCGCCGGATGTTCGAGCACACCCACACCCAAACCATTGGCGATGGCGACTTCGCCGCGTCGTGCCGCCTGCATTAAACCGGGTACACCGAGCAGCGAATCACCGCGTAATTCGAGTGGGTCACACCAGGGATCGGTGATCTGCCGGACGATGACATCGACGGTTTTTAAACCGCCTAAGGTACGCATCGCCACGCGGCCATCGCGGACCACCAAGTCGCTGCCTTCGACCAAGGAGAAATTCATATAGTTGGCGAGCCAGGCGTGTTCAAAATATCCCGGACTGCCCGGCCCCGGAGTCAGCAGCACAATGTT
This sequence comes from Saccharospirillum sp. HFRX-2, assembly GCF_043196805.1. Classification (NCBI taxonomy): domain Bacteria; kingdom Pseudomonadati; phylum Pseudomonadota; class Gammaproteobacteria; order Oceanospirillales; family Saccharospirillaceae; genus Saccharospirillum; species Saccharospirillum sp. HFRX-2. Next base: position 69,259 of record NZ_JBEBMU010000008.1, read on the forward strand.
GGGCGCATCACGATGCGGCCGCGCCAGTTCGGCCAGACAACGATGAAAGTTTTGCAGAAAACCGGCCAGACGATGCAGCGGCGCATCGCGATACAGACGCGACAAAGCCCGCGCCAACACCACCCGGTTTTCCAGCGCGTAACCGACGCCGGAACTGGCTTGGGTCCAGTCGCCCAGCACACGCCATTGACCGTGGTAGTCACGCATCACATCCATGCCCTGGAACAGCACATGCGGCCGGTCGGCATCGCTGCCGTTATCGGCGGCGGCGAATAACCAGCCGGGATGACTGAACACCAGCTCGGCCGGCAGAATACCATCGCGTATCACGCTGCGTTCGCCGTACAGATCGGCGACCAGTCGCTCCAGCAGACGGGCGCGTTGGCGCAGGCCGGCTTCGAGAATGTCCCAGCTTTGTGGGGTGATGACATAAGGAATGGGGTCGAGCTGCCAGGAGCGCATCTTGCGCACGTCGTCTTCATAGGCGTTAAAGGTGACGCCGTTTTCGTAGAGCAAATCCTGCGCTTCCAGCGCCATTTGCTGAAAGCCGTCCAGGCCCAGTTCGTTGAATTCTTCGATCAAGGGTTGCCAGCGTGAGCGCACCTTGCCTTCGGCGTTGACCAGATCGTCGTAGGTATCGTTGAGTTCACTGCGCTGGCGCTGGTAATTGGCGAGCAAACTTTCGGACAGGCTGAGGGTCTTGGCCGGACTGGACATGGCAGATAGGTTCCGCTGGACGATCGATCATCGGTTTGTGGATACTGGCTTGGTGTTGAAAGTGCTTGTGTTTGCGCTGCCAACGTCCTCATGATAGCTGATAAACCCACGGCATCCGACTGAGTATTAGATGCGATTGTTTCACTGCGAACATTGCGATCAACGACTCTATTTCGATAACACCCGTTGCGTTCAATGTGGCACTCCTCAGGGCTTCGACCCTGAAACCCTGTCCATGCGTACCTTTTCTGCCGATACCTTACGCCCGTGCCACAATCGCGATGCCGGCGTGTGCAACTGGCTGCTGCCGGCCGACTCCCACGACATCTATTGCCTGTCTTGCCGCCTGACCATGGTCATTCCCGACCTCGGTGTCGACGGCAACGTTCAGCTTTGGGCTGATATGGAAGCGGAAAAGCGCCGCTTGATCTACAGCCTGCTGCGGCTCAATTTTCGATTGGAGTCGCGTCATCAGGATCCGGTGAATGGTCTGGGTTTTCGTTTTATGGCCGATGCAGTCGACGGCGACAGCGAGCGCGTGCTCACCGGTCATCTCGATGGCGTTATCACCCTGAATATTGCCGAAGCGGATCCCGTGGTGCGTGAAACCATGCGCCGGCAGATGGCAGAGCCTTATCGCACCATTTTAGGGCATTTTCGCCACGAAGCCGGTCATTACTACTGGCAGCAGTTGATCAGCAAAACGCCTTGGCTGAACGACTTTCGGCGTCGCTTTGGCGATGAACGCCAGGACTACGCCAAGGCGCTGGAGCGTCAGTACCAGCAAGGTCCCACTCCCGATTGGCAGCAGTATTACATCAGCGCCTACGCCAATTCGCACCCCTGGGAAGACTGGGCTGAAACCTGGGCGCATTACCTGCATATGGTCGACACCCTGGAAACCGCCTATGAGTTCGGCTTAACCACGGCACCGCGTGTGGCGGCTTCTTACATGACGGAAGTGCAGTTGTTCACCGACCCCTACCAGAACTTCCAATTTGAACAGCTTATCGCCCAGTGGCTGCCGCTGACGGCCGCCTTGAACAGCCTGAATCACAGCATGGGCTACGATGATGTGTACCCCTTTAATCTATCGGCAACGGTCATCGACAAGTTATCGATGGTGCATGCCGTGATTCATCAGTATCCGCCGGGAGGTTAACCGCAAGCGAACTGGCGCAGCTCTTGCTCTGCTCTTGATATGAGTGGAGAACCCGTTCGGTGGTATCACCGAACTGGACACCAACGGCCGCTGGCAACAGATGGCGGTAGGGACACAGGAGAGGTCTATGAGCAAAATACAGTGGTCCGAATACGCCTGCGATGGCTTCTACGATGAACTGCTGGCCGGGCCCGGAGAACCGCATCCGGCGGCGGCGATGCTCTGTGATTATCTGGCAGAACTGGGTGGCCGGGAGCTGGCTGAATTAAAGAACGCCGCCGAAGTCGCCATCCAGGTGATGGGCATCACCTTCACCGTTTATTCCGAAGGCAGCATGATCGATCGCGCCTGGCCGTTCGACATTGTGCCGCGCATTATTCCGCTGGCCGAATGGAAGAAAACCGAAGCCGGTTTGAAGCAACGCGTCCAGGCGCTGAACTTGTTTATCGACGATCTGTACCACGACCAGCGCATCATCAAAGACAAAATTCTGCCCGCCGAAGTGCTTGAGCAATCGGTGAACTTCCGCCAGCAATGCGTGGGTATTAATCCGCCGAATAATATCTGGGCGCATATCTGCGGTTCCGACATCGTGCGCGACAAAGACGGCACCCTCTATGTGCTGGAAGACAATTTGCGCGTGCCGTCCGGCGTCTCCTACATGCTGGAAAACCGCAACGTCACCAAACGTATTCTGCCCGAGCTGTTCCAGACGGGACGCATTCAACCGGTCGACGACTACACCGGCCAGTTGTACGACATGCTGGTATCGATGTCGCCGCGCCCGGGCGACGACCCGCAAGTGGTGGTGATGACGCCGGGCATCTACAACTCGGCCTATTTCGAGCACTCTTATTTAGCGCAACAGATGGGCGTCGAACTGGTGGAAGGTTCGGACTTAGTGGTCGATGACGACGACGTGGTGCACATGCTCACCGTCGATGGATTGAAACGCGTCGATGTTATTTACCGCCGCGTCGACGACCTCTTTCTCGACCCCGAAGTCTTTAATCCTGAATCGGCCTTAGGCGTACCGGGTTTGATGCGCGCCTGGCGCAGCGGCAAGGTAGCGCTGGTGAACGCACCGGGTGCCGGCGTGGCCGACGACAAAGTGGTCTACGCCTTTGTGCCCGACATCATCCGCTATTACCTCAGCGAAGAACCGCTGCTCGCTAACGTGCCCAGCTATCTGTGTATGCGCGACGACGACCGCCAATACGTGCTCGATAACCTCGACAAACTGGTGGTGAAACCGGCCAACGAATCCGGCGGTTACGGAATGCTGGTCGGCCCGCATGCGACCAAAAAAGAACGCGCCGCCTTTGCCGAATTGATTAAAGCCAATCCACGCAACTATATGGCGCAACCGACGCTGAATTTATCGACCACCCCAACGTTGATTGAAGACCGCTTAGAGCCGCGCCACGTCGACTTACGGCCGTTTATTTTATCGGGTAAGAACAGTACAGAGGTGACCACCGGTGGCTTAACGCGCGTGGCACTGACCGAAGGCTCGCTGGTGGTCAATTCTTCGCAAGGCGGTGGCAGTAAAGACACCTGGATTGTCGATCTGAAATAACTATATCAAGCAATCGGGGCGCAAACCCCGGCTGGAGGAGAAGGCTTATGCTGTCTCGTGTGGCTGAAAATATTTACTGGTTGGCGCGTTACCTGGAACGCGCTGAAGACACCGCCCGGCTGATTAACGTCACCAGCAATCTGTTGCTCGATTTTCCGCGCAACACCCGGCTGGATTGGGATTCACTGGTGGTGATCAGCGGCGCCGAAGAACTCTTTGATGAACATTATGAAACCCGCAGTGCCGACAACGTTTTGAACTTTTTGTGTGTCGATCAACACTACTCCGGCTCGATCATTTCCTCCCTCGACGCTGCCCGCGAAAACCTGCGTACCACCCGCGACATTTTGCCGCGGGAAATCTGGGAAGAATTGAATACGCTCTATCTCGATATGCATCGCCATGCCGAAAGTGGTATCACCTCGCGCAAACGCGACACCATCATGAAACGCATTATCCGCAGTTGCCAAACCATCAACGGCGTTATCGAAGGCTCACTCAGCCACACCCAGGTGCACACCTTTTTAATGCTCGGCCGCAACCTCGAACGCGGCGACATGACCACACGCATTATCGACGTCCGTTCGGCGAATTTGTTACCGCGCAACACCGACGACCTCACGCCTTTTGAAGGTCTGCAATGGATGAGTGTGCTGAAATCGCTGACCGGTTATCAGATGTATCGTCAACAAGTACGGTTGCGCGTGAAAGGCCCCGACGTCTTGCGTTTTTTGTTACAGGATGAATATTTTCCACGCTCGGTGGCATCTTGTTTAGGCCAGCTTTCTTTTGAACTGGAGGACCTGCCTGGCCACGATGAAGCCCAGGCCCTGGTGGATAAAACGCTCTCACTGCTGATCAACGCCAAGCTGGTATCGCTGGCCTATGAACCCGATTTACTGCACGACTTTGTCGATGAATTGCAGATCAGCTTTAACGAACTGCATCAGGCCATTGCCGACCAGTATTTCAGTGGCGCCTATCGCGGGCAGAGTCAAAGCCAGAGTGTGGCTTAACTTGGCTGGAGGAAAGGCTGACCTTAGGTGTGCCTGCTTACATCAGTATCCAGTGACCTTGCTGACCGAAAATCACCTCGTACTGGCAGCAAGGCGTGCACCCAAGGCGACGAACAGTGCGCCAAGGCCACGGTCCATCCATAAACCAAGGCGCTGATTTTGCCGGAAGAAAGCCCCTAACTTAGAACCCGCCAAAACCAAAGGTGGCTCTATAAAGGCGGCCACAACAATGATCAACACGCCGTGTAAGAACAATTGAGCCGTTGCCGGGCCCGCACCTTCCACAACAAACTGAGGCAGAAAGGCAAGGAAGAAAACGGCTACTTTTGGGTTGAGAGCGGAAACAAGAATGCCTTGCCAATAGATCGACAGCATCTGTTGATGGCGGTTGCCTTCTTTGGATATAAAAGCGTCGCCACGAGACATCAGCATTTTTACTCCAAGCCAGACCAGATAGGCCGCACCGATCCACTTAACAACTGAGAACGCTAAGGCGGAAGTCGCAACGATGGCAGAAAGGCCTACCGCTGCCATCACAACATGCAAACCAGCACCGGTCCAAATACCCAACATCGCGGCAAACCCGAACCGACGTCCGTTGCGCAAAGTCTGCCCTAAAATAAAGGCGATATCCGGGCCGGGAGATAAATTCAGAAGCGTCGCCGCTGCAAGAAATGTCATCCAGTGAACCAGACTGTAATCAAACATAGCGCGTCCCTTTTTATTGTCATTTTTGCAACCGCAGCTAACAGTGAACTGCCAAAAGATTGTATTAGCTGCCCGTTAAGTTAGGCGATCCGTTTGCCTATTATCTAAGCACTGACACCTGCCGCAAATAGCCGATACCCAATTGGATCAGATGCGCAGTAAAGTCGTCCTGGCGTTCAATTGGCATGGCTCCCGTCAGCATCATCTGAACCGGCCCGACCATAGCGCCGGTGAAGATTGCGGCCGCTAAATCAGGCTCTTCGAACCGTGCATCAGAGCAGTGGCGCAGCAGGTTAGCAATGGCTTGCTTACCTCGTTCGTTTGCCCTGGTCACTATGGCATCGCTTTCTTCGTCGGAAGGCAGCATATAGAGCGCACGCGATACGTCTGGACGTTCCATCTTTACCGCGACAAAGGCCGAGGTGATACCGCACCCTATGGCTTCGAGCGGCTGACCATTCAGCTCATCGCAAACGCTTTCGATCGCCTGAATAATTTTTTCCAGATGCTGATTCAAAACGGCCAGCAGTAGCGCCTGTTTGTTGGGATAGTATTGATAGATAGACCCGACCGACACGCCAGCGCGCTCGGCTATTCGAGCAGTGGTCAGATAGGCAGCGCCCTGGGTTACCAAAACCTGAATAGTGGCTTCAAGAATGACCTGAACGGTCGCCTGAGAACGCGCCTGAGTCGGCGATTTCCGGGGCTTTTTTGCAACTTTAGTAACCATCTTGGAACGCGACTAATAAACCTGAAGGATTCGTCACATACTAGCTGTGAAAGCACTGTTTGGGAATCCAACGATGAAAAAGACTGCATTAATAACCGGCGCCACATCCGGTTTGGGTTTGGCCTTGGTTAAGCAACTGGTCCGTCACAAAGACATTCATTTCATTCTGCCGGTGCGCGATATAAAGCGGGGCCAGCAATTGGTGAGTACCTTCTCTGGCGCACAACAAGAACGCATCCGTTTGTTGGAGATGGACTTAGCCGATTTGGCGACTGTTCGAGCCGCTGCCGACTCACTGCACACACCCATTGATATCCTGATATTCAACGCTGGCGTGCAGTCCGCCGAGACAACCATCTACACCAAAGATAATCTCGAGCAAACCTTTGCCGTGAATCATCTGGCGCACTTTGTGCTGCTGCGAAAACTTGAGAACCTGCTGACTGACGAGGCGATTATTGGCTGGGTGGGAAGCGGGACTCATCATCCTGAACTCGCCAAAGCATTCGGTTTTACCGGGGCGCATTACCGAGATCCAGAACTGCTTGCCAAAGGGCAGTACCACAGTGAAGCCAATACCAGACAATCGAGCCGAGATGCTTATGCGACATCGAAAGGTTTGAATATTTTTATGGCCCGATACTTAGCGTCGCGCGGCTCATCGCGCTCTTACTTTGCCATTGATCCGGGCTTAATGCCGGGTACTGGCTTGGCTCGTGAAGGCAGCTTGGGTTTGAGGTTGGCATGGAAGTATGTGTTACCCATGGCGGCCAAGTTTATGAAGGGCACCAGTACACCGAAGCGGTCAGCGGCAATGCTGGCGCGAGTTCTGCTGAAGGACAAAAAAATCACCTCCGGCGACTATGTGGAATACACAGGTCATTTGCTCGAACCCTTTATGCCGCAGGACGAAACTGCTTATGGTCAGCGTTTGTTCGACTACAGTGATGGTTTTGTCGCGCCGGGGAGTTAATGATCTGGTTGATCCTGGCGCTGTCTTTCTGCTCGATGGTTTTTATCGAAGCATTAAGTATCACCCCAGCTCCCGCCGGTAATGCACAGCAATGGCACCATTGCGCAGTGGCTTCGCCGAGATCAGCGTCAGTTTGCGCGTACTGGGTAAGCCACTTTGGAACAGCGTTGGACCATGGCCGGCGATTCTGGGATGGACCAGAAAAATGTACTCGTCAATCAGGTCGAGCCGGTCCAATTCGGTGGCCAGTTGACCGCTGCCGACGAGAACGCCCGCCGGGGTTTCGTCTTTCAGCTTTTGCACGCTCGAACCCAGGTCGCCACTGATGTGGTGACTGTTGGTCCAGGGGAAATCTGAGCGCGTTTTGGACACCACATACTTTGGCTGCTGTTCCAGTTTCACCGCCCATTGGTGTATGGCTGGCGGCGCTTCAACGTCGCCACGCGCCACTGCTGGCCAATAGCCTTCCATCATCTCGTAGGTGAGCCGACCCCACAGCATGGCACCGCTGTCATCCATCATCTGGGTGAAGAAGGCGTGCGTTTCGTCGTCGGCAATGCCCTCAAGATGGTCGACGCAGCCGTCCAGAGTGAGATTAAGGCTGAAGGTTAAAAGTCCCATTTTAATAACTCCGTATTAGGCATTTCGGTATCAATTTTCCGGCTGCGCCTACTGGTCTTTAGGCCTGATTATAGGCTTCTTCAAGCGGTGCAATTTCGAGCTTCACCATGGTCATCATGGCGTCCATAACGGCCTGGACTTTCTTGGGGTTGGTGTCGTTGATCAGTTCCATAAAACGCTTGGGCACGATCTGCCAGGTCACGCCGAAGGGGTCGGTAATCCAGCCGCACTGCAAAGTCGTGGCGCCGGCATCGAGCAGCTTGTTCCAGTACTCGTCCACCTCAGCCTGGTCTTCGCAATTCACGTACAACGAAAACCCCTGAGAGAATTGAAAATAAGGCCCGCCGTTATAGCCCATAAAGGACTGTCCACCAACCACGAACTCGGCAGACGTCACCGGGCCGTCATCGCCGGTACGCGCCATGGTGGTGACTTTGGAGTCTGGAAAGGTCGCCGTATAAAAGGCGATGGCGGCCTCGAGTTGGTCGTTGAACATCAAAAAAGGAGTGACTTTCGACATGGCGTTTAATCCTATGCTTAGGCTTCCAAGTTGGAAACGACGCAGCATAGTCGAACGGAAGGCAGAGAAATCGACATCAACGAAACCCCGGACTAATGTGTGCCTAAAGAGCGCGGCTTTGCACGCAAGGGGATTGTGATGACAAGAGTGACCGGAATTGGCGGCATATTTATCCGCGCCGAAGACCCAAAAGCCTTAGGTGACTGGTACAAGACGCACCTGGGTATCGATGTTCAAAGCTGGGGCGGCACCGCTTTTCGTTGGGTCGATGCCGATGGCAAACCCACGGCAGGAACGACCACCTGGTCCGTCGGCGATGGCAGCTACTTCTCCCCCAGCCATGCCAGCTTTATGGTGAATTATCGGGTGGCCGATCTGCATGCCTTATTGAACCAATTGCGCGCGGAAGGTTGCCAGGTTATCGACCAGACGGACGAATCTGAATTCGGTAAGTTCGGTTGGGTGATGGACCCGGAAGGTAACAAGGTAGAGTTGTGGGAGCCGCCGGAGGGGCAGTAAGCCAATGCCTCTGCCTTAACCTACTTATTCCCGGCAGGCACTTCAGCAGACGCTATTGTTATTGGAGCTTGAGCAACGAAGTATTTACTATCCGCGCTCGGTTTGGCGCGGCGTAAGTCGAGCTACCTTTAATAACCATTCCAATAAGCGTTCTATCACAGTGAAACCAGAAACCATGACGTTGTCTCGATCTCCTTTGGCGTTAGTGCCTTTGTTATTGTTCCTGCTGCTCTTTGTCGGCAGTGGTCTTTGGTATCAGGCGCAGGGCGTCGACATGCCTTTCTATCAGATCAGTGCACCGGTGGCGATTCTGCCTGCCATTGCTCTGGCGTTGCTGTTGGCGCACGGGCGTTTCAGCGAACGGCTCGATGCCTTTGTTGCGGGCGTGGCCGACAACACCATCATCACCATGGTGTTGATCTACCTGCTCGCCGGCGCCTTTGCCAGCGTCACAGCGGCCATTGGCGGTGTCGATGCCACCGTAAACTGGGCTTTGAGCGTGGTGCCGCCGGCGTTAATTCTGCCGGGGCTCTTTGTCGTTACCGCCTTTGTTGCCACTGCCATGGGTACCTCCATGGGCACTATTTCAGCGATAGCGCCTTTGGCGATTGGTGTGGCTGGCGCGACCGAATTGCCGCTGCTGCTGACCGTCGGCACCGTGGTCGGCGGCGCCATGTTTGGCGATAACCTGTCGATCATTTCCGACACCACCATCGCCGCGACCCGCACCCAGGGTTGCGATATGCGCGATAAATTCCGCATGAATTTTAAGATTGCCTTGCCGGCGGCCTTAGTCACCCTGGTTTGGTTATTTGCCTTAAGCAGTCGCGCTCAGTTGGGCGAATTGCCCGAGCCCGAGCTGATTAAAATGCTGCCTTATCTGCTGGTATTGGGTTTGGCCGTGGCCGGCGTGAATGTTTTTCTGGTGTTGTTCAGCGGCCTGCTGGTATCGGGTGTGATTGGACTGGCGAGTGTCGAGGGATTTAGCGTCGCCACCTGGTCCGCGAAGATTTACGACGGCTACAGCGGTATGCAGGAAATTCTGATTCTGTCGTTGCTGATCGGTGGCCTGGCGGCGCTGATGAAACGCGAAGGTGGTTTGGATTGGTTGATCGGTCGCATCGAATGGATCAGCCGCGCCCTGGGTGCCAAAACCGATTCACAGCGCGCAGGTGAACTGAGCATCAGCGCCTCGGTTGCGCTGACTAACCTGTGCACCGCCAACAACACCGTTGCGATTTTGATCAACGGCTCGGTCGCCAAAGAACTGGCGCAACGCTACAAAGTCGACCCACGCCGCAGCGCCAGCTTGTTGGATATCTTCTCTTGTGTGGTCCAGGGTCTGTTGCCATACGGCGCACAGATTCTGTTGGCAGCGTCGCTGGCGGGCGTCTCGCCCTTGGCGCTGGTGACCGAGGTTCGTTACAACTGGGTGTTGGCACTGGCGGCGTTGTTGTCGATTGCCTTTGCCTGGCCGAAGGCGAAAGCGAAATAGGCGTTATAATTAACTCATTATACCGAGTCATCCCGGCCTTGAGCCGGGATCTTTATTTCATAACAACCACCCTTGCTACCGGTTGCTTTCTTACTCGGCACTCATCCACAAATATTAATATCGGCTAAACTGTCACTGCCCTTATAAAAATACCAAAGGCAGCCTATGAAACGCCTACTAACCCTTCTTGCGCTGGCAATACCAATGGTTGCGCTGGCTGATTGGCCGCTCGACGTGACGCTTGGTTTTGAATCTCATACCGGTGGTGATCGCTGGGACAGCATTGAGCGTTCAGGTGAACCGGATCGGGATATAGACCTGGGAGATGGGCTTTATTTCTATGGCGGTGCGGTTGCCTTGCTACCCGAGTTACCCATTGATGGCCGTTTGGAGCTGCGCTCGCGTTTAGGGGTAAAAACGGTGATGGGCGAAAGCGATAACGACCGTTACTCCAAACTGTCATATCCATTGGAGCTGGGCATTCGTTATACCAACGACTGTGCCTTGTTCAGCGCCTTAGGCTGTGGCTTTTATGTTGAGGCGGGCGCCGTCAAAGAGTTGTCTGCACAATACACTGTTCGTGGTGGCCAACACCGCGATGATGAGTTTGATACACCGCCGGCGTTTAGCCTTCGTACAGGCTGGTTTATTTTTTACCTCGGTTATTGGTTTCAGACCTACGAGATCAATGGCGAAAGTCACGACGCTTCATCGCTGAATTTCGGAATCGAAGTGCCAATAACAGGTTATTAAAACGGATCTTCTTTATCGGGGAGGTCAACAACAATTTTCCGGCTGCCACAAAGCCGGCAGTGGGTCTCGATTATCAGCTTGTAGTCCACAAAGAATGTCAGCACCCGTAGAAAAATCGGTATAACGATGACAAGAGCCATAAGTCCAGTAATGAGGCCGGAGCCGCTTCGTAAAATGAAAATGCCATAAACGCGCCGGTGCTCTCCAAACTCGCCCGATAACATAGAAGACCAAAGCGCTGCGGTTAAGCCCCAGGCAATTAACAAAAGTACGACCAGAAAAAAGCCACCAACAATAGCAATACCAAAGACGTCAGCCGGATTCGCCTTAAAGTGGACTTTCGGTCTGCTGATCTTGCCACAGCATCGATAATTCATGTTTTACCAACCAAAGGTGGTCTCGACAATTCGCCAGCGTTGATGCGGCCGCCGACATCAGTGCCACCAAACAGGGCGACCCAGAGTTGCACCGTTAACCGCTCTATTGAGTCAGGTTTACTGATCAAAATGATCGGTATCTACTGACCCATACACCTCATTGATACGTGGCTGAATGAACCAAATGCCGAGTGGTAAAATCCACAGCAGTATCAAAGTGCCGAGTTGCGACCGGAATTTTATCGGTTCGCCTTTCTCGAAAGTAACGAGGTTCTTAGCAATAAAATAAGAGCCATAGAGTATGCAGTACGAACCAAACATCTGGAGCAGGAACAATAATCGTCCGATTCCTCCCCCATTTTCATTAGTCAGAGCTAGGACCGTCAGCAACGGATAAGTGATGAAAAGAGCGGCGCTATAGATGACGCTAAACTTGAAGAATTTAACCTTGGGGCGGATCTCGGATTGAATGCGCTGGTTGATACCGACACCCAATGTCCAAATCCAGAACAGATACGCGACGCCACCGATCAGCATGGCACCCAAGAAGATAATCAAAAATAGTTTGGGGTCGCTATAGATAAGACCCAGAAAAAATTTAAACATTACCAACTGAGTAACAATGGGGATACCGACTAGAAAGGAAAACACCTGCCATGCTTTTGCTTTAAGAAAAAAATCCATCATTGCTCCTTGGATCTGCACTCAGCCTGGACGCGGCTGAACAGTAAGCGACTTGTTTCAGTCATCTATTCTTGCCCATTCTTCAATACCCCGTCTGAGTTAAAAGCAACCAGCAGGTAAAGCAAAGAATAGCTAAGGCCTGAAATAATACTGCATATTTTGCGATTGGATATGAGTAACTGTGCCACGTATAGAACAGTAAGCTAAGCGGCAGTCCAACAAATACTAGCAATTCCCCAAAACCGGGCGTACCTGTTGAAGGGGTTAATGGCGATACCAGTCCAACTCCGTACAAGAACCAGGCGAGGGCATTGCTTACTAATCTTAGTGCTTTGCTTATTTGACTGGCCATTATTTAGTCCGATGCATTAGCCCGATGTCTGGTGGCCTGGTCAAAAACCGGCAATTATTGGTTTGTCTTTGCTGGTGTCATTGTGCACCGATTCCAGCTTTAAGAATTTTTGATGCGCTTGTTGGCTCTGCCACACTTCGGCGACCCAAAAGGCATCTTCGTCGCTCGAAACTTTGGCAACCACCTAGTTTAGGCAAGCTGGCATGCTTACAACGCCATTCAGCAATATACCCGACAAAGCCTCACCCTGGCCCGGCTGGGCTAACAGTTTTCCGATCAAGCCGTACATTGTTCTTTCTCCTAGAGTTTTCGTGGTGAGTAAACGGCTAACGTTCACCTTCTAATTCATGCCATACCCGAAGAATGATAATCGTGGTGTTATGCACTGAGTAGCGAACAATGTATTTACCGAAAACAATGTCTCGAATTGAACCATGGACGGGGGCCAGCTCAACTGGCGTTCCTATATCTGGAAAGTCAGGCAGTGACGTGACTTTCTCAAGCAACTCTGTAGCGATTCTTGAAGCAGCAGACGGATGATGAACGGCGATGAACTCTCTAAGTCGTTTCAAATCTGCAATGGCTACATCCGTGTAAACCAATTTCACTGATCGACCTCCGGTGCATCCTGCTCGCGGTCGCTTCCCCAACTATTCAACCAAGTATGAACCTCGCCGGCATCAACGACCTTTCCTTGGGCAGCGGATTCCATTGCTTCCAGTGTCTGCTGCCAGCGCGCCTGCTCCAGTTGCTGTTTTTCGATGTACTCCGACAATGCTTGGTTTATGACCCAGCCTTTACTGCGATGAAGCTGTTTAGCGATGGTTTCCAAATGCTGTTCAATCTCAGCCTGAAGGCGAACAGTGGTGACGCTCATAAGGTACCCTCCCATTAGGTAACTACAATGTATTACATCATAGTGTGACTGGGGAGCAAAGCATAAGAGGTGGTTGGTATAGCTGTGGGAAGTGGGCCCCGCGCCACCACAGAAACTCCGGCCCACAACATTATGAATGAAACTAATAATGACGTGATATTTCCTCACTTTTGTTCAATATGGATTCCGCCTAGACTTCCTCTCCTTCTGAAGGCAATTCACCTAAGAGTCGCTCGGCCAAAGCCGGGCAACTGACCAAGCCCCGCAGCGAGCCGTACCTTCAGCGCTTAACACCAGTATCAGGATGACTATTGCAATGAGCAGTGAGTTTGGGTTCACCATCAACAGCCTTCGTTTCGATGAGAACTACCAACCAGCGGACAGCACCCGCATGACCACCAATTTTGCCAACCTGGCCAGAGGCGAGCGTCGTCAGGAAAATTTGCAGAATACTCTGCGCATGATTAACAACCGCTTCAACGCGCTGGCGCACTGGGATAACCCAACCGCCGATCGCTACTCGGTCGAGCTGGACATCATTTCCATCGATATCGATGTGGAAGGCAATGGCAAAACCTTTCCCACCATGGAAGTGCTGAAAACCAATATCGTTGATCACAAAACCAACTCGCGTATTGACGGCATTGTCGGCAATAACTTCTCGTCCTACGTGCGCGACTACGATTTCAGTGTCTTGCTGCTGGAGCACAATAAAGACAGACCAAAGTTCAGCGTGCCGGAAAACTTTGGTGACCTGCACGGCAAGATGTTCCAGTCGTTCCTGAATTCCGCCGTTTATCAAGAAAACTTCAGCAAGCTGCCGGTTGTTTGCCTGAGCGTTTCAACGACCAAAACCTATTTCCGGACAGATAACCACCACCCGGTACTGGGCGTTGAATACAAGCAGGATGAGTATTCGTTGACCGACGAATACTTCGGCAAAATGGGCATGAAAGTGCGCTACTTTATGCCGCCTAACAGCCAGGCACCGCTGGCCTTTTATTTCTGTGGCGATTTATTGAGTGACTATTCCGATCTGGAGCTGATCAGCACCATCAGCACCATGGAATCATTCCAGAAGATCTATCGCCCGGAAATCTACAACGCCAACTCGACAGCGGCACAGACTTATCAGCCGAGCTTAAAGTACCAGGATTACTCGCTCACACAGATTGTTTACGATCGGGAAGAGCGCAGTCAGTTGGCGGTGAAGCAGGGGAAATTCGCCGAAGAGCACTTTATTAAACCCTACCAGAACATTCTCGATCACTGGGCCGCGAACAAAGCTGCCTGATTAACTGAATAGATAAGACGACACCTATGAAACGATTACTACCAACCTCAACCGCCGGCAGTCTGCCGAAACCTTCCTGGCTCGCCGAGCCCGAAAAACTCTGGTCGCCCTGGAAGCTGGAAGGTGAAGAACTGGTCGATGGCAAACTGGACGCGTTGAAAATATCGCTGCACGAACAACAGCGCGCCGGTATCGACATCGTCAGCGATGGCGAGCAAACCCGCCAACACTTTGTAACCACCTTTATTGAACACCTCGATGGCGTCGATTTCGAAAAGCGCGAGACCGTACGAATTCGCGACCGCTACGATGCCAGCGTGCCATCGGTCGTCGGCGCGGTCAGTCGGCAAAAGCCGGTCTTTGTTGAAGACGCCAGGTTCCTGCGGAAACAGACCGACCAACCGATTAAGTGGGCACTGCCGGGCCCGATGACGATGATCGACACGCTCTACGATGGTCACTACAAAAGCCGCGAAAAACTGGCCTGGGAATTTGCCAAAATCCTTAACCAGGAAGCCAAAGAATTAGCGGCCGCCGGCGTTGATATCATTCAGTTCGATGAGCCGGCGTTCAACGTCTTCTTCGACGAAGTGAATGACTGGGGTATTGCTGCGCTGGAAAAAGCCATCGAAGGGCTGGAGTGCGAAACCGGCGTTCACATCTGCTACGGTTACGGTATTAAAGCCAACACCGACTGGAAGAAAACGCTTGGCTCCGAGTGGCGCCAATACGAAGAGATCTTCCCCAAGCTGCAGGCGTCGAATATCGATATCGTTTCATTGGAATGCCAGAACTCGCGCGTTCCTATGGATTTAATTGAATTGATTCGCGGTAAGAAAGTGATGGTCGGCGCTATCGATGTGGCGACTAACACGGTCGAAACGCCAGAGGAAGTCGCCGCGACCTTAAGAAAGGCGCTGCAGTTTGTCGATGCCGAAAACCTCTACCCCTGCACCAACTGCGGCATGACGCCGCTGTCTCGCCAGGTCGCTCGCGGCAAGCTGGAAGCTTTAAGCGCTGGTGCTGCCATCGTTCGCCAAGAGCTTTCCAGCTAAGCGCGCTTGCCGCACCCTTTGGCGCTCTGCCGTTCCTACACAGGTGCAACAAACGGCCGTCGAACACCGGCGGCCGTCTCATCCCAAACTCAATCGAACGGCACCGACGATTCAGGAGTTACCATGTCCCTTCTCAGCGCAGCGGTCGAGCCACTGCAATTTCGTGAAGCGCTCGGGCACTTTGCCTCGGGCATTACCGTTATTACCTCACAGCATGAAGACGAGCCAGTCGGCTTCACTTGTCAATCTTTCTACAGCGTATCGATGGAACCGCCTTTGGTGTCATTCAGCGTCATGTCGCGTTCGCTCAGCTATCCGAAAATCCGTCGCGCCGGTCGCTTTGCCGTCAATATTCTCAGCGGTGATCAGCAAAGTATTTCCAACCAGTTTGCCCAGCGAGGCAACGACAAATGGCGCGATGTGGACTGGCAAAGGTCGCCTCTGGGTAATCCGCTGATTGCCGGCAGCCTGCATTGGCTCGATTGTGAAATTCACACCGAACACGCCGCCGGCGATCATCTGATTGTGCTGGGTGAAGTCAAGGCGCTGAATCTGAATGAGCCCGCATCCGAGCCACTGCTGTATTTTAAAGGGCAATATCGCAGTTTGGCTGGTTAGAGTGTGAGCTAAGTATTGGGTAATCCGTTAGCTCTTAGCTGGCGTTATGACGGCTCAATGTAATGACCAGGCAACGCCTAATCTGCAGTCCGCGCAAAATTGAAGTTTGCTCTTCTTTTAACAGTGCGCTTAACAGTGCGCTGATAAAAGCCGTCTTATTATCAAAATCTGTTTTAAGTGAAGCTCAGCGTGATCAGAGCACTGTAAAATGGTAGCCGGTGACCGAGGCAAGGGTAAGGGAGCGTGTTGCAAAAAGGCTGTCTGCAGCCCGCTAAAAGGCCGGCACCAGTATCATCCAGTGCCGGCGTTGACCGCTGCTCACTTTAAACGCGCGAACTGGAAATGAGGGTGGATTGAATGTCTGGCAAGTCCTTCACGACTTTTGCGTAAGCCAGCGACATGCTGCCCGCATCGATGTTGGAAACTCGCCATTGACCATCGTTCAGCGTGAGAGACCAGATGGTGTTGACCTCTTTGTATCGCTTGCTGCCTTCAACCACTTTTCCCGTGTTTATATTCTGCAGATAGTCTTTCATCCTGGCTCGAACGGATATCACAACCATTGAATCTTCGTGTTCCTGACCACGATTGCGGTGCACAAATAGCAAAGGCTTGATATATGAGATCTTCTTCACATCGCACACATTTTTAAGGCCATCTCTTTTCCAGCGTTCAAGATGTACCAATTGTTGGTTCTGCCAGTACCAGTCCGTCATCCATTCCTTGGCGCTGGATAAATCTTCGTCGTCCCAGCCGGAGTGGATGCGGAAAAAACAGTCCTTCAACCGTTCCTGTATTTTCAGCCATTCAAAATCGGAACTGTGCATAGACATAAAGCGAAGGTCTTTTCGGGTACGTTGCTCCGCACGTTTCTCCCGCATATAGACATAAATAATGATCGGAAGAAAAATGATCGTCAGGATGAAAAGCCCAATACGGCCCCAAAACGACTCGAACGCAGCGCTGGCTATTTTTCCGCCCGGTCCGGCAAAGGCTGGTTCAGAGAGTACTAATATAGAGAGCACGACCAGAGCCACGAGGGCCAGTTTGTTTTGCTTCATGTCGGTTCCTTCTGTTTCACCGCGCATTGCCAATGGTCCAAGCCAGGCAATATAGACGATATACGCTGGCAGTGCCGTTTTGTGGTTCTGAAAGCATAGAATATTTACCGGGTCTGGCGGCATTCGTCTAGGGCTAACCAGGCTGGGTTAGAGTGGAACAAGTGAACGGCCTGTTGGCGATTTAAAACGAATGCTAAGCCGGGTGCCCGCTTAAACAACCGGAGCCCCTTCCGGATATTGCGGCAAGCCATCAGAAAGAGTGACCCAGCTCTGTTTGGACGACACCCAAAAATGCATATCCGGTTTAAACAGCGACGGGTCATCGAGGCTGCCCACCGTCAGGCCCATTACCCCAGCGGCCGCTCGCCGGGAGAACACACTGGCACCACATTGTGAACAGAAGCCGCGCTCTAAGGTTTCAGATGAATGGTAGGTGCTCACAGAGCCGGTGATAGAAACGTCTTCAATACGCATCAGCACGCGAGCATTAAAGGCTGCGCCGATGGCTTTCTGGCACAGACGGCAATGACAGATTCGCTGGTTTAACGGCTCCGCCGTGGTTTCGTAGCGAATGGCGTTGCACAAACAGCCGCCGGTAAATTTGCTCATTATTAAGCCTCCTCACTGTTGTTTGGTACTGTGATCAGTGACTTAGATTGGATGGGTTCGGTGGTCACTGATGAGTCGCAGAGTTGATCAGCTTATGGACTTCTTCTACAGCTTGATCACCAAGTTCTAACGGGCAACCCCAATAGTCAAAAATACCGTCTCGATTGGTATTCTGGCCACACACAACAAATAAACCCGTTCCCAATTCTCGTTTTAGATGGTTTGCCAACCAGCCTATGAAACCACTATTGTCCGAGCAGCCATCAAAATGAAAAGAGAAAATTTTAAACAGTTCTTTCGATGGCTCAGTTGTTGGGACGAGCTGACTCCAAACTTCATCGTCGCGAACCAAACATAGAGCATCCTGGTTGGCCTTATCACGAAAATCGGATAACGGAAATTCTTCGAAACTGTAGGCGCCGGGATATACTTTAAAATCTGTTTCAGAAATGACGGCTCGAAGTCGCTTCTCGGTCTGTTCTGGAGTCTCTTTGCTGATTTGGACCATTGTTTACCTGCTGATCGTTACTCGCTGGGTGTTTGCCGTGCCTGATCTAACTTAGGCGCACTGGAAAAATAGGAGCGGAAGGCATCATAGCACTACCGTGGCCAAGGTGAGCATACGACGCTCGTGAGCTATAGTCATCGATAACACATAGCAAGGCCGGATTAACCAGATACCATCCGAGATTTTGGATTAAAGGCGTTTGCGCGTTTGCGTGGACATTCACCGTAAGCCTTTCTTAGAGTGGGTGCCTTGTTAACTCTCGCCTTTATCCTCTCGAATTGCTCACCTCAATAAGCATGTTTTTAGCCTTGGCGTTATTTAAAATTTTCCCAGCCAGACCCATTCCAAAAATAGCCATCAATGCTGTTACCGTGCATTTCGTCGTACCAATTGCAGGCGACGGCGATCATGTTGGTGAGAGACTCCGGCGGCCAGTGCTCTGCTGTCTTTTTCATCTTATCCAGGCATTTGCGTTTGTTGTCTGGGCTGGTATAGGCAAAGACCATCACTTTAATGGGCGCCGCCATATTCAGTACTTTTTTAAAGTCGTACAACACCATCTCTATAGTTGTATCAGGCGATAGCTGCTTGCCCCATTCGCACTCAAGAGCGAGGAGAATGCGTCCATATTCATCGTGGTAGGTATAGTCACATAAGAACTCACGCTTTGAATCGGGCTCGCCTTTCGCACCCTTGTTCCAAAACGATTGATCTGTTTCAGGAGAACTCCTTCTTTGGTTCTTGCACGCTTTGTCGGCTGCCTCGAATATTCGATGCGTATCGACTTGGTTCGGTGTTTTTCCCTGGATGACCTTCGCTTTGGAGTTGTCTAGGTGGTCTCTGAAATCGGCGTAAAAGGTGGTTTTGTTAAATGCCAAAACGGGCCTCGCTGAGCGATGTGTTTGTGTGAGCTGACCGGGCAGGCGTACTAAAGTGAATCGCCCGGATGAATGGCTTAATGGGCGTTTCCAGCCAGGCAGCGAACCTTTTGTCAGATATATGCAGCACGTCACACTTTTTAACGATATTTCTAAAAAGTCAAACGGATAGTCAAACGAAAATTCAAACGGCCACCCCTTAAGCTTCGGTTCTGGAAAGAGCGAGGTAACATCCTCTGTTTCTCGCTCTGTTTATCTACTTAAAAGGAACGGCGAGGCCAACCCATGATCACTCACCCAAAACGGTCGTTTTACTACGGCCTGATGACCCTGCTGTGTGCCGTTGTAGCACTGGCTGGTTGCAATGAAAGCACCACACCCAAACCGACTCCCAAACCCCCGGCCGAGCTGCGCTTTTTCATTATCGGAACGGTCTCCGGTTTAGCACCAGACGACCAATTAACTGTCAAACTGAATAACGATGAAGAGCTCCCGATCACCGAAAACGGTGAATTCAAATTCAAAACCCGTTTGGAAACCGGCGACGATTACAGCATAGAAATCGCCCAACAGCCGGCCACTCAGGAATGCAGTCTTGAGGAGGAGCATAAGCAAGGCCAGGTCGGCAATGACAACGTCACCGACATTCGCATCGAGTGTGTCGATGTTCCAACTTTCACCATCAGCGGCAGCATCGATAATTTGTTGGGCACACTCGAACTGCAATTGAACGACGGTGAACCGCTGGCAATCACTCAGAATGCTGAACCCGCCGGTGAGGCCAAGTTTCATTTTTCCACCCAGCCGTTAAAACAAGGCGTGGACTATTCCGTTCGCATCGCTCGTCAGCCGGAAAGCCAAAGCTGCACCTTCATCGGTGAACACAGCGGCACCATTGAAAGTGACGACATCGACAATCTGTCCATCGCCTGCGCATTCGTAGCAACCTTTGATATCGGCGGCCAGGTGAACGGCCTGGGTGACAGCAGCAACACAGTGAGGTTGAAACTGAGCATTGCCGACGAAGGCGAGCCCAGCCAAACACACGACATTACCGGCAACAATGAAGCATCCATCGGCTTTACGTTTGCTAACCCAATCAAACAGGGCGCTCAGTATTCGCTCAGCGTTGAGAAACAGCCGGACAACAAAATCTGCACCCCGACCCTGGCAACCAG
The DNA here is from genome assembly GCF_043196805.1 of Saccharospirillum sp. HFRX-2. Lineage (NCBI taxonomy): Bacteria > Pseudomonadati > Pseudomonadota > Gammaproteobacteria > Oceanospirillales > Saccharospirillaceae > Saccharospirillum > Saccharospirillum sp. HFRX-2. Next base: position 89,543 of record NZ_JBEBMU010000008.1, read on the forward strand.
CTCCGGCCAAATGGGAGCACAGGCCATTGATGATCTGTCGGTCGAATGCATAACCCCGCCTACCTACAACGTGGGTGGCAAGGTGTATGGGTTAGGTGGAAACAGCAACCAACTGACACTGAAACTCAGCTATGGCGATAACAAAAGCGAAACAAAAACACTCACTGGCAACGGCAATGCCTATTTCACCTTTGCGTTTAACACCAAGCTCAGAGACAAAGTTCAGTACAGCGTTAGTATTGACGGAAAACCGGAGAGTAAAGCTTGCTCCATAAAAAATAACGTAGGTGCCATCGATGGCAAAATGGTGGATGACCTGCTTATCGAATGCGCAACCACTTACAGCATCGGCGGAACGGTCCAGAACCTCCTTGGCTCACTGACACTGCAATTAGTATCAGGCGAAAATGCCAAACCAGACACACTCACCCTAAACACCGGTGAGACTGAATTTACCTTTTCCCGCAGACTGCACGCAGGCACCGAATATACCGTCAGCGTAGCCAAACAGCCGGATAACCAGCAGTGCATCATCGACGGTGGAAACAACGTCGTTCAAAACAGCAATCAACTGAGTATTACCAGTGTCAAAGTAACCTGCGCTGCACTTCAGGCCGCTGAATTAAATTTAACGCCCGCTGCCACCAAAATAAAAACCTTTAACTTCTCTTGGGACCACGTTAACGGTGCCGACTATTACCGACTGGAGGAAAGTTTGGGTTCGGCAGACTATGTACCCATAACCGACGAGGATATTCCGGCCAGCCAAGCGGACGCGAATGGTAAAATAGAAAGTCGCCAACACAGCGTACCGCTGTATGCGCTGACCAACGCTCGATACTCACTCAAAACCTGTTACCAACGGACTAACCAGAACGACGCCTGCGTCAGCCAAGTTCTGCCTTTTGACTACACGAGTCAGAAATCCCTGGTCCCTGCCATTGGCTATGTGAAGGCGAGTAATACGCAGAGTGAAGACCGGTTCGCTTCCAGCGTCAGTCTGAACAAAGCTGGCACGGTGATGGCGGTGGGGGCAACGGGGGAAGACAGCGGGCTGAGCGATAACCAAGCAGACAACAGCAAACCCGATGCCGGCGCCGTCTATATCTACATAAAAGACGATCAGGGCATTTGGCAGTATTCCACTTATTTGAAAGCGGGCGATATTCGGGCCAGCGCTCAATTTGGCAATTCAGTCAGCCTAAACGCAGACGGTACACTCTTGGCCGTGGGAGCATATCGCTATAGTGGGAGTACGGCGTCCGGGGTAGGTGCCGTCTATCTATTCCAATACAGCGATGGTAAATGGCAGAAAATAAAAGATTTAACCTCCGGTTCGCCCACGAGCAGTGGCCATTTCGGCTTCTCAGTCAGCCTGAATGCCGCGGGCACGGTGCTGGCGGTGGGCGCGAAAGAGGAAAACAAGGTTTACATTTTTAAACCAAAAGAGGGCACGGGTTGGACACAATTTGGAGACGCGCTCTCGGTTGCCGGTACGGGCCAATTCGGTTTCAGTGTCAGTTTAAACGACGCAGGCACGGCGTTGGCCATTGGTGCACCAAAAGCAAATAATTTGGCGGGTACTGCTTACCTGTTCAAAGAAGTCAACGGCAGTTGGTCGCAACAAGGCGAGGCGATTACAGCTCGTTTTCCTAATGAGCGTGACCTCTTCGGAGATGCCGTCAGCCTGAATGCGGCGGGCAATTTGTTAGCTGTGGGCGCCCCTTTGGAGGACGGCGATGCCATCGGATTACAGCAGCCCGAAGTCGGCAATACAAACACCAGCGAACAATCTGGCGCGGCGTATCTCTTTGCCATTGACAGCAATGGTCAACATGAGCAAGTGGCCTATATTAAAGCGAGTAATACCGACAAAGAGAATATGTTTGGAGGAACGCTAAGCCTCAGCGATGACGGGACCCGTCTGGTTGTTGGTACAAACTCTTTCTATAGGCATCTTTATGGCACTACAGACGGCCGAGCCGGTTCAGAGTCCGGCCTCGGTACCGGTCTGAATGGCAATAGCCAGCAAAACCCGGTCCCTTCTGATGAGAGCTATTGGTCAGGCGCTGCCTACAGCTATGTTCTGCGCAATAACCAATGGCAGTTTGAAAGTTATATAAAAGCAAAAAACCCTGGAAAACTGGATCTCTTCGGCAGCGCGGTTGACCTCAGCGGCGACGGCCTAACCTTGGGCGTTGGTGCAATGTTTGAAAGTGGAAGTGGTAAAAACGTCAACCCGAGTAATGATGACCTGGCCATCGGCGCCGGCGCTGTTTACCTCTACTAATACCCAGCTCAACCCAACCGGGTCCGCCTAAAAAGCGGAGCCGGTTTTTTTGTTTCCGTTTGGCTGTTCCCAACTACCAGGACATATATGTCCTGTTAACTGCCATCCTATTAGCTGCCAGCAGGTTCTCGCTTACAGCGAATGGACAGCCATCCAGACATGGCCGTCCAGATCCTTGAACGTGGCCGAGTATCCCCACGATTCCCTTTCCGGACCGGCGGCAATTTCTCCTCCAGCGGCTCGAACTCTACTCACGAGTGAATCCACTTCTGCCTCAGAGCTGGCGGGAAGTGACAGGATGCACTCGGAGACTTCCTTCGGCGCGACTTCGTGAACTACCTGGACACCCACCTTAAGCCTTGACACCTAGGCTCTACAGCGCCAACATCAGACTACTGTATATTTATCAGGGTCGATGGATATGCCTAAACCAAGGAAGAGTCTCATCTCACTCGAAGCAACACCCTATTACCACTGCGTCTCCCGCTGTGTACGGCGAGCGTTTCTGTGTGGTCTGGATCAGCAGACAGGCGTGGACTACGAACACCGGCGCGGCTGGATCGAAAATCGAATACTAGAGTTGGCCCAAGTCTTTGCGCTGGATGTTTGTGCCTATGCGGTGATGTCCAATCACTATCATATTGTGCTCCATATCAATGCGGATAAGGCTAAAGCTTGGAGCACGAGTGAAGTGATTGGCCGATGGCACACCTTGTTCAATGGAACCACCCTGACACACCGGTATTTAACCCGTTCCCTTCAAACGGAAGCCGAAATCGAAGCTGTAGAAAGCCTGGTTGTACAGTGGCGCGACCATCTGATGGACATCAGCTGGTTTATGCGGGTATTGAACGAAGGCATTGCCCGGCAAGCGAATGCGGAAGATCAGTGCACAGGCCGCTTCTGGGAAGGTCGTTTTAAATCTCAAGCGCTACTAGATGAAAGGGCGCTAGCCGCTTGCTTAGCGTATGTCGATCTCAATCCCATCAGAGCCAAAATGGCCAATAGCCCGGAACGGTCAGACTATACCTCAGCACAACAACGGATTAGGAAAGTACAAACCAGTGACAACTCAACTCGACCGGAGCAACCGAAAGAACTACACCCTTTTGCTGGGTACCACCGCCAGGATATGCCGGCAGGCTTACCTTTTCGGCTTCAAGATTACCTGGAACTGTTGGATTGGACAGGACGGCAAATTCGCAAAAATAAACGAGGCCGTATGGATGATTCGCTTCCGCCGATTTTGGAGCGACTCAATATCGATACTGACAAATGGCTCTATACTTCAACGCACTTCGAAAGCTCATTTAAGAATTTAGTTGGCTCAACACATTCGTTGATCAGTGCATGCCAAAAGTTAGGGTACCAACGAACGCCAGGGCGCTCTGCTTCGGTACTGTTGACTCAATAATACAAGCCTTAAAACTTCCGCCTACTGATCTTCTTCAGTGTTTCGTTGTGCCTGAAATCCGGTAATAACGCTGCGTATACACTCCACATTAGGATTGGACGAATTAACCATTAATACGGCAACTGAAACGTGTTGCATGTTTGAAGTTTTAAGCGCCGTCTACGCTATGTTGGGTTGACCTGCCCCCAAGATTCACTCCAGCGGCGTCCTAGTAATGTCCGTTACGTTTGAACCTTTTGTCGCCTTTCGAACCATCGCTGCAAACTCCAAAGGCGTTTGATAATCCAGCGATGAGTGCGGTCGGCATTCATTGTAATCCAGTCGCCAACGGTTGATTTCGTCCCGCGCATGCGCCAAGTCTCGGAACCAATGTTCATTAAGACATTCGTCCCGGAACTTCCCATTAAAACTCTCGATGTAACCATTTTGCGTGGGCTTTCCCGGCTGGATCAATTTCAGCTCTACGCCGTTGTCATACGCCCATTGATCCAACGCCTTGCCCGTAAACTCCGGACCTTGATCGGTTCTGATCGCCTTCGGATAGCCTCTGAAAGCGGCAATGGCATCGAGTGTTCGAACCACTTGGTTACCGGTTATTCCCATGGCAACCGGAATATCCAGGCACTCCTTGGTGAAGTCATCCACGATGGTCAGGCATTTGATGCGACGACCCGTGGCCAACGCATCCATGACAAAATCCATTGACCAGGTGTGGTTCGGCGCTTCAGGTAATATCAGCGGCTGTCGCTCAACCATCACGCCGTGACGGCGCTTGCGTTTGCGAACCGCCAGTCCGGCTTCGCGATACAGTCGGTAGACCTTCTTGTGGTTCACCTCCGTTCCCTCTCGACGCAACATCTGATGGACCCGCCGGTAACCGAGCCGGCGACGCTCATAGGCAATGGATCGAATGCGATCTGACAACACCCGATCCTCTACAGACAGCCTGGGCTGATACCTTAAGGTGGCGCGGGATAACCCGACGAGTGAACAGGCTTTGCGCTCCGATACCTGGGTTTGTAAGAGCATGGAGCGTACCGCCTCGCGCTTGTTCTCGACGGTCAGTACTTTCGGTTCAGCGCTACCTTCAGGGCTTCGGTATCCAGCATGGACTCGGCCAGCAGCTTTTTAAGCCGGGCGTTCTCGTCTTCCAAGGCTTTGAGGCGACGGGCCTCAGAGACTTCAAGGCCGCCGTACTTCTTCCGCCAGGTATAAAAGGTGGCATCCGAGATACTGTACTTCCGGCACAGCTCTTTGACGGGCAAACCCGCTTCGGCTTCCTTCAGGATGGGGATGATCTGTTCTTCGGTGAATCGCTTCTTCATGTTCATCGTCCTCTCTGGTGATGAACATTACTAAGTTCGCTTTGGATTAGAAAGTTGGGGGCAGGTCAGGGTGTCCTTTTAGCTTTTTATCCTTTTAGCTTTTTATAATGGCAGTGACAAAATAAAACAAAGGCGTTGGGCTTTCGCCCAACCTGAAGGGCTGCTATGCCTTGACTATGGTCGGGCGTCCATATATGTCCAGTTAGCTGTTAACTGCACCAGCATCGATAAGCTTGTCTCAATAGTTGTCCAGTATCGTCTGGTGGTCACAATTAAAATCGGGCTAAAAACTTGGGAAAACTGGAAGTAGTGGGTTAGTTGGAGTGAATCTTAGGAGTGATCATAGGCCTTTAGTAGTTTTCCAATGAGTTCAGGTATTCATTAAATAATGTTATGAAAATCTCATCTATCAGTATCAATATAGAAAAATAGACGAAGTAGTTGTCGTACTTGTAATCGATATCTACTAAGGTATTTAACGTTGGTAGGTTTTGCTGATAAGATAATGTGTTGTGTGCAATTTTATTTCGATGGCGATACAAGTGTTTGGTATACATGTCGACAAGTGAGTTTCGATTACTAACAGGACTGGGTAGCTGGCTTTTGTCAGTGAATAAATTAGATTTGTCTTTAATGAAAAAGACTTCGGATACTAGACTCCAAATTGCTCTGTAATCATTGAAACTTCTCTGTGCCCAAATCATTAAGTTTGAGTTAAAAAATGAATTTTCTACCTGCATAGTGGTATCGGATAAGATTTTTGATTTATTGATGGATGATGGATTAAAAGATCTATTTTTTACTTTTTCTATTTGATCGATTAGGTCTTTGTATACGCTTGTCTTCTCTTGGTAGCTAGAACATTCGCCTAGAGGTTTTTTGGAATATCTTTTATATCGATATTCGTAATTGTTTGTTGCCATCTCCCAAGTGATAGATTTCATTTTCTGCTCTAGTGCACCTGTCATTTTCAAAAAAACCGACTGCATAATGTAATCACATAAAGGGAATGTCTCGATTCCGTCGCTTGTACTATTTGTAGCAGAGGCGGCATCTTCAAGCATGGTTGATATTGAGGATAAAATGAAATTATTATTAGTCATTGGTTAGGTAGTATCCATATATTTTTATTGATTCTTTGATTCGATTTCTTAGATGGCCCAGGTTGTTCGGGTTTTTCTGATGAGATGGATCATTTTTGAATTTTGAAATGGAGTTTTCTAGGTCTTTTGCTAGTTTACTTGAGTTGGATGTATCTATATTTTCATTGAGAAATAGAGCGTAATAGACTATCCCAAACAAATGCATGTCCATTTCGATTATAGAAGAGAAGTTTCTGAAATAACCTAGATCCTGGAGGTAGACCTCTAGTTTGTGAAGCCCGGTGTGATAATTTTTATTCGGAAATATATCTGAGAATTTTCCGAATATAGATGAAACTTCGTCATTGATTGAAGTATAAATATATTCTTCGTAGTATTTTTCCATTCTTTGTTTGTAACTTCTGGCTACTTTCTTTTCATCTCCATTTTCGTGGTACTGTGCCAGCAATGATAGATATCTTATGAAATCTGATTTCGTTGTGTTGTTGAATATTTTTATTGATATTTTTTTAGAGAAATCAGGGGAAAATAGGTTAACCAAGCTCTGGTCGAGAAAGTATAGTGAAGCTCTGCTTTCCTGTGGTAGCAATGGTTCGCCTTGGATATTAATATTCCTGAAAACTGAGGAGTAGTATCTTTGTTGTTCGTTTTCATCAAGTGTTTTTGGAACAAGGTATGAAAATCCTAAGAAATTATTGTCAAGAAAATCATCGGTCAAATTTAATGTGGTTGATTTGTAGTTGTTATCTAATATGTTGCTTAGTATTTCTTCCTTGCTTTTTCCTTTTTCTGTTAAGGAATTGATATTCCATTCCAAAATGTTATCAAATTGTTCCTCTTCATTGGGATTGTCATTGTCATTAGCAAACTCCTCTATGGCCTTTCTGTATGTGCTAATGTCAGGGTATAAACCCAGATATGCTAGTACGATGCTTGTGATTCTCTGTTGTCCATCGAGAATTAAATTAGTATTTTCTCCATTTGAATTAAAAGATCCAATCGTGATTGGAGGTACAAACTGGTTTTTTCTGAATGTATCAATCAAGGTTTCTACTTTATTTTCACTCCAGACAAAATACCGTTGGTAGTCGGGGAGGATGATGTTTCGCTTCAGTATAAGTTTAATCCAATGTTTCAGGGAGTACTCCCCATAGTAAACTCTGTTGTTCATTAAATTTCCTTTTGGTTTTGGATTTGGTTTCTACCTGAATTATTACCTATTGTTATAGCTGATCTTATAGTTTGGTGTTATCTAGGTGTATTCGCTTGGCCGGCTATAGATTAATGAATATTTTATTTTCATATAAAGGCGTAGCCCGTAAGTAAGGAGTTTTCAATCTCCTAATGCACTCATTTAATTTATAATTCAGTGACGACGCTGAAAACTAAATAATTTTGCTTTAAAACGCTACCGCCCGGCCAGCTACAAGGCACACCAATTCCTCGAGTTGTAACCGCATACAGCAGTTTCGACAGAATGCCTTCACTCTGTGATGAGGTTCAAGAAAGACAGGCGCGTTTGTGTCCGCTTTTGGGAAGGGAATTGCTTGGAAGAGGTAGCGGGAGTTATCCAGAATCAGGCATTTCCGAATAAAACTCCCACTAATACAACAACTTATAAAGCCACTTATAGATCTGGTTCAGCCCGCCCTCTAAACCGCCGCCGAATGCCTCTGTTCGCTCTGCTCCAAATACCCATCAAAAGCCGCACACACCGCTCTAACCAACGGGCGCCCAGTCTCGGTCAACTGAATCCGCCAACCCTCTACTTCCACAATGCCGTCACCGGTCATTTCGCGAACTCGGTCTAACTCCGGTAGAAACCGATCCGGGAAGCTGTGGTGTTGGGCGCAGACGTCGTTTAGGTCTACTGATAGGTCGCACATTAGGCGGTTGATGATGTCGCGGCGCAGGGTGTCTTCGGCATCGACAGCGACGCCTTTGGCGAGGGCGCTTTGGCCTTGGGCGATGGCTTTGCGCCAGTCGCCGACGCCGGTGAGGTTTTGGGCGTAGCCCTGCGGCAGTGAGGAAATGGCTGAGGGGCCAAAGGCGATTAGGGCTTCGGCGTTGTCGGTGGTGTAGCCCTGGAAGTTGCGGTGCAGTTTGCCGTTGCGCTGGGCGATGGCGAGGCTGTCGTTGGCGTGGGCGAAGTGGTCGAGGCCGATGGCCTGGTAGCCGTGGGCGGCCAGGCGGTTTTGGATGGCTTCGTATTGCGCCCAGCGGTCTTCTACGCCCGGCAGGCTGTCGGTGGCGATGACTTGCTGGTGTTTCTTCATCCAGGGGACGTGGGCGTAGCCGAATATCGACAGGCGGTCTGGGCGCAGGCCGATGGTTTGGTCGACGGTGTCGATCAGGGTTGCGACGCTCTGGTTGGGCAGGCCGTACATCAGGTCGACGTTGATGCCGTTAATACCTTTGGCGCGCAGTTGCTCGATGATGGCGGCGACTTCCTCGAGGCTTTGTTCGCGGTTGACGGCTTTTTGTACCGCCGGGTTGAAGTCCTGGATGCCGATGCTGGCGCGGTTGAAACCGTTGGCAGCCATGGCGTCGATAAAGGCCTCGGTCGAGGTGCGCGGGTCCATTTCCAGAGCGACTTCGGCGTCCGGCAAAATATCCAGTCGGCTGCGCAGCTGGTCCATGATGCGGGTTAAATCGGCGGCGGAAAGGATGGTCGGGCTGCCGCCGCCGAAGTGCAGATGGGCGACTTTAAAGCGTTGGCCTGGCGGCAACAGTGACAGGCGCTGGTCGATTTCTTCGAGCAGTAAGTCGACGTATTGGCCGACCGGTTGGTAGCGATGGGTGATCTGCGTATTGCAGCCGCAAAACCAACACATTTTTTCGCAGTAGGGCACGTGCAGGTAGAGCGACAGCGGTTGTTCTGGGTCCAGTTCGCCCAGCCATTGGCTCAGCTGTTCGCCGTCGATTCCAGAGTGAAAATGCGGCGCAGTGGGGTAGCTGGTGTAGCGTGGCAGGCGCAGATCGTATTTTTCGTAGAGGGCGAGTTGCATGGCGAGCGGACCGGCTTCTGTGAGTTCAGTAATGGAATGGCGGCAGTGTGCCGCCTTCCGCTCGGTCGCGTTTTGATATGGGTCAAGGTTGGGATGGCCGCCCGGTCAGGCGGGCCAGTCTTGCTGGAAGCGCAGCGTTTGTTCCAGTGCTTTGTAGCATTCACATACTTGGCTGACAAAGTGGCTGTCTTGGGCCAGGGCGGTGGGGAAGACAGCGCTTTGTGCGAAGAAGGCTGCAACCAGCGCTGCCACCTCGCTGTGTTGCTGATGCAGTTGCGCCAGGTCGTCGGCCAGCGGGTCGCTCACCGGGTAGCTTTGGCCGGCTAAATCGACACCCTGGCAGTAGCGAATCCAGGCGGCGATGCCGAGCGCGGTGCAGGGCAGGTCGGCGTCTTTCTGGCGCTGCTCTTGAGCACCGCTTAACCAACGTTGCGGCAGCTTCTGCGAGCCGTCCATAGCGATTTGATGCAGCCGGTGGTTCAGGCTGTCGTTGGCAAAACGTTGCAGCAGTTTATCGCAGTAGTCGTGCAGGTCGGTGCCTTCGGGCATGGACAAAGTCGGCGCGGCTTCGCTCAACATATAGCGACGCAGGAAGTCGCGAATGGTGGCGTTGCCCACGGTGTCGGCGACGGTTTCGAAACCGGCCAGGCTGCCCAGATAAGCCAGCAACGAATGGCTGCCGTTGAGCAGGCGCAGTTTCATGGTCTCGAATGGCGCTACGTCGGCGACCATTTGCACGCCGTCTTCCTGCCAGTCGGGGCGGCCGCTGGGGAAGTGATCTTCGATAACCCATTGAGTAAAGGCTTCGCTGACCACGGCGTTGTGGTCGTCGATGCCCAGGGTTTTCAGGCGCTCGAATTCGGCGTCGGTCATGGCCGGTACGATGCGGTCGACCATGCTCGACGGAAAGGCGACTTCGTCGGCAATCCATTGCGCCAAATCGGCGTCGTGCAGCGCAGCCAATTGCATAACGGCGCTGCGCGTACGTGCGCCGTTATGCGGCATGTTGTCGCAACTGAGCACGGTGAAAGGCGCGGTGTCGGCGGCACGACGGCGGCGCAGTGCTGCCACCAGAATGCCCGGCGCAGTGCGTGGTTGTTGCGGGTTTTTAATGTCGGCGGCCAGGTCGTCGGCGTCGGTTAATAAACGGCCTTCGGCAGGGCTTAAAAAGTAGCCCTTTTCGGTGACCGTTAAGGTGACGATGTGCACCGACGGGTCGCTCAGTTGTTCGAGCAATGCATCCAGGTCGCGGCCCCAGTTGCCGTTACTGTCGCGGCCGCTGAACAGGGTGCGCTGAATGCTGTCGATGCTGTTGATCTGGTAATGTTCGCGGTCGGAAAACGCCACCAGATGATAGCGATAATCGGCCGTTGCCAGGTCGTCGACCAGCGTTGCGTTGGAGCGTAAGTTAGCCGCGCAAATACCCCAGCCGGTATCGCCGGTGCGGTCGCAATAAGCCTGCACATAGGCCGCCTGATGGGCGCGATGAAAAGCGCCCAGGCCCAGATGAACGATGCCAATATCTGAAGTCATAAATCCGAACTCACCAACCGCTGTTACCAATGCCAGAGCGTGCCGTCTTCCAGTCGGTTGACCGGCAGGCTGGCGCGTTTGTAGGGGTATTGTTTGGCTTTTTCTTCGTCGATATCGACGCCATGTCCGGGCGTTTCACCGACAATAAAGTGGCCGTCTTCAAAACGATAATCGTGCGGGAAGACTTCATCGGTCAGCGCTTCGTGTGGCATGTGTTCCTGAATGCCGAAGTTGGGCACCCAGGTATCGAAATGCACGGCAGCGCCGAGGCAAACCGGCGACAAGTCAGTGGCACCATGGAAGCCGGTACGGATGTGGTACAGCGACGCCAGATCGGCAATGCGGCGCACATGAGTAATGCCGCCGGCGTGGCTCAGCGGCGCGCGCACGTAGTCGATCCATTGGTTAACAATGAGTTCGCGGTAATCGTGAATGGTGTTGAACACTTCACCGAGCGCCAGCGGTGTGGTGGTGTGTTCGCGAATCAGTTTGAAACCTTCGGGGTTTTCGGCGGCAACGCAGTCTTCGAGCCAGAATAATTTATAGCGTTCGACTTCTTTGCCCAGACGCGCCGCTTCGATGGGCGTGAGGCGATGGTGAACGTCGTGCAGCACATGCAGATCGTCACCGAATTTTTCCCGCACCGCAGCGAACAACTTGGGCGCGTGGTTCAGGTATTTGGAAGTGTTCCAAACGTGCTCGGCCGGCAGGTCGGCATCGGCTGGCTCGTAACGTTCGCCGGCTTTTTTGGCGACGCCGTAGGTGGTGGCAATGCCGGGTACGCCGGCCTGAACGCGTACCGCCAGGTAGCCGGCATCGACTGCCTTTTGCACTTCGGCCAGGCAACCGTCGATGTCCTGGCCGGTGCAGTGGGCGTAAGTCATCACACGCTCACGGCTTTTACCGCCAAGCAATTGATACAACGGCATTTGCGCGGCCTTGGCTTTGATGTCCCACAGCGCAATATCGACCGCGGAAATGGCGGCCATGGTGACCGGACCACGACGCCAGTACGGGCCGCGATAGAGGTATTGCCAAATGTCTTCAATCTGGCTGGCGTCACGACCGATCAAAGCCGGAATAACGTGCTCTTCCAGGTAGCCGACCACGGCCATTTCACGGCCGTTCAAGGTGGCGTCGCCAATTCCATAAATGCCCGACTCCGTGACGATCTTGAGCGTGACAAAATTGCGTCCCGGTGCCGAGACGATCAAATAAGCATCGCTGATTCTCATGTGCTTTCCTTTCGTTGTCCGCGTTAAAAAGAACGCTTAACGTTCGAATAAATAACGCTGGACGTTGTCGTAACAAACCGCACGTACCATTTCACCGATGCGGTCGATATCGTTGGGCAATTCGCCGTCGGTCATTAACTGGCCGAGGCGATTGCACAGAATGCGGCGGTAATAATCGTGGCGCGAAAACGACAGCAGCGAGCGCGAATCGGTGAGCATACCGACGGCGTGGCGCAGCAACCCGAATTGCATTTGCGTCATCAGTTGGCGTTCGATGCCATCGCGTTGATCGTTGAACCACCAGGCAGCACCGAACTGCACTTTGCCGGCGATGCCGTCGCTTTGATAACTGCTCGCTAGGGCAGCCAGCATTTCGTTATCGCGCGGGTTGAGGTTGTACAAAACGGTGCGCGGCAGCTGGTTGTCGGCATCGAGCGCGTCCATAAACTGCGCCAGCGGTTCGGCGTAGGTGACATCGCCAATGGCGTCGAAACCACTGTTAATGCCGACGTTTTTTAGACCACGCTGACTGAGGTTGCGTTGCGCGCCGAGGTGCAATTGCATCACCCAACCGCGTTGCGCGTATTGACGGCCGAGCCAGACCAAAACGGCGCTGGTAAAGCCGACGCTTTCATCGCTGGACAGTGGCTCGCCGCGACGGGCTTTGTCGAGAATGTGGTTCAGTTCGGTGGTTGACGGCGGCGTCATAAACACCGGTTTTTCCAGGCTGTGATCGGACAGACAGCAGCCGTGGTCGGCGAAGAAATCGAGCCGCTGATGCAGCGCTGCCGTCAGGTCGTCGAAGCCTTTGATATCGATGCCGCTGGCGGCTTCGAGACGTTGCAGGTAGGCATCGAAATCCGGGTGTTCGGGCTTGTAAACGGTGTCCGGACGGAAGGTCGGCAACATGGTCGGGCCGTTACCGCTTTTGGCGTGCTGGCGGTGTTTGGCCAGGTCGTCGACCGGATCGTCAGTGGTGCACAGTTCGCGCACATTGAACTGTTTCAAAATGCCTTGCGGGCTGAGTTCCGGCTTTGCCAGCGCGGCGCGCGAGCGTTGCCACACATCGTCGGCGGTTTCTGGCGACAGCAGTACATCATCAATGCCCAGCGGAAAACGCAGCTCTAAATGCGTCCAGTGATAGAGCGGATTGCCCAGGCAGTCGGGCACGGTTTCGGCCCAGGCCTGGAAGCGTTCGCGGTCGCCGACATCGCCGGTAATGCGCTGCTCTGCAATGCCGGCGGTGCGCATAGCGCGCCACTTGTAATGGTCGCCGGCGAGCCACAGCGGCGTCAGGTTGTCGAAGGCCTTGTTGTCGGCAATTTCCACCGGGCTTAGGTGCGAGTGGTAATCGCAGATCGGCATGTGCACGGCGTGATCGTGGTACAGCCGTTTAGCTGCCGCGTTGCCGAGCAAAAAGTCCGGGCCGATGAAAGGGGGTTGCGATTGTGCAGTCATGTCAGCTCCAGAATACCGCCTAACCCATTAACCAGTTGGGTAAGAACAGCACCAGGTTGGGAACAAAAATAATGGTCAGAACAACGGCGATAACCGCCAGCGCCAGAGGCAACAATTCACGACTGTAGTCGACAAAGGAACAGCCGAGGATGCCGCAGACGGCGTACATGGAAATACCCACCGGTGGCGTCATGCCGCCGAAGGTCACCAGAATCATCATCACCAGGCCGAAGTGCACCGGATCGATGCCTGCGGCAGTGATGACCGGTACCAGAATCGGCGTCAGCAACATGACCACGACGGTGGCTTCGAGCAGCATGCCGAAGAACACCAGCAACAAGGCCAGCGTCAGCAGCAGTGCCCACTGGCTGGAGAACACGCCGACGGTCAATTCGGCGATGCTTTGCGGTACGCGTTCGAACGACACGACGTAACCGATGACACCGGAAAACATGATGATCAGCATGATCACGCCGATGTCGCGCACACCAGCTTGCAGGGCTGCCAGCACTTGCTTGAGCGACATTTCGCGGTGAATCAGACAGCCAACAATCAACGCATAGGCGACGGCAAACGCACCGGCTTCGGACGGGGTGAACAGGCCGTAACGAATGCCGATCAACAACCACAGCGGAAACAGCAGCGCCCAGATGCTTTCGCGCAACGCGACCAGCACTTCGCGGCCGGTCGGGCGGCTGTCGAGCACCGGTTTATAGCCGCGTTTTTTGGCGACAAAGTAAGTGGTCACCATCAGCGCGACCATCAATAAAAAGCCGGGTACGACACCGGCGATAAACAACCGGCCGATGGAAACCTCACCCAGATAACCGTACAGAATCAGCCCGATGCTGGGTGGAATCGTCGCGGTAATCAGACCACCAATAGACAACACAGCGCCGGTAAAACCGGGCGCATAACCTTCACCGGTCATGCCTTTGCCGAGCACGCGCGATTGCATGGCGGCATCGGCCACGGCCGAACCAGAAACACCACCCATCAGCGTACTCAACACCAGACTTGCTTGTGCCAGGCCGCCGGTCATCCAGCCGGCGAGCAGCGTCGACAGCCGAATCAGTCGCGGCGTAATGCCGCTGGCGTTCATTAAATGGCCGAGCAAAATAAACAGCGGCACGGCCAGCAACGGAAAAGATTGCGTCGCCGAGACAATACGCTGGGCGCCGATGTTCACCGGCAAAAAGGTGTCCGGCAGCAGAAAATAACTGAAGCCGGCAATGCCAATGGCAAAGGCGACCGGCATACCGATGGCCATCAACAGCAGGCCGAAACACAGAAGCAGAGTGGCGGTCATGGGGTTTCCTCCGGATCGGGAGTGAATACCCGCATCAGGCCTTCGCGCCACAGACGACGCAGCAGGGAAATCATCATCAGAACGGCGCCGGCAGGTAACGCCAGAGTGACATAGCCGTAACTTAAATCAGCGACGCCGAGCGGGCGTTGCCAGTTGGAGAAGGCGAGCGGAAAGCCGTACCAGGCCAGCAGGCCGAGAAAGGCAAACATCATTAACAGGCACAGCACGATGACCGGACGCAACAACAGCGGCGGCATCATGGTGGTAAAAATATCAACGCGGACCTGAGAGCCGTGGCGCAAGGTAATGTCGGCGCCCAAAACGGTGGTCCAGATAAACAATAATTGCGACAACTCGGCACCGCCCGCAAACGGCTGACCGATGGCGCGCATGGTTGAGCTGGCAAGCATGGTGAGTGCGGTGGCGCTGAGCAGAATTACGGCCAGCCACTGCTCAATGCGGTCGTACCAGTGCCACATAGAGGTACCTCGAATGCAAATGGAAAGTGGCGCTTGCGCCTTCGTGACGCAAGCGCCGGTCGGCTTAGTTGCCGAGCAGTTGATCGCGATATTCGCTGTAACCCAGTTCGTCGTAGACGCCGCTGACGGCATCGCGGAAGACGCTGGTATCGACTTCATTAAAGGTCACACCGGCCGCTTCCATGGTGGCGCGAACGGACGCTTGTGCATCGATGGTGGCCTGGCTGGCTTCGGCGCCGGCCTGGAACAGTTCTTCATCGACGATGGTGCGCAGGTTTTCTGGCAGGCTCTGATACCAGGCTTCGGATGTTGCCAGGCCGGTCATCAGATGGATGTGCTTGGTCAGGGCGATGTTGGTAACCACTTCTTGCAGGTTCTGGCCGTTGGCGGCGGTCAACTGCGCTTCGGCGCCGTCGATCACACCCAGTTGCAGCGCCGAATAGACTTCGGTCCACGGCAGCGGAGTCGGGGTGGCGCCCATGCCGGAAATGGTTTTGATCCAAACCGGAGAGTTGATGGTGCGCACGCGCACGCCGTTCAGGTCAGCCGGAGTGTTGACCGGTTTTTTGGTCAGCATCTGACGCGAACCCTGGAACCAGTTGTAGTTCAACAGGCGCAGACCGGAGTTTTCGGCCAGCTGATCGACCCAGGACTGGTACAGATCGGATGAGGTGATCTGGTCGTAATCAGCCGGATCTTCGACCAGGTAAGGCGCGCTCAGAATACCCAGTTCCGGTTGGTATTCAGACAGACGACCGGCATCAACCAAAATGGCGAAGTTGGCACCGCTGCGGATCTGCTCCAGGACGTCTTCATCGGAACCCAACTGGCTGTTGGGGAAGATGCGCAATGTCAGTTCACCGTTGCTGCGCTCTTCAATACGCTCTTTGGCGGCCTGCATGGATTGCACGATCGGGTCTTGCATGCTCAGAGCGGATGACAGGTTCAGTTCGTAATCGGCCAGCGCCTGGCTGCCGACCATTGCCAGCGCGATGGCGGGCAAAAGCTTGCTGATTTTCATAGGTACTCCAAATCTTGTTGTTGTGGCTGAAGCTGAAAGTAAAAAAAACCAGTGGTTGTCACCCAAGGGTTGCAACCGCTTCGTGAAGATGACCGCACAGGCGGTCGGTTACGCCGGACAACAGCAGGGCAGGTACACCCTCAGCCGAATGCCCGTTTCCGGGTGGTGCCGGATTCGCCGGCAAACATCTGCGGAAAGCGTTCGGTCAGATCGGGCAGCGAGCGCAAAATTTCGCGCAGGTGTGCCTGCATATGGCCGCGCGTGGCTTTGACGTCGCGTGCGGCAATGCTGTCGATAATATGGCTGTGTTGCTCGATCAATTTGGGCAGCGGTGTGGTTTCCGGCAGCGACAGATAACGCACTCTATCCAGTTGCGCTTTGACTTCCTGGGTCACGCGCCAGGCGGCATCGTGACCGGAACCGAGCGACAGCGTGCGGTGGAAGGCTTCGTCGAGCTCGAAGAAACGATCGTGATCGGCCGGTTCGATGCAACGCTTCTGACGTTCAATCAGATCGCGCAATTCATAGAGCACCTTGTCATCCAACCCTTGTTCGGCGGCCGAGCAGGCCACCGCCACTTCAACGGCTTCACGCACGAAGCGCGCTTCGGTGACCGCCGTTTGTGAAATCTGTACAACATAGGTGCCGCGCTGCGGACGAATTTCCACCAGCCCGGCTTCAGATAAACGAATAAAGGCTTCACGCACCGGTTGGCGGCTGACGGAAAAGGCGTCGGCGATTTCTTTTTCCGATAACGCCTGACCCGGGGCCAAGGTCATACGGATGATCGATTGGCGCAGCACGTCGTAGATACGCTGGCGCATATTGCTTTCGGATTGGGCGTCATCCCACAGGGCGATCAAGTCGGCAGTCATATTTGTTGTTATCTTCCATTCTTGTCTAACTAGTATGGTAGTGAGACCATTCGTGGCCTGTCAAACAAAAAAAATGAGCCTGTGATATGTCGATACCTGCGAATTTGTCTGCCCCGGAAATCCTTTGTTTTGGCGAAGCCATGGCGCTCTATGTGGCGCAAACGCCGGGCGATCTGGCCACCGTTGAACACTTTCAGCGCCGTCTGGCGGGGGCCGATAACAACGTCGCCATCGGTCTGTCGCGGCTGGGTTTTGACGTTCAGTTTCTGAGCCGCGTCGGCACCGACAGCCTGGGCCGCTATGTGCGCGCCAGCCTGGAAGCCGAAGGCATCGATTGCCGCTCGCTGATTGAAGATGCGCAGCACCCGACCGGTTTGATGTTCAAAGAAAAGGCGCAAGACGGCCGCGACCCCAAGGTCGAATATTTCCGCCGTGGCAGCGCTGCCAGCCATATGAGCCCGGCCGATGCGCAAGCGCTGGATTTATCCGGCCTGCGCCATCTGCATCTGACCGGCATTACCGCGGCGCTGTCGGACAGTTGTCTGGCCTTGTGTGAAACCTTGATTGGTAAGGCGCGTGACGCCGGCGCGACGATTTCTTTCGACCCCAACCTGCGCCCAAGCCTGTGGCCGAGCGAGACGGTGATGCGCGACACCTTGAATGCCTTGGCGCGCCAGGTCGATTGGGTGTTGCCGGGTCTGGCTGAAGGTCAGTTGTTGACCGGGAAAAACAGCGCCGAGGCGATTGCCGATTTTTACCTCGATGGCGGCGCCAAAGCCGTCGTCATCAAGCTGGGACCGGAAGGCAGTTTTTATCGCGGTGAGCTGGATGGTCAGCGTCATAATTTGCAGGTAGCGGGTGAAGCGGTGGCCGAAGTGGTCGATACAGTGGGTGCCGGCGATGCGTTTGCCGTGGGTGTGATCAGCGCTTTGCTCGATGGCCGCCCCGTTCAGCAAGCGTTGCAACGCGGTAATCGTCTGGGCGCGCGTGCCGTTCAGGTGGTCGGCGATATGGAAAGTCTGCCCGACCGCCGAACCTTAACGACTCTGGAAGCGGACAACAGCGCCCTTTAGTTAGTGGCGCATTACTGTCCGTCTTGCAATGGCGGTTAAGCCCCGGCGGCACTACTTTTAATGTTGATGACAATAACAAAGGGCCGCCCGCATGACGCTCAAGCGACGTCTGATAGTCACCTTGCTGGCAGCAGGGCTGCTACCGGTGTTGATACTGGCCGTACTCAGCACGCGCGATGCCCGCATGGCGTTGGAAAATCAGGCCTTTGCGCAGCTGGAATCGGTACGGGCAATCAAAAAATCCGCCATTGAACGCTATCTGGTCACCATCGTTGACCAGGCCTCAAGCCTGGCCCGCAGTCAGGCGGTGGTCGATGCCATGGTGGAATTTGCCGAGGGTTATCGGCTGTACGCCCGTGAATCGGGACGCTCACTGTCATCTTTGCGCTCGCGCGTGCTGCCTTATTACGCCGAGCAATTCCAGCCGCGCCTGCTCGAAGCCCATCCGCAGGCGCAAATAGACCCTGAAGCCATGCTCGAACCACTGAGCCTCAGCGCCTTGGCCATGCAATACGCCTACATCGTCAACAACCCCAATCCGCTGGGTGCCAAAGATGAGATGACCTCGCCCAATACCTTCTTTGGTTACGATCAGGCGCACAGTCGCTGGCATCCCTATTTCCGCGATTTCCTGCGCCGCTTCGGCTTTTACGACATCTTCCTGATCAACAACAACAGCGACGTGGTTTATTCGGTGTACAAGGAAGTCGATTTCGCCACTTCCTTGAATGAAGGCCCTTATGCCGAATCCGGTCTGGGTGAGGCCTATCGGCGGGCGCTGGAATTACCCGCAGACGCAGATGCCGTGCTGTTGGATTTCAGCGTTTACCGGCCGTCCTATGATGCCCCGGCCGGCTTTATGGCGGTGCCGGTGTTCGCTAATGGTGAACGCGTCGGTGTGCTGGCGTTGCAGTTTCCCGCCGAACGACTGGGCAGCATCATGAATGAACGCGCCGGGCTGGGCCAAACCGGTGAGACTTATCTGGTCGGCAGCGACGGCCTGATGCGTTCCGATTCAGTGATGGACCCGGAACATCACAGCGTGGAAATGTCGTTTCGTCATCCCGACACTGGCAGCGTTGATACCGCCGCCGTGCGCGCTGGTCTGGCGGGTGAAACCGGCAGCCTGATCGGCATCGATTACAGCGGCGGTACGGTGTTGTCGACCTATGCGCCCATCACCACGGCCGGGCTGGACTGGGTGTTGGTGGCCGAACAGGACCAGGCCGAAGCCTTCGCGCCGGCCAATCAACTGTTGACCAGTGCGGCGATCATTGTCGCTGGGCTGGTGGTGATTGTCGTCGGCATCGCGCTCTATACCGCGCGCAGCATTCTCAAACCTCTGGGCCGTGAACCGGCCGATTTGCAGCGCGTGGCGGTCGCCATTGCCGATGGCGATTTGCGGCTCTACGACGCGGAAAACCAGGCGACCAGCGGCGTTTACCGGTCGATGCAGGACATGGTGAATGGCCTGCGTGCGCTGGTGCAGCACATTATCGAAGCGGCCGATCAGCAGGCGTCGTCGGCGCAGCAGTTAACGGCGATCACCGGTCATACGCTGGCAAACGTCAATCGGCAAAACGAGCAGACCGAACAGGTGGCGACAGCCATCGAGCAGATGAGCAGCGCCATCAACGAGGTGACGCGCAATACCAACGAATCGGCGCAGGTGGCGAAAACCACGCATCAGGCGGTGAATCAGGGGGTTGATGATGTGGTGCAGATGTCCGCCGACATTAACCAGATGTCCAGCGACCTGCGCGATGCCAACGCCCGCATTCAGGCGTTGCGTGAAGAAATGAAAGGCGTCGATGCCATCCTGGAGACCATCAAAGGCGTTGCCGAGCAGACCAACTTGCTGGCGTTAAACGCGGCCATTGAAGCGGCGCGAGCCGGTGAACACGGTCGGGGTTTTGCCGTGGTGGCCGATGAAGTGCGCAGCCTGGCGCAAAATACCCAGACGGCGACTGATGAAATTGCCGCCACCGTCGATTCGTTGCTGGTGTCGTCTCAAGACGCCGCCAACCTCACCGACGAATGCAGCAGCTCGGCGCAAGCCATTGCCGAACGTTCCACCAAGACCGCCGAACGCTTGCGCGATACGCTCAAAGAAGTGCAGCAGATTGTGGATATCACCTTGCAGATCGCCAGCGCTTCGGAGCAGCAATCGACGGTCGCCTCGGAAGTCACCGCTCATATCTCGCGCATTTCCTCCATGGCCTCGGAAACCGAAACCGCAGTACAGGAAATCAGCGTCGCCAGCACGGGTCTGACAAAGTTGGCGAGTGAACTGCAAAGCAGCGTCACCCGTTTTCATCTGGACTGACAGGACTGAGCGGCTGGAACGCTGTGTTCGGTATAATTGGCCGTCGGTATTTTGGCGGAAAAATTGTTCTTTTGAACGATAAACCCAGCACTTAAGGTTATTTGTGTTGCGACATCACTCAGCCGATCACCTCCCCAATGCTGACTAAAATTCGCTCCCTCTGTCGTTAATTTGACGCTGAAATAATTCCCGACCAACGTTTCAATTGACTCCGCAAAAGTTGATCACAATCAAGCTTCGTTGACTTTGGCCGACATCCCTAGATGATGGCACACGGCTGGATTGAGTGAAAAACGACCACCGGCCGATTCGCGCACTAACACTAGAAACCGTATCGCACTGCAAAAACAACAGGGATCACCCTGACTCCATCATGCCCGCTATCACCGATTTTCGGTGAGCCAGTCTCATCGAACAGGGTGGCTGTGTCTGGTGGATATTCGATGTGTAAAGGAGTAATGGATGTCTTTGAATATTCGCGCCCGCATTCTGGTGCTGGCGATCGTACCTTTGGTCTTGGTGGCGGCATTGCTGACCGCCATTAACCTGCGCCAGGCGTCGATCATGGGCACGCAATCGGTGACTGCCTTTGAGCGCAGCCTGTCGCAAACCTACGGCACCCAACTGGACAGTTATCTGTCGCTGGCACGCACCGCCATTATTGATCTCTACCAGGGCAACGTTGCCGGCAGTGAAGCGCAACGCCAGCAGCGGGCGCTCGATATTATCCGCAAGCTGCGTTACGACGATTCCGGAGCACCGGGTTATTTCTTCGTCATGGACGATAAGGTGAACATGCTGGCGCATGGCGCGAATTCAGCGCTGGATGGCCAGAACCACGCCAACCTGGAAGATGTTAACGGCGTGCGCTTTTCCAAAGCGATGGTCGATAAAGCCACCTCAGGCGTCGATGAACCGACCCGCTATTGGTGGAATAACTCCGCCGGTGTGCCAGCGCCGAAAATCAGTAAGGCGATTTATCTGCCGGACTGGAACTGGGTGATTGGTACCGGCTTCTATATCGATGGTCTGGAAGCGCAATTAAACGTCGCCCGCGACGAAGTTCAGGAACACCTGACCCGTGCCACCGGTATTTCCTTAACCGCAGCGGTGCTGGCGGTGTTGGGCATTGCGGTGGTGGCTTTAGTGGTGGCTCGCGGTATCAGCAACCCGTTACGCCGGGTGGTCGATGCCATGGATGATATTGCCAATGGCGATGGCGATCTGACGCAGCGACTGGACATCCACAGCCGCGATGAGATCGGCGCGCTGAGCCGCAGCTTCAATGCCTTTGCCGATCAGGTAACGGCGCTGGTGCAGCAGATCCACCGTTCTTCCGGCGACATCAACGGCTCGGTCGCCAAGCTCGATGCCATCCTGAGTCAGACCGAAACCGGCGTTATCAGCCAGCAGGAAGAGAGCGATCAGGCGGCGGCGGCCATCAACGAAATGGCGGCGGCGTCTCAGGAAGTTGCGCGTTCGGCCAACGAGGCGGCCATGGCGGCCAACGACGCCGAGCAACAGACCGAAGATGCGCAGTCCAAGCTGGGCCGCGCCATAGCGGTGATTGACGGCATGGCCAATCGCGTCAGCGAAGGCGTTGCGGCGACGCAGAACCTGAGCAAAGAATCGGACGCCATCGGTGCGGTGCTGGATGTGATTCGTGATGTCGCCGAGCAAACCAACCTGCTGGCGCTGAACGCAGCCATCGAGGCAGCGCGCGCCGGTGAGGCCGGTCGGGGTTTTGCCGTGGTTGCCGATGAAGTGCGCAAGCTCGCCAGTCGCAGTCAGCAATCGACCGAAGAGATTGAAGCCATTGTTACCCGCTTGCAAAACGGCTCCAGCGAAGTGACGCGGATGATTGAATCGATTCGTGGCAGCAGTAACGACACCGTAGCCGAAGCGCACGAAGTGGAAACAGCCTTGCAAAGTGTGTTGGCGGCGGTGAATACCATCAACGGTCAGAATGCTCAGATCGCCAGCGCGGCGGAAGAGCAGAACTCGGTGTCGGAAACCATCAACGAGAACATGCAGCGCATCGTTACCGTTTCCAGCGACACCGCCACCGGCACCAAGTCGGCGCGTGATTACAGCCGGCAGCTGTCGAAGGCTGTTCAGGATCTGGACGCCATCGTTAAAGGTTACCAAGTGTAATCGTCATTCAAAAAGCTCCGAGCCAGCCTGGCTGGTTTGGAGCGGGCTACTTTTTCGCGCATTAAAAAAAATGTCCGGTTCAGCGGTCCAATCTAAACTGCTCTGCGTATTAAATGTTTCTAATATTCAAAGCAGGAAAATGGCAATGAAGTTCGGTATCACCTCTGATGCGGATGCAGTCTTAAAGGCCATCGACAGCTCTCAAGCAGTTATTCAGTTTAAGCCCGACGGCACCATTATTAAGGCGAATGACCTGTTTCTCGATTTGATGGGTTATCGGCTGGATGAAGTGGTCGGTCAACATCACCGCCTGTTCGTAGAGCCTGGCATGGCGGCCAGTGCTGAGTATAAAAAGTTCTGGGCCGATTTAGGGGCGGGCGATGCTAAGACAGCAACCTTCAGTCGCCTGGCCAAAGATGGCAGTGAAGTTTGGATTCGCGCCACCTATACGCCGGTGATCCGTGGTGGCAAGGTGCAGCGCATTATTAAGTTTGCAACCGATGTTACCGCTCAGGTCACCGCAAAGGCCGAGGCCAAATCGCAGCTTGATGCCATCCGTCAGGTTCAAGCGGTGATCGAATTTAATCTCGACGGCACCGTCATTAATGCCAATGATAATTTCCTGCAGCTAATGGGTTATGGGCTGCATGAAATAAAAGGTCAGCATCACCGTCTTTTTGTTGAAAAAGCCGAAGCCGACAGCGCTGAGTACCGGGCGTTTTGGGAGGCGTTACGCCAAGGTGAGCATAAGACGGCGGAATTTAAGCGCGTTACAAAAGATGGCAGCGAAGTTTGGATTCATGCCACCTATAACCCGATTCGCGACGCCCAAAACCGGGTCGTGAAAGTCATCAAGTTTGCCAACGACATTACCGCCGAAGTGCGCAAGCGCGAGCAATTCCGGATGCTGTCACTGGTGGCCGATGAAACCGATAACGCTGTAATCATCACCGATGCTCAGCGTCGCATTCTCTATGTGAACCCGGGCTTCAGTCGGATGACCGGTTACAGTCCGGATGAATCGCTGGATCGCAAACCGAGTGAAATTCTGGTCGGTGCTAACACCAATGCCGCCACTCGAGAACGTATTCGCGGCGAACTGAACAGCCGTCGTCCGTTCTATGACGAGGTGGAAGTGCACCGCAGTGACGACAGCCCGATCTGGGTATCGGCGACGGTGAACCCGGTGTTCGATCCGCAAACTAAAAACCATACCGGTTTTGTCGCCATTATGGCCGACATTACCGACGTTAAAATCAAAGCACTGGAATCCCAGACCCGCTTTGCGGTGATCAATGAAACCAATGTATTGATTGAGTGGTCACGCGATGGCCAGTTGCAGGCGCTGAATGATTACCTGCAGCAAAGCCGTGGTTTGAGTCGCGAGGCTTTGGAAAAGTCGCTGTCGTCCTGGGAAAACTACCTGGATGACAAGCAGCGTCATGACTTGCTCGAAGGTCAGAGCGTTAAACTCGATATGTCAATTTCGGTGGGGCAACAGGAGGTTGGCATCGGCGCCACCTTTACCGCCATGCGCGACAGCCAGGGTAAAGTCACCAAGGTGATTTTGTACGGCACCGATATCAGTGAGCGCATGAAAGTGGTTCAGACCAGCGAAGCGGTAATGGGCCAGTTGCTGAAGTCGGGTGAAAACATCAATCGCATGGTATCGAGCATTAATGCCATTGCCGAGCAAACTAACCTTTTGGCATTGAACGCGGCGATTGAAGCGGCACGTGCCGGTGAAGCCGGTCGCGGCTTCGCGGTGGTGGCTGATGAAGTGCGCAGCCTGGCGGCCAAGGCCGGTTCGTCGGCCAGCGAGATTGATCTGGTGGTGAGCAAGAACCAGGAGTTGTTGACCACCTTGTCGGCAACTTTGAACGATTTGAGCGGTGAACGTACGACTGCTTAATCGCTGGCGTTGTCTGCCATGATGTCTGCGTAGGTGCCGTTGGCGCGAATGGTTGCCAGACCTTTGGCCAAGGCGTCTTGCAGTCGGTCGGTGCGTGATGAATGCAAGGGCATTAACACCACGGTATTGCTCTGTTCAATGGTATGGTCCTGTATGACCAAATCCGCTGCGGTGGGTACGTCTGCTTGCAAGTCGTTTATATAAGCGCGGGCAGCGACCTGATCGAAAGCGGCGACATCGAAGCGGCCATAAGCCAGCATGCGAAACAACAATTCCTCGCTGTTGACGATCTCCAGTGACTGGCCGGTGCGTTCGATCCACTGATAAAAATCGATGCCGATTTGGTAACCGACAACGTTGCCGAATTTTAAGCCATCAAGGTCATCAAACTGTTGCCAGTCCCGTTCCTGGCCCGGTGCAAATACCAGGCTGAAGGTGTGCTCGAACACCGGTACCGACAGCGCGAAATGTTCGCGGCGATCGCCTTGATCGGTCCAGGGGAAGGTGCCATCGATCTGGCCTTCCTCGGCCATGCGATAGGCGCGTGGCCAGGGTACAAACAAAAAGTTGGCTTCGTGCGATTGGGTGGCCAGGGCAGCACTGACAATGCGCGGTCCCAAACCATAACCTTTGGCATTGCGATCAACGAAGGGCGGAAAATCGTCGATGGCAAAGCTAAAGACATCGGCTTTGGCGGTCAGCGCGAGGATGATGACGAGTGATACAACCCACTGTTTCATTCACCGATCCATAGTTCATTCGAACGTTCAGTCGAGATAGCTTGACTGGCATCCTCGCTTTTTTTAAACCGAATTACTACGCTTGGTTTCACAACTTTCAGTCGCGAAACAGATCCACCTCGATGCCAGCGCTGGCAAACAGATGATCGCGACTGCTCTCCAGGCCGTGACGCAAATGTTCAATATCGACGTCCAGTAACCGACCTTGCCATTTGCGAATCTTACCGGCGACCAGAACCGTATCGACGTTGCTGCGATCCATTAATGACACCACCGCACCGGGCACATTATTCAGCGGTGCCACGTTCATCGCCTGGGCATTGAGCAGAATAATATCGGCCTCTTTGCCCGGCGTTAGTGAACCGGTTTTGTGGTCGAGTTTTAACCCGCGAGCGCCTTCGATGGTGGCAAAACGCAGGCAGTCACGAGCGGTTAATAAAGCCGGCAGGTTTTCTTCACCGGCCAGCGCCGCCTCGTTAATAAAGGCGCGTTGCAGGGTGAGGGTTGAGCGCATCTGAGTAAATGGATCGGCCGTCATGGTGCATTCCACATCGGTCGATAACGAGGGTTGCATGCCCAGGTCGAGGCATTTTTGAATGGGCGGCATGCCGTGGCGCATGGTCATTTCGATCGGAACCGACAGCGATACATGGGCACCGGCTTCCGCGGCTTTTTGCCAGGCCAGGTCGCTCATGCCGGTCATATGAATAAAGATATTGTCGTCGCCGAATTCACCGGCGCTGGCGAGTTGATCGAAAGTCGGTGCCATGCCGAAAGTGCCCACCACATGCAAGGCGATGGGCAAACCCAGTTCGCGACCCACACGCCAGGCATTTTCATAGCCGGGCAGATAAATTTCGCCACCCATGATCATGCTGGTCAATTGGTCGTCGGAACTGAAATGTTCTTGGCGAATGCGCCGCGCATCTTCGGGGTAACGCGCATCCTCGCCCCAGCCTTCGAAGTAACCAAAGACCGCGCGCCGACCGGTATCACGCAACGCCTGAATCACCGAATCGGAATGCTCCGGCGAATGGTGAATCTGGCTGACGTCCATGACGCTGGTCACGCCGGTATCGAGTTGCGATAAACCACCGAACAGTTCATTGATGTAGACGTCTTCGGTGCGGTATTGCAACGACAAGGACTGCAAAATAGTTTCGTAATAATTGCGTTCGCTGTGCGGCTGACCATCGTTGATCAGAATGCCATTGACCAGAAATGAGCGCAGCGCGGTTTCGAATTGATGATGGTGCGTATCGATAAAACCGGGCATAACGATCTGGCCGCTGGCATCGATGACTGCCGCATCCGGCGCGTCGATATGGGCGGCAACGTCGACGATGCGGTTGCCTTCGAGCAATACATCGCTAACCGGAAAATCACCGATGTTATCGTCCATGCTTAACACCGCACCGCCACGAATCAGGGTGCGCCGCCCGGCCTCACCGACACCTTGCGGTCGTGCTTTGGGTTCTTGCTTAGCGGCAGACGTTGCACCGGGCGCGAGCAAAGGCGCATCGCCTCCGCCAGCGGCCATTTTCAGAAAGTCACGCCGGCTATCGGCGGCTTGCGCTTGATTGCGATGATCACAGAGACGACACATTGGTTTGTTCCTCTTGTTGTTGTTTTTGTCGTAGTCCAGACGCGAAGCTCGGGTACTGCTTACTTTGCTAATAAGTTCCTCAGTGACCGAACTTCACCTTTGGACCATTGGCGGAACTATGAATACTTATGGTTTTGTATCTTGGCGTCACAACAACTGGCAGCACTCTTCAAACGACAAACGTGGCAGCCGTTCACGCAATTGAGTTCGATCGCCATAGCCGATATTGCATAAAAAGTTACTGCGGTAGGCGTGATGTGCGCTGTCGCTGAAAAACAGTCGGTCAACGGTATCGTTATCGAAGCCGGATAACGGGCCGCAATCGAGCCCTAAGGCACGCGCGGCCATAATGAAATAACCGCCTTGCAGACTGGCATTGCGCATCGCGGTTTCTTCACGCAAGGGCTCGTTACCGACAAAGTCGTTGCGCGCTTCAGCGTGGGGAAACAGCCTTGGTAACTGATCGTGAAAACGACGGTCGTACGCCAGAATCACCGTGACCGGAGCCGCTTCCACCTTGGCCACATTGCCAGCGGCCAGCGCTGGCAGTAGCTTTTGTTTGGCCTCAGGCGAGCGCAGAAAAACCAGTCGTAACGGGCTGCAGTTTTTACTGGTCGGACCCAGGCAAACCAGCTGGTACAGTTCGCGCAATAATCCATCCGGCACCGCTTTATCGAGCCAGTAGGAAAAGGAGCGACCCTGATAAAACAGTTGCTCAAGACTGGTGTTGGCTAAAGCGCCCTTGTCAGAAGTGCTCATCACGAATCCTCAGTACAGATACGCCAGGGTGGTCGACAACGACGGGAAGGCCGTCAGTACCGCCAGGCCGACCAGCATGGCAAAGAAAAACGGCATCACGCCTTTGAAGATTTCCTGAATCGGTACACTGTCGTCATTGAGGCTGGCTTTGACGGTATACACCGAAATACCAAAGGGCGGCGTGACCAATCCAATCTCCACGGCAATCACGGTGATGACGCCAAACCAGATCAGATCGAGGTTAAGGAACTGGGCGATGGGCAGGACGATGGGCAGCACGATCAACATGATCGATACCGAATCGATGATGCAGCCCATCAAGATAATGACCAGTAAATAGAGCACCAAAAACTGATAAACACCCAACTCCAGACTGGTGACCCACTGGGCAATATTCATCGGTAAACCGGTCAGCGCCAGCATACGGCTGTACAACGATGCAGCCAGAATCAGGAACAAAATTGAGACCGCCACATGGCCGGTTTCGCTGAGTACACCATAGAAGGAACGCCAACTGAGTCGACGTTTAGCCAGCGCCAACACCAGCGCACCACAGGCACCAACAGCACCGGCTTCGGTGGGCGTGAAAAAGCCGGAATAAAGACCGCCGAGTACCAGCAGCATCAGCAACAGGATCGGCACCAGCTTGGCCATTAACTGGCCCAAGGTGGGTTCGTCTTCGTGCAGATCGGCGTGGTTATAGTCGGCGCGTTCCATAAAGCTTGGGCGCAACCAGGCGATCAAAAGAATGGTGGCCACAAACCCCAGCGCCAGCAAAATGCCCGGCACGATACCGGCGATAAACATCCGCCCCACCGATTGCTCGGCCAGTACGCCGTAGACAATCATCAACAGCGACGGCGGAATCAGCATGCCCAGAACCGAGCTGCCGGCGACCACGCCGACGGAAAATCGAGGCGTATAACCATGGCGGCGCATTTCCGGAACCGCGACCTTGGTGAACACCGCCGCCGAGGCAATGGAGACGCCGGTGATGGACGCGAACACGCCATTGGCGCCGACGGTGGCGATGCCCAGACCGCCGCGCAGCTTACGCAGAAAATGTTGAAACACATCGAAGGTGTCACGGCCAATGCCGGAGATCACTACCAGCAATCCCATCAGCACAAAGAGCGGCACCACGCCGTAGAGATAGCTGCTCAGTGAATCGTTGGCCGCCGCGCTGACCATGCGAGTCGCCAGTTCTGGTCCGCGCAAGGCGGCGATGGCAACAAAGGAAACGCTCATTAAGGCGATGGCGATATGCAGGCCGATATAGATCAAGACCAGCATCGCAACAATGGCGATGGCGCCGATTTCCAGACCACTCATTCGGCGTCCTCCTCAGTGACCACAGGCGGGTGAATGACGCAGCGGATTTCATTCAGCGCCAACAATAAATATTGCAGCACCGTAACGGCTGCGCAGATCAGCACTACCAGACGAATGGGCCAGATCGGGAAGGTAAAAACGCCTTCGACACCCATGAATAAATCCCGCTCAACCGCGTTGAGATAGACCGGCAGGGTGCCGTCGAAAACGATCGCCAGCATGGTGGCACCGGCGAGAAAAAACAGCGTCTTCAGACCATGACCGAGACGTGGATGTTTGCGGGTAAAGCCGGCGATAAAAATATCGGCCTGCGCCATACGACCATGACGCAACGCGCTGGCCAGTTGAAAAAAGACAATCATTACGATGGAGGCAGCGACCAGCTCGGCCACGCCCTTGATCGGTTGATTAAGAATATTGCGCGACAACACGTCGGCGCAGATCAGCGCCATGATGGCGAAAATCAATACTGAGCCGATGGCGTTTAAGCCGTCGGTCAGGGCGCCAAACCAGCTTTGTTGCTGGGTCGGACCCTTAAGCCAGGTCGAAAGAGTCACAGTCAGGCTCCTAGATGCGAACCCGGCGCAAGGCCGGGCTCGGTTGAAGAGTGAGTGGCAGGGACCGCGCCGTTATTCCTGATCCCAGGCACGTGCCGGTTCGAAACCGCGCTCACGCATGGCGTTCATATAGGTGCTGAGCAATTCGGCCGCGGGCAGACCGCGCGCTTCATTGCGTTCAACCCACTGATTCGCCAGATCCGGCATGCCGTCGATCCACTGTTGACGTTGGGCGTCGGACAATTCGAACACCTGCACCGGTGGGTTCTGACGGGCGCCAAGAATGAGCATTTCTTCAAGCGCATCTTCATAGCGCGCGGCGAGGTCGGTGCCGTGGGCTTTGGAATAAACCGAGCCGGCTTCCATCAAGGCGTCCTGAACCACTTCCGGCAAGCTATCGAAACGGTCCTGGTTGAAACCCAGACCGCCGGAGAAGACCACGCCCATGTTCACCTTGGTGATGTAAGGCGCTACTTCGTAGACCCGCGCCGGCAGAATGCCGGTGGCCAGGCTGACCACGCCTTCAGAGACGCCGGTCTGAATGTCGGTGTAGTAGCTGGCCAGAGTGCCATCGACCGGAGTGGCGTCGACCGGGTTCAGCCAGACACCCAAAACGCCCGGCGCTGAAATGCGGCGACCGTTGAAATCATCGAGGCTGTCGACTGGAAAGTTGGTGTACAGATCGTAGGTATCGGATGCGGTGGCGCCGAGGAAGACCACACCGTTGTCGGTCCATTCGCTGGCGAGCGCCGGTTCGGAACGTACCAGGTCGTTCATCACGTCGAGCATCAACACCGGGTCGCCGGTGGTGAACGGCGTATAGGCGCTGATCTGGCTGAGTGGCATGCGAGAGCCTTCCAGATAGCTGAACACCCAACCCATGTCGGCGATGCCATCGCGCACCGAGGTCAGCGTTGCATTAGCGCCATAAAGCTGGCCGGCATAAGCCTCGGTCCACTGAATTTTATAGCGACCATCGGCGGCCAGAATGCGGTTCACTTCGGGAATAAAAACGCCAGGAATCATGCCGACCCAGGGAATGGTGGTCGGGTGACTGGAGCCGACCGTCAGGCGAATGGTTTCTTCCGCCTGGCTGGCCAGTGGCAACGCCGCCAGGGCGCTGGCCGTCAAGCCGAGGGTGATGCCGGCGAGCCGGCGCTGAATGGAAATATGGTTCGGTTTCATAGCAATCTCTCTTTCGGTTTTGTTGTTGTACAGAGTGATTTGAGGCGTCCGATCCTCAGTCGATGGGCGATTGCGGCAAACGCGATTCGCCTTCCGACAAGTCGAAAATCAATTCCAGGGTGCTGTATTCACCGCTGACGTCGTCGGCTGGAGCCTTGCCGTCGTTATGAATCGGGAAGGGCACGGCGAGGTCGGCGCAGGTAACACCGAACACACAGTCGGATTCGATAAAGCGGTCATCAGCCGGGAAAATCTGCGTCACCAAGGTGCTGTGATCCGGCGCGGAAACGGTGAAGTGCAGATGCGCCGCGCGGAACGGATGACGGTTCTGGGCGGCAAGCATTTCACCGACGATGCCGTGGGTAG
Organism: Saccharospirillum sp. HFRX-2; assembly: GCF_043196805.1. Taxonomy (NCBI): domain Bacteria; kingdom Pseudomonadati; phylum Pseudomonadota; class Gammaproteobacteria; order Oceanospirillales; family Saccharospirillaceae; genus Saccharospirillum; species Saccharospirillum sp. HFRX-2. The sequence goes on from NZ_JBEBMU010000008.1 coordinate 120,603, forward strand.
GAATCGGATAACTGGCCGGGCGGATGGTGCGGAAATGGAAACGGCCTTCGGCATCGGTGCGGAATTTACCGCGCAGATTCAGATAAGGCTGATCCGGATCCTGGTTTTCGTACAGACCTTCCGGTGAGGCGTGCCAGACTTCCACCAGCGCATTAGCCAGCGGCTTGCCGTTGACGCTTTGCACCTGGCCGGAGACGAACAGCGGAATGTCGCTCGGCTTGGGTTCGGCGCGATTGATGTTGGTACCCAGTGGATACTCCGGATCCTTGCGGCTGTAAAACGGGCCGAGCAAGGCTGGCGACATTTGTTCCGGCTGGCGGTTCTGGTTGAGGATCATCACCAGGGTGGAAAAACCGAGTGCGTCGGACATCACCATGGTTTCGTTGTGGCGATCCTTGGTTAAATGACCTAAACGGGTAACGGCGTTGATCGCCATCATAAATTCTTCGTCGGAGAGTTTTACTTCGCGACCGAAGGCGTGCAGATGACGCACCAGGGCTTCCAAAATTTCACGCAGGCGCGGGTTTTCGGTGCGGCCCATGGCGCGCAACACGATGTCGGTAATATCGTCCGGCGTGGAAGGAATACCATGACAGAAGATGTCTTCTTTAGCGGGTAAGTCGAACATAATAGGGCTCCGTTTTTTGTTGTGTTCTGGATGCCGTTGCGCAGCGGTTGATGCTTATTTTTTTGAGTTCAGTTTTTAAATTCAGTTTTTCTTATTCAGCTCTGCCAGAATTTCCTGACGGTGTTGATCGAGCAAAGGTGGTGCACTCATCTGCAAGGGGCGCTCGCCGTCGTAGCTGATCGGTGAGCGTACCGAGCGGAAGGTTCCACCGGCGGGATGCTCCGTCTGAATCTCCAGTTGCAGGTGTTTGGCCTGAGGGTCGTTGAGCGCTTCATCGGCTGAGTACATGGGCGCGTGCGGCACGTCTTCGGCGAGCAGGCGCGCGCACCATTCATCGCGCGGTTGTTGCCGGAAAATACCCTGCAACACTTCGATCATCGCTTCCTGGTTGGCGATGCGGCCTTCGCGACTGCTGAAGCGTTCGTCGTCGAGCAGTTCGGGGAAACCGATGGCCCGCGCCAGGCCCTGCCAGAATTTTTCCGGCGACGACATATGCAAAGCCACCCAGCGTCCGTCGCTGCATTCCATCACATAGGATTGAGACACCTGTGGCCGGCTGTAAGGCCCCATGATTTCGCCTTCGGAGAAATAATGCGTGAAGGCGTCCAGATTGAAATGGCACATGGCTTCGAGCATGGATACTTCGACCCGACGACCCACTCCTGTGCGGCTGCGTTCGAACAGCGCTCCAAGAATGCCATAGGCGGCATAAAAGCCGGACAAAGAATCGGCCATGGCCGGACCCACCACACGCGGGTTTTCCGGGTTGATCAACAGTTTTAAGAAACCGCTGGCGGCCTGGGCCACGGTGTCGTAGCTGGGTCGTTGTGCCGCCGGACCATCCTGACCAAAGCCGCTGATGGCGCAATAAATCAGCTTGGGGTTCAGCTCGCGCAAGCGCGCTTCGCCGGCACCGAGCCGGTCGGCTGCGCCGGGGCGGAAATTCTGGATATAGACATCGGCGCTGCGGATCAGGTCGTCAAAGATGGCGCGATCGCCGTCGTCTTTGGTGTCCAGCGCGATGGAGCGTTTGTTGCGGTTGTAGGTCTGGTAATGCGGACTGTAGAGACCGCCTTTAAAGGCCCGAAACGGATCGCCGCTGCCGGGTCTTTCCACCTTAATAACGTTGGCGCCCAGATCGGCCAGCAACATGCTGGCGGCCGGTCCGGTGATAAAAGTGCCTTGCTCGATGACGGTAATACCGTCCAGTACCTTGCTCATGGCGGCTATGCCCTCGGTTCAGCGCTGGAAATCGGCCGGCACAGTGCCGGTGTATTCGTAGTGTTCGGTCGCCTGGTAAGACAGCGCGAAACCGGCTGGCTGGTCGGCTTCTTCATTGAGATGCGCAATCAGGCTGGCGGTGCGTGCCAGAATGGGTACGCCACGCAGCGCCCGAACCGGGAAGTCGACGCCCAACAGCACCGCGGGTATGGCGGCCGAGACGTTCAGTTTGAGGTCTTTACCGATGACCTCGGGAATGGCGGCTTCGACCGCCTCGGCGACGTCGATAAAGCGGGTATCGGCGCCGGCCTCGCGTGCCACCCGAAACAGGGCATCAACGCGCGGATCGCGAGCTTTATGCTGCGGGTGGCCGTAGCCAGGGATCGGTTGTCGCTCGGCGCGCAAAGCCTGCACCGCTTCGAGGGCGGCCTGGGCCAGGTCGGCACCGTCTTGCTGGCGTTGTTCGATGTCTTTAAACAGTCGGCCGGCGTTTTCTGACGCTCCCAGAATGACTGGGCCGCAACCGAGAATGCCGGCGGCAACAGCGCCTTGCAGCGCGTCTGGCGCGGCGGCATAGGTCATGCGGCTGGCCTGTACCGAGGGTACAAAACCATGTTCGGCAATGGCGACCAGGGTGGCATCGAGTACAGCACGGGCGGCGCTGGTCGGTTGTTGGCCGGTCAGCAGCAGGTGGAAGTAGTCGGAGAAACTGGTGTGGCCGATGAGGTCGTCACAGAGGTCTTTGCCGCGTACGACAATTTGCTCGGCGTTGGAGATACAGATGGCGCTGCGCGGAACGGTTTCGCGTCCGATTTTCATGGTCCGATTCCTGAGTTGTTTTTATTTTCAACCTACCCTAAGCGCGCTTTTTGATTTATAAAAATGATAAATATCGCTAAAAATGATCGATGACATCGATAGTTGGTCATCGATAGTTACTCATCAATGGTTGCTGGGGTTGGCATCACTATGGAATTGCGACATCTGCGTTACTGCCTGGCGTTGGCCGAGGTACAGAACTTCACCCGGGCGGCGCAACGGGTGCACGTCACTCAGTCGACGCTGTCGCATCAGATTCGGCAGCTGGAGGAAGAACTGGGCGTGCAGCTGTTTCACCGCCATGGCAAGCGCGTCACCATCACTGAATCCGGCCGCGCCTTTGTCGATCAGATTCAGCCCATCGTCGGCCAGGTCGATGGCATCGTCGCAGCGCTGAAAAATGTGCCCGACGAACTGACCGGTGAGCTGCGCATCGCGGCAACCCACAGCTTTAATGTGCAGCTGATTCCGCAATGTCTGGCGGCCTTTATGCAGCGCTTTCCGCGGGTCAAGGTGGTGGTGGAGGAACTGTCGGGCGAGTCGATCGCCGTGGGGCTGGAAAATGGCAGTCTGGATTTAGGGGTATCGTACCGGCCGGCGGTGCCGCGTGGGCTTTGGTTTGAGCCTTTATTCAATGAAGAATTGCGCTTAATCGTTGCGCCCGATCATGCGCTGGCCAAACGCAAAAGACTGAGGATGGTGGAACTCAATGGTCTGCCGCTGGCGTTGCTGACGCCGAATTTTTCCACCCGTCAGTTGCTCGATGAGTGCTTTATGGCCGCCGGTGCCAAGCCACAGGTGGTGGCGGAAATGAACGCTATTTCGCCGATGGTGGAACTGGTGCGCCGTACCGGTCTGGCGAGCATCGTCTCAGCCAACGCCCTGGCGGGAGAGCCCGGCCTGGTGGCGGTGGCGCTGGAGAATCCGACGCCGGTGCGCACGCCGGGCTTGCTGTGGAACAAGACGACGATGAACCGGCCGGCGACGCGCCAGATGGCGGCAATCATCCGTCAGCAGGCAGAGAGCGATGCCAGTTAATCAGTGTTTATAATGGGCCAGCCACTCATCGGCGGGCATCGGCCGACCGAAATAATAACCCTGCAGATTGGCTTCCGGATAATGCGCCAGCAGGTCCAACTGATCTTCGTTTTCAACGCCTTCGATGACAGTGCGCAACCCCAGTTTTTTGGCCAGCATATAAATCAGATCGACGATGACGGCGCCGGCTGAACCGGGCGTGATGTCGGCACTGAAAGAGCGGTCGATTTTCAGTTCTGAAATCGGCAGGGTTTGCAGATAACTCAGACTGGAATAGCCGGTGCCGAAGTCGTCGATGGACACTTCCACGCCCAGGCCGTTGAGCCGCAATATTTTATTAATGACTTCGTCTTTATCCTGAATCATCACGCTTTCGGTCATCTCGATAACCAGATGCTGGCCCGGAACACCGGCTGCATCGATGGCGCTGGCAATGAACTTAACAAAATCCTCACGGGCAAAATGATCGGAGGTTACATTGACCGCCAGACGGAACGGATCGTCCGGTAACAACGGCAGTGCTTTTAGAACGGCCAGTGCCTGTTGGATCATCCAACGGTCGATGTCGGGCATCAGCCCCAGCTGTGCGGCCAGTGGCAAAAACTGATCCGGTGGTACCAGGCCGCGCTGCGGATGTTGCCAACGCACCAGCGCTTCGGCACCGACAATCTGGCCTTGATGATCGTGCTGGGTTTGCAGATAGATGCGCAGCTCGTTGTTGTCGACCGCGGTTTTCAGTGCCTGGCCGAGCTTGAAGTTTTCCATCACCGCATCGCCCATCGGCGTTTCAAAAAACACCACCTGAGCGTGCTCCACATCCTTGGCGCGATGGTGTGCGGTTTTGGCGTTGCGCAAGGCATCGAAGGCCGACTCTTTATCGCTGTGTGGCAACAGCGTTACGCCGATGGTGGTGCTGATATCGATGCTGTGTTCATCATGGATCCGCAGCGGCTCGCCGGTATGCCAGAGAATGTTTTCCACCAGTTGCGACACCGCCTGAGTCAGGCGTTCTGGGTCGTCATCCAGGCGCGTGGCAGGCAGCAAAAAGGCGAATTCATCGCTGTCCATCCGCGCCAGAAAATCAAAATGCGATGCCAGGTCCTGCAGTTTATTGGCGAACTGCACCAGTACTTCATCACCCACCGGTATGCCCAGTGAATCGTTGATTTGTTTGAACTGATTGATGTCGAGAAACAGGATGGCGGACATGCGATCGTTGCGTCGGCACGACTTCAAGGTGGCGTCCAGACGATCGAGGAAAAAGGCCCGGTTGGGCAGCTTGGTCAGGGGGTCGTACCAGGTCAGAAAATCGATGGTGAATTCGGTTTCCTTCACTGAGGTGATGTCGCTGAATACCGAGACGTAATATTTCACCTTGTTACCTGGACCGCGAATGCTGCTGATGGTGCGCAGCTCCGGATAACTGGAACCGTCTTTGCGCCGGTTCATCAGCTCGCCGCGCCAATGACCTTCCTGCTTTAACGATGTCCAGATGTGGTGATCGAATTCCATGCGCTTGAAATGCTGACGCAGATATTCCGGTCCTTTGCGCAGCACTTCATCCTCTTTCAGACCGGTGATGCGCGTGTAGGCCGGGTTGATGGCTTCGACGGTACCGAGTGAGTCGGTAATGACCACCGCTTCCATGGCCTGGGTGAACACCGATTGCAGCAACAGATCGGCGACATGAGCGTCGGGATCGGGGACCAGATTGCTGTGGCCGAGCGCGACGTTGCCAATGCGCTCTTCCAGTTGCGAAGCACGCTCCATTAAGCGGCCCATCATGCCGTGTACCGACAGATGAGAACGGATACGCGACAGCACGATGGAGCGATTGAAGGGCTTGTGAATGTAATCGATGGCGCCGAGTTGGAAGCCGGCTTCTTCGGAGGCGGCATCGGTTTTGGCGGTGATAAAAATCACCGGAATATCACGCCAGTCGACGCTGTTTTTCAGCACCTGACAGAGGGCGTAACCGTCCATGCCGGGCATAACGATATCGAGCAAAATCAGGTTCGGCCGCGCTTCATTTTCCAGATAACGCAGCGCCTGGTCAGCACTGGTGACCACGGCGACGCGATAATCAAATTTCAGCGTATCGGCCAGTACCTTGAGGTTATCGGGTTCGTCATCCACTAATAAAATAAGCGGTTGCAAACTGGCGCTGATATCGGTCATGAGGCGTCTCCTTGGCTGACGACTTTATCTCTGCCGGTGGCCTTGGCCTGGTACAACATTTGGTCAGCACGTTGAATCAAGTCGTGGCTGATTTGCGACTCTTCTGGCACGGTGGTGGCCAAGCCCCAACTGGCAGTCAGGTTGATGTCGTGGTCATTAAAACGGATCGGTTTTTGCCGCAGCAGGGATTGCGCTTTGCGCGCCAGTTCTAAGGCTGAATCCTGTGGCGTGTTGGGTAACAAGACGACAAATTCCTCGCCACCGTAACGACACACCAAATCGGATGGTCGCTTGGCGGCGGTGGTTAACACCCGCGACATTTCGATCAGACAGTGGTCGCCGCCCTCATGGCCGTACTGGTCGTTAATGACCTTGAAATGGTCCAGGTCGCTGTACAGCAAAGACAGCGGTGCCCTCTGGCGGTAGTGCAATGACCAATAGCGTTCGTAAACCGAATCGAAGGTGCGTCGGTTGGCTAGCCCGGTCAGCGGATCAAGGCTGGCCAGGTTGATCAGCAGTTGGGTTTTCTGCTGCAGTTCCAGATGCACTTTCAATCGTGCTTCCAGTACTGGCAATGAAATCGGTTTGCGTAAAAAATCGCTGGCGCCGGCGTGCAGGCAGCGCACTTCGGTATCGGCATCCCGGGTTGCGGTTAATACCACCAGCGGGATATCGCTGGCGTGCAATTGATGTCGCAACAGACGGATCAGTTCCATGCCGTGCATATCGGGCAGATTCAGATCAAGCAGAATCAGGTTGGGTTGCTCGTGCGCCAGCTGCAGTGCCTGTTCACCACTGGTGGCAATCAGGGTCTCACCGCACTCTTTAAGTGTGGGCAGGATGGTATGAATGATCAGCGGATCATCTTCTATGATCAGGATACGGGTATCCGGGCTTGGGTGGTTAAACATCGTTCCGGTCCTTGATGTCGCTCAGGGTGGTTCGGGCATTGGCGTAATCAAAGCGGTCGATCTGTTCGAGCAGCTGCTGATAGTGATCGGCCAGCTTGTCGTTAGCAGCAAGGCTGCGCAGTTGCATGATCAACTCCGTCGGTATTACCCGCGAGCGCGACAGGATGGCATCCACTTCGTTGAGCAAGGCGGGTTTGTCTTCAGGTTTGATGGCGGCCTGCGGCAGGTCGTTGAGCGTTAAGGTCTGCAACGCCGTTAACACCTGATTCAGCGGTTGCTGAATGCTCTCCAGTGGTACGGGCCATTGGGTTTTCAGGTCTTGCTCCAGAGCCTGGGCAGCGTCGCTGAGTCGGCTCAGTCCCAGGCTGCCGGCGGTGCCTTTTAAGGTATGCAGCAGACGCTTCAAGGTGGCAGCATCATCGGCCTGAACCGCCTGTTCGAGTTGCTCGCTGAAGTCGTGATAATTGCGCGCAAAGCCGACCAATAAATGTCGAACGGTGGCTTCCTGATTCTGAAAACGGCGCATCACTTCGGCAGTGCTTTCACCCATTTGCGTAAATAAGGAATCCAGCGGCACGTCGGCGCTGGTTTCGCTGTGGCTATTGGTTGAATGATGATTGGCAGTTGCGGTGTCCATCGGCACCGGCAGCCAGCGATAGAGGGTGTTGACCAGCTGCGCCAGATCAATGGGTTTGGCGACGTGATCGTCCATGCCAGCGCCTTTGGCCTGAGCGATGTCGTCTTCCATGACCGCCGCGCTGAGCGCGATGATTGGCAAGCTCGGTCCGAGCAGTTCGCGGATGCGGCGCGTGGTTTCAAAGCCATCCATGGTCGGCATGTGCAGGTCCATCAGGATGGCGTCGTAGTCATTTTCCCGCACCCGTTCCAAAGCCGCTTCGCCGCTGTCGCAGACTTCCAGTGGTATGCCCAGATTGGCCAGCAGGGTGCGCGCTATTTCCTGATTCAGGGCGTTGTCTTCGACCATTAAAATGCGCTTGCTGACCAGTTGTCTGGCCTGCTCCTGCATCCGCTTCTGTTCGTTGTCGCTGTTGTTGCTCTCAGCGTTATTGTTGTCGTTGTCCAGTCGTGCCAGAACGTCATAGAGCGCCGATGAGGTGAAGGGTTTTTTCAACAGCGGTACATCGCTGATGTCGCGTGCCTTGATCTCATTGAGCAGATCGTAGGGGTCTTTATTGGTCATCAGCACGGTCAAGGGGAGTGGCTGGTCGTTGCTGCGCACGGCGTTGATCAGATCGAGGCCCGAGTCGTCGTTCAATTGCCAGTCCAGCAGGATGGCGTCGTATTGGATGTCGGGGTTGTTGATGGCTGCCAGGCCGGCTTCGAGCGAGCCGGCGGTATCGGTCGTGATTGACCAGCTGTCGAGATAGGCTTTGGTCATGTTCCGCGCTGCACTGCTGCTGTCGACGATCAGAATTCGTTTCAGCCGGGGTGGTTTGGCGATGTTTTCTTCGACAATTTCATGGTCCAGTTCGAAATAGAATTCACTGCCGTTGTTTTCGGTACTGCTGACGCCGATGCTGCCGTCCATCAGTTGCACCAGCGTGCGGCAGATACTCAGACCCAAACCGGAGCCGCCGAATTCGCGGGTGGTGTCGTTATCGGCCTGATTGAAATAGTCAAAAATACTTTGCTGTTTTTCCGCAGCAATACCGATGCCGGTGTCTTTAACGGAATAGATCAGATGCGCACTCATTTCATTTTTGCTGGCCAGGGTAACCGACAGCACCACTTCGCCCTGGCGAGTGAATTTCAGCGCGTTGCCCACCAGATTGTTCAAAACCTGATTGAGCCGGTGCGGGTCGCCTTTGAGTCGACGCGGAATGCGTGGATCGACCCAGACCAACAGCTCGACCTGTTTTTTATAGAAGGCCGAATCGAACAACTTGACGGTGTTGTTGAACAGCCGCTCGACATCGAAAGATTCCAGGTTGATGGAGAGTTTGCCAGCTTCGAGTTTTGACAGATCGAGGATGTCGTTCAATACATGCAATAAGGATTTGGCGGAGGCCCGGGCGTTATCGATGTAGTCATGTTGCTGAGCGTTCAGCTCGGTTTCGCGAATGATGTCCAGCAGGCCAATGATGGCGTTCATCGGGGTGCGGATTTCATGGCTCATATTGGCCAGGAAATGACTCTTGGCTGCAGCGGTGGTTTCTGCCTGGCGGGTGCGTTCAGCCAACGCCTGGTTCAGTACTTCCACGTCTTTGCGCGCCTGGATAATCTCGGTCAGATCGGTGCTGATGGAGATTACGCCGCTGATCAGTGTTTGGTTCGGCGCCAGCGGATCGGGCTGCTGGTGTGGGACATAGGTGGTGTGCAGATGTTGCGTGATGTTGTTGTTGATAACACTGCGTTCAAAGGTGACTTTTTCACCGGCCAGAGCGCGCATCAGTAAGGAATGATAGAGCTGGTGGTCCTCATTAAGCATGACTTCGCTGAAGGTTTTTCCGATCAGTTCGGAAGCGGGCGTGTTAAACCAGCGCTCAGAGGTTTCGTTGACGTACTCGCATTTCTCTTCACGATTCCAGTACACCACCAAGGCCGGCAAGACATTGTTCAGGGTCTGCTGAAAGGTCAGGCTGGAGTTGAGTTCCTGGGCGATGCCCTGGTTTTCCCGGCGCAATAAGGTGGCACGTTTTTGTGTGCTGTAGAGCACGGCGCTGAAGATCAATAAGGCGACCAGCAAGGTGGCATAGAGCAACAACGACTGACGAATATTGCCGCTGGTTGCATTGGCCAGGGTGGCACGTGGAATGTTGGCCAACATCCAGATGTCGGGGCTGACTGCGACAGACTCGTTACCTTGTCCGACGCGAATTTTGGTCCAACGCCAGCGACCACTGGTGGTGTTTAGGACATTGTTACTGAGGGTATTGTTGTTCAGCGCGGCCCAGAGTTCAGGGTTGGTCTGGCTGATCTGGGTATCGTTGCCAAGCAGTAAACCCCAGGCCCATTCGCTTTGATCGTGCAGTATCCATTGGCCGCTGGCATCGGCGAGGAACAGGCGGGTATCGCCTTGCAGCCGGCGGATGGTGTCGAGAAGTTGATCCAGATCGAGGTTGAAAATCAGGTAGCCCAGGTCGACATCGTTGACTTGTGGCAGACGCAGACCATAGCGAATGGTGGGGTTCAGCGGCACTTCAATCCGGCCATCTTCGACGTTCAGGTCGGCGTCGGTGATGCCCACTTCTAACGCTTGCAGCTGCATAATTATGCCGTGATAGGGGCGGTTGGCTTTGTTCTGTAATTCCTCTTGTGGACGGTTATAAATGCCACCGTTTTCGTGATCGACATCGATGCGCAGCGCTTCCTGGCCACTGGGTAATATCCAGCGCAGTTGCATATAGTCGCGATTGCGCAAGGCCACGCCGCTCAGACTGGCCGCCAGGGCGCGGCTGCGCTCAGTTGGGTTGCCGCTGGACATGGCTTGCAGCACGAAGGGGTTGGCGACGGTGCCGGTTAAATGCTGAATAGATTGATTCAGGGCGGTTTTCAGTAAGGCCTGAGCTTCAGCCAGCGCCCGTATCTGATCTTGATCAAAGTCTTCCAGTTGCTGCGCTTGTCGCTGCTGCTGAAGCACGTAACCGAGGATGATAAACAGCAGGGTGACGGGCAGAAGTACCAACAACATCAGCCGTTTTGAATCTCGATCGATTGCTGGCTGAATCGGTTTGTTCATTAACCACAACCTCCATCATTATTATCGGCGCGCAAACCGCCATACCCCTTTCCCGGGGTCTGTTTCAGCCTAGTCAAACATTGACCGATTGGTATTTTTTTTACGTCAAAAGGCAGCGCCAGGATCATCGTCCCGGTTACCGAACGGCCTGTTCCCAATGTAGACCCGCCTGAACTGATCCAGGTCAGTTTTAGCCTCGGTGGCTGCTCTAGTCTGTGGCCTGAACAACAATGACGGAGCTATAGCATGACCATTCCTCATTCCCCGCCAGGTACCCAGATATTTGACGGTCCCATGGCCACTCAGGGTTATGCCTTGAACAAGCTGTGTTACTCCTTTAACGAAGCGGCCGGCCGCGAAGCCTTTCTGGCCGATGAAAGTGGCTACTGCGATCGCTTTGGTCTGGATGCCGAGCAAAAGGCGGCCTTGTTAAGCCGCGATGTGCTCAAGCTGCAGCAATTGGGTGGCTCGATTTATTACCTGGCCAAATTCGCCGGCGTACTGGGTTTGGGCGTGCAGGATGTCGGTGGTTTGCAGACCGGCATGAGTACCGATGAATTCAAGGCCATGCTGGTCGATGGTGGTAACCGCCGCTTTGGAGAGTACGACTATGAGTAAGATCATCGGCGGTATCAGCACCAGCCATATTCCCGCCATTGGCGTGGCCATGGATCAGGGCCTGCAAAACGAGCCGTATTGGAAAGATTTCTTCGCCGCCTACCCGCCGGTGCGGCAGTGGTTGTACGAGCAGCAACCGGACATTGCCATTGTGTTCTACAACGATCACGGCCTGGAGTTTTTCCTCGACCGCAAACCGACCTTTGCTATCGGCACGGCGGCCCAATATTTCAACGCCGACGAAGGCTGGGGCATCAAACCGATTCCGCCGATTACCGGTGAAACTGACTTGTCGTGGCACATCGTCAACAGCCTGGTGGAAGAAGATTTCGATCCGACCGTGTGTCAGGAAATGCGCGTCGACCACGGTTTAACGGTACCGCTGACCTTGATGTACCCGGATCGGGATTATCAGCATTTGCAGGTGATACCGGTGGCCATCAACTGCGAACGTCACCCCATGCCCAAACCGTCACGCAGCTTTGCCTTGGGACAGGCGATTGGCCGGGCGGTGGAATCCTGGTCGGGCAATAAAAAGGTGGTGATGTTGGGAACCGGCGGGCTGTCGCACCAGCTCGATGGCGAACGGGCCGGCTACATTAACCACGACTTTGATCATTACTGCATGGATCAGCTGGTGCCAAACCCACAGGCACTGACGCGCTATTCCAATGGCGATCTGGTAAAAATTGCCGGCTCCCAAGGTGTGGAACTGGCGATGTGGCTGGCCATGCGCGGTGCACTTACCGGCAAGCTGACCGAACTGCATCGTTCTTACCACGCGCCGATTTCCAATACCGGCGCCGGGGTGATGTTGATTCAGAACGACTGAACGAAAAAAACCCCGCCGGAGCGGGGTTACTGCGCTGAAATCCGCCGGGTTAAAAGAGGTAAAACACACCGGCGGGTGGCGTTAAATCGAGTCGGCTCAGGCCGCTTGCTTCTTGGCGATCTCAGCGACGTGCTTGCCTTGGAAACGGGCAATATCGAGCTCGTTTTCGCTCGGCTGACGGCTGCCGTCGCCACCGGCCAGAGTGCCGGCACCGTAAGGGCTGCCACCGGTGATGTCGTCCATATAGGTCAGGCCAGGGCAGCTGTAAGGGACGCCGACGATGACCATGCCTTGGTGCAGCAAGGTGGTGTGGAAAGAGGTAATGGTGGTTTCGTGACCGCCGTGCTGAGTACCGGTAGAAGTGAACACAGAGCCCACTTTGCCGACCAGTTTGCCCTGCGCCCACAGACCGCCAGTCTGGTCGAGGAAGGTGCGCATCTGGCCAGTCATGTTGCCGAAGCGAGTCGGGGTGCCGAAGATGATGGCGTCGTAATCGGCCAGTTCGTCAACGCTGGCAACCGGGAATTCGGAATCGGTTTTGGCACCGATGGCGGCCAGAGCATCAGCGCTCATGGTTTCCGGGATGCGTTTGATGGTGACTTCTGCGTCGCCTGCGCTTTTAGCGCCTTCGGCAACGGCTTTGGCCATGGTTTCCATGTGGCCATACATGGAGTAATAGAGCACCAGTACTTTAGTCATGTCAGTTTCCTCGGTGGAAAAATTTGAACGGGGGGTTCCGATACGGCGGCTAGTATGCGCCTCTGCTTTGCTGATCAAAGCGAAGGAAATTGACGCCGGGGTTCAAAGATTTTCACTAAGGCTCGGCACGACTTTAACCACCGCGTTCGAGCACTTTCTGGACGTACCAGCAACTGGCGTGGATGTTATAGCCTTCGCCACGTGCCCAGGCTAAGCCGGCATCGACCAGCTCACGGGCCAGGCCGCGACCGCGCCAGTTATCTGGCACAAAGGTGGAGGTGAAGTCGATGTCCTGGCCGCTGAGCTGATAGCGCAGGTGTCCCTGACCATCGTCCAGGCTGAGGATAAACTGCTGCTGTTCGGGCTGGTGTTCAACACTGCTCATACAGACTCCGTGCGCAAGAAGGTGTGCTTATTCTTGCGGCTGGAGCGGCGCTCTGTCCAGAACAGCTATCGGGAACAAGCGTCTAGAAAACCAGCCTAGAGCACGCGTCCCTGAAGGTTGGCTTCCAACTGTTTAATGCTGCGTTTGCTGCTGTTCGATTGCGGATAAATTTCCAGTACCGCTTCGAAGGCGCGGATGGCGGCGTTGGGCTGTTCCAGCTGCGCGAAGATGGCGCCGAGGCCGGACAAGGCGCCGAAGTGACGCGGTTCCAGCGCCAGGGTCTGGTCGATGTCAGCGATCGATTGCTGATAGTTGCCGAGCAGATAATGGACGGTGGCGCGTTTATTCCAGGCTTCGGCGAATTCCGGTTCGGTTTCGATCAGCTCATTGAAATTACTCAGGGCGGTTTCCAACTGGCCGGCCTGCATGGCGGCGGTGCCACGACGCATCAGTCGACCGGCCGCGTCGTTGGGTGCTTCGCTCCAGGCGCGCCAGATTTGCTGTTCGATCATGGCTGAGGTCACCGCATCGGGCGCACGCTGCAGCCGGGCGAACAGTGGATCGAGCCGGACATTGAATTGATCGGCCGCGCTGATGCCGGTGAACAACACCAGCAGCAGCGACAGACTCCAGCGATGAACGGACATTAGCCTGCTCCGTTAGTGTCATCTTGGAAGACATAGTCTAGACCATGACTGGCGACTTCACTGCCGACGTTATGGTTAGAAGTTGGCCGGTGTGGTGGCCGAGATAATCTGGCAGGGTTCGTCGAACGGGTTGCGAAAACGATGCGGCCGGGTGGAATCGAAGTAGTAGCTGTCGCCTTTGTGCAGCTGGTAGACGTCGTTGCCGACGGTCAGTTCAAAAGCGCCGCGCACGACCAGACCGGCTTCTTCACCGTCGTGTACGTAAAGGTCGGCGCCGGTGTCGGCGCCGGGCTCATAGGTTTCGATCATAAAAGCCAGCGCCCGTTTGCCGAAGGCGCGGCCGACCAGCTTGAGCTGGACATCATTGACGGATAGATCGAGCAGATCGTCCGGTGAATAAACAACCGGCTGGGTTGACTCGTTCTCGTTTTCTTCGGCGAAGAATTCGACCAGCGACATGGGAATGCCCTGCAATACTTTTTTCAGCGAACTGACGCTGGGGCTGACGCTGTTTTTTTCGATCATGGAAATGGTGCTGTTGGTGACGCCGGCGCGTTTGGCCAGCTCCCGTTGTGACAGTCCGTGTTGTTCACGAATGGATTTGAGTCGTTCGCCTACATCCAAGAGTGCATCCCTCCAGGGGGTTTCATTATTTTTTACAGCCTATCAAACGCCACTGACCCTCACCATGCAAGCTCCATCACTACGGCTGTTGTGGCTTGCAATGCCACTGACGCTATGTCAAAAATACCAAACGATCGCCCATTATAATTAACACTGGAACTGAAGACCACGATGTTAAACCCCCGCACCCATGGCCCGGATCATCCGGCCTCTTACTACGCTGATACCGTCCGCTACGACCAACGTTACCCGCAACTGACCGAGTCGATCCGCGCCGATGTCTGCGTGGTCGGTGGCGGTTTCAGTGGCGTTAACACCGCATTAGAACTGGCGGAACGGGGTTACAACGTGGTGCTGCTGGAAGCGCGGCGTATTGGCTGGGGCGCGTCCGGTCGCAATGGCGGCCAACTGGTGCGCGGCATCGGTCATGGTCTGGCGCCGTTTCGCAAAGTGCTGGGTGAGGCGGGCATGGCCGAGGTGGAAGCCATGGGCAGCGAGGCGCTCGATATCGTTGGCCAGCGTGTCGCTCAATACGACATCGATTGTGATCTGCGCTGGGGCTATGCCGATGTCGCTAACCGACCGCGTCACTGGCGTGATCTACAAGCCGACGTTGAGGCGCTGAACAAGACACCGTTGGGCGATCAGTTTGAACTGATTCCACCGGATCGATTGGGCGAAGTCGTCGGCTCCGAGCGCTATCTGGGCGGCCTGGTTGATCAGGGTAGCGGTCATCTGCATCCGCTGAATCTGGTGACTGGCGAAGCCAGGGCAGCGGCGAGTCTGGGTGTGCGGATTTTTGAACGCAGCGCCGTGACCGAGGTGATTGAAGGCGAACCGGCGCGGATCAAAACCGAACAGGGCGAGGTGACGGCTGAACGATTGGTTTTGTGCGGCAATGCCTATGTTGCTGGTCTGAACAAAACCCTGGCCGGCAAAGTGCTGCCCGCAGGCAGCTATATGATGGCGACAGAACCCCTCGACGACGCCATGGCCAAACGCGTGCTGCCCGGCAACCACGCCGTTTGCGATATGAATGTAGCGCTTGATTATTACCGTTTGTCCGCCGACAACCGCCTGCTGTTTGGCGGCCTGTGCAACTATTCCGGGCGCGACCCGTCTTCCATCGAGGCTGTACTTAAACCGCATCTGGACAAGGTATTTCCCTATTTAAAAGACGTACGCATCGACTACCAATGGGGCGGCATGATCGGCATCGGCGCCAACCGCTTCCCGCAGGTCGGTCGACTCAAACCCAACATCTACTACGCCCAGGCTTATTCCGGCCATGGTGTGAACGTCACTCACCTGGCGGCCAAAGTCATTGCCGAAAGTATCCACGCCGAAAGCGCACGCTTGGATTTGCTGGAGAAGGTGAAGCACATCACCTTCCCTGGCGGGCCGAAATTCCGGTCGCCGTTGCTGGCGTTGGGGATGTTGTATTACCGGATGAAGGATTGGCTTTGAAACTGGCTGGCTGGGTTTTTATTGGATAGGCTGGCCACTTCAAAAAGAAGCCGGAGCTCCTAGTGTGAATCGTGTTGCCCATGTGACTATTTCGATTAACGCTAAGCCAGATGCGGTGTACCGCTATGTGGTGAACCCAGAGAATTTAACCGCCTGGGCGGCTGGTTTGGCCCAGTCGACGATACGGCAAGAGGGTGAGGTGTGGATCGCTGACGCTCCTTTTGGCACCGCTCGCATTCGTTTTACGCCGGCCAATACGCTGGGTGTACTGGACCACAAAGTTGAACTCGATAACGGTGAGGTGGTGAATAATCCAATGCGTGTTATTGCCAATGGCGAAGGCTGTGAAGTGATGTTCACGCTGATGTCGCGTCCCGGTATGACCGACGCGGAGTTTGACGCCGACAAAGCCGCCATTGAGCGAGATTTATCGGTGTTGAAGTCGATATTCGAGTCCTAAGGTGTGATGCAACGCAGGAGCCCCGAAGGGCTCCTTTTTTGTGCAAGGCAGGCAGGATTTACAACTTAATCCAGGTCGCCTTAATCTCAGAATACTTATCGAACGCATGCAGCGATTTATCGCGGCCGTTACCCGACTGTTTATAACCGCCAAAGGGCGCTGTCATGTCGCCGGCGTCCCACTGGTTGACCCAGATCGAACCGGCGCGCAGGCCTTTGGCAAAGCGATGGGCGCGGCTGAGGTTGGCGGTCCAGAGGGCGGCGGCCAGACCATAGACGCTGTCGTTGGCAATGCGCAGCGCTTCGGCTTCGTCTTCAAAGCGAATCACCGATAATACCGGCCCGAAGATTTCTTCCTGGGCAATGCGCATCTGGGCGGTAACGTCTTCAAACACCGTTGGTTCAACAAAGAAGCCACCATCGACGGCATTAAGGCGTTCGCCACCGGCAGTCAGACGGGCACCGCCTTCGTGGCCGGCGGCGATATAGCTTTGTACGCGTTGCAGTTGAGCTTCATCGACAATGGCACCGACCTTGGTGGCCGGGTCGAGCGGGTTGCCGGGTTTCCAGGTGGCAATGGCGGCGCGCACCTTTTCCATAAAGTCGTCGGCGATGCTGGCTTCGACCAGCAAGCGTGAACCGGCGGTGCAGACTTCGCCCTGGTTAAAGCAGATGCCTTCGGCGGCGGCCGCAGCGGCGGCGTCCAGATCGGGTGCATCGGCAAAGACGACGTTCGGTGATTTGCCGCCGGCTTCACTCCAGATGCGTTTTAAGTTGGATTCACCGGAATAAATCATCAGCTGTTTGGCGACGCCGGTGGAGCCGGTAAACACCAACGTATCGACGTCCATATGCAACGCCAGCGCCTTGCCGACGGTGTGGCCAAAACCGGGCAGCACATTAAAGACGCCTTTGGGAATGCCGGCTTCGGTGGCAAGCGCGGCCAGTCGGATGGCGCTCAATGGCGATTTTTCCGACGGTTTAAGAATCACCGAATTACCCATCGCCAGTGCCGGGCCGATCTTCCAGCTGGCCATAATCATCGGGAAATTCCACGGCACGATGGCAGCGACCACGCCAACCGGCTCGCGCGTGACCAGACCGAGTTCATCGTGCGCCGTGGGTGCAATTTCGTCGTACAGTTTGTCGATGGCTTCGGCCGACCATTGAATAGAGCGCACCGTGGCTGGAATATCGACGCCGGTGGAATCGCCAATCGGTTTGCCCATATCGAGCGTATCGAGCAGCGCCAGTTCGTCGCCGTGTTCTTTGATCAGGGCGGCAAAGCGCAGCAGCACCGACTTACGCTTGGCCGGCGGCAGTTGTGACCACTCACCAGCATCGAAAGCGCGGCGGGCAGCGGCGACCGCGCGGTCAGCATCGGCAGAGCTACAGGCAGCCACATTGGCGAGCAGGCGATTATCGATCGGGCTGCGCGATTCGAAGGTTTCACCCGAGAGCGCATCGCTGTATTCGCCATCGATATAGGCGCGGCCTTCGGCTTTCAGGGCAGCGGCCTGTTGGGTCCAGTAGTCAAGAGTTTGGGTGGTCATGGCGGCCTCGAGCGGGAAATTTTAATGCTGCCACCTTACTCCAGTGGGCGGTGAACATTCAATATATTGAACGCTTGTTGAAACCCGCTTTTGTGGCGGTTCGGGGTAGACAGAATGCAACTATCGCGGAGGTTGGCGGTGGTTGGCGACCGTGAATCTTTGACATACACTGGCGCTGCATGTTCAAAATAACAAACGTCGCGATGCCGATTTCGAGCAAGGGCGATGTTGCTACCCATTGCCATAGCGAGGCCGCCATGTCTGTTAAAACCGATGCCTTCTGGATGCCCTTCACCGCCAACCGCCAATACAAGGCCGAACCGCGCATGCTGGTGGCGGCCGAAGGCATGCATTACACCACCGAAGATGGCCGTACCCTGCTCGATGGCACCGCCGGTTTGTGGTGCGTGAACGCCGGTCACGGACGCGACGCTATCTCCAAGGCAGTGCACAAACAGATCAGCACGCTCGACTATGGCCCGACCTTTCAGATGGGTCATCCGGCGCCGTTCGAGCTGGCCGAACGTCTGGTGCAGTACACGCCCGAAGGTCTGAATAAGGTGTTCTTCACCAACTCCGGTTCCGAGTCGGTCGATACCGCCCTGAAGATTGCGCTGGCTTATCACCGCGCCAAAGGCGATGGTCAGCGCACGCGTTTGATTGGCCGCGAAAAGGGTTATCACGGCGTGGGCTTTGGTGGCATTTCGGTCGGTGGTCTGGTCAATAACAAGCGTGCCTTTGGTCCGGGTCTGCCCAATGTGGCGCATCTGCGTCATACCCTGTTACCGGAAAATGCGTTCAGCCGTGGTTTGCCCGAAGCCGGTGCCGACCTAGCCGAAGACCTGCAACGTATGATCGACCTCTACGGCGCCGATACCATAGCAGCCGTGATCGTCGAACCGGTCGCCGGTTCGGCCGGTGTGGTGTTGCCGCCGGTCGGTTATTTAAAACGCCTGCGCGAGCTGACGAAACAGCACGGCATTCTGCTGATTTTCGATGAAGTCATCACCGGTTTTGGTCGGGTTGGCGAGGCCTTTGCGGCGACGCGTTTTGGCGTCACTCCGGATTTAATGACCACCGCCAAAGGCCTGACCAACGGCTCGGTGCCGATGGGCGCGGTGTTCGCCGCCGACTTTATTCACGATGCTTTTATGAACGGCCCGGATGCAACCATCGAGCTGTTCCACGGCTACACCTATTCCGGTCATCCGGTGGCCGCCGCCGCTGGTCTGGCGACGCTCGACATCTATGAAGCCGAAGGTTTGTTCCAGCGCGCGCTGGAACTGGAAGTGCGTTTCCAGGATGCGCTGCACAGCCTGAATGATCTGGATGTGGTCAAAGACATTCGCAATATCGGTCTGGTCGGTGGCATCGAATTGCATCCGCGCGATGGCGCTGTGGGTGCACGCGGCTACGATGTGTTCCATCACTGTTACTGGCAAGGCAATGTGCTGACTCGCTGCACCGCCGATACGCTGGCGCTATCGCCGCCGCTGATCATCAGCGAAGACCAGATCGATCAAATCATCAGTGCCATTCGCAGCGCCATCCAGAGTGTTGGCTGAGACCGAATCCAGGAGTTATTTATGCAGCAGATCAACCATTTTATCGGCGGCCAGCGTACTGCAGCTTCCGAACGTCAGGGTCCGGTTTTTAATCCGGCCTTGGGTGAGCAGACGGCTCAGGTTTCGCTGGCGTCCAAAGCCGAAGTTCAGCAAGCCGTAGAAGCCGCCCGCCAGGCCTTGCCGGACTGGATGGAAACCACGCCGCTGAACCGGGCGCGCATTTTATTCCGCTTCAAAATGCTGCTCGATGAACGCCTCGATGACCTGGCGCGGGTCATCAGCGCCGAGCACGGCAAGGTATTTGAAGACGCCCGCGGTGAAGTGATTCGCGGCATGGAAGTGGTCGAGTTTGCCTGTGGTATTCCGCATCTGTTGAAAGGCGAAATCACCGAACAGGTGGGGCGCGGTGTCGATGCCTGGTCGGTCAGCCAACCGCTCGGTGTGGTCGCCGGTATTTCGCCTTTTAACTTTCCGGCCATGGTGCCGATGTGGATGTGGCCGGTGGCCATCGCCTGCGGCAATACCTTCGTCATGAAACCCTCGGAGAAAGATCCGAGCGCGGCCTTGTTGGTTGCCGACTGGTTAAAAGAAGCCGGGCTTCCCGATGGCGTTTTTAATGTCGTCAATGGCGATAAAGAAGCCGTCGATGAGCTGTTGATTAACCCGCATGTCCAGGCGGTGAGCTTTGTCGGTTCCACGCCCATTGCCGAATACATCTACCGCACCGCCAGCGAACACGGCAAACGCGTGCAAGCTCTGGGCGGCGCCAAAAACCATTTGGTAGTCATGCCTGATGCCGATCTTGATGGCGCGGTGAATGCGCTGATGGGTGCGGCTTATGGTTCGGCCGGTGAACGTTGTATGGCGATTTCGGTGGCCGTGGCCGTGGGTGATATTGCCGACGAACTGGTGGAAAAACTGGCCGCCAAAACGCGTGAATTAAAAATCGGCAACGGCGCTGAAAAAGGCCTCGATATGGGGCCGCTGGTGAGCGCGGCGCATCTGCAGAAAGTGACTGGCTATGTCGATACCGGCGTGGCCGAAGGTGCTCAGTTGATCGTCGATGGCCGTGGTTTAAACGTCGCCGGCTGCGAGAATGGCTACTTTATTGGTGGCTGTCTGTTCGATCAGGTAACGGCGGACATGACCATCTACCGTGAAGAAATTTTTGGTCCGGTATTGTGCGTGGTGCGCGTGCCCGATTACGTCAGCGCAGTAAAACTGATTAACGCTCACGAGTTCGGGAATGGCACCTCCATCTATACTCGCAGCGGCGGTGTGGCGCGTCAGTTTGTGCGCGACATTCAGGTCGGCATGGTTGGTGTCAATGTGCCGATTCCGGTACCGATGGCCTTCCATGCGTTCGGTGGCTGGAAGCGTTCGCTGTTTGGCAGCAACCACGTTCACGGCATGGAAGGCGTGCGCTTCTACACCAAACGCAAAGCCGTTACCGCACGCTGGCCGGAAGGCGATCTGGGTGCGGAATTTGTCATGCCGACGCTGGATTGATCCAGGGTCAGTTATTCCACTGGCTGGGTGGAATGCGTTGCAGATGAAAGTGGCTGGCCAGCCGTAAGGTTGGCCGGATTAAAAACTGAAAACTGCCGATGATAAAAAACCACACCGCCAGTGTTTCCTGGCTGGGAAACAGAAACAAAATACTGCCGACAAAAAACCAGATGGCGATAAAGAAGTCATTGATGATGCTCAGCACTTCGTAACGTCGCCGGATGATCAGTTCTTCATGACCCAGTTTCAGGGTGAGCGGATTGTCCAGGTTGGTGTCGGTCATCGTTGCCTCCGTCGCAGTTAAGGCTGGCAAGCATAGAGGCAGCGCAATTCACAACGCAAACGTGCTCTTGTAGGAGAGTTTTAAACATGGCTGAACGCACCGAACACACCGGTTCCTATTACGCCGCCACGGCCAATGCAGCGCCGCAACGACCGCCGCTGACGGAAGCAGTTGAAGCCGATGTCTGTGTGATCGGCGCGGGCTTTACCGGTTTATCAACGGCGCTGCATTTAGCCGAAGCCGGTTTCAAGGTAGTGGTCCTGGAAGCGGCGCGCATTGGCTTTGGTGCCAGCGGCCGTAACGGTGGGCAGCTGGTGAACAGCTACAGCCGCGATCTGGATGTGATCGAGCGTAACTACGGCCATGACATGGCGAAGATGCTTGGCTCTATGGCGTTCGAAGGCGCTGACATTATTCGTCAGCGCATCGCTCAGTATCAGATCGATTGTGATTACAAGCCCGGTGGTTTGTTCGTCGCCTTCAACAAACGTCAAATGCATGAGCTGGCCGAGCAGCAAGCGCTCTGGGCACGCTACGGCAACGATGAAATGAAATTGCTTGATCGCAATGCGCTGGGCGACTACCTGAAGTCCGATCGTTATCTCGGCGGCTTGCTCGACCAGCGCGGCGGTCATATTCATCCGCTGAATCTGGCGCTCGGTGAAGCCGCCGCCATTGAAAGTCATGGCGGGCAGATTTTTGAAGACTCCAAAGTGCTGCGTATTGAGCGCGGCGAGAAGCCGGTCGTGCACACCGATCAGGGCCAGGTAACGGCCAAGTATCTGATGGTCGCCGGCAATGCTTACCTGGGTAATCTGGTGCCGGAACTGGCCGCGAAATCGATGCCCTGTGGTACTCAGATCGTCACCACCGAAGTGCTGGGTGAGGAAAAAGCCCGCGAACTGATTCCGCAATTGCAGTGCGTCGAAGACTGCAATTACAAGCTCGATTACTACCGCATCACCGGCGATTTTCGATTGCTCTACGGCGGAGGTGTCACCTACGGTGGTGGCGACCCGCGCTCCATCGAGAACTTCTTACGGCCGCATCTGGAAAGCACTTTCCCGCAACTCAAAGGTGTGAAATTCGACTACGCCTGGGGCGGCGATTTCCTGCTCACCATGAGCCGCCTGCCGCAGTTTGGCCGCATCGGCGACAACATTTATTACGCCCAGGGTTACAGCGGCCACGGTGTGACGACAACACATCTGGCGGGCAAATTAATTGCCGAAGCACTGCGCGGTCAGGCTGAACGCTTTGATGCTTTTGCCGCGCTGAAGCACTTCCCCTTCCCCGGTGGCCGCTTGCTGCGTGCGCCCTACACAGCAGCAGGCGCGATCTATTATGGCTTGCGGGATAAGTTAGGGATTTAAGTGGGGGTTCTGTTAAACGATAACTGAACCCAAGCGTCTGGGGTAAGGTTGAGGCATAAAAAAACCGGTGCGATCAGGCACCGGTTTTTTTGTTGGGGTGGGTTAATCAGTAGAGGTAGACGGCGCCGGAGGCGGAAGCTTTCTTCTCCGGTGCTTGATCACCATTGATGCCTGTTGCTGAACTGTCTTCTCCTGGCGCTCCAACGGCCAGTGTATTGCCATCGCCGCTGAGGGAGAGTGAAGTACCAAAAAAGTCAGATGCATCAGTATTGCTGGCTTTGATATAGGACTCATCCGTCCAGTTATCCGTCGATAAACCGATAGCTGTAAACGGCTCCGGAACTGCTTTTCCCATTGCCACTATCAGTACCATTGATACCGCTACTATCGCCACCTTGGAACTTTGCGCCAACCATTAATCGATGGCCGTCGTTACTCAGGCTGATGGCGTTGGCGAAGTGTCTGTCTGGAGGTGGGTAGACAACTGCGGATTAAGGGCGGTGTGCGGTAAAACCGCTTAATAAGACGCCTACCTAACCATTCGATAATCAGGATCAATCGGGAACAGAAATATTCTCAGCGCTGGTTGCTCTACTTGATTGCGCAACGAACCTGGCAAGCTTACCTTCAATATCACTTTCTATCGTGCGCAGGCGAAGTATCTGAATACTCCGGTTAATTTCTATAGAGATTAACTTTTATGTCATCACCTGAAAATAATCCATTTTTATATGATGAAATGATTTTTCTGTCACAAAGCCACTTAACTAGATCTCTATTTTCAGCGGTATTTTTTAATTTTGGTTTATGATGTCCGATTGTTATTTTGCAAAAAGGATCAGGTAATATGCTTAGGATTCTTCGAACTTCACTGTTTGAAAGTATTTCTTGATATTTATTGAAGAGTGTTATTTTTACGGTAAGCTGCTTCGATGCTTCAATCATAGACTGCACAACATTAGCTCCGGGTAAGGATATTTTAGTATTATCAGCAAGAATAGACCCAATGAGTGCTGCACGTTCAGGGCGATTGGTGAGCGCATTTAGATCCATGATTTTTATCACTTCTAGCTTCACAGAATTATCAATTATAGATTGAAGAATATCCTCCAGAAAATCGTCGTTTAATTCAAAATTTTCAGGGTGGCTTAGATATTTATTGATATTGGTGGTAACAAAAAATACTTGCAACTCCCTATCTTCTGATACTGCTTCTATATTTTCTTTGTTAAATTCAATTTTCTTCTCCTCAATTAAAATTTTTCGTTTAGTTGCATTGAGTTCTGCGGGAAATTTCTTGAAAAATTTAGGTAAAGCATTCACATAATCTTTATAGTTAACATCAGACATAGAATCTGCACTGACAAGGAAATAACGCAGATCAACTGACTCTGGGTCGCTGGGGATGGGGTTTTTAAGAATAGCTTCTCGAATATACTCTCGGTCAAGATAGTCAATCAAACTTCCTTCGTCGAATACTTCACTTTTCATGTAATTATTGCAGTTTACCCAGGTTGGCTCGATCTTACCTAGCCGGAACAGTACAGGGTAGAGACTGTAAGGCAAATCTTCTAGTATTGGCAGCAAGGTCGTTTGTTGATCAAGAAACTTTTCGATACTGTCTAAATTTATATCTTCGCGATTAATGACCGCCAATATAGATGGCACATCTTCCTTCGAGTTTTCTGGAAGACTTAAAAGGATATCATGTAAATAGTGGTCAAACTCACGTTCGACTCTGTCTATTAAAATTTTATTATCCGTCGAACGTATAGCCGTGTAGTTTTTCTCATATAGTGGCCTGAGGTTGTTTTCCCCTAGAATGGCCTGGTAAATATATTCAATGTTCTCCATTGTAAGTTCGAACAATCCGCGTTCGAACATGGTGCGGACAATTTCAGGGTGGTCTTTAACAGATGCTAGGTCTTTAACCTCAAAGTTAAGACAAACAAGACACTCTGGTTCCAGTTCTGGCGAATTTATCAGTATGTCTGGAAGATTTTCCGAAACAAACTCAGGGAACCCTCTAAATTTTTTTGCTAGTTCTTCGAGCTTGTTTTTAGGAGTATTCAGGATTATTTGGGTAATGTGTAAAATATTTTTTGGGCTTGTTATCGCTTCAGGAATAAAATCTTCCCAAGTGTTGATAAGACCTGAAAGCAGTCTCGAAATGTTTGAGCCATTGTTGTAAAAGGTATCGAAAAATTTCTCAGAATCCGAAAATTTTATCGAAATATGCTCGAACATTTTTTTGATTTGATCATGGTAACTAATGCTGTCATTAAGCATGCAGTCGACGATCATAACATTTAAAACGTAGCTTTGCCGAAAGTCTTCGTCTCGCATTGCAGCAATAACTTCTTTAGGGTTGTCGATCTGAAAGTCAGGCTCGGGTGTAACGAAAGCACGTATCTGAATTAGAAATTTATTGTCATTTGGAGATAAACGACCTGAGTGAAAGAGAGAGGTGTATTGATAGTATGTGTCGTCGAGATAACCTTCTAGAATCAGAAAACGAGCAAGTTCACTGTTTTCTCCGAAATCCTTAAAATATTCTTTTACGCTATTGGCGTTAAGCCTCAATAATTCATTGAGTTTAATTGTTCGAAGTTGTGAGATTTTCGATCTAAGATCATTTATTTTATGCAATATTATATTTCTATTTTCAGTGTCTTTTTTTTCTATTTCTGATTTTCGCTTTTGGTATGACTTTTGAGGATCAATTTCTTTTTCCAAGTTGAGGTTTGTTATCTGATTTATGTGACCATTTATGTCAATGTAGTATAGGTTTTTACAGGTGATTAACTCCTCGAAATTATCTTGATCAACCAGTTTGGGAAAAGCGATCCATCCTTGGTGATCTATACTAACACTGCGGGTTGCACTTGGAAGCTTCTCAATTAGTGCCATGGCATATATTTTTCGCAACTCATTCAGATCTAAAGGCGTTTGTCGCTCTGCGACCTCAAGCTCTTTTTCGAGTGTTTCAATCTCTGCTCTATAGCGGCTCTCGCCACCAGCTATAAAAAATTCCTTTAGATTAAGAATGGTAGTTAGATTTCCCGATCCACGATGCAATTGTTCAAAATCTCTTGGGTATACATTCTTATAAATTAAGATAGCAAGTAGTTTATTAGGGTCGAGGTATTTTTCTTTATCTGCATCGATTTTTGCTGAATAAATAACATACTCGTTAAATATGTTCTGTATTAATCTTAGATCGTTTAGATATCTCGAAACTTCTCTTAAAAATTGCTTGTTAAGACCCTCGTCAAGCTCAATTCTGCTGCCCTGGGCTAATACCATATCAATAGAGTTTGACGTGTTAATGATCGGTATAACAGGAACAATAAATTCAAAAAATTTTGTTCGATCAGTGTTTATAAAAATGTCATCACGAAGGGCATAAAGAAACCTGATGGTTCGCTTCACGCCTGAGTTCTCGTTCACAAGATTATTGATTTCCCGCAATGTGACAAATATCTCTGAATCTTTAAAACGATCCAAGTCCTCAATAATAACAAGGTCGTATTTAGTTGACTGGAAGAAATATATTATCTCGTCTAGATGACGATTCAGTATGGATGCTTGGTCATCAAAAGCGGGTTTTATTTCAATATCTCTCAATGAAACGCTTTTGAGTGAAAGGCCGAAGCTTGCCACGTAGAACTTATGAACTGCACCGAAGAAGAATATAATTGCTATGAAAAAACTTGTTAAATTGAGCCAATTGCTAAGCTCTATTGGTTCAAAGAAAGCACCACTGGAGATATCTTCATGATGAAAAAAGATATGCCATACTGAAAGAACCCCGAGAGTAATAAATATAGATTTTGGTATTGACCAAATACCTGGTGTCTGAATACGTTTAAAGCGCGATAGAGGTAACCTATTTGAGTCCGCACCATATAACAATTGTTGTAAAATACTTCTTTCAATCTCTTGGCGGCTCACATTGCCTTTTATATTAGAATCACTTTGTTTGTTTTTTTTGTCTTCTCCGTAGCTCGCCTCGGGAACAAACGCAGCGAGAGAAATACGAAGTGCGGGACGGCGGTACCTTTTAAGGAAGGACAGTATTATGCTGCTTTTTCCTGATCCATAGGGGCCAGTCAGGGCAATATTAGTAACTTTCTCGTTGTTTGTCGCAAACATTAAAGCTTCAGAATAAACACCAGACTTATCTGCCTCATCGGTTGGTGCGAGGTCCACAAAATTTGACTTAACGTCAGCAGCGATATTTTGTTCTTCCAGCCAATATACAAATTTATTTAGTTTGTTTATAAGCCGGCGTGTAAGGGCTGTTATGGCTTTTTTCATGTGATATCGGACCAACTGGATATTTGGGATTTATAAATACCTAATGACACCGTGGCTGCAAGAGAATCTAGGCTAATGTGTTTTCGCCGTGGAACACTTGAAGTCCGTCAAGGGCCAAACTGGGTGCCCCGTTTATTTGTCACTAATCGCTTTCCAAGAAGTATATAGAGATCTAAAGCTAGATATTGTGCAGCATGGTGTTAGCTAGACTTTTACTGACGACATGAATTTTCCAGAGGAATGGAATATTGTTTTTCTTACGATACCAACTTTCCCTTTGGCAGAACCATGAGAAGCGGTTGCACGCATATTTTTTTGAAAGATAGGCGATGGCAGCTTATAGATATCGAACTTCCCGTTTTCAGCTTGAAATGCACCTATGATGAATTGAATTCGCTCAAGCATCTTATATGTAACACCTACGCTATCGGTGGATAGTTTGGCGCACTTAATGACAGCTCTTTCGCCCTCTAATTTGCACTCGTTGCTGTTTTTCGAAAGCATTTCTGCCCCAATAGCTTCAGCAATTTCTCTGGCTATTTGGCGGCCCCAATCGTTTGCTCGCGCACCACTTTGTTGATTTTGCGGCACCTAATTCTCCTTGGCATTTAACATTGGACACTCTGTTGCAGCTACCAATAGCCTCATTTTAAAAGGGGGCTGCGGCTTATTACGAGAGATGAAACAGCGTTGCCATTTACGCTACCGCCCAGCCAGTTACAGAGCGCACCAAGAGTTCGAATTGTTTGTGGTTGGCTGTAACAAGGCTACGACTACGCCTTTTTGCGACGCAGTTCAAGTTTTTGGGTGCGAATGTGTCCGCTTTGGGCGATTAGTGGTGCTTTAAGGTTCGGTATTGGTAGAGGCGCTTTTATGTGTTTGGAAGTTTGGATTTGGTGCAAGGGTGATCTGAAAGGTCATGTTCCGCCGGCCGGATTTTCGATACCCGCAAGGTTAGATTCATACAGTGTTTTTTAAACAAGCGCTTCCCTGAGTCGGCTTTATGAAAGATTCAGCAGGAATACCCGCCCTCCGTGGAACTTCCAGGTCACTTTCAAAGCGGGGTGTGTCTGCCTCAAGTTTGATGGCTCCAATAGGGTCAGAGATCTTTGGTATTTGATTGCTTCTAACCCCTTTTGAACTTGGCGTCGCTCATTACCACTGGGGCTTGGTGAGATCCCGTATCTAGTCCGGGATCTCAGGGTTATCTTGGTTACTTCAAAACGCCCCAGCAATCCGCTCAGCCGCAAAAATCTCGATCCAGTAGCCATCCGGGTCTTTGATAAAAGCCAGGTCGTTCATCTTGCCGTCTTCCGGGCGTTTGACGTAGTCGACGCCCAGTTCATCAAAACGGGCGCAGGCGGCGTCCAGGTCCGGTACGGCAAAACCAATATGGCCGAAACCCTGGGGTTGGTCGTTGCCGTTGTGGTAGTGGAAGTCGGCGTCGTTTTCGGTGCCCCAGTTGTGGGTCAACTCCAGCATGGCCGGGCGGCCGAACGTTTGGGCGGTGCGGGTTTTGGCATCATCGGACCAGTCGCTCAGCTCATCTGGCTTGATCGCCGCTAGAAAGTAGAGCGAGAAGTTCATCGCCTCGAAATCCAGTTTTTTCACCAGTGTCATGCCCATAACCCGGGTGTAGAAATCCAGGGCGACGGCCGGGTCTTTGATGCGCAGCATGGTCTGGTTGAACACAAAGTCGTGGGTGGCCGGGTCGCGTTCTTGGTTCAGGCCGGGAGCGGTTTCGAAATGGCGGCTCATTTTGGGCTCCTGTAATAGAGTGATTTCCGTTGCAGCTTAGATGGTGTTGTGCCGCCGCTTTTAAACCGCCGCAGCCGACCATGCTAAACTGCCGCCAGTTAACCGAAGAGAACAACGATGACGATCTGGGTCGATGCCGATGCCTGTCCGGGCGTGGTAAAGGAAATTCTGTTTCGTGCCGCTGAGCGCACAGCGACCGAACTGGTGCTGGTGGCCAACCAGCCGATGCGCACGCCGCCATCGAAGCATATTCGCAGCGTGCAGGTGGCTTCCGGCTTCGATGTTGCCGATAACGAAATTGTGCAGCGGCTGCAACCTGGAGATTTGGTGATCACCGCCGATATTCCTCTGGCGGCCGAGGTGATTGACGCCGGCGGCCTGGCGCTGAGCCCGCGTGGCGAGGCCTTCACCAAGGACAACATCAAAGGCCGGCTGAACATCCGGGATTTTCTCGATACGATGCGCAGTAGTGGTATTCAGACCGGTGGCCCGGCAGCGTTCAGCCAAAGCGACCGCCAGGCCTTTGCCAATCAACTCGATCGCTGGCTGGCGCGCCAGCGTTAAGCGCACCACAGACGTTAAGGAAAAGACGATGAGTGTCAGTGATTTTATGACTCCCAACCCGGTGAAAGTGGGCACCGAACACACGCTGGCGAGCATTCGCGAGTTGTTCGAAGAACACCATTTTCATCATGTGCTGGTCACCGAACACGGCAAACTGGTGGGCATTATTTCCGACCGCGATGTGCTCAAGGCGCTGTCGCCTTTCGTGGGTAAATACGAAGAAGAGCTGCGCGATACCCACACCATGATCAAACGCGCTTATGAGTTGATGACGCGCGATCCGATCACCGTTTCACCGGAAGCGCCAATCATCGAGGCGGTGCGCCTGATGCACGAAAAAGGCTTATCCTGTATTCCGGTGGTGAACAGTTCCAAGCAGCCGTTGGGCATTCTCACCTGGCGCGATCTGGTGCGCGCCATGCTCGAACATTCCTACCGCAAAAAACCGAAGGATTAATCGTCCCTCAGTCGTTCGGAGTCGCGTCCTCTGGTTTTTCCGGGCGCGGCGCTTGGCGGCGATCTTCCGGCGGCTCAATTTCCTCTTCCGAATCCGGGTGCAGCGGCAACACATTGGGGCCGGTACGCACCATGGACACGAAATGACCTTCGTAGTCGGTCGGCTTTTCCACCACCTTCGATTGCCGTAACTGCCAGGCCACGACAAACACCGCCAGCAGCGTGACCAGCGCAAAGAAACCGGGTAACGACTGGCCGCCCAGCCGTTGCAAACCGATGCCTGCCAACGCCGGGCCAATAAAGGAACCCAGGCCGTAGAGCAGTAACAGACCGCTGGAACCGGCCACCAGGTGATCTTTATGGATGTGGTCCACCAGGTGCGCCACACCGATCGGATATACCGCCAGTGCCAGGCCGACAAAGAGCATCGCCAGGAAAACGATCAGCCACAGCTGTGATGGCAGCAGGTAGGCGGCCGTTACCAGCGCCATGCTGACCAGAGTCGTTGCTGCCAGGACTCCCAAGATAACCAATCGCCGATCGATCAGATCGGATAAGCGGCCGACCGGATATTGAATGGCAGCGCCGCCCAGAACGGCCAATGAAATAAAGATCGCCACCTGGCTTTCGCTGTAACCCAGGCTGGCAGCAAACAGCGGCGACAAGCCCCAGAACGGACCCAGCGTCAGACCAGAGACGATGACCGCCGTGACCGCGACCGGCGCTGATTCAATCAGGCGCGGCAAATCCATCTTCGGCATATCGAGCGCCACGTGCGGTTGCTGCAAGCGCGTCCAGGACACCGGCATCACAGCGGCCGAGGCCAGTACAGCGGCGATGGCAAAGAGCGTAAAGGCGTCGGCGCTGTCGAGATGCAGAAACTGTTGAGCGATGGCGGCGGCGATCATCTGCACCACCATGTAGAGCGAGAAAATGCGATTGCGGTATTCGTCCGGCGTCTGGCCGTTTAGCCAGCTTTCGATAACGGTAAAAAGCACGAAGACACCGAAGCCGGTGAGCAGACGAATGATCATCCAGGCAACGGGTGAGAGCAGCAGCACATAAAGCAGGGTGCCGCACGACAGCAGAGCAGCGCAGAAGGTGAAGCAACGGATATGGCCCATCTGCCGGATCAGCCGACCGGCAAACCAGGTACCGAGCAAGGCACCGAGGTAATAACTGGACGACAGCAAACCGAGAAACTGCTCGGAAAAGCCTTCGCTGACGCCGCGAATCACCAACAGTGTACTGAGCAGACTGTTGCCCATCAGCAACAGTGCCAGACCAAAAAACAGGGCAGTAATGGACAGCAGAATGGAGCGCATGAGGATACTCGGGCCAGAACGGAGATACAGCGCTGGCGCGGCAGAACCAAGCCAACTTTCAGGCCAATACTCTAGCACCCTTTGGCGAGGGCGCTAGAACGCAAATCAAGGTTTTAACTGGATTGGCGACTGTCGGAATAAACCCGGAAACCGAAGATAATAATGAGCGCTGTTAACGGCTTAAAGAGCACACCGATGAAGACCTCTATCGGTCCATAACCACCGGTTTCTGTGGTCAGGGTGTAGGTGATGGTTTGCATCAGCAACATGATGACGCCATAGAACAACAGATAGCCGCCGAGCAGTGTCCAGCCATAACCATCGCTGCCCTTCCAGGCCGACTTCATGGCGGTGACGATGGACTGCCGGTCGAGTACCAGATAAAAGCTGCTCAACGCCAGTTTAATGCCCAGGTAGATGCCGGGGACGACGAGAAACACAAAGCCGATGGAAATGCCGATGGCGATCAGTATCTGCAAACCCGCCAGCGGTAACACGAAAGTCAGCGCTTTTTGCCAGGCGGTCACCGGCGCCAGATATTGCCCACCCAGAGCATGGTCGAGATAAAGAATGACCGCCGCCATGGTCCAGACCGAACCGAGCCATTGCAGCAGGTAAGCAAACCACGGAAAGCTGAGCTCGTCCGGATTGGTTTGCGGCCAGCTGAGCATGACCAGCAGTTCAAACACCAGCCCCAGACTGGCGGTGATGACCGTCAGCGGAATCCAGTGATGGCCGAAGAAACGAAGGGTGTCGCGCAGAAAAGAATACAGCATGGGCATCGCTATCGGTTGAGGTGGCAAAACAGTATCACAGCCGGGCAGTAAGTGAAGTGCAGCCCGGTGCGTTTACGTCCGCGCCCGCGGCTCAGTGGCTGTGGGTGTCGAGAGACAGGTCTGCTTGCAAAGCCTCCAGCGCCGCCAGCACCGACGCCAGCGTCGGTTCGCTTTGCTCGCTGACGGCCAGACACAGCTGCGCACAATTGAGGTTGCTGTGTTGGGCGATGATTTCGACGCCTTTGGATTCGGCAATAATGCCAAAGGCGCTGGCAATAAAACTCGTGTCCTTGGTTTGCAGCGCTTCGTTGAGGAAGGCGTAGACGTCGTGCGGCGTGAGCAGGTAGTCCGCCATATTGAAGGTCTGGGTATCAACAGGCATGGGCATTTTCTCGGCTATCAATGAGTCAGGTATGGTCTGTGTCAGGTC
The DNA here is from genome assembly GCF_043196805.1 of Saccharospirillum sp. HFRX-2. Taxonomy (NCBI): domain Bacteria; kingdom Pseudomonadati; phylum Pseudomonadota; class Gammaproteobacteria; order Oceanospirillales; family Saccharospirillaceae; genus Saccharospirillum; species Saccharospirillum sp. HFRX-2. Next base: position 152,741 of record NZ_JBEBMU010000008.1, read on the forward strand.
GCTGATGAGCATAAATTTGAAAAATAAAAATATAGAACAGGATCACGATGGGCTGGATGAGTAAAACCAGCACCGACATCTGTAACAAAAGATAAGGCTCGACCAAGGGTAGGATGATGAAGACCAGGGCGATAGCGGCGAAAAAAATCAGATGCGCAATCAGCAGCGTCCAAACATGACCTCGGCTGATACGCCAGGCCGAGAAAACGAGGCTCTTAAAGTCGGTTTGATTCACTACCAAATCAATCATTCCCAGTGCGACCAATCGCGAGCCAAAATAAAACAGCACGACGAAGCCCCAGAGGTTGTACGGAAACTTATCGAGCAGAGGAAAGACGCTGACGATGGGCAGCCAGGCAACCATGACCAGTAGTAACAAGGCAGCCAACAGCAGCAACTGGTAACCAAACACCGAACTAATACTTTCCAGGCTTTTGCGAATGGCTGCCAATGGCGACAGCTGTTGTCCTGCTGAGACAGCATAAAGGTAATAGAGGATGGCCGTACTCATCCACACGCCGCCAACCCAGGTGACTAAACGCGCCAAATTGACAGGATGGATCCCGCGGCTACCCATGACCACAGCAACGATCACCCCGACCGCGACGATCAGCGTGATGGCGCTGATCAGCAAAGTGATGCTGAACAAACGCAGCCAGTGTTGACCGAAAAAGCGGCCAGTATCACGCAGCAAGACAATGGAATTCATGGTGGTGTGACCGCCTTGGATAGAATCCAAACACTAGCATAAGCTAGTGCGCTATTGGATGGTGCAGCGGTCACATTCGTTGGCTAAATGAATAGCCCGGTTTTACGCCAAAGGCTGTTGCTGGGTAATGCAATGAATATTGCCGCCGCCCAACAGAATCTCCCGACTCGCCACCGGTACAATTTCCCGGCCCGGGCATAAATCCGCCAGAATATTCGCCGCCCGTTCGTCCATGGCATCGCCAAAGGCAGGCAGGATTAAACCGCCGTTGACCAGCAGGAAATTCACGTAGCTCGCCGCCATGCGTTCGCCGGCGCGACGCGGCCAGGCTTTGGCGGCCTGGTCGATGCCGTCGGCTTCGTCATCGGTTTGAATCAGCGGTTGTGGCAGCGGCACTTTACTGACTTTGAGTTTGCGGCCCTGGGCATCGCTTTGGCTTTGCAGGTATTCCAAAGCGGTGCGGCTGCGTTGGTATTGCGGGTCGTTCTCGTCGTCGGTCCAGGCCAGTACCACATGGCCCGGTTCGATAAAGCAGGCGATGTTGTCGATGTGGCCGTTGGTTTCGTCGTTGTAGATGCCTTCGGGCAACCACAGAACTTTGTCGATGCTGAGGTGGTCGCGCAGTTTTTGTTCGATCTCGCCCCGGCTTAAATGCGGATTGCGGTTGGGGTTCAGCAGGCACTCTTCGGTGGTCATTAAGGTGCCTTCGCCGTCGACGTGAATAGCGCCGCCTTCGAGTACAAAACCATCGGTGCGGTAACGCTCAATGCGCTCCATATTGCAGATTTTCTGCGCTACCTGATCGTCACGATTCCACGGCTGATAGAGACCGCCGGTCAAGCCGCCCCAGGCATTAAATTCCCAGTCGTTGGCGCGCTGATTGCCGTTGCCGTCGATCACAAAGGTCGGGCCGGTGTCGCGCACCCAGGCATCGTTGCTGGACAGTTCGACGACGCGGATTTTTTCGCTCAGGCGGGCGCAGGCGTTTTCGTATTGATCGGCAGACACACCCATGGTGACCGGTTCAAAGCGGGCGATGGCTTCGGCGACAGAGGTGTAGGCGCGTTGTGCCGGCTTGGCGCCGTAGCGCCAGTTGTCCGGGCGTTCCGGCCACAGCATCCAGGTCTGGCGGTGCGGGTGCCATTCGGCGGGCATATAAAAACCGTCGGCACGCGGTGTTGAGGCGAGTGGAAACGGCACCTCAGCGGCCTCCATCCTTGGTCAATAATGGGCTGTAGAGGTCTGGCCGACGGTCGCGGAACACGCCCCAGGCGTGACGTGTGGCGGCCACTTCATCCAGATCGAAGCTGTGGACCAAAACGCCTTCTTCTTCGCGGCCGAATTCGGCGACTTTTTCGCCCAGTTCGTTGGCAATAAAGGACGAGCCGTAGAAGGTAATCGATTGCTCACCTTCGGTTTCCACGCCGGTGCGGTTGCTGGCAATGTAGGGCGTTAAGTTGGCGGCGGCGTGACCTTGCTGGGTGCGTTGCCAGTGATCGCGTGAGTCGATGCCGCTGTCTTGCGGTTCGCTGCCGATGGCAGTCGGGTAGAACAGCAGTTCGGCGCCCATTAACGCCATGGCGCGGGCGGTTTCCGGGAACCATTGATCCCAGCAGATGCCGACGCCGATGCGCGCGTACGCGGTGTCCCAGACTTTAAAGCCAGTGTCGCCCGGCGTGAAATAGAATTTTTCCGAATAGCCGGGGCCGTCGGGGATGTGCGTCTTGCGATAGATGCCTAGGTTACTGCCGTCGGCGTCAATGATGGCCACGGTGTTGTAGTAGGCGTTGTTGGCGCGCTCATAAAAGCTGATCGGTAACACCACTTTTAATTCAGCAGCGACTTTCTGGAAATGCGCGATGGCCGGGTTGTCGGCCATCGGCGTGGCGAAATGCAGATAGGCTTCTTTCTGTTTCTGGCAGAAATAGCAGCGCTCGAACAATTCCTGAATCAGGATGATTTGCGCACCCTGACTCGCGGCCTGGCGAACCAGTTGGTCGGCCTTGGCAATGTTGGCGTCGACGTCCCAACCACAGCTCATCTGGGTGGCGGCTACGGTGACCTGGCGCATCTGCATTTTCTCCGGTTTTCAATGAGTGAGTGCCCAAAGGGCGGCGCATTTTAGGGCCGGTTTTTGCTGTTGTCTTGTGATTTTTTAAGCGTCTACCGTTAAGCGTTTCCCGGCCCTTATGGCCCCTCAAACATAGGGCAACAACAACTCATATTCCAATGGCGTGACCTGATGTTCGAATAACCGCACTTCACTCCATTTACAGATGCGGTACATGTCGATGAAGTCTTCACCGAACCAGGTATTAACGCGCGGGTCTCGGTCCATGGCGCGCAGTGCATCGCGCGGGTTGTCAGCGATCACCGGGTGTTCCTGATCGTAGGCGTTGCCGGTGACCGGGTCGGGCGGTTCGATGCGGTTTTGCAGGCCTTCGGTCACACCGGCCAACACCGCCGCCACCGCCAGATAAGGGTTGGCATCGGCGCCGCTGAAGCGGTGTTCTACGCGAGTGGCTTCGATGCTGCCCGAGGGAATGCGCAGCGCCAGGGTGCGGTTGTCGTAACCCCAGGTTTTGGAGGTGGGCGCGAAGGCATCGGGTGACAGCCGGCGGTAAGAGTTGATCGACGGGCACAGCAGCGCTTGCACGCCGTCGGCCATGGCAATCAGTCCGCCCATAGCCCAGCGCATATAGTCGTTCTGTTCGGGATCTTCAGCGGCAAAGATGTTGGTGCCGTCGGCATCCATCAGGCTTAAATGAATGTGCATGCCGCTGCCCGCTTCTTCGATGTAGGGCTTGGCCATAAAGGTGGCTTCCATTTCCCACTTGCGCGCGACCTGAGCGATGACGCGCTTCAGCAACACAGCGTCGTCGGCGGCTTTCATCGGATCGTCGCAGTGGTGCAGGTTGACCTCAAACTGCCCAGGTGCGTATTCGGTGATGACGGTGTCCGCCGGAATGTTCTGGGCGTGGGCGGTGTCGATGACGTCGCGAATAAAGAAGTCGTATTCGTCGAGGTCGTCCATCGAATAGACCTGTTTGGAACTCATGCGCCGGCCGGAGGTGGGCGACACCGGTGGTTGCAGGCCGCCATTGGCGTCGCGTTCGGTGTCGATTAAGTAGAACTCCAGTTCGACGGCAATGCCCGGGGTGTAACCCAGTTGCTGGAAACGTTTGATGACGCTGGCCAACACCTGACGTGGGTCCATGGCGAAGGGGGTTTCAGCGTCGGTCTCAAACATACAAAACAGCGCCTGAGCGCGGTCGTCGCCTTGCCAGGGCACCGGCGCCAGTGAGCCGGGAACAGGCAGGCAGAGGCGGTCGCGGTCACCGTCTTCGGCGCCCAGGCCGGTTTCTTCGACGGTGGTGCCGGTGGCGTCCAGCGCCATGACCGAGCCGGGCAGGCTGAAGCCTTCGGCGTAGACTTTTTCCAACAGGTCGATTTCGATGCGTTTGCCGCGAATGACGCCGTTCAAATCACTGACCAGCAGCTCGACGGTGGAGACGTCGGGATACTGGTCAAGAAAGGCGGCAATTTCAGGGTGGGCCATGATGTTGTCTCAGTAAGAAGTGGCGGTCAGCGATCCAGACCGCCCAGGCAGAGATACTTGATCTCCAGGTATTCGTCGAGGCCATAGTGGCTGCCTTCGCGGCCCAGACCCGATTCTTTAACGCCACCGAAGGGGGCGATCTCGGTGGAGATCAGCCCTTCATTGATGCCAACCATGCCGTATTCCAAGGCTTCGGCGACGCGCCAGATGCGCGCCAGATTGCCGCTGTAGAAATAGGACGCCAGACCAAAGGGCGTGTCGTTGGCCATGGCGATGGCTTCGTCTTCTGTATTAAAGACGCTAATGGCCGACAGCGGGCCAAAAATTTCTTCCTGACTGATACGCATCTTGGGCGTTATGCCAGTCAGCACCGTCGGCTCAAAGAAGTTGCCACCCAGGCTGTGACGCTGGCCGCCGGTGAGCACTTTGGCGCCCTGGTCGGTGGCGTCTTTGAGCAGCGTTTCGACTTTCTTCAGACCCGCCTCGTTGATCAGCGGGCCTTGTTGCACACCTTCATCCAGACCATTACCGACTTTCAGTTGCTGGGAACGCTCAGCCAGTTTTTTGGCAAATTGATCGTGGATACCGGCCTGGACGATAAAGCGGTTGACGCACACGCAGGTCTGGCCGGTGTTGCGGTATTTGGAGGCGATGGCGCCATCGACGGCGGCGTCGAGGTCGGCGTCATCGAAGACGATAAAGGGCGCGTTGCCACCGAGTTCCATCGATACCTTTTTAACGCTGTCGGCCGCTTGTTTGAGTAACTGTTTACCGACGGGTGTGGAGCCGGTGAAGCTGATTTTGCGCACCAACGGATGAGTGCTGAGCACCTCGCCCACGGCTTTGCCGTTGCTGGCGGTCACGACGTTAAAGACGCCCGCCGGCAAACCGGCTTCCTCGCCCAGTTGCGCCAGGGCGAGGGCGGTAAAAGGCGTGGCTTCGGCGGGTTTGACCACCATGGTGCAGCCGGCGGCCAAAGCCGGGCCAACTTTGCGGCCGATCATCGCCAGCGGGAAATTCCACGGCGTGATAGCGGTGCAGACGCCAACCGGCTGTTTGATGGCGAAGACGCGTTTGTCGTTGGCGTGAGTAGGAATGGCATCGCCGTAGGCGCGTTTGCCTTCTTCGGCGAACCACTCAATAAAGGACGCGCCATAGGCGACCTCACCCTTGGATTCGGCCAGGGGCTTGCCGCATTCCAGCGTCATTAATTCAGCCAGGCTGTCCTGGTGTTGCATGATCAGGTCGAACCAGCGACGCAGAATCTGGGCGCGCGCCTTGGCGGTTTGTTGTTTCCAGGAGCCGAAGGCGGCATGGGCCGCTTCGATGGCGGCGCTGGCGTCGTCTTGCCCGCAATCGGCTAGCGTTGCCAGAACCTGTCCTGTTGCCGGATTGACGACATCGTATTGGCGTCCCGAGGCGGCGCTGCTCCATTGACCGTTAATGTAGCTTTGAGTGTGCAGCAGAGGATGGGTCACGCTGGGTCTCCTTCGCATCCGAAGGCGCAAAAAAAAGCGTCCGGATTTGTCGTGTTGGAATGGCAGCCATCAAGCTAACCCCATTTGCGCCCAGAGCTCAAGTGCGTGATTAGAATATTTGACAACACTAGGTTTTATGGGCATGAATGGGCGGGGTAAGTGTTTTAAATATTATACATGGCCGCTAAACCGAGCGTTTGAACGAGGTTTTCGACACCCATTAATTTTCGGTGCCGGAATGTCAGCTCGCTCCTATAATTAAGTCGCCTGACCAACGCTATCGATGTGTTGGCGGACCATGACCCTACAACGCCTTGAGGCCGTACGGTGACGCCCCGTTTTAGGCGCGATAACTGCACGGAAATCTATGGAAAACCTGATTAAGTGGCTGAAAGACAACCGCATCACCGAAGTGGAATGCGTCACGCCCGACCAGACCGGCATCGCCCGGGGAAAAATTCAGCCCACCAGTAAGTTCATTAATGAAGGCGGCATTCGCCTGCCCGAAAGCGTTCTGCTGCAAACCGCCACCGGTGATTACCCGGACGACGATGCCTACTATAACCTGCTCGATCCGGCCGACATCGATATGTTGCTGCGTCCGGACGAGCGCGCCTGCTTTGTTGTGCCCTGGGCAGAGGAGCCGACCGCCCAGGTGATTCACGATTGCTACGATTCGATGGGCAATATGATCGGTCTGTCGCCGCGCGCGGTACTGCGCAAAGTTCTGGCGCTTTATGAAGAGCAGGGCTGGAAGCCGATTGTCGCGCCGGAAGTGGAGTTCTATCTGACCCAGCGCTGCACCGATCCGGACTTGCCGCTGGAGCCGCCGATCGGTCGTTCCGGTCGTAAGGAAAGTGGCCGTCAGTCGTTTTCCATCGATGCCGCCAACGAGTTTGACCCGATCATCGACGACATCTATGACTGGTGTGAGGCGATGGAGCTGGACATCGACACCCTGATCCACGAAGAAGGCACCGCCCAGATGGAATTCAACTTCCGTCACGGCGAGGCGATGACGCTGGCCGATCAGGTCTTTGTGTTTAAGCGTACGGTGCGCGAAGCGGCACTGAAACACAAAATCGGCGCCACCTTTATGGCCAAGCCGATCACCGGTGAGCCGGGCAGTTCGATGCACATTCATCAGTCGCTGATCGACATCAAAACCGGCCAGAATCTGTTTTCCAACAAAGACGGTTCGGCCTCGCCGCGCTTTCTGAACTACATCGCCGGTCTGCAAACCTACATTCCTTTTATGATGCCGATGTTCGCGCCCAACGTGAATTCGTACCGCCGCTATTTGCCCGGCGCCGATGGCAATGCCCCGGTGAACATTGAATGGGGCGAAGAAAACCGTACCTGTGGTTTGCGTGTCCCCAATGCGCCGCCGGAAGCGCGTCGCGTGGAAAACCGTTTGCCCGGTTCCGATACCAACCCCTACCTAGCGTTGGCGGCGAATCTGGCGTGCGGTTATCTGGGCATGATTCAGGATTTGAAACCGCGCAAACCCATGGCCGGTCGCGCCGGTGCTGAAGCCGATCCGGACGTACCTTTTAACCTCGAAGCGGCGCTCGACATGATGGCCTCCAACGACACCGTGCGCGAGATTCTCGGCGGCCAGTTTGTCGATGGTTTTATCGCCACTCGCTGGGCCGAACAGGAAGGTTTTAAGCGGGTGATCAGTTCCTGGGAACGCGAGTTTTTGTTGTCGGCGGTGTGACCGGGAGGCCCAGATGACTCAAACCACGGCCCATTGGCAACAACAGGATGCCGACCACCATCTGCATCCTTTTGGTGACAGCGGCGCCATAGCCCGCGATGGTGCGCGCATCATTACCCGGGCCCAGGGCGTGACCATCTGGGACAGCACCGGCAAAGCCTATCTGGATGCCTTTGCCGGTTTGTGGTGTGTGAATCTTGGCTACGGTCGCCAGGAACTGGTCGAGGCAGCGCGCCAGCAGATGAGCGAACTGCCTTATTACAATCTGTTCTTCAAAACGGCGACGCCGCCGGTGGTTGAGCTGGCCGCAACGCTTGCCGAGATTGCACCACCGCACATCAACCACAGCTTCTTTACCAACAGCGGCAGCGAAGCCAACGACACGGTGTTTCGCATGGTGCGCCGTTACTGGGACGTTAAAGGCCAACCGACCAAGAAAACCATCATCGGCCGCCACAATGGTTATCACGGTTCGACCGTTGCCGGCGCCAGTCTCGGTGGTATGAAACCGATGCACGCTCAGGGCGATTTGCCGATCAGTGGCGTCGCCCATATTCGTCAGCCGTACTGGTTTGGCGAAGGCGGTGATTTGAGTCCAGACGAGTTTGGTTTAGTCGCAGCGCAAGCACTGGAAGAAAAAATTCTCGAACTGGGCGCCGACAATGTAGCGGCTTTTATTGCCGAACCGATTCAAGGCGCCGGTGGCATCATCATTCCGCCGGCAACCTACTGGCCGGAAATTCAACGCATCGTGCGTCAGTACAATATTCTGCTGGTGGCCGATGAAGTTATCTGCGGTTTTGGTCGCACCGGTGAGTGGTTTGGCTGCGACACCTTTGATATCGAGGCGGACTTGATGCCGATTGCCAAAGGACTGTCATCGGGTTATCTGCCGATTGGCGGTGTGATGGTGTCGGATGAAGTCGCTGAGGTGTTGAAAAGTGGTGGTGAATTCCATCATGGTTTTACCTATTCGGGGCATCCGGTCAGTGCGGCCGTGGCTCTGGAAAATCTGCGGATTCTGCGCACCGAGGGCATCATCGATCGGGTGAAAACGGAAACCGCTCCCTATATGCAATCACAGTTGCGGACATTGGCGGACCACCCTTTGGTGGGTGAGGTCCGTGGTGTCGGTATGTTGGGCGCTGTTGAGTTGGTGCAAGACAAGGCCAGCCGACGTCGCTACGCTGACGAAGGACAAACGGGTACGCTGTGCCGGGATAAAGCCCTCGAAGAAGGGCTCATTTTGCGCGCAACCGGCGATACGATGTTGATGTCGCCACCGCTTGTCATTAATCGCGCTGAAATTGACGAACTGGTCGCCAAGACCCGGCAAGCATTGGATAATACGCTCGCCGCGCTCTAGTGGGCCGCGTTCGTCGACTGTTGGCGTTAAGGCCGAAAGCCCGGTTTCGGGCTGGCCGCATCATGATACTGCAGGGGAGTCCCTACCAATGAAGACATTGAGCAAAACCGTCGCCCTGACCGCCCTGGCGGCATCAGTGGCCGGCGCGGCCTTGGCCGAAGATCAAGTGGTTCGTATCTATAACTGGTCCGACTACATCGCTGAAGACACGCTGGAAAATTTCACCGCCGAAACCGGCATCGACACCGTCTATGACGTTTACGACTCGAACGACATTTTGGAAGCCAAGGTGTTGTCCGGTCAGTCCGGTTACGACCTGGTGATGCCGACCACCGACTATATGGCGCGTCAAATTCAGGCCGGTGCTTATCAGAAACTGGATAAGTCGCTGATCCCGAACTGGGGCAACCTGGATATGGAACTGATGGCCACGCTGGAAACCTACGACCCAGGCAATCAATACGGTGTGCCTTGGCAGTGGGGCACCACGGGTATTGGTTATAACGTCGACAAGGTTCAGGAAATTCTCGGTGATGATGCGCCTATTGGTTCCTGGGATCTGATTTTCCAACCGGAATACGCGTCTAAGTTGGCCGAATGCGGCATTACCATGCTGGACTCCCCGGAAGAAGTGCTGCGCGCCTATCTCAAATACCAGGGTAAAAATCCGAACAGCAGCGACCCGGATGATTTCGCCCAGGCGGCTGAAAGTCTGCAAGCCATTCGTCCCTACGTTCAGTATTTCCATAGCTCGCGCTATGTCACTGACTTGGCCAATGGCGATGTTTGCGTCTCCATCGGTTGGTCCGGCGATGTATTTCAGGCCATGGCCCGTGCTGACGAAGCCGAAAACGGGGTCACAGTGGATTACTATATCCCTCGTGAAGGTTCCGCTTTGTGGGCTGACATGATGGTGATTCCAGCCGACTCGCGTAACGCCGAAGCAGCCCATGCGTTTATTAACTACATTCTGCAGCCGCAGCCGGCCGCTGATCTGACCAACTATGTTTGGTATGGCAGCCCGGTTGCAGCGGCGCGTCCGTACATCGATCCGGAAATCCTCAACAATCCTGGCATCTACCCGGAAGAAGGCACGGAACTCTATTCGTTCGAAGTGTTGTCCAACTCCGTTCAGCGCGTTATGACGCGCAGTTGGACACGTCTCAAATCAGGTAGCTGATTTTTGACCGGGCCGGGACTATCCCGGCCCTTACCCGGCGCTTGCCGCAAGGGCCTTGGTGACAGGACCTTTGCGGCAAGCCGATCGCAGATCCCAATTAAAATAAACCAAAAATACCCAATTGGCCTGACCACCGAAGGGGGCAGCAGATGGCAATATCGGCGGGCGCGCGTCGCCAGCAAAACGAGATGCAACACCAGCAGCAGGGCAGTGAAACCCTGTTGCGGATCGAAGGCATCAGCAAATATTTTGACGACGCCCTGGCCGTCGACAACGTCAGTCTGGATATCCGTAAAGGCGAAATTTTTGCTTTGCTGGGCGCTTCCGGTTCCGGTAAATCCACCTTGCTGCGCATGATGGCCGGCTTCGAAATTCCCACCGAAGGTCGCATCATTCTCGATGGTGAAGACATCACCTGGCAGCCGCCTTACCAGCGTCAGATCAATATGATGTTTCAGTCCTACGCGCTGTTTCCGCACATGACGGTGGAACAAAATGTGGCGTTTGGTTTGAAGCAGGACAAGTTATCCAGAGACATCATCGCCGAGCGCGTGCAGCGCATGCTCAAACTGGTGCATATGGAAAAATACGCCCGCCGCAAACCGCATCAGTTATCGGGCGGTCAACGTCAGCGGGTGGCACTGGCGCGCAGTCTGGCCAAGCAACCCAAGCTGTTGCTGCTGGACGAACCCATGGGCGCACTGGATAAAAAACTGCGCACTGAAATGCAGTTGGAAGTGGTCGATATTCTGGAAAATGTCGGCGTGACCTGTGTGATGGTGACGCACGATCAGGAAGAAGCCATGACCATGGCCGATCGCATCGCCATTATGGATGAAGGTTATATCCAACAAATCGGTTCGCCGGTTGACGTTTACGAAAGTCCGGTCAATCGGATGGTGGCGGAATTTATCGGTTCGGTGAATTTGTTCGAAGGCGAAATCATCGCCGATGAAGGCGACCACATGCGCTTGCATTGCGCTGATCTGGAGCGAGAAATTTATATCGGTCACGGCGTCAGTTCGAGCGCTGAGGACCGCGCCATGTTGTACGCCCTGCGTCCGGAAAAAACCTGGCTGTCGTTGCAGCAGCCCGACGGCGAGGCCAACTGGTCGTCCGGCATCGTGCACGACATTGCCTATCTGGGTGGCCATTCGGTTTATCACGTGCGGTTACCGAGCGGCAAAATTGTGCAGTGCTTTCTCGCCAATACTGAGCGTCGCGCCGAGCGACCGAGCTGGGACGATGAAGTTTATATTCATTGGTCCGATGACAGCGGTGTGGTGATTCGCCCATGAGTGACCTCAAACTGCGCAAGCTCGATCTGAGCCGACTGCCAGGGGGACGGCGCTGGGTAATCTCGGTGCCTTATGCCTGGTTGCTGTTGTTCTTCCTGCTGCCTTTTATCATCGTCGCCAAGATTTCCTTTGCCACCTCTGAATTGGCCATTCCTCCTTACAGCGCCATGTTTGAGTGGGCCAATAATGCGCTGTCGATTCACCTTAACCTCGATTCTTATCTGTGGTTATTCAGTGACGATATTTATATCCACGCTTATTGGAATTCGATCCGTATTGCCTTCAACTCTACACTGCTGTGTTTGCTGGTTGGCTACCCAATGGCGTATGCCATTGCCAAAGCACCAGGACGGGTTCAGGCGACGTTGTTGCTGTTGATTCTGTTGCCGTCCTGGACGTCTTTTCTGATTCGCGTTTATGCCTGGATGGGTTTGCTGAGCAACAGCGGCATTATTAATTCGTTTCTGATTTGGCTGGGTGTTATCAACGATCCGATCCAAATGTTGAATACCGATTTCGCGGTCTATGTCGGGGTGGTGTACGCCTATCTGCCGTTTATGATTTTGCCGCTCTACGCCAATCTGGTGAAGCACGATCACACCCTGCTCGAAGCCGCTAACGATTTGGGCGCGCGTCAGTGGACCACCTTTTTCCGCATCACCTTGCCGCTGTCGAAAAACGGCATTATCGCCGGTTCCATGTTGGTGTTTATTCCGGTGGTCGGTGAGTACGTTATTCCCGAACTGCTCGGTGGCGCCGAGACGGTGATGATCGGCAAGGTGCTGTGGCAGGAGTTTTTCAATAACCGTGACTGGCCGGTGGCTTCGGCACTGGCGGTGTTGATGATTCTGATTTTGATTGTGCCCATCGTGCTGTTTCACCGTTACCAGAGCAAGGAGCTGAACTCATGAGTCGTCGCAGTTTCAGCCTCAGCAAGGTGTGTTTCTGGTTTGGTATCGTCTTTCTGTATGCGCCGATGCTGGTGCTGATTGTCTATTCATTTAACGAGTCACGACTGGTGACGGTCTGGGCCGGTTGGTCAACCAAATGGTACGGCGAACTGTTTCGCGATGAGCAGTTGATGACCGCGGTCTGGCGTTCGTTTCAGGTGGCGTTCTATGCCGCTACCGCAGCGGTGGTGATTGGCTTGCTGGCGTCGGTGGTAATGGTGCGTTACACCCGCTTTAAAGGCCGCACGCTGTTTTCCGGCATGATTACCGCGCCGCTGGTGATGCCCGATGTGATCATCGGTCTGTCGATGCTGCTGTTGTTTGTGGCCGCCGCTCAAACCATCGGCTGGCCGCCGCATCGTGGTTTGTTGACGGTGTGGATCGCGCATACGACTTTTTGTATTGCCTATTCGACTGTAGTGATCAGTTCGCGGCTGCGTGAGATGGATCAGAGCCTGGAAGAGGCGGCGCTGGATTTGGGTGCACCGCCGCTGACGGCGTTCTTCAAGGTGACGCTGCCGATTATCGCACCCTCGATTCTCTCAGCCTGGTTATTGTCGTTCACCTTGTCGCTGGATGATGTGGTGATCGCCAGTTTTGTGACCGGTCCGGGAGCGACCACCTTGCCGATTGAAGTGTTCAGTTCGGTGAAACTGGGTGTTACTCCCAAGGTGAATGCGCTGGCGACCATCATCATCGGTATTGTCTCGCTGGTGGCGTTGGGTTCCTGGTATGTGTCGCGTCGCGTGGATGAGCGCCATAAAGCTTCGTTACGGATGGCGGCTGGTGCCTGAATAAACGGCGCACAAAAAAGCCCGTGATGATTGCTCATCACGGGCTTTTTTAATGTCAGCGTTACAGCTTGAACTGACGCACCAGTTGGTTCAGCAATTGTGAGAGATCGTTCAATTGTCGGCTGGAGTCGGTCAGTTGGTCGGCAATCTCTGCGGTTTCTGTGGTCAGGGTGTTGATGCTTTCCACGTCGCGACTCAACTCGGCGACGACCGTCGATTGTTCTTCAGTAGCTGTCGCCACTTGCAAGGTAACCTCGCTGATGCTGCCGACAAAAGCCGTGATGCTGCCCAGCGACTGATTGGCCGCATCGGCCTGTTCACGCACCGACAGACTGTGCGATTTGCTGTCCTGCATGGCGTCCACACTCTTGGCCGCCTGTTCCTGCAATTGGTCGATCATCGCCTGAATTTCGTCCGTCGAGGCGGCTGAACGATTGGCCAGATTGCGCACTTCATCGGCGACCACGGCGAAACCGCGACCCTGTTCGCCAGCACGCGCCGCTTCGATAGCGGCGTTCAACGCCAGCAGGTTGGTTTGTTCTGAAATGCCACGAATGGTTTCCAGGATGCCACCGATGGATTCGGTGTGTTCGGCCAGTGAGCCGATCACATCGCTGACCTTGTCGATTTCGCTAGACAGTTGACCCACACCCTGGCGCGCGTCAGCGACGATGCGTGCGCCTTCAACCGATTGTTCGTTGGCTTTCTTGGCTGAATCGGCCGCTTCCGAGGCATTCTGCGCAATGTGCTCAACGGTGGCGCCCATTTCGTTAATGGCGGTGGCCATTTGCATGGAGCGGTCGCGTTCGTTGGTGCAGTTGTCGTGCGTCAGCTGTGCTTTGGATGCGACTTCGCTGGCGGTTTGTGACAGCTTGCGCGAGTTATCGGCAACCGCTTCTATGGCGCTGCGGATTTTAACAACGAACTGATTGAAGTCGTTGGCGATGTCAGCCAGTTCGTCGCGCCCGCGCAGTTCCAGTTCGCGGCTTAGATCCAGATTGGCGGCCGATTGGCCGATATGGTTCTGCAATTGCACCACGCGTCGGCTCAGACGACGCAACATGATGGCGGAAACGACGATGGTCGCCAGCAAGGCGGCCACCACCAGAGCGATCATCTCCAGTTGTACGAAGCGGAAGTTGGCTTCGCTGGTTTGATGGCGCAGCTGTGCTTGCTCAACCAGATAATCGAGCACCTGATTCACCGCCGCACGCATCTCACCGTAAGCCGGGGCGTATTGGTTGCGGTAAATGTCGTAAGCGCGATCGAGATTGTTGCGTTCCAGCGCGACCAAAATTGGCTCAAGGATATTGCGTTTGACGTTGCTGAACTGATCGACCAGACCCTGTACCTGAGCGCGCGCTTCGGGCGTTGCCTGGGCGTTCAGTGCGGTCTGCAGGGCCTGCTCCATTTCCACAATGTCTTCATTGCGCGCTTCCTGGATGCGCGTGGTGACCCCTTTGGCATCCTGCATGCCGGGTACTTCCTGCAGCAGCATCATGTCGAAGCCAACTCTCATACGCGGAATGCGCGAGTTCACTTCTGCCAGGGCGCGCAGCGGTAAACTGGTGTTCTGTGCCAGGGCTCTGGCCTGGTTCTGAATGCTGGCCATACCGTAGATACCGGCCAGGCTGACCAATATTAAGACCAGGCAGGGTAAAGCGATGGCAGCGATAAACTGCCCGCGAAGTGTCATTCGTAACATCCGGCTCTGTGCCTCCCAAGGGCGATGAAGGTGTGGGTCCGCACAGTCCATTTGTTGCGGTGGGGGTTAGATTATATCGGCTCGTTGTGACGCTTTTTTAATCGCAGTGCGGTTTCTTTATGAACAAAATTAAAATGCCTCTGTATTGGGCAGGTCTGCTGGGATTCAGGCAAAATAGAGGCGACTTTTTAAGGACCCGGTCATGAAATCGCTGTTTCGATTGTTGCCTCTGCTACGTCACGATCAATTTCTGTCAGGCACTGATCTGGCTAATGCTTTGGGCGTTAGTCGGCCGACTATCGCTGCCTGGGTTGCGCAACTGGGTGAGCTGGGCGTCGACATTCATGTGGTTAAAGGTCGTGGCTATCGGTTGGCAGAGCCAATCAGTCTGCTGGATCGCGAGCGTATTTTTGCCGGCCTGGATGATGCTTTGCGCGCTGTCCTGCAGGTGCTCGATATTCAGACCGATCTGGATTCAACCAACCGCTGGGTGATGGAGCAAAAACCGGCAGCAGGGCGCTGGTCGATCTGTGCGGCGGAATATCAGTATCAGGGACGTGGCCGGCGCGGTCGCGTCTGGCGCAGCCCACCGGCTTCGAACCTGATGGTGTCGATTGCGTTGCGGGCCGATTTGCCCAGTCGGGCGCTCTATGCAGCGAGTCTGCTGGCCGGGGTGGCAACCGCCCGCGCTTTGCGGTCCCAGTTAAGGGTGCCGGTGGCGTTGAAATGGCCGAACGACCTTTATATAGATGACGCCAAACTCGGTGGCATCCTCTGTGAGCTGCAGGGTAATCCGCAGGATCAGCCGGTGTTGGCCATTGGTTTGGGTTTGAATGTGTCGCGCAAACCGGAAGGTCTGGATCAGCCGGCGCTGGCTTTGGCCGATGTGGTGTCCGGTGAACTCGACCGCAATGCGTTGCTGATCGCCATTCTCAATCAATTGCACCGCGTCTTTGAGCAGGTGCGTAGCGAGACCGGTCTGGATGAGTTGCTGGGCGAGTGGGCGCAGTACGATTGCATTCGTGATCGCACGGTTCGTCTGGTGCGCGCCCAAGGCACTGAAACGGTGGTGGCTCGCGGCGTGGATGATGTCGGGCAACTCGTCGTTGAGTCGTCTGACGGACAGCGATTCAGCGTTAATAGTGGTGAGGTCTCAGTGCGATGGTAAGTGCGCCTTTATTACTCGACTGCGGTAACTCTTCGTGCAAGTTTCGTTTTGGCGACCAGAGCGGCCGCTTGCTGGATCAGGCCGAGGTACTCGACTGTGTGCAGCGCTTGCAACCAACCGAGGTGGTGATTGCCAGCGTGTCACAACTGGGTTCGCAGTTGGCGCAGCATTTAACGGCTCAGGGTGTGTCGGTGCTGCCATTGTCGGTTAAAGATGGCTGGCATGGTTTGCAGCTGGCGTATGCTCATCCACAGCGTCTGGGTGTGGATCGTTGGCTGGCGATGCTGGCGGTGCTCGATCGCGGCCGGCCAGTGGTGGTGGTCGATGCTGGTACGGCGCTGACCATCGATTTGATCAGCGCCGATCGGCAGCACCGGGGCGGCTATATTCTGCCTGGGCTGAGTCTGATGCGTCGAGCGCTGGTTGATGATACATTCGCGCTGCCGTCGGTCACCGCGCCAGGCAGCCTGGACGCTGGTCGCGACACCGTCGAGTGCATTGCCAATGGTTCGGTGCTGGCCTTGGTGGGTGCCGTCGATAATGCCGTTGCGCAGTTTCCGGTGGCAGCACGGGATGTGATCTGGACCGGTGGTGACGCCCCCGCATTGCGCGCCTTATCCGCTTGGCCAGGTGACCACGATCCGCAATTGATATTTGAGGGAATGATGACCTTGATCGCCGATTCCGATTACCGGGCGTCGCTGTAATGAAAGCAATTATCCTGACTCTGGTGGCGCTGAATCTGGTGTTTGGTGGCTGGATTTACTGGCAGCAGCAACAGCCCGATGACA
This sequence comes from Saccharospirillum sp. HFRX-2, assembly GCF_043196805.1. Lineage (NCBI taxonomy): Bacteria > Pseudomonadati > Pseudomonadota > Gammaproteobacteria > Oceanospirillales > Saccharospirillaceae > Saccharospirillum > Saccharospirillum sp. HFRX-2. Next base: position 169,459 of record NZ_JBEBMU010000008.1, read on the forward strand.
AGACCGAAGCCGTTGCGCTGGCAGAACTGAATAATCTGGGTCTGGACGATGCCACCCGGGCGCGACTGGCGCAGTCGGGTCGGCAGCGCGATAACGCTGAGCAGCCTGCCCAGTGCATTCTGATTCGTGGTATTGGTTCGGTCGAAGACAGTCGGGTCATTCAGGCTCGGTTGACGGCACTGGAAGTTCCCTCCGAAGAGCAAATCCGTTCTGAAGTAACGCGCACCGATCATTGGGTGGTGCTCGGTCCCTTCGATTCAACGGCACGCGCGCGCGAACGACTGGCGCAGTTGCAGGCCGATGGCGTAGAAAGTTTCCTGATCAATCAGGGCCGGCTCGAAGGGGGGATTTCTTTGGGTCTGTTCTCCTCCAGCAGTAATGCCGAAAACCGCCGCGCCGCTTTGGTCGAGGCCGGTATTGATGCGCGCATCGAAGAGTTCGAACGACTGCGTGACGTGCGTGATCTGAATATCGCCGCCGATGCCGCTCGATTATTGTCCGACAGCGCGCTGGAATCGATTCTGGAGCGTTTCGAAGGGGTCGATTTTCAACGCTACGGCTGTTGATCGAAGCGCAGTGTTGCAATCGCCAAAGAGAATCAATAATATGCGCGCTCTCTTGCAAGGCAAGAGGTTTTGCCAGGGTCGTACCGGCGTCTAAGTTCTTGTTCTGATTGGAAAAAGCTTTTCGTTCAGAGTTGACAGGTTCTAGGGCTTGGTGCAAACTCTGCGCCCGCTTGGAGGGGTTCCCGAGTGGTCAAAGGGAGCAGACTGTAAATCTGCCGCTTTATGCTTCGATGGTTCGAATCCGTCCCCCTCCACCATTTCCTCCTTCCGGAGGAAGCTGCGGGTATAGTTCAACGGTAGAACCTTAGCCTTCCAAGCTAATGATGCGGGTTCGATTCCCGCTACCCGCTCCAATCGTTATGGCTTCGGTCATAAAAGTAGTTAGGCTCGCGTAGCTCAGTGGTAGAGCACTCCATTGGTAATGGAGAGGTCATGAGTTCAAATCTCATCGTGAGCACCATTTTGGTTGCAAAAGGCAGGCGCGCTGGCGGCTGCCTTTTGTGCATGAGCATCCTGGTGAGAGGCTGACACCATGTCCAAGGCGACTTTTGAACGTAGCAAGCCCCACGTCAACGTGGGCACCATTGGTCACGTTGACCACGG
>NZ_JBEBMU010000009.1:0-118392 GCF_043196805.1 Saccharospirillum sp. HFRX-2
TTCGGTTCAGGCTGGACCTGGCTGGTGAAAAACGCTGACGGCTCGGTCGAAATCGTCAACACCGACGACGCCGGCACTCCGATCACCAGCGGCCAGACTCCGCTGCTGACCGTCGACGTTTGGGAACACGCCTACTACATCGACTACCGCAACTCTCGCCCGGATTATCTGGCGGCGTTCTGGAAGTTGGTGAACTGGGAATTTGCCAATGAAAATTTCGCCAAATAACGGCGAAATTTTTGCTGGACGCTGAACGGGAGACGCAGGATAGGAGCGACGGTTTTGATCTTATCTTTAAGCGTCTCCCGTCTCCCGGCGCGAAACGCCCAAGCGTCTCCCTCTTTTCAACCAAAGGACCCTCAAAATGACTCGCGTTGGTATCGTCTATTTTTCGGCTGGAAAAACGCTGCAGCAGTTAGCAACGGCGTTGGCCGAAGGCGTGGACGCTTTGGCCGATAGCGAAGCTGTTTTGTTGCCCATTGAAGGTCGTCATATCCTTGAGGGGCGCTATCAAAATTCAGCCTTGTTGGAGCAGTTGGATCAGGTCGATGCCATCGCTTTTGGGTCACCGACTTACATGGGTGGACCGGCCGCGCAATTTAAAGCCTTTGCCGACGCCACTTCCGGACCGCGTTATACCGATCAGCTGTGGTCGGGTAAGGCGGCCGCAGGTTTTACCGTCGGTGGCAGTGAAAATGGCGATCAGTCAGCAACGCTCGGTTACTTCAATATTCTGGCCAGTCAGTTGGGTCTGGTCTGGGTCAATCTGGATATGGCCAGTCAATACAATGCGGCCGGGTTAAATCGGCTGGGTTCCCAGCAAGGCGTGGTAGCGAGATCGGAAAATGGTCGCCTGCATCACGATGATGTGGCCACGGCTTATTATCTGGGACAACGATTGGCAAAGTTTGCCCATCGTCTGCAGCCCTTGCAAAAAAGTGCACGGCCAGCAGACGACGGACGCTCCGCTCTGGTCATTTCCTAGTGCGACGGCAACGCCTGCCGGGTGCGGAAGAACGCCATAACCGAACGCAGGTGTTCGGCCTGCTCACTCAACTCACCCGCCGAACTGGTCAGATTTTCGGCCGCATCGGCATTGGATTGTGTGATGGAACTCATCTGCTCCATGGCCGAATTAATCTGCCGGGTAGCCCCTGATTGTTCGCCAGAAGCCACCGACACCTCACGCACCAACTCAAAGGTTTTCTGAATCGTCGGTACGATATCGGCAAATAATTGCCCGGCGGTTTCCGACAATTCAACGCTGTGCTTAGCAGCCTGACCAATCTCCTGTGAAGCACCCTGGCTTTGCTCGGCCAGGCGTCGCACCTCGGCCGCAACAACCGCAAAACCACGACCGTGATTGCCCGCTTTGGTGGCTTCAACAGTGGCGTTTAAGGCTAATAGATTAGTCTGGTAGGCAATGTTGTCGATGATGCTGATTTTCTCGGCAATTTTTTTCATTGCCGCTATGGTTCGGTCAACCGCCTCACTGCCTTTTTCGGCTTCCACCGTTAATTGCTGAGCAATGCTTTCGGTGGTTTGAGCATTCTTGGCGTTCTTATCAATGGACCCGGACATCTCTTCGATGGACGCCGTTGTTTCTTCGACATTCGCTGCCTGGTCCAAGGTTGACTGACTTAAGCGGCGCGACGTGCTGTTCAGGCTCGAAGCCGCCGTGCCCAGTTTGGCGGCGGACTGCAAAACTTCCTGAATGGTTTTATTTAACTGCGCCAGGGTCGCATTGATTGAATTTTGCAAATCCTTAAGCCGGCCCCGGTAAGCTGTGCCTTGCAGTGTCTGCGTCAAGTCGCCCTGTTCCAGCGCCTGCATCATGATGGTGATTTCATCAATGGGCTCGGCAAAGGCATTCATGACGCTGTTCAGGCCGGCGACGATGCGACGGAAATCACCCTGATGCACGGCTTCGTCGGCGCGCACATTCAGTTCACCTTCGACGGCAGCTTCGACCAGTTTATTGGTGTCATCAATCAGCGCTTTGATATTGCTGCGTACTTTTTCGATGGTGGTGTTGATAAAGACTTTCTTGCCCGGGAAGGGCGCCAGAGGTGCATCCATTTCGCCAGCGCCAAAAGCTTCAATGCAATCGAGAGCGGTGCGCTGATCAATGATGTGACCTTGCACCATCTGGTTCAAACCTTCAGCCATGGTGCGATAAGCGCCACCGAATTGTTTGGCATCGATCAGCACATCGATTTCACCCTTGGCATGAGCGTTCGACATGCGATTCATTTCAGCGATTAAATCATTGATGCGGCTGCGTACCACCTGCAATGCCGCCAAGATACTGTTGTCGTCACCGTCTTTTACCGCGATGGGAATGTCCAGATTACCATTGGCAATCTGCCGGGAAATTTCTGCGGCGGCTTTGGGTTCACCACCCAATTCGGACAGAATTCCGCGGCTGATACGCACCGATAAAATGAGCGCAATGATGACCATGATCAGACTGATCACCAGTAACACGGCCAGCGATAATTGATAGCTGGATTCGGCATGAGCCGTTTCGCGCTGCAGCAACAGGGTTAATTCGTTACCGATTTCATCAATGACATTGCGCATGGTATTGAACTGTTCGTCGACCTCGCTGAGGCTGCGATCAATCAAGCGTGAACGGACCAGTGGCGATGTCGTTGATTGCAAAGTACTGACCAATGTCATTGTGCTTTGCTGCCACTGGGTTTCCAGATCAAGATACTGCTCAACCAATTGATTGGATGTGGTGTTGTTAACCAAACTGGCGTAGCGCAGAACGCGATCGTGCGCCTGTTGAATGTTTTCCTGGTGCGACTCACGCTGTTCTGCGAAGGCTTCGCTGTCAGGTTCAAGTACCAGCAGGCTGCGTTCGGCCACCAGCGCCTGTTGTAAATCGCGGTCCGCATTGAGCAGAAAACCCTGGGCAGGAGCGTGTTCGTTGGAGATGCGACTGACCTGATCATTAAAGCGCCAGATAATGAAAGTACTCAGTGCAACAACCAGAATTAAACCAGCCGTCAAAATGCCAAAACCGACATTCAGCCGCGTACGAGTCTTGAGGTTTTCAAACATAGATCGGTCCCTGCAGGGCAGGCCTCCACAGTGAAATTGCCATCAGGCATTTTTTTGCTGATTTTCAGTATAGAAGGACTGGGAATAACGCAAGGCAGAGAGGGGACAGATGCGACACCGGTTATTGAATTGCCTAACCCTGTGTCCGGGTTCACGCTTTGAGAAAGCCGGTAAATCCTTTACAGAACCTTGATGGCGGCACGCCACAGGCTCACTAAAATCGCAGCTGCATTCACATGGACCCACTGCAATGACCGAAGTAACGAGCTCAGGCGGCGATGCTGTTTTCTCAAACGCTGCTCCGGGACACACCCAACCGTCCGTCACCGATATAACAACCGAAACCTCTTATCCAGCGTCATCCAGACTGCGCCGTGAAAGCGGGATGCGTTTATACAAACGCCTGATGGCGGGTTTATTTTCCAACATATTTTTTGCGCTGGCGTTGATAATGGCGCTGTCGAGTTTGTTTAATTTGGTCTCCGATATATTCGATACCGGGGAAATGATTTCGACCGTGGTGCGCGCCATTAATACGCTGGTGATTGCTTTGGCGATGTTTGAACTGGGCGCCGGCATCAGCAAGGAATACAGCAGTGAAGACAGCAGCGAAAATGTCTACACCAATATTCGCCGCACCATTACCCGTTTTGTCGGCACTGTTTGTATTGCGTTGGTGTTGGAAGCACTGATTATGATCATTAAGTACAGTCAATTGGATTTGGCCGGCAATCTTTATTATCCGGTTGCCATTTTGTTTGGCTCGGGCGTGTTGCTGTTATCGCTCGGAGGCTTTCTGGCGTTGACGCGCGGTCATACCGAGTAGCGCTTGCTGTTGAATCAGATGGGCAACTCGGTGGTGTACTTGAGTTGCTCCATGGCAAAGCTGGAGCTGACGTCGGCTAATTTGATACGACTGACCAGGCGTTTATAAAAGCGGTCGTAAGCGGAAATATCGCCGACGACGACGCGCAGCAAGTAATCCACTTCACCACTCATCCGATAAGCCTCGACGATTTCTGGCAGGGCGATCACCGTTTCGGTGAAGTCGTCCAGCCAGGCATCGTTGTGTTCGTTGGTGCGGATAAACACAAAGACATCCACCCCCAGCGCCAGCGGCTGGCGGTTCAACAGCGCCACCCGACGGCGGATATAGCCGCCGGCTTCCAGTGCCTGAATGCGGCGCCAGCAGGGGCTGGTGGTCAGGTGGATGCGTTCGGCAATGGCTTGAACTGAAAGCGTTGCGTCCTGTTGCAGCAAACGCAGTATGGCTAAGTCGGTGCTGTCGGGCATAAAAAACCATTAAGGATATAATTTGTAGAAAATATACGCTAATTATCAGCGGTCGGCTGAAAAATTTGGCAAATTTATTGATCAGCAGCGAGCGATACTGGTTCACCCACTTTATTAACGGAACCGGCCATGACGCTTGCCCTCAACCCCCGCACCGATCGTTGGCAGACGCTGCGCGATAACACCATCAACCTGCCCGATAACCGCCTCTATGCTGACTGGACGGCCAGCGGTCGACTGTACCGGCCCTTGGAAGAACGTCTGATCGATGTGGCCGCGCCTTGGATGGCCAATACCCACAGTGAGGCCAGCCTCAGTGGTCGCAGCATGACGGCGGCGTTAGAGCAGGCGCGCGAACAGATTCGTCGCGGTGTGGGCGCGGCCGAGGACGATGTCGTACTGTTTTGTGGCGATGGCATGACGGGCGCTGCGGCCAAGCTCAGCCGGCTGCTCGGTCTGTGGGTGCATGAACGGCATCGCGCCGCATTAAGCCTGCCGCAGGAACGGCGTCCGCTGATCTACGTCACCCATATGGAGCATCACTCCAACCAGACACTCTGGCTGGAAAGCCTGGCCGAAGTGCGGGTTATTCCTGCGGATGCCGATGGTGGTGTATCACTCGACTGGCTGGCTAACGATCTGGCGGATCTGCCGGATTCGCGTCCGCGTTATGCGTCGGTCACCGCCGCCAGCAATGTGACCGGCATTGCCTCTCCGTATCGGCAGATTGCCCGACTGATGCATCAGCATGGTGGTTATTGCTGGGTCGATTTCGCCTGCGCTGCGCCCTATGTCGACATCGATATGCACCCGGTTGATGACGAACCGTTGGACGCGGTGTTTTTCTCGCCGCACAAGTTTCTCGGTGGCCCGGGTTCCAGCGGCGTGCTGGTATTTAACCGCGCACTCTACGCCAACCGCGTTCCGGATATGGCCGGTGGCGGCACAGTGGTGTGGACCAATCCCTGGGGTGAACATCGTTTTATCCGCGACATCGAACGCCGCGAAAGCGGTGGTACGCCGGGTATTTTGCAGGGTTTGAAAGCGGGTTTGGCGATGCAGTTAAAAGCCGAGATCGGTGTGGTTGCCATGGCCGAACGCGAAGCGCAATTGAACGCTTATTTTCTCGCCGGGCTTGATCGGCTTGAGGGGGTGCAGCTGTTGGCTGATCAACACCGCCAGCGTTTGTCGGTGTTCTCGGTATTGATCGACGGTGTGCACTATTCACAAGCGGTGCGCCGTCTGAGTCACGACTATGGCATTGAAGCGCGCGGCGGTTGCAGCTGCGCTGGCACCTATGGCCATCATCTGCTGGGCATCGACCGCGCGGCCAGCCGCGCTTTCAGCGAGCGTCTGGAACAGGGTGATATGGACGCTCGTCCAGGCTGGGTACGGCTGAGTTTCCATCCGATGAACACCACCGCTGACCTGGATAGAGTCTTGGCTGCTTTGGCTGAGCTGGCGGCCAACCCAGAGCAAAGTGCCGGGCCCGCCAGCGCAGAGCTGGATCAACTCTGGTCGCCCTGGTTTTAGTGGTGGTTAGCGAATGACGCGGGCCAGTCGCCGCACTGCCTCGACCAGTTGCTCTTCAGCGTAGTAAGCGAAACAGAGTCGCAACGCCGAATGGTTATCGGCTTCGGCTGAAAAACGAGCGCCGGGCAAAAAGCCAGCGCCGGCGGCTATCGCTTCAGGCAGCAGAGTTTCGCTGTTGACCGGCTGGTTTAATTTCGCCCAGATAAAATAACCGCCTTGGGGCGCGGTAAAGCGAATCGCTTCGCCCATTTCCTGATGCAGCGCTGTGACCAGAGTCTGACAGCGGCGGGTTAATTGTTGACGCAACTGCAGAAGATGAGCGTTCAGGCGACCATCCTGCAGCAGTGGTTGCACTAATGCCGAAGTAAAGGGATTGAGGCCGCCGCCACTGTTGAACACGGCCGACTGCGTCAGTTTGTCGAGTAAATCGGGGTTGGTCTGAATCCAGCCCAAACGCAATCCAGGCGCCAGTATCTTGGAAAAACTGCCGATGGAAATAACCGGCGCCCGGGCATCGAAACTCGCCAGCGGCGGTGGCGGCGGCGTATCAAAATGCAGCAGTTGATACACCTCATCGGCCACCAGCGGGCAACCGCTCTGGCGAGCGACGGCCACCAGCTGTTGGCGCCGTTCAGTCGATACTGTGTGGCCAGTGGGGTTGTGAAACGTCGGGATGCAGTAACAAAAAGCCGGCTTGTGTTGATCGATCAGCGTGCTCAGTGCCTCTGGGTCCGGGCCGTCGTCATCGCGCGGGATGGGAACTAAGGTCAGTTCATGATCGGCCAGCAGGCTGCGCGCGATAAAGTAGGTTGGGTCATCGACCAGAACGGTATCGCCGGGTCGGGCAAAGCTGGCGCAGATGCGATCCAGCGCATTGGTCGAGCCGTTGGTGATCAGCAGGTTGTCGGCGGCGACGGTAACCGGGTAGTGCTCTGTCAGCCAGGTTGCCAGGGCGATGCGAAAGCGACCATCGCCAGCCGGCGCGCCATAGGCGAGCGATAACGGATCGGCGCGCAGTTGATCGAACAGGCCAATAGGCAGAAACGCCGGATCGGGCTGGCCGATACCGAGATCGAGGCGATCGGTGGGGGCGATCAGTTGGGTTATTGGCAGAGCACTCATTGTTTCTCCAGCAAACAGGAATGCTGCCAGTCTGGGCAAAAGCGCGGCGGGCTTCAAACCCGCCAGCTTCAGGAAACGTTTAGCGTGCCGGCACTTCCGGTAAAGGCTGCGCGCGCGGCAGGCTCAAGGTGGCCAGACAGGTGGGCACACAAATCAGCAACATGGCCAGAGTGATGCGGGTGATCGAGCCGTCGACCAGCAAGGTGGACAGGGTGGTCACGGTGCCGGAGACAACAAACTGCAAAGCGCCAATCAAGGCACTGGCAGTGCCGCTGAGCTGACTGAAATATTCCAGATAAGCGGCCTGGTTATTCGGGGCGATGGCGCCAACGGTGCCACCGACAATGACCATCATCGGCAGGAAGGACCACAAGCTGCTGCTGTTAAAGGCCAGGAAGATGTTCATCAGAATCAGCGCGACTAATTGCAGACTGACGGCAATTTTCAACAACTGCACCGGGGTGTAGGTGAGCAGCAAACGGCGGTTGATGATGCCCATCACCCCCATCAGACCAACGCCGGTGGCGAAGGCTGCCGAGAACTGAGCGTTGTTCAGACCAAACCAGCCCTGATACATAAAGGACGCGTGGGTGACAAAGAGCATCAGCACGCTGAAACCCAGCGCCTGAATGACGATGTGGCGCCAAGCGATAGGGTGCATCAGTACCTGCGCATAGTTGGTCAGCAACTTGCCGACCGGCTCATGTTTGATCTCACGCTTGGGCAGATGACGCAGCAGCTTGAACCACAGTAGAACCCCAACCAGCACACAGTAGACGGCGATAAACCAGAAGATCAGCGACCAGTCGCCAACCCACAGCAGCAGGGAACCCAGCGTCGGCGCCAATGCCGGGGCGATAAACATAATCAACGCTACCAGCGAAAACAGTCGCGCCGCTTCCTTGCCATGAGCATTGTCGCGCACCAGCGCCGGCACACTGACCATGATCCAGCCAGAACCAAACGCCATAATGACGCGCCAGGTAATCATCCAGGTCAGGTTATTGCTGGCGGCGACCATCAAAGCGGTCACAGCGTAGATGGCCAAGCCGGTTAACAGTACTGGCGCACGGCCATAACGATCCGATAACGGACCGCCGATGATCTGACCAAAGGCCAGGCCGAAAATAAACAGGCTCAAGGTCAGGGCAACTTGCGACTCAGCGACACCGAGGTCGGTCGCGATCACCGGAAAGGCGGGCAGGTAAACGTCAATGGCGAAAGGACCCATCGCCATGGTAGCCGCCATCAGGACGGCGAACTGGAGCGTTGTTTTCATGAAGAACCACTGTGATTGCAGCGGCGAATCGGGAGTGACTCGCCGGAAAGTCAGGCGGCGTAGTCTAGCAAAGAAGGCACGACGATCCGATGTGGAAAGTCACATCAACCACCCGTCGACTGGAACCCTGTGTCCAGCTGTCAGGATGGTCGGGAGTGGCCCCAGCGCACCGTCACCAACGTTGATAACCAACTGGCCAGGCCCGGCCATTCCAGGCTGATGCACAGCGCCAGGATGGCAGCGGTCAGTCCGCTGGTGGCGGAGAAAACGAAGAACAGGGCGGCAATCTGAACCGGCATCAACAGCAATAGCAAACCGGCGAGCATCAGCAGGCAACCGCCGGTGCGGGTCAGCAATACCAGGCGTGCACCCCACAGACCCAAGGCAATGCCGGCAACGCCGATAATGAGTGCGCTCGGGCGGACCAGCATTTGCCAGGCCTCGGTGGCGGCACGGGCGGTATTGGCCAGTTCTGCGGTGGTCAGCGCCAGGGCGCCCAGGGCCAGCCAAAGTAAGGCAAAAAGGCTGGAGGCGAGTCTAAAACGTTGCCAAGTGCGGTGGTCGAACATGCTTGGCTCCTCTGATACAACGTGAATTCAGTGGCTCCAGAACGGTGGGCATTCAGCAATCAATGCGTTCGTCCTGGGGACTACAACTACCACGCGATCTGTGATGAAGATAGCCCCGAAGACTGATTGGGACCCGAAGTTGAAGTGTAGACCGGGGAACGCTGGGTACTGTGTGTTTATGTTGTGTTGTGATGGGATAGACAATCCATTCGGACATCGGCTGATAATCGTTAAATGAGAATGATTGTCATAAATAACATGCTTGGGTATGATTTTCGCTTCTCATAACGCTGAGTAATTTATGTTTGGTGCCAACACCCGTGCAGCTCAGAATCGCCTTGATGCTGTGTTGACCTACATTCACCAACATCTGGGAAAGCCGCTGAAAGTGGACTTCCTGGCAAGTCAGGCTGGGTGGTCGCGTTGGCAATTCCAGCGGGTATTTGGTGCACAAACGGGATTGTCAGTTGCTCAATATGTCCGCGAGCTGCGTCTCAGTCGTGCAGCGGAAGCACTGTTGAGCACAAAGGCTCGTCAATTGGATATCGCTCTGGATTGTGGGTTTGATTCAGAGATCAGTTTCAACAGAGCTTTTAAGCAGGTATTTGGATGCACGCCTGGAGATTATCGTCGCAAAGGTGTGCGTAATGGTTTGAAAACCCCCATTCGAATCGGTAACACACCACTGCCGCCGGCTGAGTTAACGCCTCGCTTGTTACAGGTTCGTGTTGAAAGTCGACCGGCCATGGAGCTGGTTGGCGTCAGCAAAACCATTCAAGGCTTGTTTTCCTCACAGCCGAACTTTTCCTCAATAGTGCCCGCGTTATGGCGGGAGTTTCTCGCTGCCATGCCGCTTAATGAATGCGCGGGTCCCTTGCTTGGCGTGCTCGAAGTCAGCCGCTCTAAGGATCAGGGTAAGAGTTTTCCTTATTGGGCTGCGGCAGAGTACCGAGGGCAACCCGAATTACCGTCCGGTTTCGAAAAGCTGAGCGTTCCAGCACAACAATATGCAGCGATTCCATTTCAGGGGCCTATCCATGCCTTGGATAAAACACTGGAATGGTTCCTTCGTCATTGGCTGCCGGGTTCCGGGTATCGGGCTCTCTATGGTGTCGATCTTGAAGTGTATCCGCAGGGAAATACGCTGAATGGTGATCACACTGCCATGGAATATTGGGTGCCGATTGAACCCGCCCCGACAAACGTGTGAGGACCGAGTTCCGGATTTGATCCTCACGTTACTTGCACCATCTGGTTAAGTCTTAACGTCTAGTCGTCCTATAAAATGGGAATTGTTTCTATTTGTCTTTGATTCCCATTATTTAAAGGACTCGACTGATGCAAGCCCAAGCTCCTTTTCGACTATTACCCTTGATTGCGGCCATGGCTATAGCGCCCATGGCTTTGGCCGAAGAAACCAATCAGCCCGAAAGTGACGACACCGATACCCTTGATGAGGTTGTGGTGTTTGGCGAAACCTATCGAAATACGGCAACCAAGACCGTTCTTGACCCCCAGGAAACGCCTCAGGGCATTACCGTTCTAGACCGTGAAGCGCTTGAAATGCGTGATGCGGACTCAGTCTCCAGTGCATTGCGTTATGCTTCAGGAGTAAATACTGAATTGCGTGGTGGGTCGGTGAATCGACTCGAGCTATACAACATCCGTGGCTTCGAAAACCTCTACAACTATTACGATGGGCTGCCGCTGATTTACATCGACGGTTGGAACTATCAGGCGCAGGTCGATCTGGCTGCGGTTGGTCAAATTGAAGTATTCAAGGGACCAACCTCAACGCTCTATGGCGCTATGCCTCCAGGTGGCATGGTCAACATGATCGGCAAACAGCCATCGACTGATTCCGAACACCAGGTTGAATTGGCAACCGGCAGCCGAAACTTGCTTGAAGGCAAAGTGGAAAGCCAAGGGCAGATCGGCGATTCAGCGTTGTCGTATAGCTTTGTTGGCCTAGCTAGAGGTCAGGATGGACAGGCAGAAACATCGCGTATGGAACGTATGCTGGTTGCACCATCGGTGGATTGGCAGGTTAGTGATGACACGCTGATCAACTTGAATTTTTATTACCAGAATGATCCCGAAATGGGTATCTACAGCACGCTTCCTGCCAAGGGGGTGATCCTCGACAATGCGAACGGCGACTTGCCAGTAGATGCCTATGCGGGTGACGTAAACTGGGAAAAATACGAACGTGAAACCACGATGGCGGGTTTCAAAATCAACCACGATTTCAACAATAACTGGACCTTCCTGCATAACTTCCGCTTCACCGATGGCACTGGTTATCAGGAGAATACCTATAGCAATGGTTTGGCCGCAGATGATCGCACGCTAAGCCGTCGGGCCTATTCAACGGATGAAGAAACCCAGGCGATTACACTCGATAATCAGTTTACCGGTCTGGTGCAGACCGGGGCAGTCGACCATAACCTGCTGTTTGGTCTCGACCTGATTTCTGCGGATGCCAGTATTACCTATGACGATGCTGCCGCCCCAAACATCGATTTGTACGATCCAGATCACGATCAAATCGATCCTGACGCACTGACCTTTACTCGCTATACCGATCAGAACTTAAGTAAGCGCCAACTGGGTGTTTATATTCAGGATCAATTGGAATGGGGTGATCTTATTGTTATTGGTGGTCTTCGTTACGATGATTTTGAAAGTGAAATCAAAAATAACCTGGACGACACAACAACAACTCAACACGAGACCAATTTTTCCAAACGAATTGGCGCGCTTTATAACTTTAATGGCGTGTCACCCTTCATTAGTTATGCGGACAGCTTCCAACCGGAAGCGGGCACCGATACAGATGATAATCCGTTTGAACCATCCACGGGTGAGCAATGGGAAGCTGGTGTGAAATATGAATCAGCAGACCGTCGTACTGTGGCCAATGTATCGTTTTATCGTATCGACAAGAAAAATGTACCTGCGGCAGATCCGGATGGTGGTGCCTACGATAAAATTCAGGTTGGCGAAGTCCGTTCACAAGGTATTGAAATAGATGCCAGCGTTCAGCCGCTACAATCGTTGCTGGTTTCATTGAACTATACATACCAGAACGTTGAAATTACCGAAGATGAAACTGACCTGGAAGGCAAGACTCCGGTTTGGGTGCCTGAACAACTGCTGTCTGTCTGGGCGGATTATGGTTTCTATAACGGTGCTCTAGACGGCCTCACGGTCGGTCTTGGTTTGCGGTACATCGGTGAGAGCCAACTGAACGAGCAGAATACCGATACGGTTCCGTCTACAACGCTGATGGATATGAGCCTTGGCTATGATCTTGGCAGTCTGAACGAGCGACTCAATGGTGCTGAGTTGGGCTTGTCGGTAAATAACTTGCTGGATGAGCGGTATGCAACCTGTTTTGACGACGACAACTGCTGGTTCGGGGCCGAACGCACTGTCGAAGCCAGTGTCTCTTATACCTATTGATCGTTTATTTTGGTGACCAGAACCGGGCCAGTAATGGCCCGGTTTTTTTATAGCCTTTACCTGCTCCCCCGCCAATGCTTAGATAGCGCCGAAATCTTACCCGGCCACTGGCCGACAGCTCATGTTACAGATATCCAACACCGTCACCCTGGGCGACTGGGAAATCGAATTGCAGGCGATCCGGTCGCAAGGCGCCGGTGGTCAGAACGTCAATAAGGTGTCTTCTGCGATTCATCTGCGTTTCGATATTCAACGTTCCAGCCTGCCGCCGTTCTATAAAGAGCGGCTGTTGCGACGTAACGATCAACGCATCACCAAAGAGGGCGTGGTGGTGATCAAGGCGCAGCAGTATCGCACCCAGGAACAGAACCGCGCTGATGCGCTGGCGCGCTTGCAGGCGTTAATTCAGGAGGCCGGCTACAGCGTGAAAAAACGCAAGCCGACCAAGCCGTCGCGCTCGTCGCAGAACAAACGCATGGACCGCAAAACCAAAGACGGCCGCACCAAGGCGTTGCGCGGCAGGGTCGAGCCCTAGCGCCTCTGAATAAATCCCTAGCCTTTACGGCTGGCCAGAGCGACACCGGCCACCGCCACCAACATACCAGGCCAAGCCAGCAAGGCGATGCGTTCACCCAGAATCAGGAATGACAACAAAGCCGCGCCCGGTGGCACCAGAAAGAACAGCGATGCCACCTTGGCAGAACGCCCGACCCGGCTCAGCGCCAGCAGCAGAGTCACGGCAATCAACGAATTACCGATCACCAGATAAGCCAAGGCCCAACTGAATGAGGCGGTCACCGTTAAATGGCTGTCTTCAAACAACAGCAGCGGCGCACAGACCATCAAACCAACGCTGTACTGCACCAGGTTGGCGGTAACAATATGCTGCGGTGTGCCAAAGCGTCGCTCATACAACATGCCGCCGGAAATACCGAGCAGCGAGCCGATCGCCAGCAATAATTCCAGCCAGGATAAAGAAGTCGCGCCGGTCTGAGCCGACACCACCAGGATGGTGCCGCCAAAACCCAGCAGTAGCCCCAGCCACTGACGCCGACTGACGCTTTCACCGAGAAACCAGGGTGAGGCCAAACCGATCACCAGCGGTTGCAATGACACAATTAACGCCGAAACCCCGGCCGACATGCCCAGGCTCATCGAGACGTAAATCAAACCGAAGTAGAGCACCTGCACCAGAAAACCGACCACCGCCAAGTGACGCCAGGCCGCCGCGCTGGTGGGCAAGGGCGGACGAATGACGACCCACAACACCAACAGAATCAGCAGACTGAAGGCATAACGCAGCGACAGCACCACCAGAGGAGACGCATCGGCCAAGGCCACCTTGGCAATGGGGAAGCCCGCAGACCAAAGCAGCAGAAACAGCCAGGGCGCCAACGCCGTCAGCGAGCTTTGCCAACGGCCTGTCCCGGTGGGGGTTAGCATCATCAATCTCCGTTACAAAGGGCGACATTCAAGCACGCGTTCAGCGGGCAAACAACGCCTGGGGACGCTGGGATGCAGCGTACATCAACGGCCAAATCGGCTATGATGCGCGCCGTTCTTGAAGGGGGTGGGTATGCAGCAAGTCGATACAGTCATCATTGGTGGCGGTGCCGCCGGTTTGATGTGCGCCGCTACCGCAGGTGCTCGTGGTCGCTCGGTGCGGGTGATTGAACACGCCAAAAAAGTGGGCAAAAAAATACTGATGTCCGGCGGCGGTCGCTGTAATTTCACCAACCTCGATACCAGCCCGGCGCATTTTTTATCGGCCAATCCGCATTTCTGTAAGTCGGCCCTGAGTCGTTACACCCCTTGGGATTTTCTGGCATTGGTCGATCGTTATGAGCTGGCCTATCACGAAAAAACACCGGGACAGTTTTTCTGCGATGACAAAGCCAAAGATCTGCTCGACATTTTAATTGCCGAGTGCGAACAGGCCGGTGTCGACATTCGCACTCAATGCAGCGTTGAAGCCATAGAAACCTTAGCGGATGGCGGCCCTGATCGTTTTCAACTAGCCACCAGTGCTGGCGCGGTGCGATGTCAGTCACTGGTGATTGCCACCGGAGGTCTGTCGATTCCAACCTTGGGTGCTACCGGCTATGGCTACGACATCGCCCAGCAATTCGGTTTGCCAGTCACGCAGCGCCGGGCGGCACTGGTGCCTTTTACACTCAGCGATCACTGGTTGACGGTGGCGCGTGAACTGGCCGGGGTGTCGGTGCCGGTTACCGTACATTGCGGTTCACAGAGCTTTAGCGATGCGTTGCTCTTTACCCATCGCGGACTCAGCGGCCCGGCCATCCTGCAGATTTCCAGCCACTGGCGCGAAGGCGAGGCCATCAGCATCGATTTCTTACCGGCGGTTGATCTCGCCGAACAGTTACAGCAATGGCGTGATGAAGGTGCTAAGGCGGAGCTGAAGACGCTGCTCGGTCGATTGCTGCCAGCGCGTTTCGTGCAAAGTTGGCTGGTGGCCGATAAACGCCTGGCCAAATTGGCGGACCGACGCGTCATGGATCTGGATCGCGCCTCGCTCGATGCCCTGATCGAAGCCTTTACCCGATGGCAAAAAGTACCGGCGGGCACCGAAGGTTACCGCACCGCCGAAGTCACCCTGGGTGGTGTCAGCACCGAGGCGGTGTCGTCAAAAACCTTTGAAACCAAACAATGTTCGGGTCTGTATTTTATCGGCGAGGTGTTGGATGTAACCGGTTGGCTGGGCGGCTACAACTTCCAGTGGGCCTGGGCCAGCGGCTGGTGCGCCGGTCAGGTGGTGTAAGGGAAACAAAAGAAGGGCGTTAATTTACAAATAAGCGTTGACCAGGACATTCAGGGGTCCTATAGTCATCCTCGCTTGAAAGTACGACCTTGTAAAATGCAAACCATTTCGATGTCCTTACCAGTAGTTAGTACCTCGTCTTGATTTCATGAGTGATCGCACCGCTTAAAGCACAACCGTCTGCTCGCAGACATTTATGAATTCTGATATGACAGGAAAACTAACAATGGCTACCGTTACCGGCACCGTTAAATGGTTCAACGAAACTAAAGGCTTCGGCTTCATCGAGCAAGAAAACGGCCCAGACGTTTTCGCTCACTTCAGCGCCATCCAAGGTTCAGGCTTCAAAACCCTGGCTGAAGGCCAAAAAGTTGAGTTCACCATCACTCAGGGCCAGAAAGGTCCTCAAGCTGAAAACATCGTTGCTATCTAAATAGCCGATGGCTCTCGGTTAAACGAGAGTCCAGCACAAAAGAAAGCCGCTCATTGAGCGGCTTTTTTGTTGTTTGGAGAAAATGGCGGGCGCTCGCTTCAACCCACCGGATGCGCCCAAAGGTCGTATTCGTCGGCTTCTTCGACTTCGACGGTCAGAATATCGCCCGGTTTTAACTGGGTCTGACCGTCCAGAAACACCTGACCATCGATGTCCGGCGCGTCGGCTTTGGTGCGACCAACCGCGCCTTCGGCAACCACTTCATCGATGATCACCTCAACACGTTTGCCCACCTTGGCCTGCAACTTGGCGGCGCTGATGCGTTGCTGAACTGCCATAAAGCGGTCGAAGCGTTCCTGTTTTACCGCTTCATCGATCTGGTCCGGCAGTTCTTTGGAGGCAGCGCCGTCGACGTTGGAATATTGGAAGGCGCCGACGCGGTCGAGCTGGGCTTCTTCCATAAAGTCGAGCAGCATTTGGAAGTCGGCTTCGGTTTCACCGGGGAAGCCGACGATAAAGGTAGAACGCAAGGTGATGTCTGGGCAGATTTCACGCCATTTATGAATGCGCTCTAGCACTTTTTCCGAATGCGCCGGGCGTTTCATGGCTTTTAACACCGATGGACTGGCGTGCTGAAAGGGAATGTCCAAATACGGCAGGATGCGGTTTTCGGCCATCAACGGAATGATGTCGTCGACGTGCGGGTAGGGGTAGACGTAGTGCATCCGCACCCAGGCATCGAGCTGGCCGAGTTCCTGACACAGTTCTTTCATCCGGGTTTTCACCGGCTTGCCGTTCCAGAAATCGGTGCGGTATTTCAGGTCGACGCCGTAAGCGCTGGTGTCCTGCGAAATAACCAGCAGTTCTTTGGTGCCGTTTTTCACCAGCCGCTCGGCTTCGCTCAGCACCTGCCCGACCGGGCGGCTGACCAGCTTGCCGCGAAACGATGGAATGATGCAGAAGCTGCAGCTGTGGTTGCAGCCTTCGGAAATTTTTAAATAAGCGTAGTGTTTGGGCGTCAGCTTAACGCCGGTATCCGGCACCAGTGAAATAAACGGATCGTGCTTCGGCGGCACCACCTCGTGCACTTGGCTGACCACCTGCTCGTAAGCGTGGGGGCCGGTGACCGACAATACGTTCGGGTGTACTTCGCGAATGTCATCTTCTTTGGTACCCAGACAGCCGGTGACCAGCACCTTGCCGTTTTCAGCCAGCGCTTCGCCGATGGTGTCGAGTGATTCCTGCACTGCCGAGTCGATAAAGCCACAGGTATTGACGATGACCACATCGGCGTCGTGGTACGACGGCACGATGTCGTAACCTTCGGCGCGCAACTGGGTGAGGATGCGTTCGGAGTCGACGGTGTTCTTCGGACAGCCCAGGCTGACAAAACCGACTTTGCCGTGCGCGCCGGCGGGCTTGCCATCAATCGGCTGGCCTTCGCGGGGATCGTGGTTTTGGACGGACATGGAGGCCTCGGCTGCGGTGGTCAAAAAAGGAGCGCCATTGTAGCTGCCCGGCGTTTCGCTGCAAGACCGCTGATACCATGAAACTGAGCGTATCCGAGCCTCCTTAACGCTCAGGCACGGCAGTTATTGCCCAGCGTCAGTAAAAACGCTGTGTTCGCGACTGACGGATTCGCCACCCTGCGCCTATAATGCGCGTTTCTTTTCCTTTCGATGCATTTGCCGTTTCAGGAGTTCAGTATGGCCACCCCTTCCCAGCACGATCTGCGCAACGACTTCCGCGCTTTGTTAAACAGCGATCAGTGCTTTTATACCGCGTCCACCTTTGACCCGATGTCGGCCCGTATCGCAGCGGATCTGGGTTTTGAAATCGGCATTCTTGGTGGCTCGGTGGCTTCCCTGCAGGTGCTGGCCGCACCGGACTTTGCGTTGATCACACTCAGTGAGTTTGTCGAGCAGGCCACGCGCATCGGCCGCGTCGCTCGTCTGCCGATCATCGCCGACGCGGATCACGGTTACGGCAATGCCTTGAACGTGATGCGCACCATTACCGAACTGGAACGCGCCGGCGTGGCGGCTTTGACCATTGAAGATACCTTGCTGCCGGCGAAATACGGACGCAAATCCACCGACCTGATTCCGCTGGATGAAGGCGTTGGCAAAATCGAAGCCGCTTTGGATGCGCGCATCGACCCGGCGATGTGCATATTTGCCCGCACCAACGCCGGCCAGTTGAGCGTTGAAGCGACTATCGAACGGGTGAAGGCCTACCAGGAAGCCGGCGCTGATGGCATCTGCATGGTCGGCATCAAAGATTTCGAGCACCTGGAAGAGATCGCTCAGCATCTATCGATTCCGCTGATGCTGGTCGCCTACGACAACCCGGAACTGCGTGACCGCGAACGTCTGGCGCGCAATGGTGTGCGCGTCGTCGTCAACGGCCACGCGGCTTATTTTGCCGCCATCAAAGCAACCTACGACTGTCTGCGCGAACAACGTGGCATTGCCGAAGGCACTCTGGACGCTTCGGAATTGTCGGTGCGTTACTCCACGCTGGAAGAAAACCGCCAGTGGGCGCGCGACTTTATGAAGGTGAGCGAGTAACCACTCACCTCTGATCTCTCCTCTTTGAAGGCAAGGCGTTGGGCTCAGTTTTGCGCCCAGGCCATCACCGCGCCCTGGTGAATCGCCTGATACACCCGATTGCGCAGTGCATTGGCTTCGGCCTGAGTGACACTGCGGGTTGGGTGACGAATGGTCAGGCGCACCAGCACATTTTTCTGGCCCGCCGTTAACCCTAGCCGTTCGATCGCCTGTGGCGGTAACTGCGCCGCCGGCGTTTCACTGAGCACTCTGACCGCTTCCAGCCAATCCACCTGTTCCGGCAGTGCCTCGCGGATTTGGTCACCCAGCATTTCGGCATCCATGGATTCATCGGTGGCGATCGACAGATCACGCTCGATCGCCGGTTGCCAGGACACCGGCTTCCAGGGATCGAGCGTCAGCATCTGCTGCGCCACTCTGGGGTCGCCATTGCGCAGCAGGCGGATGTCCGGCAATCCCTTGCGCAGCATCAACAGGCGATCCAGCCCCAGACCGATGGCAATGCCAGTGACCTTGTTCGGGTTCCAGCCGCAGCGCGCTAATAATTTCGGGTCGATGATGCCGGCTTCGCCGATTTCCACCAGCTCACCCTTGTCTGACAACGCATCCATCTGAATGCCATCGCGGGTGTAGGGATGTGGCGAGTCGCTCAGGCTGATGGCTTGTTGTGGTAAAACCCGGCGTAGCAAATCGCTAACTGCTGCGCGGATATCAAGGGTTTCGGTGCTCGGTAACAAGACCCAGATATCGGCCTGATGCGGTTCGGCGCAGTGCAACCGATCGATGCTGTCGCGTCGATACACCAGACCGTGGGTCAACAGCATTAAGCGGCGCGGAGTTTTATCGGGCCAGGATTTCAGCCAGGTTGGCACCAGGGAGGAAGTTTGGGTACGCAGCATCCAGTCGGCGGACAGATAACGGCTGTAACGACTTTCCCGTGCTGGTCCGTCGGGCGGATACCCTAAGGCATCGTAGTTCTGTTTAACCGCGACCAAGGGCGAAACCGGCAGCCGCTGCAAGGGCGCTTGATAAGTTTCGGCAAGATGTGCCGCTATGGCGTCGAGCAATAATTGAATGGCGTGCGGGCCATGGTCGGGATTGCTCAGATCGCGCAGCGATAGTGCCGCTACAAGCTGTTGGACAGTGAGAAGGGTGTTCATGATGTCTCCAAAAAGCCAGGACCAAAACAGCGGTGCTTTGGTCAATTCATTCCAAGTTGCTTTCCCAGGGGATGGGTATTTTGGAATCCTCCGAACCGGGGCTCGGAGATGGCTTTTCAGACAGGAAAAGTCAGACCGCCGCGCCCTTTTGCAAGGCTCGGAGGTCAGTAAATCGTGGCGTGTGAATCCAGATAGTCATGCGTTGAAGTCTATGCAGCGCGAAGTCACTGTCAACGAAAAGGCGCCGCAAGCGGCGCCGAGGGGAACTGGCCTGCCCGTCACAGGCCGAAACGCATCAAGCGAACTGGGCTTCTTCGGTCGAACCTTTGAGCGCTGTGACTGATGAACTGCCACCCTGAATGACGGTGGTCATATCATCGAAGTAGCCGGTGCCGACTTCCTTCTGATGCGCCACAAAGGTGTAGCCCTTGTCGGCATCGCGGAATTCCTGCTCCTGCAATTCGACGTAGGCCGACATGTCCTTGCGGGCGTAGTTGTAGGCCAGGTTGAACATGGAATTCCACATGTTGTGAATGCCCGCCAGGGTGATGAACTGGAACTTGTAACCCATGGCCGACAGCTCGGTCTGGAACTTGGCGATGGTGGCGTCGTCCAGATTCTTCTTCCAGTTGAAGGACGGCGAGCAGTTGTACGCCAATAGCTGGTCCGGGAATTCCTTGCGGACTGCTTCGGCGAATTTCTTGGCTTCGTCCAGGTTCGGCGTTGCCGTTTCGCACCACAGCATATCGGCGTAGGGCGCGTAGGCGAGGCCACGGGAAATTGCCTGGTCGATACCGTTGCGTACCCGGTAGAAACCTTCGTTGGTGCGCTCGCCAGTGAGGAACTGGGCGTCGTACGGATCGCAATCTGAAGTCAAAAGGTCAGCCGCATTGGCGTCGGTGCGCGCCAGAATGATGGAGGGGACGCCTTCCACATCGGCCGCCAGACGCGCAGCCGTCAGTTTCTGCACCGCTTCCTGAGTCGGCACCAGAACCTTGCCGCCCATATGACCGCATTTTTTCACCGCCGCCAGCTGATCTTCGAAATGCACACCGGAAGCGCCGGCGCGGATCATATTCTTCATCAGCTCATAGGCGTTCAGCACGCCGCCAAAACCGGCTTCGGCGTCGGCGACGATGGGTGCGAAGTAATCGATAAAGTCGGCATCGCCCGGCTGTTTGCCGGCCTGCCACTGAATCTGGTCGGCGCGCTCAAAGGCGTTGTTGATGCGGCGTACCACCGTCGGTACCGAATCAACGGCGTAGAGTGATTGGTCCGGGTACATGGTCTCCGAGCTGTTGGCGTCGGCCGCCACCTGCCAGCCCGATAAGTAAATCGCCTGCACCCCGGCTTTGACCTGCTGCACCGCCTGGCCACCGGTTAAAGCGCCCATGGCGTTGACGAAGTCTTTGTCCGGGCGGAATTCCGGACGGCCGCCTTCGTTGACCAGTTGCCAGAGTTTTTCTGCACCGCGGGTGGCGATGGTGTTGTCGCGTTTCAGCGAGCCGCGCAGCCGCACTACGTCTTCGGCGCTGTAGTTGCGACGAATGGTGCTCCAGCGGGGGTTGGTTTCCCAATCCCGTGCGATGGCATCGATTTCCTGCTGGCGATCATAGTTTCCAGTTGTTGAGGTAGTCATCGGAAGTCCTCTTGGTTGTGCTGCCATACGGCTTGTTGTTTTTGGGTTCCGTCGGCGCCGGAATTGTTTTGATTGTTTTTTGATCAGTCGGCGTCGATAAATTCACCTTAGGGTCCGTTGAAAAATTTGGCTAATTTATAATCGTTATTTTCACTATTCCTGTGGTGAATGGAGTTTGGCTTGGTTAGGATAAAGCGACCTTTTCGACGGACATCGCCATGCAACTGAACCGTATCGACATGAATTTGCTGGTCTATCTGGATGTGCTGCTGCGCGAACGCAGTGTCACCAAGGCCGCCGATCAACTGGGCATCAGCCAGCCGGCGATGAGCAACGGCCTGCGCCGCCTGCGGGTGCTGTTTGACGATCCGCTGCTGATTCGCACCAGTGAAGGTATGACGCCGACCGAGCGAGCGCGTCAGTTGGAACCGACGCTGCGCACCGTGCTGCAGGACATCGAACGAGCGGTGCGGCCACGCAGCGATTTCGACGCCGCCGCCAGTGGCCGGGTGTTCCGTATCATGGTCAGTGATTACGCCGAATCGACGCTGATTCCGCCGCTGCTACGGCGTTTGCGGGAGATTGCGCCAAGCGTGATTCTCGATCTGATGACGCCCAGCGACGTCAGCTTTTTCGACGTCGAGCAAGGCAAGGTCGATCTGGTGATCAACCGCTTTAACTCCATTCCGCAGTCGTTCCACCAGACCACAGTCTGGAAGGACGACTTCTGCTGCATGGTCAGCCGCGACAATCCCATTCTCGATAATTTCAGCCTGAAAAATTACCTCGAAGCCCAGCACGTCTGGGTTTCCAAGACCGGTTTTGGCGTCAGCGTTGGTGTCGATCCGGGCGATGTGCAGCGCCTGGGCTGGGTCGACGAAGTCTTGCGCCAACTCGGTAAAAAGCGCCGCATTACCGTTTTTACCCGCCACTATCAGGCCGCCATGCTGCTCTCGGAACAGAACGACCTGGTGCTGACGGTGCCATCGCGCGCCGCCTTATTGCAGGCGGAGAACCCCAGGCTGGTCGTGAAGGCGCCACCCTTCGAGATTCCGCCGATCCAGCTCAAGCTGGTGTGGAGCCCACTGCTGCACCACGATCCGGCACACCGCTGGATGCGACGGCTGATTAACGAAGTGGCTGAAGAAGTGGTGGCTCCTGAGTTTTAATTCATTTGGTGAATGTTCGTTATAACGAAAATAAATAAATTGAATTTCCGGTCTGAAATTATAGTCGCCTTAACCGGTTTGATTGACCGCAGCAGCCTGCGGCTTGGTACGTTCCCAGGGTGAAATCGGCTGAGTAGCCTGCTTTAACCATTGAATGGCTTCCTGCACCGCCGGATTGCTGCGGCGGTTTTGCGGCACCAGGGCTTTGACCCACAAATCCGGAATCGGAAACTCCTCCAGCACCGGCACTACTTTTCCCGCCTCTACGCTCGGCAGGGCGATGTGTTTGGCAACCATGGCGATGCCCAAACCGTTCTCCACCGCATTCATCAGCACTAGGCTGTCGTTGACGCTGACCCGGGGTTTGACGTCAACGTTGATGGTGCCGCTGGGCCCGTCGAAGAACCAACTGGTGCCGGTGGCCAGAAAGGTCAGGCAGTCGTGGTCGATCAGATCACGCGGGTGCTGCGGCGCCTCGCTGTGCGCTAAATAGTCCGGTGCGGCAATGAGGATGCGTGGCATCGGGCACAGCGGTATGTCCATCACATCGGCGTAAGACGACGGCAATGCGCCGATGGCGATATCGAAACCTTCCTCGATCGGGTTCACCGACCGGTCCATCAACACCAGTTCCATGTTGACGCCGGGGTGGGCTTTCTGGAACGAGGTCAGGATGTTGCCGAAATACTGGATGGTCAGGGTCGTCGGGCACTTGATGCGCAGCCGCTCCTGCAAGGGCGAACGAGCGCTGGCTAAATCCTGCAAGGCATTGTCCATTTCGGTGACGATGGCCAACAACCTCGGGTAATAACGTTCGCCCGCTTCGGTCAGCATCAGCTTTCGCGTTGAACGATTGAACAGCGTGACTTTCAGTTGGTGTTCTAGCTGATTGATTCGCTTGGCAATCACCGAAGGTACGGTGTTTAACGAGCGCGATGCGGCTGAGAAACTACCGGTTCTTACCACGGTCAGAAAGCTTTTCAGGTTGGTCAGGGTGTCCATGCTGTCGCCTCGTCTTGTCATTATTTTTCGCGATTCGCGTTAAGAGTTATCTTAAAACAACTCTTTTTTCAAAAGATAGCGCTGGCTAGTCTGGACCTATTCACAGTCGTTACCGCCCTCAACAACAGCGATAAAAATGAGGCGGGGCGATGTTCGAAAGGCAGTCAGAGGCAATAACAATCATGGTATCTGGACCTAGTACAGCAACTCGGGTGCTGCGTCGCACCCCGACTTCCGGTTTTAAGACACTGCGCGCCGACATCTGTGTTGTCGGTGCCGGCATCGCCGGTATGTCGGCGGCGTTGCAGGCCGCCAAGTTGGGCCGCTCGGTGATAATGGTGGACAGCCAACCCGCGCTTGGCGGTCAGGCGGTGAATTCCATCATCGCTACTTTCTGCGGCATGTTCTCCAACGGCACCCACGGTTATCAGTTCACTCACGGTATTGCTGACGACATCCTCAGCTACTTAGAGCGTCACGATCAGTCGATTTATTACCGTCACGGCCCTAACACTACGGTGGTTTATTACGACGAAGTCACGCTCGGTCGTTGGATTGAACAAAGCGTCTTGGAGACCGGGGTAACGCCCTTGCTCGGCGCTATGTTGCTCGACACCCGCATGGAAAATTCGCGGCTGGTCAGCGCCGACTTTATGACTCGCTACGGCGGCGTCACCATCGAAGCCGATGGCTTTATTGATGCAAGTGGCGATGCCGCTCTGGCCTGGCAAGCGGGCTTGCCGTGCCGTGAACCGGAGCAAAATGGCGTCTTCGGTACTCAGATGGTGGTATTGGAAAACATCGACGAAGAGCATCAGCCGACCCGCGATGTTATCGGTGCGCGCATGAAAGAATGCGGTGAACGCTATGGCCTGGTGCGCCGCGAAGGCTTGGGTTTCATTATACCTGGCCGCGGCATCGCAGCGATGAACATGACCCATATCGAAACCCCGCTCGATCCGGTCGAAGCCTCGGCCAAGGCGCTGGAGGGTAAAGAGCAGGCCAGTCGCGCCATTGAATTTTTAAAGCACGAATTCCCCGAATGTTTTGCCAAGGCGCGGGTGCGTTCCTTTGGTTTGCCGGGTATTCGGCAGACCCGCTGGATTGTTGGTCGGCATCATTTGACCGTCGAAGAACTGACCAGCGGCAAGAAGTTTGACGACAGCATTGGCCGCACCGCCTGGCCGATCGAATTGCACGATCACAGTGATGGCCACCACTGGATTACCTTCGATGAAGACCACGTGCATTACATTCCGCTGGGCAGTTTGATTCCCGAAGAGTGCGACAACCTGGTTGCCGCCGGACGCTGTATCGATGCCGACTCAGCGGCGCTGTCGAGCGTTCGTGTAATGGGACCGTGCATTGCGATGGGCATGGCTGCCGCCCATGCGCTGGATCTGTCAGCATCGGGCAGCGTGCATCAGATCGATATGGATCAGATGCGCCGCCGCGTCGCTGAAAACGTAGAACAACAACATTATCGCTGGGACGAAAAGGAGCTCGCCTCCAAGGTCGATGCTTCTTGATGGCAAGCCTGCTGATAGCAAGCCTGTTGAGAGCCAAGCCCAACCCAGCCGGAGCGAACCATGCAGTTAACTGATTTTGAAAAAGCCATGCTCGATGGCGCCAACGGCCGTGCCAAGGCGCGAGCCATGGATTTATTAGTGCGCTACGGCGAAGCCGTGGGTGCCGAACGGCTGATCGAAACCAACAACGTCGCCGGGGCTTTTAATGCCTCGACACCATCGGTTAAGCCCATCGTCGATAAAGGTTTCGATGCAGTCTATTCGGAGTTGAATCTCGACAGCGATGAAGTGGTCGAAATCCCCCATATGGCGGTCAACACCACCCAGTTGATCACCGGCATCGATATCGAAAACTGGCGCATCCAGGGCGCCGATGAAGCCCTGGTGAAGATGCAATTGGCTTCTGAAAAATACCTGGGCGAACGCGGCGTGAATTTGTGCGCCACCTGTACGCCATACCAGGTCGGCAACGTGCCGGTGCTGGGAGAGCACTGCGCATGGATGGAATCCTCAGCGGTGATTTACTGCAACTCAGTATTGGGAGCGCGCACCAATGTTGAGGGCAAAGAAAGCACCGGTGCCGCCGCATTGACCGGCCGTATTCCCTACTGGGGTTATCACCTTAAAGAAAACCGTTACGGCAACTACCGCATCGATCTGGAGATCGAAGTCGATGACATGATGGACTGGGGTTTGCTCGGTTATTTCATCGGCGAAATGGTCGAAGAAGACAAGCCGGTGGTGCACAACATCAGCCATCAACCCAACCTGATCAAGCTGAAGCATTTCGGTGCGGCGGCGGCATCATCGGGCGGTGTGGAGATGTATCACATCCCCGGTGTTACCGCTGAAGCGCGTACTCTGGAAGAAGCGTTCGGGCCCAATAAACCCAAGGAAATTATTCGCTATGGCGCCGCTGAACGTCGTGCCATCTACGAAAAATTGCAGTGCGCGACCGACCCCAAAGTCGATTTCATCATGCTCGGCTGCCCGCACAATTCCATCGAACAGATGGCCTTGATTGCGCAGTTATTGCGCGGCAAAAAAATCCACGCCGATGTGGAACTCTGGGTGCATACCCCGCGCGCCATTAAAAGCGTGGCTGAACGCAATGGTTATCTGGCGGTGATCGAAGCCGCTGGTGGCGTAGTGATGAGCGATACCTGTCCGGCCATTTCCCGGCGCCTGCCTGAAGGAGTACGAGTGATGGCGACGGACTCGGCTAAGCAAGCGCATTATCTGCCTGCCATTGCCAAGATCGATGGCTGGTTTGGCTCGGTCGGTCAATGTATTGATGCGGCCCTAACCGGCCAGTGGAACGGAGGTCTGGTGTGATGAGTGAACAACCGAAACCCGGCACCACCATTACCCTGACCGGCCGCAAAGTGGTCGGCGGTGTCGCCGAAGGCGAAGCCTTGGTGACGCGCGAAACCATCTCCGGTTGGGGCGGTATTTCCGAGCGTGATGGCACCGTTATTGAACGCCGTCACGAACTGGTGGGTCAGTCTTTCGCTGGCAAAATCCTGTTGTTTCCCGGTGCTAAAGGCTCCTCCGGTTGGTCGGCTTATTTTCATATGACGCGCCTCAATGGGGTGTCGCCGGCGGCCATGTTGTTTACCCGTATGACCACCAAGATGGCGCTCGGTGCGGTGGTCACCCGAGTCCCGGCGATGACTGATTTTGAGCAAGACCCTTATGCGCTGATCGACAGCGGTGACTGGGTCAAGGTCGATGCCGATGCCGGCGTATTAACCATTACTAAAGCCGCTGGATAAGTTGAATCCCCAGCGTGCCAAGAGCTATTTAGCAGGAGAGTATGTCAGGTATGTCGCTGTGAAGTTTTGCGCAGTGGCGCATCAACTTAAGTCAGTAATCAACAACAGTGCCTCGTTCATAGACAACAAAAACAAGACACCCGCGAGGGTGACTATCGGTAAGAGGAAGCAAATCATGTTTACAACGGCCCCAAAACGGCTCGGATTTCTAGCCCGTATCATCCTCGGAACTGGCCTGTTTTTGGCCAGCTTAAGCAGTCAGCTTATGGCTGACGACGATTATCAATGGCCGCGTTATTTCAACATCGTGACCCCCAATGTGGGGACCGCCAATCATTCTTTATCAGTTGCCTGGGCGTCGGAATTTTCGGCGCAAACCTCATCGCGTTCGCGGGTATTGCCGGCGCCCAATGGTTATTCGCGGGTGACCTGGTTAAACACCGGTGAAGGTCGCCTGGCGATGTTTCAGGCATCGGATTATTTCGATCATATGGATGGCGTCGACGGCTTTGCCACCCCTAATGCCGGTCCGGTCGATACGCGTTTGGTGAACGTTAATATGATCACGCCCTGGGGGTATGTGGTGCGTGGTGATTCTGACATCAAAACCATTAATGACATTGGTCCGGGAACCCGCATTGCCTATGCGGCGAGTTCATCTTTTCTGCTGACCGGTATCGATGCACTGCTGGCCTACCTCGATCTGGACCCGAGCGAGGTGACGTTGGTGGAAGTCGGTAATTACGGTGCCAACACCGCCATTATTGCCGAAGGTCGCGCCGACGTTGCCTTTACCTCACCGCATTCGGGACCGAGTTATGAAGCCGCTGCCGGTCCGCATGGCATTCGCTGGTTGGCCTTGCCTGCACCGGAAGAAGACCCCGAAGCTTTTGCCCGTTACCGCGCTTTGCATCCGGGGTATGTGGCGCGTGAAACTCAGTCCGGCGTGCCCTCTGCACGTGGTGTGGTGATGGATCATGCTTTCCAGGCCAACCATGTATTGGCTGATGAAGATCCCGAATTTGTCTATCAGTTAGTGAAGTGGATGGACGAGCAACACGACGCCTACAAAGACGATTACACCTACGCCTACATGATGTCCATCGACAGCCTGGTGCAGTTTTTGGAGCTGGGTGCGCTGCAGCCACTGCACGAAGGTGCCATCCGTTATCTGCAGGAAAAAGGTCTGTGGACCGATGCCTTCCAGCGTCGTCAGGATCAGTTGGTGGCCATGGCGCAGCAACGTGAAGCGCTCTACAAGGAAACCATGGCCGAAGCCCGTGCTGAAGGTATGACGGTGTCACCGGCCGACGAAGACTGGATGGCGTTCTGGATGCAAACCCGAGATCAGCAAAGTGATGGTCGCAGTTACGGCGAAATGGTGCTGTCGCTGCAACCATGACGACCTCTTTCCCGGCCCTTTCCGGGCCGGGTTTTTTACCCAGTCTTGTGCTGTTGATGTAGCCAACGATTTTTATTTTTTACTCACCAATCGCCACTCTAGCGGCGACTGGTACTCCTGGGCGGAGGCCTGAACGATCATGAACGCAACACCCGAAAACCAATCCCCTGTCGATCCCGACAACGCCCTACCCGAGGCCTTTGTAGACCGAACCTTGGAACGCTATCAGTCGATGCCAGCACCCATTCGTCTGCTGACTTTGGCGATGTCGTTCGGCGGTGTGGCCCTGGCGGTAGTCTATATTTTTGGACTGATCCCGCTGTTGGATCTGACTTACTACTTCCTGCTGATGGCCATGTATTTGCCCATGGCTTATTTGCTATTACCCGCTCACAAACGCGAAGTGCGGGTGTCCTGGATGAGTTATTTACCGGCGCTGGCGATTTTTTGTTTGATGTTGTTTATGGCGTCCAAAGGTCGCGATCTGGTCTATCAGACTTGGGTGCCGGTCAGTGAAAGCTGGCAGCTTTGGGTGGCCGCTGCGCTGATGGTATTGATCCTTGAAGCGGCGCGCCGTTCCGGTGGTTTGATCTTTCTGTGTATCGTTATTTTCCTCGGTTTCTATCCGGTCTTTGCCGACTCTATGCCGGGCATTTTGTGGGGCCCGCCGACGACTTTGGAGCGCACCATTGCTTTCAATATTTATTCCGGTGACGCCATGCTCGGCATCGTTACCCGAGTAGTGGCTGAAACCATCGTCGGCTTTTTGATTCTCGCTGCCCTGTTGGTGGCCACCGGTGCGGCCGACTTTTTCCTCAAATTGGCAACGGCATTAATGGGCCAGGCCAAGGGCGGTCCGGCTAAAGTTAGTGTCTTGGCGAGCGGCTTTTTTGGCAGCCTCAGTGGCAGCATTTTCGGCAATGTGGTCAGCACCGGTTCGGTCACCATTCCGAGCATGAAAAAAGCCGGTTTCCCCGGTTATTACGCCGGTGCTTTGGAAGCCTGCGCTTCGACCGGTGGGATGTTGATGCCTCCGGTGATGGGCGCGGTCGCTTTTATCATGGCCGACTTTACCAACACCGAATATGGCGTCATCGTCGTGGCCGCCATCATTCCCTCCTTGCTGTATTTCTTCGGTCTCTATTGCCACGTGCATGGCTATGCCGCCAAGGCCGATTTGCAGGGCTTACCCAAAGCCGATTTGCCATCACTGCGCGAGACCTTAAAAGAAGGCTGGCCGTTTTTAGTGGTGCTGGGCTTTTTAGTCTGGGGTCTGGTGGTGATGCGCTGGGAACGACTGACGCCTTTCTATGCCTCTGGTCTGTTGATTGTGCTGACGCTGTTTAAGAAAGAGCTGCGCATCACTCCAAGCAAGTTGCCGGACATTCTTTTTCAAATCAGCAAATTGCTTAGCCAGACCATGGCGCTGTTGTTGCCGACCAGTTTTATTCTCGGCGGTTTAATGGCGACGGGCGTCGCCCCGGTGATTGCTTCAGAACTGGTGCGCATGGGTGGCGGTAGCCTGATTCTGGTACTCGCCATTGGCGTGGGGGTATGCATTATTTTCGGCATGTTGGGCATGATCGTCGCTGCTTATCTGATGCTGGCATTAACGCTGGCACCGGCACTGGAACAGATTGCCGGTTTGAATACGCTGGCGATCCATCTGTTTATTGCTTATTACGCCACCCTGGCAGCGATTACCCCGCCGGTGGCGCTGGCGGCTTTTCTCGCTTCGCGCATCAGCGATTCCGATCCGTTACGTACCAGCTTGCATGCCGCTCGTTTAGGGGTGGTGTTGTATTTCGTGCCGATCTTTTTCCTGTTCGAACCGGCCTTGATTTTCCAAGGCCCACTGCATCTGACGGCGATCTGGTTCTGCTTCAATGTCATCGCCGTCATGTTGATTGCTGGTGGCTCTGAAGGTCGATTGATGTTGGTTGGGAAGCTGCCCACCTGGGCGCGTCCAGTGATCATCATCAGTGGTTTGCTGGTCGGTTTTCCGGAGTGGATGTCGACGCTGGTCGGCCTGATTATCAGCGCTGTAGTGGTGCTGCTGGTGCGCTTATCGATGGCCCAGCAAGCGGTTGGCTTGCAAGCTCGTTCGCGCTGATAAAGGCGTGCTAAAACAACAATAACCGTCCACAGACGGAAGGAGTTTCCGCTATGACATTAACCGTTAAACCCTTGCATCCATTGTTTGTTGGTGAAGCATCCGGCATCGATCTGAGTCAGCCGTTGGATGCGCAAAACGTGCAGGCCATTCGCCAGGCCATGGACGAATATGCGGTGCTGGTATTTCGCAATCAGCCGTTGAGCGAAACCCAACAATTGGATCTGGCCAAGTCGTTTGGGCCTTTGGATTTGGGTTTGAAAAAACTCAAACATCGGCCCGATCGTTTGCAGCATCATGAACTGGCGGACTTGTCGAATGTGCGCGATGAAGGTGGCGTGGTTGATCGTGACGATCCGAAAATTGTCAGCAATATCGCCAACCAGTTGTGGCACAGCGACAGTTCCTTTCAGAAACCGTCGGCGGAATATTCGATGCTCTGTGCGGTAAAGGTTCCGCCTGCCGGTGGTGAAACCGAGTACGCCGATTTGCGCGCTGCTTATGATTCGTTAACGGCTGATATGAAAGCCGAAGTAGCCGATCTGCAGGCCGAGCATTACGTGCTGCATTCGCGTTTTATGCTCGGCTATACCGACTACAGTGACGCTCAGAAAAACACCATTCCGCCAGTGACCTGGCCGCTGGTGCGCACCCATCCGGGTTCCGGTCGCAAGGTGTTGTTTGTCAGCTCGCATGCGCGCTCGGTGGATGGCTGGACGCTGGCCGAAGGGCGAATGTTGTTGCTGGATTTAATCGAGCACGCTACTCAGCGCGACTTTGTTTATCGCCATCACTGGCAGGCTAACGATCTGGTGATCTGGGACAATCGCTGCACCCTGCATCGCGGTCGGCGCTTTGATTTTAATCAGGTGCGTGAATTGCGCCGTGCCACCACCTTGGATGTTAATGCCCCTGAACTGCACGCTGGCTAAAACCTTGCGCCATTACTTAGGAGAACGCTGAAATGCTGTCTATTCCCCGCTTGGATAGTCGTGAAGCGCACTGGCTGATCGAAGGCGCCTGGCGCGAAGCCGAAGCGATCGGCGTGCCGATGTGCATCGCCGTGACCGACGAGTCCGGCAACCTGATCGCCTTTGAGCGCATGGATGGTGGCAAGATCACCAGTATTACCCTGGCGCAGGATAAAGCCTTTACCGCCGCGGCCGCTCGCAAGGCGACGCACGACTACAACGCGGCCTGTGTGCCTGGTCAGTTGGCCTTTGGTGTTCATACCGCTCTGGGCGGCCGGTTGTCGGTGGTGGGCGGTGGTTTGCCGGTGCTGGTCGACGGCGAGGTCGTAGGTGGTATTGGCCTCAGTTCGGGGACTCCCCAGCAGGATATGCAGTGCGCTCAAGCGGGCATCGATTTCCTCTTGGCGCAACTGGGGCAACAGCCGTAGCGCGGCATCAGGCGTTTTCCGGGGCGAACATTCATGCTGTGAATGATGAAAATAACAACAATAAATTAGTGGAATTATTTTTCGGTCCCTAGGCTCAGGGTGTGCACAACACAAAACCGCACACTAAAACGCCCAGAAAAAGGCGCGCCAGCGCCAACAACAAAATAAGAGGCACCGAGCATGACAGACCGCACTACCGAGGGCGGCTTGCAGATCGCAACAGCGCTGCACCGCCTGGTCGCCGAGGAACTTCTGCCGGGTACCGGCATCGAGCCGAGTCAGCTGTGGCAACAACTGGAATCCATCCTGGATGAACTGACGCCGCGCAACGACGCCTTGTTGCGCGAACGTGAGCAACTGCAGGCGCAGCTGGATCGTTGGCACGCCGAGCACAGCGAAGAGCCTTTCAACCGCGACGACTACCGTGCCTTTCTCGAGCAGATTGGCTATTTGCTCCCTGCTGGCGATGATTTTCAGATTCGCACCACCGGTGTGGATCGTGAAATCGCTGAGCAGGCCGGTCCGCAGTTAGTGGTACCGGTGAAGAACGCGCGCTTTGCGCTGAACGCTGCTAACGCCCGTTGGGGCAGCCTCTACGATGCGCTCTACGGCACCGATGCCATCGCCCACAGCGACGGCGCCGAAGCCAGTGACGATTACAATCTGGTGCGCGGCGCCCGGGTGATCGCCTATGGCCGGCAACTGCTCGATCAGGCAGTGCCGCTGGCCGAATGCAGCCATTCGCGGGTCAGTGCGTATCGGGTGCTCGGTGGTGAATTAGTGGTGGAGTTGGTTGATGGCCGCGAAACCAGTCTGGCGCAGCCGGAGCAGTGTCTGGGTTTTCAGGGCGATCCGGAAAACCCGAGCGCTATTTTGCTGGTCAATAACGGTCTGCATATCGAAATTCAGATCGACCCGACCGACAAGATCGGCAGCACCGACGCTGCTGGTGTGAAAGACCTTTTGATCGAGGCGGCCTTGACCACCATTATGGATTGCGAAGACTCGGTCGCCGCCGTCGATGCCGATGATAAGGTCGAGGTCTACCGCAACTGGCTGGGTCTGATGCGTGGCACCCTAAGCGAGAGCTTCACCAAAGCCGGCCAAACTGTCACCCGCCGTCTGGCCGAAGATCGTCACTACCAGGGTCTGGATGGCCGGCTGCTGACCTTGCCCGGTCGCAGTCTGATGTTTGTGCGCAACGTTGGTCATCTGATGACCACGCCAGCGATTCTCGATCGCCATGGCCGGGAAATCTACGAAGGCGTGCTCGATGCGATGATGACGGCGCTTGCCGCCATGCACGATTTAAAACAACTGGGCGAACTGCGCAACTCGCGCACCGGCAGCGTCTATATCGTCAAACCCAAGATGCACGGCCCGGCCGAGGTGGCCTTTGCGGTCGAGCTGTTCGAGCGCGTCGAGCAGGCGCTGGATCTGGCACCCAACACCCTGAAAATTGGCATCATGGATGAAGAGCGGCGCACCAGCCTGAACCTGAAAGAGTGCATCCGCGCGGCTATGGATCGGGTGGTCTTTATCAACACCGGCTTCCTGGACCGCACCGGCGATGAAATCCACACCGACATGCTGGCCGGGCCGATGATCCCCAAGGCGCAGATGAAACAGACCGCCTGGATTGCGGCTTATGAAAACAACAACGTCGATGTCGGCCTGGCCTGTGGTCTGGCCGGTCGCGCCCAGATCGGCAAAGGCATGTGGCCGATGCCGGATGAAATGGCGGCCATGCTGACGCAGAAAATCGCCCATCCCGAGGCTGGCGCCAACACCGCCTGGGTACCGTCACCCAATGGCGCGACGCTGCATGCCTTGCATTATCACCAGGTGGATGTGCGCGCGCGGCAGTCGCAATTACGCCAGCGCGCGCCGGCTAAGCTGGACGATCTGCTCACCTTGCCGCTGCTGGAAGACCGCAGCGTGCTCAGCGCCGCCGATATTCAGCAAGAGTTGGACAACAACGCCCAGGGCATTCTTGGCTATGTGGTGCGCTGGATCGATCAGGGCGTGGGTTGTTCCAAGGTGCCCGACATCAACGATGTCGGTCTGATGGAAGACCGCGCGACGCTGCGCATCTCCAGTCAGCATATGGCCAACTGGTTGCATCATGGTCTCTGTACTGAAGCCCAGGTGGTCGAGACGATGCAGCGCATGGCGGCGGTGGTTGATCGGCAGAACGCGCACGATGCGGCGTACCGACCTATGGCGCCGGACTACGACGCCAGCATCGCCTTCCAGGCGGCGCTTGCGCTGGTGCTCAAAGGCAAGACACAACCCAACGGCTACACCGAGCCACTGCTGCATGCTTACCGGCAACAGGCCAAGGCGGCTCGCTCAGCTAAAGCTGGCGCTGAAAGTAGTTCACCAGCTGCTGTATAACGGCGGCGTCTTTCAGCGCGCCGGTGTGGCCGAGGCCGCGGGTCTGAATGGACTCAGCTAAAGGCCAGGCTGCAGCGGTGCGCTGAAAATCGCCAGGGGGCACTTCCGGGTCGTCCTCATCGATCACCAATATTCCCGGCAGTTGCAAAAAGGGCTCGGCGAAGTCGAGGCTGATGCGTTGCCAGATACTGGTGTCTTCATCCAGAAAACGGCGCGATAGCTCACGGCTGTGCGCCGTCAGATGACGCAAAAACGCCTCCCGGCTGCGCTCGTTCAACCCCAGAGCGCCGTGAAACCGCGCAAATAACGCCTGCACATCCAGACCCGGCGCGATCAGCGCCAGCTGGCCCGGCTGCAAACCCAGCGCCATCGCCTGAATCACCGACTGAGCACCCAGAGAATGCGCCATCACTGCGGCTGGCTGGCCCAGCTGTGCCTGAATCAGCACCAGTGCCTGGGCGAATTCGTAGACGTGAGTATGGCGACTTTTGTTCAGACCGTGACCGGGCAGATCGAACAGACAGACCTGATAGCCTGCCTCGACCAACGGCGCTACCAGCTCGCGGAATTGACTGCCGCTGCCACGCCAGCCATGCACGCCCAGAATCAAGGGCGCGTTGGGCGCGCCCCAAAGATGCAGATCGAGACCAGCGGGATCGAGATAGAGTGTCTGGCGGCGCTCGGCGCTGTTCCAGAAAGCGCGGGTGCGCACTCCAGGTTCGCCGTGCACCGGTGTGAACCAGAGTCGGGTCAGTGTCTGGGCGGCAAGGTTTGGCGCTAGCCAGCTCAGCGCATTCAGCGCACGGCCCAGTCGTTTGAAACTGGCGGGCATCAGCCCGGTCTGGGCGGCAACCGGCGCTTGGGTTTGCTGGCTGGATAAGGCGGAGAATAACGTCATCAGGCTATTCCGGTGCAAAGGAGCCTGAAGTCTGCGCTGGTTTTGCTGGAAAGCTGAGTGTCATATTTGACAACTTAGGGTCTAAAACTGACATTATGAGCCTTTGTTGGAACAACTCAGGTGGCTGCCATGCAGGTGGTGATACTGCTGACTGAAAACAGCATGGGTTCGCAGGTGGTGGGTCTGGTCGATGCGCTGATGATGGTCAACTACTGCCATCACAAAGCCGGCGGCGAAGCGCCGCTGTTTGCATGGTCGCTGGTCTCCATCGACGGCCAGCCGGTGCGGCCCTTTAACGGTTTACCGGTGGCGGCTGACCAATCGCTGGCGCAGGCGCTGGCCGATGATCGCTATCCGCTGGATCAAAAACTCTGGCTGGTGCCCTCGGTGATCGAGGCGGTGTCCCGGCCGGAGCGCATTCGTCAGGCGTTGCAGCAACTGGCGCCCATGGTCGATGCCGTGCAGCAGTATTATCAGCGCGGTGGTCGCATCGCCAGTGCCTGCACCGGCGCCTTTGTGCTGGCCGCTGCCGGCTTGTTGGCGCCGTATCCGGCCTTGATGCACTGGCGCAGCGAGGCCAGTTTCCAGCAGTTGTTTCCTGGCATACGCACCGATACCCGCACCGCTTTGGCCGATTATGGCCGTATTCTCTGCGCCAGCGGCGGTATGCAGAGCGCGGCGCAACTGGTGTTGCATCTGGTGGCTCGGCAACACAGCGAGGCGCTGGCGCTGGAGGTCGCCAAATTGATGCAGGTTGACCGGCAATCGACTGCGCCGGTGGCCTATGGCGCTACCCAGACGGATCGGCCGCATAACGACGATAAAGTCCGCCTGGCTCAGGCGCGGCTGCGCGAGCGCTTGCATCTGAGCGTTAGTATCGAGCAACTGGCGACGGAGCTGGC
Source organism: Saccharospirillum sp. HFRX-2 (assembly GCF_043196805.1). NCBI lineage: Bacteria > Pseudomonadati > Pseudomonadota > Gammaproteobacteria > Oceanospirillales > Saccharospirillaceae > Saccharospirillum > Saccharospirillum sp. HFRX-2. The sequence goes on from NZ_JBEBMU010000009.1 coordinate 35,501, forward strand.
CATCAGTGACCGTCAATTAAAGCGGCGTTTTGCCCAGGCCACAGGTCTGTCGCCGCTGAAATATCTGCAGAAGGAGCGCCTGAAACGCGCCTGCCAGTTGCTGGAGAACAGTCGCCTGACCTCGGCGCGCATTGCCGGCGAGGTGGGTTATCAGGACGAGAGTAATTTCCGCCGGCTGTTCAAACGCGAACTGGGCATGACCATGGAGCATTACCGGCGTCGTTTCAGTGCTGCGCTCAGCGCGCATGACTAGCGGCTTGTACGCCTTGCTGTGCTAAACTGCGCCACCTTTTTTCCGCCTTGCGATTGCGAGTTTACGATGCCAAAAGCCCCCGAAATCAAACCCGGTCATGTTGTCGAACTGGATGGCCAGCCGTTTATTGTCCGCAAAGTCGATGTGCACAGCCCCAGCGCTCGTGGCGCGTCCACGCTGTACAAGATGACCTTCAACGATCTGGTCACCAAGCGTAAACGCGAAGAAACCTACAAGGGTGATGAGCTGCTGACGCTGGCCGATGCCCAGATGCGCACCGTCCAATATCTGTTTGCCGACGGCGACATGCACACCTTTATGGACACCGAAGACTACGCTCAGCATATGCTTTCGAGTGACGACCTGGACGATACCCTGCCGTGGCTGGAAGACGGTATGGAAGGTCTGACCGGCGTGGTGGTCAACGATGTGCTGGTGGCGATTGAATTGCCGCAATCGGTGGTGCGCACCATCCTCGATTGTGCTCCGGCGATCAAAGGCGCTTCAGCCTCGGCGCGCACCAAGCCGGCGGATCTCGGCCGCGGCCTCAGTGTGCAGGTTCCCGAATACATCGAAGTGGGCGAACGCATCAAGGTGAACACCGAGTCACGCAAGTTTATGTCCCGAGCCTGACGCCGACCCAAAATCAGGTTATTGTGATAGAGTTCACATAAAATTCGCTAACGCCGACAGGGAGGTCGTAAGCCAGCGTGGAACCAACCAAGCCATCTGTTAATCCCCCGGCTGACGAAACCGCCGTCGCCCAATTGCTCAAGCTGTTGCACCAGGATGCCAGGGTGAAGGCAGCGATGGACCGTTTGGGGGTCTTTGTCGTCAATCATCGTGACTACGACCAGTACCCCCTGACAACCCCGATGCATCACAACGGCAAGGTACCCTTTGCCCATGCCTGGGACTGGCTGGATTATGTTCATCCGCAAGACCGGCCTCGGGTGGAAGAAGCCTGGAATGCGGTGATTCGCGGCGAAACCGACCTTTTCTGCGCCGAATATCGTTTTAAACAGCGCGATGATGAGTATTGTTGGCTGCTTAATAAAGGCACGGTCGTGTATCGCACCGAAGACGGCTATCCCTGGATTTACGTGGGTGCCGATACCAATATCGAAGAACTCAAACACATCCAGCGCCGCCTGCTCGAACAACAGGATGAGTTGCGCGACAGCCTGATGCGCGACCCGCAGCTGGGCATTCCCAATCGACGTTTTCTCGATGAACAGGCACCCGACATGCTCGCCCATGCCTGCCTGGAAGGCCTACCACTGACCGTTCTGGTCTGCGATCTGGATAATTTCAAAACCCTGAACGACACCCTGGGCCATTCGGTCGCTGACGGCATCCTGATGCAGGTGGTCGGCAAAATCGGCGATTGCCTGCGCGATACCGATGTCATTGCCCGTTTCGGCGGTGATGAGTTTGTTGTCCTGCTGGCCGCGACCGATGCCGACCAGGCCGCTCAGGTAGCGCAGCGGATTTTGATTTCGGTGCGTGAACTGTCGGCTGGGATTGCAGGTACTGAGTTGGCCATCTCCATCGGTGGCTACAGTTCGCGTCCCGCTGAGGGGGAAACCCTGTGGCAGTTTTTCGAGAAAGCCGACAAGGCGCTGTATCGCGCCAAGCAGCAGGGCCGGGATTGTTTCGTCGCTGCTGCGGAATGATTTAAACCCACCCGCCAAACGGTCTTCTTTTTATCGCTACGACCAAGGTTTCGTTGCCACGGCCTGGGTTTGATGTTTAATATTAGCAAATTCTAATAAAAAGAAGAGTGACTCTATGACACGTCAATATCAGATCGTTATCGCCGGGGGTGGCGCTGCCGGTATCGCCGTTGCCGCTTCACTGAAACAACGTCACAGCGCGCTGCGCATCGCCCTTGTTGAGCCCAACCAGACGCACGTTTATCAGCCGGGCCAGACTCTGGTCGGCCGGGGCGTTATGACGCTGAAGCAACTGAAACGACCGACGGCATCCTTGTTGCCCCGGGGCGTTGACTGGATACAGCAGAGCGTGGCGGCTTTCGAACCCGAACAGCGTCAGGTCCGGCTGGATAACGACGAGGTGCTGGAGTACGAGCAGTTGGTGGTTGCGCTCGGGTTGGAATTGAACATCGACGCCATCGACGGTCTGAGCGAGACGCTGGGTAAAAACGGTGTGACCTCCAACTACGTCACTGAGCTGGCCGATTACACCTGGCAGCAGGTGCAGGCGTTACCGTCCGGCAAGGCGCTCTTTACCCAGCCGCCGATGCCAATCAAATGCGCCGGCGCGCCGCAGAAAGCCATGTACCTCAGTTGCGATTTTTGGAAGCAGCAAGGGCGACTGAAAGACATTCAGGTTGAATTCCACAACAGCGGTGCCGCCATGTTCGGTGTCGCGGACTTTGTGCCGGTGCTGGAAAGTTATGTGCGTGGTTACGGCGCGGTTCCGGTCTTTGGCAGCACCCTGGTGCGGGTTGATGGTCCCAACCACAAAGCCTGGTTTGCCCAAGCCGACGGCACCGAACTTGAAACCTCCTTCGATCTGCTGCACGTCACCCCGCCACAGCGGGCGCCGGCGGTTGTTCGTAACAGTCCGCTGGCCAATGAAGCCGGTTGGCTGGAGGTCGATCAGTACTCTTTGCAACATCCGCGTTATGCCAACGTCTTTAGCCTGGGCGATGTCAGTTCGGCGCCCAACGCCAAGACCGCGGCAGCGGTGCGCAAGCAGGCGCCGGTGGTGGCGCTGAACATTCTGGCGATGCGTAAGGGCCAGCCATTCGCCGTGGCTTACGACGGCTACGGCGCCTGCCCGCTGACGGTGGAAGCGGGCAAGGTGGTGTTGGCCGAATTTGGCTATGGCGGCAAGTTGCTGCCCAGTTTTCCGTTAAATCCAACCCGGCCACGGCGTTTCTACTGGTGGATGAAAACCACGCTGTTTCCCTGGGTGTACTGGAATTTGATGCTTAAAGGACGGGAGTGGTGGCTGAAGAACCAGCGGCCGGGTCAATCCTGAACAAAGAGGAGTCGTTATGTTCAGCAAGAAATATCAGCACTGGGTGCAGGCACTGTTGATGTCGGTGTTGATGGTGACCTTGATGACCGCTGTGATCACAGCGGTCAATACCGGGGTCGACGTGGGTTTTGTCGGTCGCTGGGGCGGCGCTTTTGTGGTCGCCTGGCCGATTGCCTTTGTCATCATCCTGCTGTTTGGCCGCCGCGTGGCGCAGTTATCGGCGCGCTTGTGTTCGTTGGATTGAGCGGCTCAAAAGCCGCTACTGGCTGAGCAAAACCGCCAGCCAGCGGCTTTTCGGGTAGAGCTCCAGGCCGATCTTGACCACCACCGTTAACGGCACCGCCAGCAAGGCGCCAACCGGACCTAACAGCCAGCCCCAGAACACCAAGGAGATAAACACCACCAGGGTCGAGAGGTCGAGAGAGCGTCCCATCAGTCGCGGCTCCAGCAGGTTGCCGATCACCGCATTGATGGCGCCGAAACCCAGCCCACTGATCAGCAGGCCGGGCCAGCCGAGCTGGACAGTAGCTAGAAACATCGGCGGTACAGCGGCGATCAGCGAGCCGATATTGGGGATGAAGTTCATCAGGAAGGCAAAGGTGCCCCAGAGGATGGGGTAATCGACGCCCATCAGTTTGATCAGCGCCCAGACCACCACACCGGTGACGGTGCTGACCAGGCATTTGATCGCCAGGTAACGCTGTACTGAATCGCTGAAGCGGCGTGCGAAGGTCATATCGACGCTGTTGCCCAGGGCACGGCGGGCTTTTTCTGGCAGGTTCTGCGCTTCGTAGAGCATAAAGATCAGGATAAAGATGGTCAGCGCCACCGCCACCAGTATGCTGCCGACGCCGGAAAACAGGCGGCCGGCAAAGCTTATAAAACTGTCCGGTGGTGCCAGCGATTGCAGATCGACCCTCAGCCAGGGTAGGCGCTCGCGCAGATAGGCAAGGCCATTGTCGAAGGTGCTTTCGTACTCGGGCAGATGGTTGAAAAAATCGTCGGCAGAGGTCGCCACCAAAGTACCGAGGATATAGAACACAGCGAAGACCAACGCCACGACAATACCGATGGCGATGGGGATCGGCAGCTTCCATTTAACCAGCCAACGTACCGCGGGCGCTGTCAGCACCGCCAGAAACAAGGCCAACAGACACGGCACGATGATCGACTGGGCGATTTTCATACCGGCCAGAATAATGATGACTGCCGCTACCGTCAGTAGGGATCGAGCCATAGGGGCGTCGGTTGATTTCGGCAGAGGCTTGGGGTTCATCCTTGGGGCTTCCTTGTAATGGGGCGGGCTATCGAAGCATTAAAACACAGCCTGAGCGATTGGCGCAGTCGCCTGAAAGTCATCAATGGGACTCGGCAGCCGGCTGGCTACCGCGTTAGAATGGCGGCACTTTTGGGGCGGGTATCGATCATGACTGTGCACAGTGCTTTTACCTTCTTTCTGGCTCTCTTCCTGTTCAGTATCACGCCGGGGCCGGGGGTCTTTGCCATCCTGGCGCGGGCGCTGACCCGCGGTGCCAATGCCTGTGTGTTGCTGGCGCTGGGCATGGTGGTCAGCGATCTGGTCTATCTGGTTCTGGCGACCTATGGCCTGGCAGCCATTGCCGAAAACTGGGCCGGGCTCTTTACCCTGATTCGCTATCTGGGCGCGGCCTATCTGATCTATCTCGGTATTCGTATGTTTCGCGCCGTGGTCAGCGATGATCAACCGTTGGCGGCGGAGGCTGAAGGTGGCGGTGCCTTGTCGGGTTTTGTGCAGGGCTTTTTAATTTCCGCGTCCAATCCCAAGGTGATTTTGTTCTACATCGCCTTCCTGCCGACCTTTGTTAACCTCAGCGCCTTGTCGACGGCTGACCTGCTGCTGGTCTGTGTGCTGACGGCGGTGGCGCTATCGCTTGGTCTGATGCTGATTGCCGTCAGTGCCGCCCGCGCCGCCCGGGTGTTAAAAACGCCCAAGGCGGTGCGTCGGCTGAACCGTTCTGCCGGTGGCATCATGATGGCGGCGGGCGCTTATCTGGCGCTCAGTAAGTAAGCCGAATTAAACCGTTGCGGTGGCCGACACTCGCGCGGTCACCCAGTCGCCCAGGCGGCGAATGGCGTCCTCGCGCTCCGCTGTCCAGCGGTGTGCAAAACTCAGCCGGAAACAGTGCCGAAATTGCTTGTTGAGCGAGAACATTTCGCCCGGCGCGATCAGCACGTCCTGATCTTTGGCGTGGTGGTACAACTCTGTGGTGTTCACCGACGGGGGTAATTCAAACCAGGCGCCAATGCCGCCTTGGGGGCGTGACACCTTGGTCACCGACGGGAAGTGTTCGCTTACCAGATCGGCCAGCCGCTGATAACGTTGGCGATAGACTTCGCGCGCCTGACGCAGATGGCGCTCATAAATACCCTGACTGAGGATGTCGGCGCACACCAATTGCGGCAGCAGCGGCGTGGCGACCAGATTGACGAACTTGCGGTACAGAATCTCTTCGTAATAACGGCCCGCCAACACCCAGCCGACGCGCACCTGCGGATCGATGGTTTTGGAGACCGAGGAGCACAATAAAACCCAGCCCTGGGTGTCGAATGCTTTGATTGTTTTGGGGCGCCGCTCACCAAAATAGAGATCGCCATAAATGTCGTCTTCGATCAGCGGTACTTCGTATTGTTCCAGCAAACCGACCAGAGCGCGTTTGCGTTCTTCCGGAATACTGCAACCGAGCGGGTTGGAGAAGTTCGACACCGTCAGGATGGCGGCGATCGGCCATTGCTCAAGCGCCAGTTTCAATGCTTCCAGGCTCATGCCGGTTTGCGGATGCACCGGGATTTCCACCGCACGCAGACCGTAGGATTCAATCAATTGCAGAATGCCGTAGTAACAAGGCGATTCCACCGCGACCACATCGCCCGGTTGCGTCAGTGCCTGTAAGCACAGCCCCATAGCGTTCAGGCTGCCAACCGAGGTGACAATGCTGTCTGGTGAGACCGCCACACCCGTATCGATGGCATGACGGGCAATCTGCTGGCGCAACTCATACGAGCCTTCCGGCACGGTGTAACCCACGCCCAGATGCTCGCGAGTTCTCGCCAGCCGGGTGTAACTCTGTTGCAGGTGTTTGGCGATGGGAAAATCGTTGGCCGGAGTGGCGCGGCTGAAATTAATGGCATTGGAGCGAAAGCCATTGCGCTGCACATCCATCACCAACTGAGAGGTGGTCGCGACGATAGGGCGCGCTTCAGTCTGGGCGATGGACGGCATCGCCAATGACGGCCGGGCCTGCTTGATGGCGTAATAGCCCGACTTGGGTCGCACCTCCACCCAGCCTTGTTCTTCCAGCATGCTGTACGCCGACATCACCGTGGAAATACTGACGCCTTCCTGCTTCGCCAGTTGCCGGATAGAGGGTAGGCGTTCGCCTGTGGCGATAGCGCCGGTGCGGATATGGTCGGCCAGTTTCTCGGCCAGTTGATGATAAAGGCTGGTTTCCATTCGGCTCACCATAACAGTTGCAGGGAAAAAAGAGCGTAACAGTTGGGGCTCTGGTGAATCTGTACTTATTGATATAGCTGAGATCTGAATCTGTGCCGGTCCAGATCATGGCAGTAGCATAATCCCAGTACAGTGAAGAAGTACAGGAGCCGGAGATGAGTACCCAAACAACGCTTAATAACAGCTTGGCAATGCGCTCAACCAAGGTTGGTTGGGTGTTCTGGAAGGGGCGCTTGGCCCGAATGCAGGCTTTGCTGCGTTTCTGGCAGCGGCGGATCAAAACGCGCCGCCAGTTAAAGCGCCTGCCAACACATCTGTACCGCGATGTCGGCCTGAAGCCGCATGAGGTTCAGCAAGAGGTGCACCGATCCTTTTGGCAATAACGGCGGCCATAAAAAACCCGGCGTGAGCCGGGTAAGAGAGCAAAGCGGTACGAGGTGATTGATCAGGCGCTGGCCAGTTTGGCCGGTCGCTGATCGATCCAGATCAGCGCCCGCTGAGTGATCCAGGTGCCGGCAAGGTAGGCCAGAATGATGGTGACTATGCCGCCATTTGGGCTGCCATCGGCAAAGCTCAACGAGGTGATCATCGGGCCCGGGCAATAACCCGCCAGACCCCAGCCGGCACCGAAGATGATGCCACCGAGCACGATGCGCCGATCGATTTCGGTCTTGGCCGGCAGCCGGAAATAGTCGGCTAACCAGGGCCGCGCCTGCTTGAAGATCAGCGGTGTCAGAATGAAATTCACCGCCAGGCCGCCACCCATAACGAACGCCAATGATGGGTCCCAGGCGCCGAACACATTGAGAAAACCAACAACCTTGGCCGGATCAATCATCTGCGCGACCGACAAACCCAAACCGAACACCATTCCGGCGAACAGCGCGGCCACTAAGCGCAATGTCTGTATCATGCCCCGACTCCCATCAACTGACGTACAACAAAGACAGTCACCAGACCACTGCCCATAAAACTCAAGGTCGCGACCAGCGAACGCGGGCTGCGTCGGGCCAAGCCGCAAATGCCGTGACCACTGGTGCAACCGGCACCGATGGTGGCACCAACGCCCACCAGCAGACCGGCCAAGACCAAAAGTCCGGGGCTGACGACAGGCTGAATATGCGCAACGCCAGCACCAAAACCGAGCACTCGGTACAATACGCCGCCGAGCATCAGTCCGATCACAAAGACCGCACGCCAGGCGACATCACCGCGTACCGGCTTGGTCAGGCCGCCGACAATGCCGGAGATACCGGCGATGCGACCTTGGGACCACAGCAGGAAGGCGGCGGATAAACCAATGAGCGCGCCACCGATCAGCGCGGACACCGGCGTGAAATTAACGATTTCCATCTTAGCTAAACCTAATTTAGTAGAATCTAATTAAACTGCCCAAAATAATGCGGCCAATGGCCGCAGCTTCAAGTTTGCGATGTAACAGCAGAGCCAGGCCCTGCCGTGGCGCTTACTGAGCGCGTTCGGCGCGAATGTTCAGCGGGATCTTCAGATAGCGCTTGCCGTTGCTTTCCTGCTTGGGCAGGTGACCGGCTTCGATGTTCACCAGAATGCTCTGATAGATCAGCTTGGGTGCGGCCAGCTTGGCGTCGCGCTGTTCGCGGAACTGCACGAACTCGTCTTCGCTGGTGCTGCTTTTCAACTGAACGTTCTGCGCCTTCTCTGCACCGATGGTCGATTCCCACTGCACGGCGCGGCCGCCGGGTTGATAGTCGTGACCGGTAAAGACGCGCGTTGCATCCGGCAGGCTGTACAGATTGGCCTGAATGCCTTGATACAGAGTGCGCGCATCACCCGCCGGAAAATCACAGCGGCCAGTGCCGTAGTCCGGCATAAAGAGCGCATCGCCAGTGAAGACGGCGTCTTCGATCAGGTACGACAGACAGGCTGGCGTGTGTCCCGGTGTCGGCAGTGCTTTGATGCTCAGCGTGCCGGCGGTGAGGGTTTCAAAGTCTTCCACCAGACGATCAAACTGTTCGCCGTCGGTCACAAAGCTGTCGGCCAGGTTGTAGACGGTTTTGAACACAGACTGCACCTGACGAATGCGCTCGCTGATGGCGACCTGCAAAGACGGAAACTCATCGCGGAACAGCTGACTGGAACTCAGATGGTCGGCATGAGCGTGGGTTTCCAGCACATAGTGCAGCGTCAAACCCTGCTCTTTGCTGAAGTCGACGACTTTTTGATAGCTCTCATCAGAGACAATGCTGCCGATAGGGTTGTAGTCCAGCACCGGGTCGATCACCACAGCGTCTTTGGACGCCGGATCAAACACCACATAGGTGAGGGTGTTGGTGGCCTCGTCGTAAAAGGTTTCAATCTGAATGCTCATAAGGTTTGCCTCCATTTGGGCGCAAGCTTGGCAATCTTGGTGTAAGCCAATATTAGCATTTACTAATCAAATGTTGTGCCAAGGTCCCAGCGGCCATTTCACGGCCTCTGCGGGCTGAGTTCGTTAATGATGTTTCAGCTTGTTGCAACATCCGTTTCACTGCGCTGCGCCCAGGCGCGGGCAGCGGCCATGGCCGGTTCGGTTTCCAGGAAGAAATGATCTTCGCCCAGCGTCGAGCTGAAGCCGGAACGATCCATCACATCCTTAACCGGGCCTTTGACGTGAGCGATAAACAACTCGATGCCGCGCTGGCGATAACGGTGCAACAAATCGTGCAAGGCGGTGTCGGCCGAGCTGTCGAGCTGGTTGATCGAACAGGCATCGAGCACCACGGCGCGCAAGGGTACATCGAGGCGTTGTTCGACGCGGCGAATGGTGTCTTTCAGGAAGCTGACGTTGCCGTAGTAGAACTGGGCATCGAAGCGAATCGCCAGAATGCCCGGTTCGATCTGCGCTTCCGGATGACGCTCGATATTGCGATAAGCCTCGGTCCCCGGCAGTTTGCCGAGCACGGCGTAATGCGGTCGGGTGGTCTTGATCACGAACCACAGCATGGACGCGCCCACCGCCAAAAAGAGCCCGTCTTTGGCGCCCAGTGCCAGGGTGGCGGCGAAGGTAAAGAGCAACAAACCCAGGTCGCTGCGTTTTACCTTCCACAGATGTTTCACTTCGTGCAGATCAATTAACCCGGCGACCGCTACCATAATCACCGCCGCCAACGCCGCCTTGGGCAGGAAGTAAAACAGCGGTGTTAAGAACGCCAGCGCAATGGCGATCAGGCTGGCGGTGATCAGCGGTGCCAGACCGGTATTGGCACCGGCATTGGCATTGACCGCGGTGCGACCAAAGCCACCAGCGACTGGCATGGCGCGGGAAAAGGCGCCAACCAGATTGGCCAGGCCCAAGCCGATCAGTTCCTGATTGGGATTAATCTCATAGCGCCGTTCGCTGGCGTATTTGCGCGCTACGGCAATGCTTTCCATAAAGCCAATCAGCGCGATGGCGATAGCCATCGGCAGTAATTCCATGGCATCGGCAAGGCTGAAAGCCGGGGCCGATAAGGCGGGCAAACCGGCCGGAACGGCGCCGACCACGGCGACACCGGCCTGATCCAGTCGCAATGCCCAGACGGCAATAGTGGTAACGGCGACGGTAATCATCGCCGCCGGTAAGGCTCGGTTAAGGCGTTTTAAACCGACCAATAACGCCAGGCTGACGGCGCCGATGATCAGCGTCGGCAGATGAATCAAGGTCCATTGATCGACCGCATGCCACAGCGTTTCGGCGATGTTCTCAGTGCGCGGCAGCGATAATCCCAGCAGGTTGGCTATCTGGCTGACGGCTATAATCAGGGCCGCGGCGCTGGTAAAGCCGGAGATCACCGGATGCGATAGAAAGTTGGTCAGAAAGCCGAGTCGGAAAATGCCCATCACCAGGAAGACGCCGCCAACCAACAGCGATAACAGGATCGTCAGCTCGATATAGCGTTCGGAACCGACTGGCGCCATCAGGCCAATACCGCTGGCGACCAGCAGCGCCACCAGCGCAACCGGGCCAACCGCCAACTGACGCGAAGTGCCAAAGAACGCATAGACGATCATCGGCAGTACTGAAGCGTATAAACCGATGTAGGGTGGCAGGCCACCGAGCAGCGCATAAGACATCGCCTGGGGCACCAATAAGGTCGCCGTAGTGATCCCAGCGATCACATCACCGCGTAACCAACTGCGCTGGTAATTGGGAATCCACTCCAGCGCCGGAATATAGGGGCGCAAACGAGCGGTAAGGGATTGGACAGTCATGGCAGCTCCTGTTGCCGGACTCGGTCGTCACCGGGCTTCGCTGGGTTAGCATAGGCCAGATCGGCAGCGGTCGACCGAACGAGTGTTAAACAATTGAAGGCCCTATTACAACGAACGTGCCAATCTTTAACTTATTGAAAATAAAGAATTTTTTAATCGATGAGCGAATTTAAGGTTTAATGTTGTTGCAACATCTGTTTCGCATTGCAACGTCTTTGCTGGCGCTGTTCCTCTTGGCCGGCTGTGACCGCAGCGCCGAAGCCTTGCTCGACGACTACGTCACCCGGGTCGGTCGGGTTCTGGACGCCAAACCACCACCGCAGCGAGCCATGGCATTACCGGCGTACCCGCGGCCACGCGACTTGCTGCAAAGCCCACCGGACATCCGTCTAGACCTGCTCGACGCCTGGTCGCTGCGCGGCTGTGAAGTCTTCGTGCTGATCGGCGAACGCAACTCCATTCTCGGTAAACTGGCCGACCCGGTGATTCGCCTCGACTACGAACGCCGCCTGCTCGAACTACTACCGGCCTGCCTCAATTCCGATATCGAACTCGATGCCGAGTTGCGCACCGAATTGGAAAACGCCCTGGTGCAAAAACGCGCCACCTTTCACCAACACCTCTGGAACGCCACCCTCGCCAACCCCGACTACAGCGGCTACTGGACCGACGGCAGCACAGCGATCAAACCCAACGACGACATCGATGCCAACGGCTACGCCGCCAACCAACAAGCGCTCGCTGACCTCGTCGCCAACCCCATGCAAAGCATCCAGGACGACTGGCTGAACGTGCTGCAACTGACCACCCAATACCCCATGGGCGGCCACAGTCTGCAATCGATGCGCCTGGCGATTCAGTACTTACAACAAGCCGAAGCCATGCTGCTGGAAGCCGCCGAAGACAAACGCCTGTGCCCCATGGGCCCGGCAATGAAGGAACTGGGTTATGCGCGCAATGTGATGGCGAATGTGTTTGTAGGTGAGGTGCAGCCTTGGCTGGGGGAGGTGGATCGGCGGTTTTTGGCGGGGTTTAACAGCCTTCAAACCATGACCGAGAATCTGGGCGAATTGAGCGATGAGCTGACGCGCTACCAACAGACGTTGGCAGCGCTGCATCAGCAATATCGCGCCGTCATTCGAGCTCAGGTTCAGGCCTGGCAATCGTTAATTGAAGCCTGTGGCGGTCAGGTTAGCCGCTAGCCTTATTTAACCGCAGGCCGAATAACCAGCGGCTGAGCGTGAATCGACGCAGACATTCGAAGCCAACAAAGCAACCCAAAATCGTCAGACTGAGGATGGATAGCGCTTCCACTGCTAACGGCAAACCGATCGGCTTCAGCCAGGCTGCAAAGATCAGAATCAAGGTCTGATGCAGCACATACCAAGGCAGGATGGCTTCATTGGCATAGCGTCTTATTTTTCCCTCCCGATCAAAGGGCAAATCCGGCTTCGATAGATAACGTCCGCCATAACCGATCACCGCGAACATCCAACACCAGTGGTTGAGCATTTCCACCGCGGCATAAATCCAATCAACCAATTGGGCATGAGTGAAGTAGGGCGCGAAGCGATTGAGCTGACCTTCGCGGTCGAGAATGATCAGGCTGTAGGTTGCTATGGCAGTTAGCAAGAACACCAGTCGAATTTGGATGATGCGCTGCCACCAGGTCTCGTTCAGTGCCAGCCAATAACCGAATACGAAAACCGTCAGGTAGAGAGCGTGGTTGTACCAGTCGTCGAATAAAGCATGAGTGACTGGGTAACGGTCTTGGAGTGTGATGACGATCCAGCTGGTAAAAACCAAGACGAGAAGAAGCGCCCAACTGAGTGGCAGTCGCTGCATAAATTGGCTGTTTGCCAAGCGTCGAATCAGTGGCGACAGCGTTAGAACGATCAAGCTGTAACACCATAAATAAGGAATAAACCACAGATGATTCCAGGTCAGCAGACCCAAGCCGGTTTGCATCTGTGGAATCTCGGTGGTGGTCGGGTTGATATAGAGTCGCCAGAAGGCGAAGAAGCCGAGATCGGTGTAGCCTCGGTCGATCGCCTGCAAATAAGCCTGAGGCGCGATTGCGACAAACATGCCGAACACCAGCGGCACCAAGAGTCGGTTGGAGCGCAGTGCAATTAACCGACCGATGCCAAAGCGTTGCCGGGCGAGCGCCAGCGCCATGGCGCTGATCAAAAAGATCAGTGACATCCGCCACGGATTGGTCAGAATCATCAGGTTCTGCAGCGCTTCGACCGGGCGATCACTCTTCAGATGAAAGCCCCAGTCGGCGACGTAGTACATGCCCAGGTGGTAGAGAATCAAGACGCCAAAGGCGAGAATTCGAATCCAGTCGAGGTCGGTGTGTCGGTGGTTTTGCATGCTGAGCAATCACTGTGAATTGAAACCAAAGGCGAGTGTCTGCGCTGGCGGATGCGTTAGACAGAAAGAAGTGACGGACGGTGGGCCTTCAGTGACAAGCGGTGGAATCAATCTAAGCAGACGGCTGTTTCTAGCCTTTCAGCAACACCCAGAGCGATATCTGTACTCCGCCTTGGCGGCTTACTTTTTTGTCACCGCTTCTTTGAACACCAGCATCATCTGGCTGGAACATAACCGGCCGGGCAGTAATCCTTTGCAATGGTGGGAAGCGCCGCTGTGGGAATACTCCAGCGCGCTGAGTTTTCTGGTGTTGTGCCCGTTGCTGTTCGCTGGCTTTCGACGTTACCCCTTGCGCTGGCTCGGTTTGCCGGTGCAGCTGGTTGGTCATTTTTTAGCCTCAATTCTGTTCTGCCTCTGTCATGTTGGCTTGATGGTGACGCTGCGCGAACTGGGTTATTCACTGGCGGGCCAGGACTATGATTTTGGCCCCTGGCTACGTGAGTTGTTCTACGAATATCAAAAAGATGGCTGGAGTTATTTTGCGGCGTTAACGGCTTATCAGTTGGCGAACTTTATCTACAGTCGCCTGCAAGGTGAGGCGCATTGGCTGGACCTTAGTGAGGCCGAAAACGACGAAGATCCTTCCCGGGCCGAACCACTGCAACAGGTTTTGGTTAAAAAACTCGATAAAGAATTTCTGGTGCGTTTTGATCAGGTGCAGTGGCTGGAAGCGAATGGCAATTACGTTAATTTGCACAGTAATGGTCGGGTGTACCCGCTGCGCACTACCTTAAGTAAGTTGGAAGATCAGCTGATTGAGCAGGGCTTTTGTCGGGTGCATCGGCGTTATCTGGTGAATCAGGCAGCGATTGACCATCTGAGTTTTCAGCCCAGCGGTGATGGGGAACTGCGTCTGAAAGAGGGTGTCGTTCTGAATGTCTCTCGTCGTTATCGCGAAGCATTGCGACTTAGATTGTCGAAGGACGGGAACCTTCGCTAAGCTGCTTCTTAACTATTAAACGGATTCCACCATGCTCGACGACTTCAAAAACACCTACCCCGTTATCATCGAACTGCCGGTGCAGTGGGGTGATATGGATGCCTTTAATCACGTCAATAACGTGGTTTATTTCCGCTATTTTGAGAACGCCCGCATCGCTTATTTTGAGCGCACGCCGGTGTTTGAGCAGATGAAACAAACCGGTGTCGGTCCGGTGGTGGGGCATACCGAATGCCGTTACCGTCGGCCGCTGACTTATCCCGACAAAATTTTGGTTGGAGCCCGAACCCTGAGCGTGCAGGAATTCGGTTTTGTGCATGAATACGCGGTGTTCAGTGAGCGCCAACAAACCATCACCACCGATGGCAAGGCACGCATCGTGCTGTTCAATGGCAAGACCGGCCAGAAAGCGGCGGTCGATGAGGTGATGCGTCAGTCGCTGGTTGAGCTGGAAGGCCGACCGTTGTCTGACGAGGAATAAAAACAGCCTGGGTCTGTATTCAGACCCAGGCTGTTTCTTTCGTTTGCTCGTTACCAGGGAATCACACCGCCACTGGTTAAGAACAAACCGGTGGCACCATCGCTACCTTCCAAAGCGGTTTTAACCGCTATGGCCGCACCTTCCTCCGCCGTTCCGGGCGCGTTCTGCCCACCCAGGTCCGTGGCAATCCAGCCCGGGCTGACCGAATTCACTCTGAAACCTTCAGCGCGCAGTTCTTTGGCCAGCAACACGGTGAACATATTCAGCGCTGCCTTGGATGCGTTATAAGCCATGGGCACCGCGCCGTGGAACGGCCAGGACGGGTCGCCGTGTTGGGTGATCGAGCCCAGGCCGGTCGAGAGGTTGACGATGGCTTTGTGGTTGCCTGCGCGCAGTAACGGCAACATTTGCTGAGTCACTGAGAGGGTGCCGAACAGATTGGTCTCAAAGGTGGTTCTCAAGTCACCCAAGGCAACGGTCGATGCCGTACCAAAATCGGTGATGATACCGGCGTTGTTGATCAATCCATCCAGATAGCCGCTGTCAGCGTTAATCTGCTCGACGGCGGCGGCCTGTGAGGCCTCATCATTTAAGTCGATTTGTACAAAACGCACATCGCCTGCGGCCTGCAGTTCGGCTGCCGCTTGCTCGCCCGCGTCACGCTGACGGGCACCGAGGTAGACTGTATGGCCTGCACTGGCCAGCTGACGGACGATGGCTTTGCCGATGCCTTTGTTGCCACCGGTTACCAGGAAGACTTGGTTACTCATGATTCGCTCTGCTCTTTAGCTGGGTGAGTTGGGTGGCGCTGGTTGGGGCGTCACTGTCAGAGCCAGTATCGGGTTGGGCGATTATCAGTAAAATAGCTATAATTTTTATAGATTATTCGATGGTATCTCATAATGACCTTGCCTCCGATGAACGAGCTGCTGGCGTTTCAGCAGGTCGCGCGCCATCTGAGTTTTAAGCAGGCGGCCGAGGAGTTGAACCTGACGCCGTCGACGCTCAGCCATTTGATTCGTACTTTTGAAGAGCGCCTGAAGACACGGTTGTTCAATCGCACCACGCGCAGTGTGTCGTTAACGGAAGCCGGTCATACCTTGTATGGGCAGGTGTCGACGATTCTGAGTGATCTCAACCAGGCGGTGGAAAATCTCGATGCCGACGACGCTCAGCCGCACGGCCGGGTACGGATCAGTGTTAACGAGGTGGCTGCGCCGATTCTGCTCGACAAGTTAGGCGTCGATTTCCACCAGCGTTATCCTGGTATTGAGGTGGAATTGATCGTCGATAACCGACTGATCGATATTGTCGCCGAGGGCTTTGATCTGGGTGTGCGCCTGCAAGATGCCATCCCTCAGGATATGGTCGCGGTGCCGGTGGTAGAGGATTTTCGCTTTGTCACCGTGGCCGCAAAAGTCTACCTCGAACGTCATGGCACACCGCAGCAACCGGCCGATTTACTGGCGCACAATTGCATCGGTTTTCGTTTTCAAAGTGGGCGGCGTTATGAGTGGGCGTTTCAACGCCAGGGTGAGCGTCAGGTGGTCGATGTCAAAGGCAGTCTGACCACCAACAATCCGGGCTTGATGATGCGCGCGGTTAAAAACGGCCTGGGTATCGCGCACTACGCTGAACCTTTGCTGCGTGAGGACATTGCCAGCGGCGAGCTGGTTTCTGTGCTGGAAAGCTGGAACCTGGATTGGCCCGGTTTGTATCTGTATTTCCCGCAAAACCGCCATATGCCGGCGGCGTTGCGTGTGGTGATCGATGCGCTGAAAGAGGCTTGATCAGTCGGTTTCGACGGTCGCCGTTGTCACCGGAATCAACGCATCTCTGTCCCAGCCCAAGCGTCCAGTTGCCACGGCTTTGCGGCGCAGTCCTTTGACCGGCGCGAGATAAAACAAATCGCCGTTTAATCCGGTCAATTGCTGCTTCACGCCGGCATCGCGAGCGATATGGGCGTTGGCGGCCATATGTTCCGGCTCGCCGTGAACCGGTATCGCCAGCTTAGGTTGCACCCACTGATACATCTGCGCCAATTCGTCACGCGCCGGGTGACCGGAGGCGTGAATGGGCAGGGCGGAATCGTCGGCAGCGATGACTTTGATGTCGCGTTGTTGCAGCAGCTTGATCAGCGCTTCAACCGGCTGTTCGTTGCCGGGAATCACTCGGGAGCTGAACACCACGGTATCGCCGGCTTCGAGGGTGAGTTCGGGGTGGTTATCGCGCGCCAGTCGATGCAGTGCTGCGCGCGGTTCGCCCTGGCTGCCGGTGGCGATGGCGAGAAAATTCTGCCGTGGAAAATATCCCAGATCGAAGCTGTCGATAAACTTCGGCATGCCGCTCCAGTAACCGCTGGCACGGGCGGCCGACACCATATTGCGCAATGAACGACCGAGCAGACCGACTTGACGGCCGCTGTCTTCGGCAATTTTCATCAGCGTTTTTAGCCGCGCCACATTGCTGGCAAAGCAACTGATCACTACCCGACCTTCGGCGTTTTCGACGATCTGTCGCAGACCTTCATAGAGTTCGGCTTCGGAGGTGGAATGGCCGTCGACCAGCGCATTGGTGGAATCGCAGATCATGGCGTCGGGTTCTTCCAACGCCAGCTTTTTATAGGGCTCGGCATCGAAGGCCGGGCCGATAACCGGTGCTGGGTCGAGTTTCCAATCGGCGGTGTGAAAGGCGCTGCCGACCGGGGTGCGAATCATCAAGGCCTGGGGTTCGGGAATGGAGTGGGTAATCGACAGCCACTCCACATTGAAGGGGCCAATCTGACGGCGTTCGCCCGGTTGCACGATGTGCACCGGCACTTTGCCGGCCAGATTGAACTCCATCAGTTTGCGCTTGAGGATCTCGGCGGTGAAGGCGGTGGTGTAGACCGGGGCGCGAAAGCGGCGCCATAAATAAGGCAGCGCGCCGACGTGATCTTCGTGGGCGTGGGTGATAACGATGCCGGCCAGTTGCTCGGCGCGCTCGGCGATAAAAGCCGGGTCGGGCATCTGTACGTGCGGATCGGTGAGGTTGCCAGGTTCGGCGAAGGTGACGCCGCAATCGACCATCAACCAGGCGTCATCGTGTCCATAGAGATTCAGGTTCATGCCGATTTCGCCGCAACCGCCGAGCGGCAGGAACCAGAAATCTTGGCTGTCGGGTGTCATATACAACAATTGTCTTACTGAAACCAACAGTGTAACGGCAATGGCTGCATATTGAGAGCGCGGATGGTCACAGCCTGAGAAACGGCGCGCTTAACTGAGTTGCAGCGTTTTCATCTTGCGCCACAGCGTAGCGCGGGAAATGCCGAGTTCATCAGCCACAGCCTGTTTGTGACCTTTGTGGCGTTGCAGCAATTCCAGAATACGATCACGTTCGCGCTGCTCCGGTGGCAGCGGCGCTTCATCGGGCGGGGCTTCGCCGCGCAGTTCCGGCGGCAGGTCGGCGATGTCGATACGTGGGCCGGTGCCAATGGCGTGGGCATAGGTGATGACGTTGTTGAGTTCGCGAATATTACCCGGCCAGCGGTAGGCGAGCAGGGCGTCGAAGGCTTCCTGGCTGACGCACTCGATGCTGCGTTCGTTGCGCGCATTCTGTTCGCCAATAAAGTGCCAGCTGAGCATTTCAACGTCACCGAGACGGGCGGTCAGCGGTGGCAAATAGAGCGGGACGACGCGCACTCGGTACATCAAATCTTCGCGGAACTGGCGTTCGGCAACTTGCCGGCGCAGCGAGGTATGAGTGGCCGAGATCAACCGAATGTCGGTCTGAATCACTTCGCTCGAACCGAGCGGCGTAAAACAACGATCCTGCAATACCCGCAGCAAGCCGGCCTGAATATCGAGCGGCATTTCGGCGATTTCATCGAGAAACAACGTGCCGCCATCGGTCAGTTTGAACAGGCCAGTGCGATCGGCGGTAGCGCCGGTAAAGGCGCCGCGTTTGTGACCGAACAGTTCCGAGGCCATCAATTCGCGCGATAGAGCGGCGCAGTTGATGGCACTGAATTGGGCGTTGGCGCGACGCGACGTCTGGTGAATATAACGTGCGACTAACTCCTTGCCGCTGCCGGTCTGGCCGCGCACTAAAATTGAGGCGTCGGTGCGCGCCACCCGCTCGGCCTGGGCCATAAAATCGAGCATTTGCGGCGCCACTGTGAGCAGGCCGCCGAAGTTGTGCGGCTGGAACTGGGGCGCGCGCAGATCGCTCATGCGGAAGCTTCCTGAGCGGCAGCACCGCTCAGCCGTTGCTCGATTTTGAATTCACACCAGGGCAGACGCACGCCCAGCGTATTGGCAATGCGTTTTAATTCATCCGGATAACCGCAGATATCGACGCTGATGCCTCGGTGCTGGCACAGCTCGCAAAAGCGCAGCAACGCCTGAGTGGCGGCAATGCGTGTTTGGTGAGCGTGGTTTAAGTCCAGCGTCAGCCGTTGGGCATCATCGGGAATCAGCGGCTCCAGCCGTTCGGGCAACTGACGCGCGGCAGCGAAATAGAGGCTGCCGGAAATCTGGATGGCGTAGTGACCGTTGTGGCTGCGTTCATCGCTGACCAGCCAGCCGTTGCTGTCGACGCCATAGCGGCGCAGTTGCGGCACGCTCGATTGCAACAGGAAGATGACCAGACCGAGACCGGCGCCCAGCAAAATGGCTTCGTGGAAAGCCAGCACCAGGGTACTGGTGACGGTGACGATAAACAGCGTTCGGGTCTGGCGGTTGGCGCGCAGCACCGAGGTGATTTGATCGGGCTTGAGCATCGACAGCGCCGTGGCGACCAACAAACCGGCAATCACTGGCTGTGGAATGGCGCGAATCAGATCGGCGCCGAACAGCAGTATGGGCAGCAACACCGCCGCGGCAATAAAGGGTGCCCAGCGACTGGTGGCGCCGCCGATATCAAGCAGCACAGATCGGGTTAGCGAGGTGCTGGCCGGGAAGGCACCGACCAGACTGCCGGCTAAGTTGGCCACGCCCTGGCTGCCGAGTTCGGCGCGCAGATAGCGTTGTTCCTGGCGGTTGCGCAGGGTAACGATCAACTCCAGCGAGCCGATAAAGGCGACCGCAAAACCGGGCACAATCAGCGCCTGTATCATCTGCCAGTTAGGCAGTTGGGTAGCCAGTTGCGGCCAGCCGTCGGTGATGACGGTGCTTTCTTCCAGGGTGATCCAGCGTTCGATAAACGCCCAGGGCGCAAACCAGACCAGCGCAATGCTGCCGATCAGAGCCGCCAGTGGAATGGGCCAGCGCGGCAGATAACGTCGGCCGAGTACGACGGATAACAAGGCTGCCGCGGCCAGTCCCAGAGCGGCCGGTTCGATGGCGCCCAGATCGATTTGGGTTAGCCGATAAATTTCATCGACTACAGTACGCACGCCGTTAAAGGGCGCACCGAGAAATTCGTCCAGTTGCATCAAGGCAATGATGATGGCGGCGCCGGTGGAAAAACCGAGCAGCACCGCTTCGGGAACAAAGTCGAAAACCCGCTCGGCACGCAAGGCAACAATCATCAAGCGCGATAAACCAGCCAGCACGCTGAGCGTCACCATGGCGGTCAATAACAGATCGGGGCTGTCGGCCCAGGGAGCCAGGCTGGTGAGGATGATCAGACCGGTGGTGTTGGTCGGGCCCACAGTGACGTGAGCACTGCGGCCGACAACGGCGGCGATCATGCCCGGCACAATGGCCGTTACCAGGCCGTACATCGGTGGCAGGCCCGACAACATGGCGTAGGCCAGACATTGCGGAATGCCGACTAAAGCAACGAGCAGACCGGCGTTAAGGTCGCCGGTCGAAGGTAGGGAAAACGACTTCATTCGCGCCAGAATCAAGCCTCGCCCATGGCCGCACGGTAGAGAATGCTGCTGCGGTTACCGCTGCGGCAATAGCCCAATACCTTGTCGTTTTGTTGCAGGACCGAACGCAGAGTTTCGGATTGCTCGGCGGAGAAAACCGGGCCGTTCATCGGCAGCATATAGAACTTCAGACCGGCGGCTTCGGCAGCACTTTGGATATCGGCAGCCGGGGTTTGATCGGCCGATTCACCATCGGGTCGGTTACAGACGATGGCTTGAAAACCCTGGGCTTTAGCTTCGGCAACATCGTCGAGGCTGATCTGTGGCGCGACCCAATAATTCGTGGCCAGTTGAGTGGCGTTCATCGGTGAATCCTCTTGGTAGGAAAGGATGATGGGGATGCATGCTAACACAGGGTATCTGGCGTGCGACTGCCTCAAAGCGACGCAGCGTTCCGGATACGTCCGATTAAATATTAGCAAAAACTAATTTAAAGGCGAGTTGCAGTAATTCAAGTGGTTTGTGCAAGGCCTGCCAGGTGGCGTTGTTGAGTGCTTGCAGTCTTCGATAAAAGCTCTATGTTATTCGCTATTGGCCGGTTATTTTCGTAAGCCTGTAACACATCGACAAGCGTTCGAATAAACCTTCGCCCGGCGGATGTCCGCCAGCGATTTCCTCCAACGACAACAACAATAAAACCGGTCCTGACAACGAGGAGAAGTCCATGATTCTCGACCATACTCTTGGTATTTTTACGCACCCGGATAGTGAGTGGTCACTGATTCGCCAGCAGCGTCGTTCCAAACTGATGGAATACCTGACGCACGTTCCCATCCTGGCGCTGATTCCCGCAATTTGCTTCTACATCGGTGTGGTGCATGTCGGCTGGTCTCTCGCCGGCGGTCCGAAAACCACCCTGACCGCAGAAAGCGGATTGGTATTGTGCGTACTGAGTTATCTGGCCGCTCTGGTCGGGGTGTGGATTTTTGCGGAATTCATTAACTGGATGTCGCGCACCTATTCGGATGAAGCCACTGATCAGCACCATGGCATGGCGCTGGCGGTTTACACCACGGCGCCGATTTTTCTGGCCAGTATCGTCGGCATCTGGCCGGTGTTGTGGTTGAACGTTGTGGTCTTTGTCTTGGCGGCCGCTTATTCGGTGTATCTGATTTATGAAGGCATGCCGATTGTGATGAACATCCCCAAAGAACGCGCCTTTATGTACGCGACCTCGGTGATAACCGTGGCTCTGGTACTGCTGGTGTCGATGCGTGTGGGTACGGTGATCGTCTGGTCGGCGGGCTTTGGTCCGGAATACGTCGTGCACGGCTGAGCCAATAAAAAAAACCGCCCGCTGTTGTGGCGGGCGGTTTTTTTCTGACTGATCCAATTCCTTCTTGTTCATTAAATTCCTTCTTTCTAACTAAATTCCCACCAGGGCAGATAGGTGTAATAGCCATCGCTGTCGCGGCGACTGACGCCATCGCTCAGAAAGCGCAGTTCCACCCAATCATAACCACTGCTGATGCGCACTCTTCCAGCGTGCGGGAAGGTTGCGCCGCGATAAAAGTGCACGCCTTCCAGCGTATCCAGGCGGGCGCTGCCGCTGTAGCGGGCGTCGTCCAGGTAGAGGCTGGCGTCGGCGAGTAAGCGGAAGTCGGTGGCATCGAGTTCTTCGATGCGCACATCCAGACCACTGAGTTTGACGCTCTGGAAACTGTTGTTCAGCCGCAAATAGCCATTGAGTCGCGCATCCAGGCTGACGATTTCAGCAAAGGCGTCGTCGTACCAGCCGCGCACGTCGTAAACCAGGCGACTGTTTAATGTGCTCAATCCCAACCAACTGCTGGTACCGCACTGGGTGGCGGTGGCGGTCAGTCCCAGTTCAACCCAGGTCATGCCGCCGCTGTAGGTTTCGGTATCGCCAAAGGCTTCGGTTGCGGTGTAACCGCCAAAACTGCAGCTGTCGCTGTCGAACAAATAGGTGCTGGTGGTTTCGATGGGCAGGGCGCGTGTTGCAGCGCGGCTGGAGGGGGATAAATAGTCGTCCGGGTTTTCCAGCATATCGATGCTGCTGGCCCCCAGGGCGTAAGGCATCAGCGCAGTCCGGGTCAGAAAGACGGTGCTGAATTCACTGACCGGCGTGGAACCGTAAGGCGCGTAAGGGTCGACTTCAACGTAGCAACCGGCGAGTAAAACCGTGCTGAGGGCAGTGAGCAACAGTGAGCGGACCATGAGGTTTCCTGCGTTTGGTTCGAAGTGTCGCTACTGTGGCGTGCCGTGACTGAATGCTTTCTGAACTGGTGCCAGGCAGCGGTCGGCGCGTTCAGTTTCAATTCAGTCTGAGGTTGCCTAGTATCAGCCTTTGCTAAATTGCAGGGTTTTAATCATGACGCAGTCGAACAATCCGGTTCTGGTTCAGGTCATTCGTGGCGGTGCTGTGGAAAGCGAACATCGCGGCCGCGCCTTGGTGATGACGTCTGCCGGCGCAACGCTCTGGTCGCTCGGTGATGTCGATACTCCAACCTACCCGCGCTCGGCCATTAAGGCGTTCCAGGCGCTGCCGATGCTGGCCAGTGGCGCCCATCAGGCGTTTGCGCTCGATGACGAAGAACTGGCGCTGTGTTGCGCGTCCCACAATGGCGAACCCGAACACACGGCGGTTGTCGATCGGTTTCTGGGTAAGCTGGGTTTGGCCGCTGCCGATTTTGAATGCGGCCTGCAATGGCCATCGCATCAGCAGGCGTTTATTGACCTGGCTTGGCAACACGCCAAGCCAGATGGGCGGCACAATAACTGTTCTGGCAAGCATCTGGGCATGTTGGCGTTGGCAAGGCATCAGGGCTGGGCAACCGAAGGTTATGTCGGCGTTGATCATCCGGTTCAGCAGGCGATTCGTGACTGCATTGAACAGTGCTGTGATGTTGAATTAACCGGCGCGCCGCTGTCACCCGATGGCTGTACTGCGCCCACCTGGGCCATGCCGCTGCATCGCTTGGCGCTGGGTTTTGCGCGTTTTGCCGATCCGCTATTTCTGCCCGAAGCCTACCGTGATGGCGCGCGTCGTTTGCACCAGGCCGTCAGCAAGCATCCTTTTATGGTCGGTGGCAGCGAGCGTTTTTGTAGCGAAGCCATGCAGGCTTTAGGCGAACAGGCGTTTTTGAAGATTGGTGCCGAAGGGGTTTATATCGCGGCCCTGCCCGAGCTGAAACTGGGCGTGGCGCTGAAGATGGATTCCGGCTCGGCCGATGCCGCCGAGGTGGCGATGGCGGCGATTCTGAATCAGTTGGGCTTGTCGCTGCCGCAGCGCTGGCAACAACCGCCGATCCGCAACCGCAATGGTCTGGTGACCGGCCAGTGGCAGCCGGTCACCGAGGCCTTCAGCGAGTTAACGCTCAGTCGCTGACGTGAATGGCGATCTTGCCGCGGGCATGGCCGCCTTGGCTCAGCTCGAACGCCTTGGCGGTGTCGGCCAGTGCAAAGGTGGCCGCCAATGGCACGGTCAGGGCACCGGCATCGGCCATATCGGCCAATGCTTGCAAGTCGGTATCGCTGGGCCGTACCCAGACCATCTGGCCGCCAGCCTTGGTGACTTCGCCATCGGCAATAGAAGCGTGGCGACCGCCGGTTTTGAGCACGGCCTGAGTGACATCCAGAACACCGCCGACGAAATCGGCCACCAGATCGACGCCTTCCGGCGCCAGCGCTTTGACCCGGTCGGTTAAACCGTCGCCATAAGCCACCGGCTCAGCGCCCAGTTCGCGCAGGAAATCGTGGTTCTTCTCGGACGCTGTGGCGATAACGCGGGCGCCAAAATGTCTGGCGATCTGCACCGCCAGAATGCCGACCCCGCCAGCGGCATTGTGAATCAGCACGGTCTCATCTTGTTGCAGACCCAAACGGGTGAGCAGTTGGTAGCCGGTAAGACCGGCCAAGGGTAAAGCACCGGCTTCATCCCAGCTCAACGCCGCCGGCTTACGCGCCAGCGCGCGCACCGGCACGGTGGTGTATTCGGCGTAGGTGCCGTCGTTGACCATATCGCGGCGGGCGTAGCCGATGACTTCATCGCCTACCTTAAATTCCGGCACGTCCATGCCGACCTGTTCGACCACGCCGGCCACATCCCAGCCGGGCGTGACGGGAAACCAGGTGTGCAGCATCGGATCGAGGTAACCCATCATGATTTTCCAGTCGACCGGGTTCACCGAGGCGCTTTTGACTTTGACCAGCACATCGTCCGGCCCGACTTTGGGCATGGGTTGGTCGGTCAGTTGCAAGACGCTGTTGTCGCCGTATTGGTCGTAGGTGATGGCTTTCATGCTCGACATGGTGGCTTCCTGATTGAGAGTTGTAGAGCGGCAGATTAGGGCGTTAAACAGGGATTCAAGCGCGCACAAAAAAGGGTGGCCGAAGCCACCCCTGATAAAGCCGAACAAGGCAGCGCGGTTACCAGATCAGCACACCCACGAAGGTTGATACCAGCAGACCCAGCACCACCGGCAGGAACAGCGCTCGTACCGCTTCGAGTACCGGTACCCGGGCGAAACCGGCGACCGCAATCAGTGATGACCAGGCCACCAGCGTGCCGCCGCCAGTCCAGATGGCGCCCATCTGACCAATGGAAGCGAGGGTGGCGGCATCGACATTCACTGTCTGACCCAGAGCGCCAGCCAGCGCACCGGTCAACGGCAGGCCGGAGAAGCCAGAACCATCGGCGCCGGTAATCATGCCAATCAGCAGCAGACCGAAGGCAACGAAGAAACCGTTGTGCGGAATGATGCCCTGAGCCGCTTGAACCAGATCGAACAGAAAACCCGGAGCCGGCTCGCTCAAACCCATAATGGAGGTGGCAGTACCGCCGTTACCCATAAAGAAGAAACCAGCGATCGGCAGCACCGCGCCCATGGCTTTAAAGGCAAACACCAGACCATCGGTGATGTGATCGGACGCCACCGACAGCACCTGCTTGCCGGCACCGGCGAGCGTTGCCAACACCAGGATCAGAGCGGCAACACCACCGACCAGGGCCGCACCGCTGCCACCTTCCATACCCGGCAGAGCATCGGAGTACTTGGCCAAGACCATATAGAAGATGATGGCCAGGAAAGCCGCCGGCACGACGATGGCAAAGACCGTGGACCATTTATCCAGGGTGGCTTTGGATACGTCGTCGGTGGAATCCTGTTCATCGATCAGGCGGCTGGCCTGAGACAACTGCGCCTTGCCCGAGAAGCTGCCCATATGGCGATTCTTCTCTTTCTGTTTTTCCAGCACTTCCTGGCTTTCCAGGTTGTCGCCCTGTTCCCACACCTGAATGCGGGCGGCGTCCGGGCCCATGATGTTTTTACGGAAACCCATATAGCCGAACAGCAGCGCGACGACACCGGTGATGATCGACAACACGAAGGCGCGGTCGGACACCAGATTGACATCCACGCCGGCTGCACCGGCACTGATGCCCGGCGCCACCTGAATGATGTAATCCGCCGACAACGCCATGCCCTGACCGGCAATGGCAATCGCCAGTGCGGCGCCCATGGCGGGCAGACCGGCTGCGATGGCCGCCGGAATCAGGATGGCACCGACCAGCGGAACCGCTGGAGTTGGCCAGAAGAACAGGGAAATCAGGTAGGTCACAAAGGCCAGCACGATGTAGGCGATGTGGCCGTTGGACATCACTTTCTGGAACGGCATGATCATCTTCATGTCCGATCCCAAGTGCCGCAACGAGCCAAGCAAAGCGGTCATCAGGGCAATGATCAAAAAGATATTAAACAGCTCGGCCGCGGCGGTCATGCTGGCATTAAACACCGACATAAAACCGATAACAGGGCTGCCAGTGTAGGCCAAGGCCACAAAGAAAGTTGCGGCGATGGCGGGTACAACGACGGTGGTCCGGAAGATCATGGTTACAATTATCGACACCATACCCGCCAGATATAACCAGTGGGCCAGCGTCAGGGTTACGCTCTCGTTCATTGTCTCACCTGTTTTTGACTCTCGTTTTAGTTAGGACTCGGTTACCTGGCATAAGGCATCGATTTCGATGGCCGAACCGCCGGGCAAGGACGCCACACCGATCGCTGATCGGCTGTGCAGACCTCGCTCTGCGAAGATCTCGACCAAAAGATCCGATGCCCCGTTGGCAACCCAGGGCAGCTCTTCAAAGTCTTCGGTACAGTTGATGAAGACGGTCAACTTCAGACATTGCACCAGTCGATCCCAGTCACCCCCGCACACCTCATGCAATTGACTGATCAGATTCAGCGCACACAGGCGCGCTGCACTCTGAGCCGTCTGCCGATCGAGATCGCGACCCACCTTGCCGCGGTACACCAACTCACCATTGCGCTTGCAGGTCTGGCCGGAAATAGACACCAGGCCGGCATGGCTTAGGTAGGGTCGATAATGTCCCGCTGCCGGGTTGGGCTTGGGCAGTTCAATGCCCAGCTCGCTCAATCGTTGCTTGATGACGGTCATGGGGTACTCCCTCTTATGTCACTTGCCGATGCAGTCCCCGACCTCGGTGCCAGGAGACTGCGGTTTAATAAGATTAAGCAGCGTTTCCTCCTGTTTCGTTGGTCAGAGCTTGCAAGGTGCAAGCAGGTGGCATCCGTCAGGCATAAGGGTTCTGTGCCCCTTGCGGCCGGCCGATGCCCGTTACCCGGGTTCTGTGAAGAGCGTTCTAAACGAGCGAAACGAGTGCTTTTCTTGTTGTTCGTTTCAAATTGAGCCGATCTCGGTCCAAGCCGGCTCTTATTATGGTATCGACGCCTTTTTCGGCGGCGACCCTTATTATCCTTGTGACAACTCCAGATCCTCAGTCACCCAAAGCTGGCACGCCAGGCGATAGCCTTCTTGCAGCTTGGGACCGAGCATCTTCTTTTCTTTCCAGTTCGGGGCCGGCAAATTGTCCTGGCCATCGATGATGCGACACGCACAGGTGGCGCATTTGCCCATACCGCATTTGTAATTCAGATGCGGGTAGGGGAACTGGCGAATACCGGCGCGCACCACCAGATTGGCGTTATCCGGGATTTCGCCCTGGTGCACTTCCCCGTTTTTGTGAAACTTGATCATGGGCATAACAATCGTCCTGTTACTTCATTTTTCTTAATGGGTAATCACGCCAGCCAGATGGCGCCATAGACCAGCGAGGCGGCGACCACCAAGGCCGGATGCAGCTTCAACACCATCAGCGCCAGTGCGGCGACGGCCGCTATGGCCACGGTCTGCACCAGGCCGATCGACATCAGGCCTTCTTGAAAAAACGACACTGTCAGCAGCGCCATCAACAGGGTGATGACTGGCCGCACCCAGGCGCTCATGCGTTTGACCTGGTGTGAATCTTTAAAGCGAACCATCAGACCAAGGGCGGCGATCATCAGCAGCAAAGAGGGCGCAATGGTCGCCAGCAGCGCCACGATCGAACCGCCAACACCGGCGACCTCATAACCGATCTGACCGGCCATCTTGGTGGCGATCGGACTGGGCAGCGCATTGCCGATGGCCAGTGTCTGGGCGAATTCTGAAGACGCCATCCAGCCGTAGCGGCCGACGACTTCCGCTTCGATCAACGGAATGATCGCCGGACCACCGCCGTAACCGATGATGTTGGGAATAAAGAAGGCGACGAAGAGTTGCAGATAGATCATGACTGCGACTCCCGCTTCGACCAGGGCCAGCGGATCTGCTTGGGCAGCACCAGCGCCGCTGTCAGCAGCGTCAGAATGATCAGCGCCGGGTGCACCGCCAGACCGACAATCAGCCCAGCCGCCAGCAGCAACATCACCAGACTCACCGGCCAGCCCAGGCTTTGGCGGGATTTATCGAGGAAGTCCCAGCACAGCTGCAGCATCATGATTGCCACCACCGGCACTACACCCAGCGCCATGCCACGAATCCAGGCGACATCCTGATAAAACGCCACAGCACCGAGCGCCGCGATCAGCGCGATCACCATGGGCACGGTGATGGCAATAACCGCCAGCACACAACCGCTGATGCCCGCCACTCGATAACCCACATAGCCAGGCAACTTGGTGGCAATGGGGCCAGGCAGGGAATTGGCGATGGCCAGCACATCGCTGAAATCGTCTTCTTCCAGCCACTGATGACGCTTGACCACTTCATGGTGAATCAGCGGGATCATCGACGGACCGCCACCAAATCCAACCAGGCCGGTGCGTAGAAAAGCAGTGAACAGAGCTGCGTGTTGCGTCATGCCAATTCCCAACTGAAAGCGAACCATCAAACCGAACGAGGCCGGCGAACCAAAACAATCGACGTTCAAGCGCATGATGGACATGTCTTTGAAAAATCGATTTTCAGGAACCTTAGTGCAGCCGAAAAAGAAGAGTCAAGGATTTTTTGGTTTATGGTATACCATTAGCGCAACAGGAAATGAGATGAATCTATGACACGAAGCAAGCTGCAACCCATCAATACCCTGTCCACCCAGGTGTTCACCGCCTTGCGTGAAGATTTGTTAAACGGCCATTACCCGGCGGGTGACAAGATCGGCATCACCCAGTTGCGTGACCGCTACCAGGTTGGTCTGAGTCCGTTGCGCGAGGCGTTGAATCGGCTTGCCGCCACCGGCCTTTTAAACCTGGAAAGCCAGCGCGGCTTTCGGGTGCCAAGGCTGTGCGCTGAAGAACTCGAAGACATCGTCCAGTTGCGCATCGAGCTGGAAGGCATGGCGGTCACGCGCTCGCTCAAGCTCGGTGATGCCGACTGGGAAGCCGAGTTGCTGGCGGCGGGCCATCGCCTTAAGCAGGCCAGCGGCGAAGCTATGAAACTCAGTGACTGGGAAGTGTTGCACGCCCAGTTCCATTCGGTGTTGCTGTCGCGCTGCCAATCGCCCTGGATGCTGCGTTTCATTCGTCAGTTGCATGAGCAGTTCGACCGCTACCGCCGTCAGGCACCGCGCCAGCCCAAGGTCCGGGCGGCACTGGATCAGCAGCATGAAGACATGGTGCAACTGGCGCTGAGCCGCGATATAGCAGGCATGCGCAACCTGGTGGAGGCGCATATCCGGCTGTCGAACGAAGTCGCCAGCGGCAGCTGTGTTTAGCAAAACCACATCTTTCTTGTGTGCTTTTTTGGTCTATGGTATACCAAAAATAGATCAAATCGTCGCCAACTCGGCGGCGCTTAATAATCACAAGTGAATGACCAAGGGTGAGAGGCTACACAATGAATTCCTACGTTCTGGCGGATATGACCTGGCCGGAAGTGGCGGATGCGCTGAAAACGGTGCAGATCGCCATCATTCCGGTGGGCGCACACGAACAACACGGTCCGCATATGGCCGAAAGCTGTGACGGCGTGCTGGCCGAAGCCATGGCTAAAAAACTGGCTGAGCGACTGTTTCCCGATGTGCTGGTGGCGCCGACGGTGGCCATGGGCATTTCGCCGCACCATATGAATTTCCCCGGCACCATCACCCTGCGCCCGGAAACCATGCTCGCTCTGCTGCGCGATATGGTGCATTCGCTGAAACAGCACGGCATCCGCAAGTTTCTGTTTATGAACGGTCACGGCGGTAATCAACCGGTGCTGGGCGTGGCGGCAGCGTCGCTGGCCCAGGAGTTGGACGTGGAATGCTACTACGCCAAGACCACCGCCTCGGCCAAAGAAGCCACGGGCCGCCATGTTAAATCCCAGCTGTTCGGTCACAGCTGCGAGCGCGAAGTATCCGAAGCCTACTATCTGGCGCCGCATCTGGTGCGTCCGGAAAAACTGGAAAAAGGCGACATCCGCACCGGTGAGCGCTGGGAAAACCTGCGCCCGGGTAAGCCCATTCAGGGCTTTTATACCTACGATGAAATGACCCGCAACGGCTGCATTGGTGATGCGACTCAGGCCAGTCTGGAAGCCGGTCAGGAAATTGTTGAACAGGCGCTGGATGCACTGGTCGATGCCACCAGAGCTTTGATGGACTGAGTTGTCTTTTCACCCAACAGAGGAAGCCCGCATGTACGTGGTTCTGACCAGCAAGGTCAATGAATACGATGCCACCCCGGAACGGGGGCTGACGGTTTTGAAAACCTTCGATTATTACTTCTACGACCGCTGTACTACGGCCTTCAGTATCGCTCATGTCGATGCCGACGGCGCCCGGGTGCGCATCACCGAAACCGGCGAGGGCGGGGCGGTGAATTCGATACCGGTGAAGTTCTTTGAATCGTTCGAGTCACTGCAGGAGGCCGAGGCGGAACTGCATCAGCTGACGCGCTCGCCAGTGATGCGCATTCGCCTCGAAGAGCGGGCGGCGGCTTAATATAGAGTGAACCGCTGCCGGCTGGCAGCGGCTGCTATCAGGCGCTGTGTTGTTGCTGCGCTGCTGCGGCGTCGGCCTGCGCCTGAACGCTGGCTTTTAAATAGGCGTTGCGGGCTTTTTCGACGTGCACCCGGGCGTAGTTTTCGGCCAGACCTTCCTGGCCGTCGCGCACCGCGATCAGAATGTTCAAATGCTCTTTCAGCGCTTCCATGGCGCGACCGGGCGTTTGACTGCTGAGGTTGGTGAAGGCGCGCACGTAGTCTTTCAGTTCCATCAGCATTTCGTGCAGGCGGATGTTTTTCGACGCCTTGCCGATCAGGTCGTTGTACTGCAGGTTTATGTCCAGATGGGTGCCGGAATCGCTGATTTGTTCCGGATGCTGTTCGATGGCCGCCAGCGCAGCAATGGCCTGGTCGAATTCGACCCGGGTCTGCTCATCGATTTTCTGCGCCGCCAGCCGCGCCGCCAGCGATTCCAGCGATGACAGAATTAAAAACACCTCGAGAATTTCATCGCGTGAAATCTCATTCACCACCACGCCTTTGCGCGGCACGGTGGAGACAAACTTTTGCGACTCCAGACGAAACAGCGCTTCGCGAATCGGCGTGCGGCTGATGTTCAGTTTGTCCGCCAGGTTGCGTTCCACCAGACGGTCACCGGCTTTGAATTCGCCGCGCAGAATGGCGTCTTTAATGTAGGAGTAGACCTTGTCCCGGATCGGTGCGAGATCCTTGTCGCTCCAAGGTAGATTGATATTATTGTCGGACAGGCTCATGGCTGGGAAGGCATCACCGTTGCTCAAAAGTGGGCCGATGGTATCACAACGTGGCGCGGGTGGTTCAGTGGCGCAGCCGGCGCAGGCTGATCAAGGTGGCCGCCAGACTGATCAACAAGGCCAGCAACAACGGCCACAGCATGGCACCGGGTGATACCGACCAGGCCAGCGCAAAACTGGCTGACCCCAGGCTTTGCCCCAGCGTACGCACCGTGGCCAGCACGCCCGAGGCGGTCGAGCTGAGCGACAGTTCCACCTGCGCCATCACCTCATGATTGTTCGGTGCCTGGAAAAAGCCGTAGCCCAAACCGCTGATCACCGAGGCCACCAACAATAGTGGTAATTGCAGGCTGACGGCACCGAGTAACAGCAGCAGCAAACCGACCACGAACAGCGCCAGCCCGGCGGTGGATAAAGCGGCCGGGTTGAGCCGATCGGACAGACGGCCGGCCAGCGGACCCGACACCAGCAAGGCAATCGGCCAGGGCGAGAACAGCATCGCAGCCATCAGCGGTCCGTGCTGAAAATCGCTTTGATAGAGAAACGACAGCGCCACAAAGGTCAGACCCTGAGCAGTGAACGCCAGCAGCGTCACTAGGATGGCCAGGCTGAAGCGGCGGCGTCGGAAAATCGACAAGGGTACCAGTGGATAGCTGGCGCGCCGCTCGCGACGCACAAAAAGCGCCAGAGCCAGCGCTGCGGTAACCAGCAACAAAACAGGAATCCAGCTGTCAGCGCCATGACCGAGGCGTTCCAGGCTGAGTAGCAGGCAGGCCATCAGCAGCGCTGAATAGAGCCCGCCGAGCCAATCGAAGCGCCGTCGTTGGGCTGGTTCCGGCGTCAGAGCAGTCGCGCTGAGCCAGAGCGCAGTCAGCGCCAGTGGCAGATTCAGCGCAAAGATCCACGGCCAGTCGGCCAGGTAAAGAATCACACCCGCCAGGCTGGGACCGCCAGCGAGACCGGTGGCCACCACCAACGCATTGATCGCCAATGCCTGGCCCAATCGATTGGCCGGATAAATAGTGCGCAACAGCGCTGGCCCCAGACTGAGCAGCGCGGCACCGCCCAGTCCCATCCAGATGCGCGCCACGATCAGCCAGGCAAAGCTGTCAGCCAGCAGCGCCAGGCTGGCGCCAGCGGCAAACAACAGCAGGCCAGCCAAGTAGAGGCGTTTGCGACCGATGACATAACTCAAGCCTGACGCCAGCATCAGGCTGGCAGCGCACACCAGCTGATAGCTGGTCGATATCCACACCGCCTGCGACTCAGCAATCGATAGACCAGCCGCCATGCTCGGCAACGCCAGATTCACCATGCCCAGATCGAGCACCGCGATCAGCGTGCCCAGGGCCACCGCCAGACTGGCGCGTCGATTGATGGGTGCCGTGGCGGCGGGCGATGTAGACGGCATCAGAGGTCCTGCTGGCTGGTGTAAAAATGGATGGCGATGGTATACCAATATTTTATTTCGAGCCATGGTCGACCGCTGTTCAGGCCGGTCGTCAGCGCTAAAAAGTGGGCTGAAACATTCGCTTTAATATCACTCGAATTAAGGATTTATCAGCTTTATATAAGAGTGTCCGGGCATCGATGACGACGGTTTGGGTAAAAAATCGATTTTCGTTCTTGACTTGGTGGTATACCAAAGTTAGGTTTGAACCCAGCTATTTGGTATACCAAAAACCAATTAGCCATGGGATAAGACAAACAGGGAGTACAAAACAACCGACCACGTCGAGGGTCGCGTCAGCGGCACAACGGCGTCAGGCATAAAGGTGAGAACAATGGCTGAATTGATGAACCGTGAAGAATTTCGTGCCGCTCTGGAGCAGGCGATCAAAGGCAAAAGCGCTAACAAGGCGCCGTTCAGTGTGGCCTGGGCCAGCGGCAAGCTGAGCCGTGACCATCTGTCGCGCTGGGCCGAAAACCACTATCACTATGTGGGCCCGTTCGCCGACTATCTGGCTTATATCTATGCCAACACCCCAGAGCAATACACCGAAGCCAAAGACTTCCTGCTGCAAAACATGAGCGAAGAGGAAATCAGCGGCGATCGTCACACCGATCTGCTGATCCGTTTTGCTGAAGCCTGTGGTACCACGCGTGAGCGCGTTGAAAACCCGGACAACATGTCACCGACCACTCGTGGTCTGCAAAGCTGGTGCTACGCCATCGCCATGCGTGAGCATCCGGTTGTGGCGGTCGCTGCTTTGGTGGTCGGTCTGGAATCTCAGGTGCCGTCCATCTACCGCAAGCAGACGCCTGTCCTGCGCGAGCAATACGGCTTCACCGACGAAGAAGTCGAATTCTTCGACCTGCACATCGTCTCTGACGAAATTCACGGCGAACGCGGTTACCAAATTGTGCTGGAACACGCCGACACCGTTGAGCTGCAGCAACGTTGCCTGAAGATCTGTGAAATCGGTGCGCAAATGCGTCTGCTCTACACCACGGCGCTGTACCACGATTACGTGGCCGATGAGCTGCCGTTGTCTGAGCTGGACATGGGTCAGGCTGCTTAAGCGCT
Source organism: Saccharospirillum sp. HFRX-2 (assembly GCF_043196805.1). NCBI lineage: Bacteria > Pseudomonadati > Pseudomonadota > Gammaproteobacteria > Oceanospirillales > Saccharospirillaceae > Saccharospirillum > Saccharospirillum sp. HFRX-2. Next base: position 69,706 of record NZ_JBEBMU010000009.1, read on the forward strand.
GATACCGATTGCCACCACCGGTTTACCGGCCGGTCGGTGGTGTCATCCGGCGTCCGCTGCGATGACTGAATTCCTGTTGGATATTTCCCGACCGGGCTGACGATCTCAGCCGGGCGGTCGGGTTATATCCGTACTTCCCAAGGGGAGAGACACCATGACCGATTATCTGAATTACATCGATGGACAGTGGCAGCCATCGGTCAGCAACTGCCAGTTTGAAAGCCGTAATCCGGCCAACCGCGAAGAGGTCGTCGGTCGTTTTCAGGCGTCTCTGGATGCGGATGCCAAGGCGGCGATCGAAGCGGCCGAACGCGCCTTCGAGAGCTGGAAAAAAACACCGCTCGGTCAGCGTGCCAAGGTGCTGAATAAGGCGGCCGATTATCTGGAAGCCAAGGTCGAACAGTTCGCCGAAGAGCTGACCCGTGAAGAAGGCAAACTGCTGTCAAACAGCCGCATGGAAATTCTGCGCTCGGCGCAGACGCTGCGTTTTTATGCCGTTGAAGGCACTACCTTTACCGGCGAGACTTATCCATCGGACGATCCGGCGATGCTGGTCTATTCCCAGCGCGAACCACTGGGCGTGGTCAGCGTTATTACGCCGTGGAATTTTCCGATTTCCATTCCCGCCCGCAAGATCGCTCCGGCTTTGATCACCGGCAACACCGTGGTGTTCAAACCCTCTTCCGATACACCGCTGGTGGGTTTGCGTCTGGCGGAAGCCCTGGTAGCCGGTGGTGTTCCGGCCGGTGTGTTCAACTTTATTACCGGCTCTGCCAGCGATGTCGGTCAGGCCCTGACCACTCATCCGGCAATTCGCGCCATCACCTTCACCGGCTCCACCGATGCCGGTGAACGCATCCATCGCGCTGCGGGTTTAACCACCCGTACCCAGATGGAACTCGGCGGCAAAAACCCGCTGATCGTGCTCGACGACGCCGACATCGACACCGCCGTGAAGTTGACTGTTCAGGGTGGTTTTTCTCTCACCGGCCAGGCTTGTACTGGTACCAGTCGGGTGTTGGTAACACCGGCGGTCAAAGACCGTTATCTGGATGCGCTGGTCACCGCCATCGAGCAAATCCGCATTGGCGATGGCATGGACGACAGTACCACTGTCGGTCCCTTGGCGAATCAGAAACAACTCGATTCGGTGCTGCGGTATATCGAAGCGGGTAAGGCTGAAGCGCGATGGGTGTGCGGCGGTGAAAAGCTGACGGGCGGTGTTTACGACCAAGGTTACTACGTCAGCCCGGCGGTTTTTGCCGACGTTACCGGCGAGATGACCATAGCGCGTGAAGAAATTTTCGGCCCGGTGATCGCGGTGATGGAAGTGGCCGATTACGACGCCGCCATCGTCGAAGCCAACAACACCGAATACGGCCTGAGTGCCGCTCTGGTGACCAACGACATCCGCTACATCCAGCGTTTCCCGCTGGAGATCGAAGCCGGCACCGTCAAGGTCAACCGAACCACCACCGGTAATCTGGTCAACGCACCTTTCGGTGGTATCAAACGCTCCAGTACCTCGACCTTCCGCGAATCCGGTCGTACCGGTCTGGAATTTTTTACTCAGGTTAAGACCGTCTATATCGGTCGCTGAACACATCAGGAGACAGCATGAAATCGTTTTTCCGTCTGGAACTGGCCGAAGCCAAAGTGATGCTCGAAGCCGCCAAGCAAAAGTCCGAAGAAATTGGCGTGTTGGAAACCATCTGCATCTGTGACGAAGGCGGTTATCCGCTGGCCATGGAACGCATGGATGGCGCGCGTGTTACCGGTCCGCAAATCGCCTGGAACAAAGCCTTCACTGCCGCCGGCCACAAACGGTCGACGCATCTGTTCAATACCGCGCCCAACGGTCCGGCACTGCCGGGCAATGAAGCCTTCGGTATTCAGTGGAGTTTTGAAGGCAAGTTCGCCGTCTTCGTCGGTGGTTTTCCGATCGTCGTCGATGGTGAAGTTGTCGGTGGCGTTGGCCTCAGTGGTGGCAATGGCGAACAAGATACCCAAGCCGGCGTCGCCGCCTTGCAGGCACTGAGTGATTACCTGGCAAGCCAAAACAAAGAAGTGCTGGTCGCCGCTGATATTAAAAAATAAAGCCGGTCGCCACGCCTTGGCGTGGCCGGTTCGGCAAACAGAGGAGAGAGTCAGGTGAGTTACCGGATAACGCTGGAAGAAACCGACGAGAGTTTTACCGTCGCTGACGACGAGCCCATTCTGGATGCGGCCGAACGCGCCGGTATCAACCTGGCGCATGACTGCCGCTATGGCGGTTGCAGCACCTGTCGGTTCAAGTTGCTTAGCGGCGAAGTGGGCTACGAAGAAATGCCCTTTGCGCTGACCGAAGCTGAAGCCGAAGCGGGTTACGGTTTGGCGTGCCAGGCGCGCGCCAAATCGGATTTGCACATCAGCGCGACCATTCGTCCGGAAGGGTTTATTCAGCCGGATTACCATGAAGCGATCATCGAACAATTGGAATTATTGTGTCACGACGTGGTGCATCTGGTGTTGCGCATTCCGTCGGCCGCCGAGGTGATTTTTCATCCCGGTCAGTATCTCAATGTGATGCTCGATGATGGTGAACCGCGGTCGTTTTCGATGGCATCGCCGCCGGGATCGGAATTGTTTGATCTGCATGTTCGGCGAGTGCCGGGTGGGCGTTTTACCGACACCCTGATCGAACACTATAAGGTCGGCGATACGCTCGATGTGGAACTGCCACTGGGTGATTTCCGCTTGCAATCGGACGACATCAGCCGGCCGATTTTATTGGTCGCCAGCGGTACTGGTCTGGCACCGATCAAGTCGATCATCGAGTCGCTGTGTGACAACGCGCTGCGACCGCCGATGACGCTTTATTGGGGCGTGCGCAGTGAACAGGATCTGTATCTCAATCAGCAACTGACGCAGTGGGTAGAGCAGTTGGACGACTTTGACTACGCGCCGGTGTTGTCGCGCCCCGATAGCAATTGGCAAGGCCGCAGCGGCTATGTGCAGGACGCCGTTGTTGCCGACTTTGCCGATCTTTCCGGTTTCGATGCCTATCTGTGCGGTTCGCCGACCATGGTCAAGGCCGCGCGAGATTTATTCGTGCGTCATGGCATGCCGATCGAACGCATCTATTCCGATGCCTTTAATTTCAGCCACGAACTGACGGGTGAGTCGGTCGAGACGGCTTAAGCAGGTGAAGTTATGTTTGACATCGTTTTTATCAGTAACGACAACAAAACCGTATCGGTCGCCGACAACGCCAATTTATTGCGCGTCTCCTTGCGCGAACAATGCGGCATTCCGTTTAAATGTGGCGGCGGTATCTGCGGTACCTGCAAATGCAAAATCGAGCAGGGCCTTGAGAACACCGATGCCGTGAAAAAGAAAGAAGAAAAGTTGCTGACTGCTGAAGAAATTGCCAGCGGTCATCGCCTGGCTTGCCAGACCTTTGTTAACGGTGACATCGCCGTCAGTTGGCAACCGCGTGCGCGTTAAGGTCGGAGGTGCAGAATGAAAGTTGGCATCATCGGCCTGGGTACAGCCGGGCAGCAATTGATCGAGCGACTGAACAATAAACCCATAGATGGCTGTGAAATTACAGCGGTTTTAGTGCGCGATGTCAGTCGTTATCCGGCGCAAAAACGGCCCTATTTATTAACCCAGAATCGTGATCTGTTTTTCGCCGAAGGTTTGGATTTGGTGGTGGAAACTGCCGGCCATCAGGCTGTGGTTGAACACGGCGTGGAATCTTTGCGGCGTGGTGCAGATTTTGTCGTTGTGTCGGTTGGCGCTTTGGGTGAAGCGGACCTCTACGATGCCTTGCTGGCGCAAGCGCGGGCGTCGAATCGGCGAGTGATTTTACCGTCGGCGGCGATTGCTGGGCTGGATCGTATTGCCGCCGCCGCCGAAGGTGACTTGCAGCAGGTTCGGCTGACGACGCGCAAACCGGTTCGTGCCTGGCGCGGCACCTACGCCGAGACGGTGGTTGATCTGGATGCGGTGCGCGAACCGATCAGTATTTTCGAAGGTAATGCGCGCGAATCATCGCGGCTGTTTCCCGAAAGCGTGAATGTGTCGGCGGCCTTGAGTCTGGCGGGTTTAGGCTTTGAACGTACTGAAGTTCGCGTTGTGGTCGATCCAACCATCGAGCGCAATATTCATGAAGTCAGCGCTGTTGGCGAATTTGGTGAAGTGCATATCGAAGTGCAGAACACGCCGTCGCCGGACAATCCTAAAACTGGCTACATCGTTGCCATGAGCATCGCCAAGGTGCTGCGCAATCTGGCCAGTCCCATCCAGGTCGGTCTCTAGCCGTCGGTTAATTTTTTGGAGTGAATTATGTGGTTGCCTGCACTGGTCTTGCTGGCCGGTTTGGTCGTGCTTGTGTGGAGCGCCGATCGTTTTGTCGATGGCGCGGCGGCACTGGCAAAACATCTGGGCATGTCGAGCTTGATGATCGGTATGGTCATTATCGGTTTTGGTACTTCAGCGCCGGAATTGATGGTGTCGGCATTCTCGGCCTGGACCGGCAATCCCGGTCTGGCGCTGGGTAATGCTTATGGCTCGAACATTACCAACATTGCCTTGGTGGTCGGGGTGACAGCGTTGGTTTTGCCGATCCAGTCGCAGCGCTCCATCGCCCGCCGCGAGTTGCCCATTTTGTTGGGCATTACGCTCTTGGCTGGCTGGCAATTGCTGGACGGTTATTTGAGTCGTCTTGACGCGGCTTTGCTATTGCTGGTCTTTGTTTTGTTGATGGCTTATTCGATCTGGCGGGGTAGCAACGAGCCGGCGGAAGAGATGGCTGACGAGGTTAACGCCCTGCCGCTGTGGCGGGCGCTGGTCGATTTATCCTTAGGCTTGGCGCTGTTGTTGATCAGTTCGCGTGCCTTGGTTTGGGGCGCGGTAGAAGTGGCGCAAGCGTTGGGTGTCAGTGAGCTGATTATCGGTTTGACGGTCGTCGCCTTCGGTACTTCGCTGCCGGAACTGGCATCGGCCTTGGCGGCGGTGCGCAAACGCGAACACGATCTGGCCATCGGCAACGTGCTCGGTTCTGGTCTTTTTAATACGCTGGCGGTGGTCGGTATTGCCGCCGCTGTGCATCCGCTGACGGTGGCAACTGAGCTGTTGCATCGTGACTGGCTGGTGATGCTGGCGGTGACGCTGCTGTTGTGGGCGCTGGTGTGGCGTGGGCTTATTGGTCGGTTGGCTGGGGTGCTATTGCTGTTTATCTATCTGGCGTATATAGCCTGGGTGTCCTTACCCTTGTTGGCTTAACGCGCAATTTCCTCGATCGGCCGCAGCATAGCCGCCAGATCGCCGCTGTTGATCCAGTTATCGAAGGCGTCCGCTAAGCGCTGATTCTCATCGACTACGGTGCGCCAATATTTCAGTCGCGTTTTATCGCTGAGGCGTTCGAAATCCTTGCGGTCGGGAATCTTGCCGTAGGGCAGGCGGGCGATAAATTCCGGGCTCGGTGTGACCACTAAGGTGTGGCTGTAATGCTCTGCGCTGATCTTGCGCCAGGGCAGCGGTTTGTCGAACCAGCCGGGTTTCATCACTGGGGAAAAGTGCGGATAGAGCACGATGCCGTTGTCGGGTTTGAACGGCAGATCGAAATGGTAGTCGACCATGCCGCCATCGCGATAATGCCCCAGCGGTGCACCCGGCGGGTTATCAACACCGTGAATCACCACCGGGATGGCCGCGGTGGCGTGCACCGCCGAGCGGAAGTTGGCGGCGCTTAGCGCGACCTGATGAGTGCTGAAATCGTCCCAGTGCGCCAGCGGCAGTTCGCTGTCGTGGCTGCGGAATACCACGCGCTCGAAATAGCGCGGTAGAGATTTTCTGGATATCAGATTTGCCAAGGCCACCCGGCCAAAGGCCAGCGCTTGCCGGCGCGGGGTGGTGACGGTGGTGGCGCCTTTGCACAGAGCGGTAACGATGTGCAGTTGGCGTTCGGGGTTGAGGTCGGCCAGGCCGCCGGCGCCGATCATGCTGTCGATAAAATCCAGCGTCTTGGTGGTAATTTCATCGGCATCGGCGTGCTCGGTGTAGCGTTGTTCCAGGTAACCTTCTTCCAGCCGTTCAATGGCTGCGAAAGCATCGTTATTGGCGTAGGCGGTCATGCGCAGCGCGCCGATGGACGAGCCGACCAGATCAACCGGATGCGGAATTTTGGGTAGCCATTCGCGCACCAGATAGCGGTCCAGATGGGTCAGTACAAAGCATTTTGGGCCACCGGACGCGCCGAGGATGACGCGGATGTCTTTAGGTGTCAGGCCCTGTTGTTGGATGTGCTCGAAGGCGTTGCGGCCAGCGTACAGATGCAGATCGCTCAAAGGTCAGTCCCCCGCTAAATAAGCAGGGGACTATAACATGACCGTTGGTCAGTTCCGTGAACAGCTGGGTGGTCGTGACTTTTGGCCAGTCGGGCTTAGTGCGCCGCCAGCCATTGCTTGAAGGTTTTCGGTGCAGCGGCAAGCAACTCGCCTTTTTTGATGCTGGCCGGGCCGCCTGTGCGATCACCCGACAGCGCGCCGGCTTCCTGCAGCAACAGGCTGGCAGCGGCGAAATCGACCGGGTTCAGATCGTCGGCGAACGCCAGTTGCAGGCGACCGGCAACCAGGTTGGCCATGCTCAGCAAACCACAGCCCGTAACACGCACACCGGCAACGCGCTCGGCCCATTGGGCGCTGGTGGCGAAGTCGCGGGTTTCGAAGCCAGCGATGGCTTTATCGAGGCTGCCACCGGCGACGCGCACGCGACGCTCGTTCAACTGCACGCCACGGCCGCGCATGGCGCCGTATTCGTCGCCACTGGCCGGGTCGAGTAGGGCCACGGCTTCGATGCGGTCGGCACGGAAGTAGCTGATGTTGATCAGGTAGCCGGGGTAACCGGTGCGGTAGTTGGTCTCGCCGCTGATGATGTTGATCTGCCAGACCGATTCGCCGTCGTAATCACGGCTTTCATCGCGGCCGATTTGCAGGCAGTCGATGTGGTGGCGTTGGTGGGCTTTGCGGATGGCCTTGCGGGCACGCCAGGCGGCGTCTTCGATGGCTTTGCTGAACACCGTCTCACGGCTGTCGCCTTCCGCCGTCAGGGAGTCGATGTTGGCCAGGGTGTAGCTCAGTTTGTCGGCCGCAGCGCGCGCAGCGCGCAGGGCAATGGTTACGATCGGTTGCATAGGCTTACTTCTCACTCATATGACGGCCCAACCGTGCGCAATCGGGCCAGCGTTTCAGATTAGACAGAAACGCGCAGGCCGACGCAGGGTTGAGGCATGCCGCAAGGACGGGTTTGTTAAACAGCGTTCTGGAAGCTGCCAACCTTGGCGAGGTAACACGCCTGGGGCAGCCTTCCGGAAAAAGGGCGCGTATAATAGCGGCATTCGCCTCTTTCTTTAATAGCTTCGGGAAGTTTTTTTCATGTCCGAGCCGCAATCGGCCACCGTTTCCACTAACCCAGCATCGGAGTTGGACCTCAGCGCCATCCGTGTGGTGCTGGTGCACACCTCTCACTCCGGCAATATCGGCGCTGCTGCCCGCGCCATGAAAACCATGGGGCTCAGCGATTTAGCGCTGGTGTCGCCCAAAGAATTCCCGTCGGAAGAAGCCACGGCGCGTTCTTCCGGCGCTCAGGATCTGCTTGAAAACGCCCGGGTGGTCGAAAACCTCGATGACGCCATCGCCGATTGCGGCTTAGTGGTTGGCGCCTCGGCGCGCTCGCGGTCGCTGCCCTGGCCGATGCTCGACCCGCGCCAACTGGCTGATCGAATTGCCGATCATCCCGCCGGTTCGAAAATCGCCTTGCTGTTTGGCCGCGAACGTTCGGGCCTGACCAACGAAGAGCTGGCGCGTTGTCATTATCATGTGAACATTCCCGCCAACCCGGATTATTCCTCGCTGAACCTGGCGCAGGCGGTGCAGGTGCTGGCGTACGAACTGCGCATGCGTTCGCTGGACCAGGAACCGCGTCCGGCTGGCCCTTGGGGCGTGGAGTGGGATCAGCCACCGGCCAATGCCGATCAGTTGGAAGGGCTGTTCCAGGCGTGGGAGAAGACGCTGGTTGAAGTCGATTTCCTCGACCCCACTAACCCGAGAACCTTGATGAATAAGGTGCGCAGGCTAATACTGCGGGCCCAACCCGATGAAGTGGAAGCCAATATCCTGCGTGGCTTTTTGACCCAGGTCGATAAATCCCTGAGGAAGCGTTGATCATGTTTAATGGTGTGAAGGAAGACATTAAAAGCGTCTTCGACCGTGACCCCGCCGCCCGCAACTGGTTCGAAGTACTGCTCAACTACCCGGGCCTGCATGCGCTGCTGTTGCACCGGCTGAACCATCGGTTGTGGAACTGGAACCTGAAAACGCTGGCGCGCTGGATGTCGCAATTTTCCCGCTGGCTGACCGGCATCGAAATCCATCCCGGTGCCAAGATCGGTCGTCGCTTCTTTATCGACCACGGCATGGGCGTGGTGATTGGTGAAACCGCCGAGATCGGCGACGACGTCACCATTTATCAGGGCGTCACCCTGGGTGGCACCAGTTGGAAAAAAGGCAAGCGGCACCCGACGTTAGAAGACGGCGTTATCGTCGGCGCCGGCGCCAAGGTGCTCGGCCCGTTTACTGTCGGCCGCAATGCCCGGATCGGCTCTAATGCCGTAGTGACCAAGGAAGTTCCGGAATCGGCCACGGTGGTGGGCGTGCCTGGTCGTATCGTTAAGCAGGGTGGAGAAAAGGTTCTGCCGTTCAGCGAACAGCAAAAAGCCATGGCCGACAAAATGGGTTTCGATGCCTACGGCGTCTCCTCGATGCCCGACCCGACGGCCCACGCCATTAAAGCCTTGCTCGATCACATTCATGCCCAGGACGAACGCATCAATTCCATCTGCAAGTCGATGAAACGCCTGGATGCGAGTTATAAAGCGCTGGATGCGCCGGAGTTGAGCGATGAAGATTTCGCACCGATTGAAGATTCGGACCGGTCAGCCAACAGTGGTGGCTGAAGACTAAAGAATAAAAAAAACGCGCTCTAGGGCGCGTTTTTTTATGGCCGTAGATCAGCTGTGAGCGATAGGTTGGTTGTTTGGCGCTTGCCAGGTCGGCGACGGATGCAAGTGGGTTCCGGTTTGAGCGTGGGGGACTTCGAGCAGTTCCAGGCTGCCATCTTGGTGTTCGAGCAGGGCGGAGCAGCTTTCTACCCAGTCACCATCGTTGGCGTAAACAAAGCCATCGTTGATGCGCAGTTTGCTTTGGTGAATGTGGCCGCAGACGACGCCTTGAACGCCTTGCTCACGGGCGTAGTGGATGACCTTTTCTTCAAAGCTTTCGATATAGGCGCGGGCTTTTTTCGATCGCATTTTCAGTGCGCCGGGCAGCGACCAATAAGATTTACCCAGCCAGGAGCGCAACCGATTCAGGTGACGGTTCAGGGTGACCACGGTCTCATAAGCCCATTCGCCGATGTGCCACCAGAAATGTCCGCAGTAGATATCGTCGTCGAAGCGGTCGCCGTGCAGCAGCAAATAGCGTTCACCACTGGCGGCGGTATGAATGGCTTCGTGTTCGACGCGCACCGGGCCCAGGTGCGTATCGGCGAAGTGGCGGAAAAACGGATCGTGATTGCCCGGTACATAGACCACTTCGGTACCGCTTTTGGCTTTGGCAAGAATCAGTTTGAGGATGCTTTCGTGATGCTTGTGCCAGCGGCCCTTGCGGGTGCTGAGCTTCCACAGGTCGACGATGTCGCCGAGCAGATAGAGGTAGTCGGTCTCGGTGTTGTTGAGAAAGTCGGCCAGCAAATCCACCTGGCTGTTGGGGTTGGCGAGGTGAATATCGGATATGAACACAGCGCGAACGCGACGTTGGGTCATGGCTCAGTCTCCCATGGCAGAGTTAGGCCAAGGCTAGGCTGGGCGGATGAAGCTAGGGTGACAGCATCATGACGCTTTGATGAATGCGATGACATCTATGCCAGTATTCACCGGGCTAAAAATTCTCCCAACTATCCTCGTCATCATCGAGTTGAGGTTGCAGTGACGGTTTTGGCCTGTTAATCGCGATAGTGTTGGATGTTAATGGGTGCACAGAAGCGTGTTTAGGTGATGATTTGTTGGCGTTAGTAGGCGCTGTGGGTTTAATGCTGTGAGCAGTATGGTCGCTCTCGGTCAGTACAAATCGGTTTACATTTTTGGTTAATAAATCTGCTTGGCTTAATAGATTTTCAGAGGCCGCTGCAGCTTCTTCAACAAGGGCGGCGTTTTGTTGAGTCATTTCATCCATTTGGCTGACGGCCTTATCGATTTCATCCAACCCGGATGATTGTTCTGCAGAGGCGCTGGCGATCTCAGTCATAATGTCATTGACCTGCTTGATCGCAGTCACGACCTCTCGCATGGTGTCACCGGATTTATTGACTAGCTCATTGCCATTGTTGATTTTCCCCGCTGACTCGGAAATGAGATCTTTAATGTTTTTTGCCGCATTCGCTGAGCGTTGCGCTAAGGTTCTTACCTCCGATGCAACAACCGCAAAGCCTCGCCCTTGTTCGCCCGCTCGAGCAGCCTCAACCGCAGCGTTAAGTGCCAGGATATTGGTTTGAAAAGCAATGCCATCGATCATGCCAATGATATCCGCAATTTTTTGTGAGGATTCATTGATGGAGGCCATGGTTTTCACCACGTCTTCTATTAAGTGACCACCATCCAGAGCGATTGTTACTGCGTTGGATGCCAAGTTGTTAGCCTCTTTGGCATTGTTGGCATTTTGGCGAACAGTCGTGGTTAGCTCCTCCATACTAGACGCTGTTTCTTCCAGACTGGAAGCTTGTTGCTCAGTGCGGTTAGAAAGGTCTGTGTTGCCATTGGAGATTTCGCGAGCACCGTTATACACCGCATCAGATGCATTTTTAATATTGACGATGATCTCTGTCATGGTATCAAGCAGTGAGTTTACGCCTTCTGAAATACTGAGCATCATGTCGGATTTGTCTGCCGTTGACACTCGTTGGGTAAGGTCATTATTAACCGCGGCATTAATGGCTGTATTCACCTGGCTAACGGTCAGTTGAAGCTGTTGTTCAGCTTCGACTTCAGCCGTAATATCCGTGGCGAATTTCACTACTTTGTAAGGCGTACCGGTTGCGTCAAAAATAGGGCTATAGTTGGCTTGTATCCAAATAACTTTACCGTTTTTATGAACGCGCGGAAAACGGCCGACAAAATGTTCGCCCTTAGCGAGGCTATCCCAGAAGTTGCGATACTCCTCAGATTTTTGGTATTCGGAATCGACAAACAAACGATGATGTTTGCCTTGCACTTCATTGAGCGTATAGCCAAGAGCGTTTAAGAAATTGTCGTTTGCTGAAAGTATGGTGCCATCCAGTTTAAATGAGATGACCGCTTGAGATTTGGATATGGCTGCTAGTTGACTTTCATAATCGCTAGTTTGTTGTTTCTTCGCAGTGATATCAGTGGCAAATTTAACGACTTTATAGGGTTTTTTGTTGGCATCAAAAATAGGGTTGTAGCTGGCCTCAATCCAGACTGGCTGACCGTTTTTCGAGTAGCGACAGTATTCACCACTTTGAAATTCACCATTACGCAATTTAGCCCAAAAATCTTTGTATTCCTGGCTATTGCGGTAGGTGTTATCGACAAAAATGCTGTGGTGTTGGCCTTTAACTTCCTCTAACGAATAACCTAAAGCGTTCAAGAAGTTGTCATTGGCCATTAAAATATTGCCATTTAAGTCAAACTCAATGACGGCGAGTGAGCGAGATAAGGCGTCGAGTTGACCTTGAGTATTGATCCAATCATCTTTGGCGATAGTTACTTGCTTACCACCTGATATTTTTGCTAACAGGTTTTTTAACATGGTAGTAACCTTTATGTGAGTCTTGTTTACTTTTAAGCCATCAAGATCAGCTGCAAAGAATGTGTGTCTTTATGTGCCTTTGGGTCGTTCGATCTTATCGCTGGATGGCGGTTTTACACTGTTAAAAAAGATGACCAGTGGATTTCCCAATGCGGTAAGTTCATAGAGGAAGCGACTATCAAACACCACTGGAAATTCAAATGCGGGTTTACTGTCTTCGGTTTCTAGGGTCATCTCATCTGAAACGCTCTAAACAGTAACCTTCACTACACCTCTATTTCGTCTACATCGCATAATGAGCGTAGTCCATTTGTCAGTAAGTGGTTTCACGCCTATCGAATTTAATTAAAAAATCCACATATCGGCGTGATATTGTCAGCTAACGGCCACCTCATTTAATAACATTCGGTAACCTAACTAGCGTTCACGTAAATTGGCGTATGCGCTTTTGTGGTGGCTAATGAGTCACCAAGATAACTTTTACCTTCATCAGGCCAATGGCATAGGGTTTATCGTTTGATTTAAGAGTGAAGCACGTTTTTGCAGGCATTCAAGGCGCATTGCACGGTTTAGGTGATGCGCTAGGGGGACGGATGACAGCGGGACGAGAGAGTTGTGACTGTTTGGTGATGAAATAGACATAGAACTTGGGGCCGTGGATACGACCCCGAGAGTTATAGATCAGTGCCTTGGCAGTTGCTGCGTCAGGCTGTCGGTGGCACCGCTGTTATCGGTGACCGTCAGGGTGACCTCGTTGCCTGGCTGGCGCTTAACCTGGCCAATCGACAGCAGTTTCCAGCTGCCGTGGAAACTCAGGTTGCCGACCTGCCAGTGTTGGTCGGTCAGGTAGCCATCCGGGTCTTGGCTGTCGCTGATAAACAGATACCAGAACAGAATTTTAAAGACGCGGAAGCTGGCGACGGGCGGGGCGTTCATGGCCACATCGACAATTACCGGATCGTGGTCTGACGAGCGGTAGGCATTCGGTGCGTAGAAGCTTTCCACCTGAGCCGGCGATTTGTAGTTGGTGTTGTAGTCCAGTGCCAGCGGTTCGTCGGTGTTGATGTGCCAGTCCTGGGTTTTCAGCACTTTGTCGGCCAGTGAACGGCTGGCTAAGGCGTGGTCGAGGTTGCCCGCTGCACCGTCAAAGACATAGGAGTAGTCGCCAGCGGATTTCAGCGAAGCGTAACCGGCGTCAGCCAGGGTCTGGATCGGGTCTTCCATGCTATAGGCGTTAAGGTCACCCATGATCAGTACATCGCTGTCGACGACACCCGTTGGGTTGTTATCCAGCCATTCGGCCATGGCCTGGGCGGCGCGGGTGCGGGCAATGTTATAGGCGCCCTGGCCGTCGCCGGTGGCGCAGTCGTTGTAGTCGGCGCAGTCGCCGTCACCTTTGGATTTGAAGTGATTAACCACGACCGTAAAGCGGTCGCCGCTGGCAGCGTGCTCGAAGCTTTGCGCCAAAGCGGGACGGTTTAGATCGTCGATAAACAAGGGTTCGCCTTCATCGTCCAGCGGTGAGCTGTTGCTGTCGAGAATTTGCGCCAGGTTAACCGGCGATACCACCTCCGGCCGATACAGCAGACCAACGGCGATGACATCGCTGCCGATCTGGCTGACACCCGGGACGACGTAATCGTAGTCGTTGCCAGCGCTTTGGGTGGCGTTCAGGGCGTCGGTCAGTTGGGCGATGGCACTGTCGGCGCTGTAGCCGTCGTTTTCAATTTCCATCAGGCCGATGACATCGGCGTCGAGCGCTTCCAGGGCGGCAACCAGTTTGGTTTGCTGGCGTTCCAGTTCAAACGGCGTTTCGGCGCCGCGCTCGGTTGGAAAACCGCCGCCCATGCCATCGCCATTAAAATAGTTGAGCACGTTGAAACTGGCTAAGCGCAGATCGGCGTCGGGAGTGGCCCTGGGTTCGAGCGTGCGCGGGTTGGTGCCCTGGAACACCGGCGTGCTGGTCGGAATCACCTTGTAGGCGCTAAAGGCGTAAGTCATCACGCCGTTCAGGCTGGCCAGAGTGTCGCCGATGCGCAGGCTGTTGTAGGCCGACAGTTCCGGCGCTGGGAAGATGACCGGGTCCGGGTTTTGGGTGGAAATGCCGTCTTCGACGATCAGTGAGTTCAAAGCATTGGCTTCGACTACCGCTTCAGCCGCAGCGCCGGGTTCGGCCACTTCGGTGGGAATATAGCGACGGCCATTGCCGATCATAAATTCGCCATAACGGCCCAGTTGATAAACCTCGTTCACGGTCAGTATCTGGTTAAAGGCGACGCTCATGCCTTCGACGGCTTCGAGTTCATCACGGTCATTCAGCGGCAGACTGAGGCTGGCGGCGCTGGGCAGCGTTTGGTTGCTGGCGCAGATGTCGATGCCGGCAATTTGATTCAGCTGGGTCAAACCGAAGTATTCATCGACCTGGCCGTTGACGACGACTTTGTCGCCAACAGAAACGGTCGGGGTGTCGGCATAGATAAAGAGGCCTTCGGAGGTGGCCGGGTCGCCATCGGCATCAACATCTTCTTCCTGCACAAAGAAACCGCTTAGCTGATTGTCGTTCTGCAGTTGCGCCACGACGATGGCTTCGATGGCCACCGACTGGCCGAGCAAGGGCGATTCGCTGCCGCTGCCTTGAATGGCAGAGATGGCGGTCATCTCATCACCACATTGCGCCAACGTTGGCTCGCCATCACCCGGATCGCTATCACCATCACCCAGGTAGGCGAAGGTGTCTTGCGGGTAGCTGTCCCACTGGATGCTGGGGTCGAAGGGGGTGTTGTACTGAGGGTCGCCCTGAGTAATGCCGGCTTTGCGCACCAGGGTGACTTCGCCGCCGAAATAGTCGTCGTTGCCCAACTCGCCAATGCGATCGACCACAGTGCCGTTTTGTTTCAGCAACAACACATCGTTGCCGTTGAAGAAGGTGACGCTGGCGGTGAGGTCGGCCTGGTCGAGAATGGCGCTGGTCGCCTGGCTATTGGCGATAACATAGAAACCACCGGCTTCCAGCGTGCCGCTGAGCGTCAGCTGGTTCTGCACGTTGGTATTGCCGTTGGAATAGAGTTCGATGCGGTACTGCGACAGATCGACAGCGTTTGAACCGGTGTTGTTCAGTTCCAACGCTTTGTTGTTGGACGAGCCTTCAATGTACTCGCTGAAAATCAGATCGGCCTGGGCTGTGGCACTGGCGAGCAGCGTCGCCAAGGCCAGAATCGGCAGTTTGTTGTTCATGGAATTCCCTCAGTTTCAGTTCGTTGATTGGCAGAATCCCTGGCTCTCCCCAGCAACAGCGGAGTGTGTAGTCACACTCCGCCGAATTCTCTGTCACAAGAGCGCCGACACCTGGTTCCATTCATTTGAACGACTGGTCAGTTTTTTTGCGACCACTGTCCACCCTAGCGGTTTTTTATGACAGGGCAATATCCGTTGAGTGTCCATTTGAGTCATCGTTTGAAATGACCAATGGCCGATGCCACTGACTTGGGTTCTGCTAGTCTGGCTGACGCCTTATTGCCCATTCCTCATAACTCATAATCAAGGACGTTAGGATGCTGAAAACCACCACTAATACCGTAGAAGGCCGTCCCATTGTCGATTATCTCGACATCGTCGTCGGTGAAGCCATTCTCGGTGCCAACATTTTTAAAGACGTATTCGGCGCCATTCGCGACATTGTCGGTGGTCGTTCGGCCGCTTACGAGCGCGAAATGGGTAAAGCGCGCGAAACCGCCTTTGCCGACATGGAAGAGCGGGCTGCGGCCTTGGGTGCCAACGCCATTGTCGGCATTGATATCGATTACGAAGTGGTCGGTGATCGCGGCAGCATGATGATGGTCAGCGTCAGTGGTACCGCCGTTCGCTTGAGCGACTGACCGGGCAGGCTCTGGCCTTGTCATCACCGTCACAGCCGCTATGATGCGCGCTCCGTGCGCGCCTGCCGGTTACCCATTGACCGAACGATTATGATGCAGTGCGCTAACCGACCCAAATGAGGTAAGCATGCTGTTTCTTTCCCGCCGCCAGGATTGGTTTGGCAATCTGCGTGGCGATATTCTCGCCGGTATCGTCGTCGCCCTGGCGCTGATTCCCGAGGCCATCGCCTTTTCCACCATCGCCGGTGTCGACCCGAAAGTCGGCCTTTATGCGTCTTTTTGTATCGCGGTGATCACCGCTGTTACCGGCGGCAGACCGGGCATGATCTCAGCGGCCACCGGCGCCATGGCGTTGCTGATGGTGACGCTGGTGAAAGATCACGGCCTGCAGTATCTGCTGGCAGCCACCTTGTTAACCGGCGTGCTGCAAATTATCGCCGGTTATTTGCGGCTGGGTTCACTGATGCGCTTTGTGTCGCGTTCCGTGGTGACCGGCTTCGTCAATGCGCTGGCGATTCTGATCTTTATGGCTCAGTTGCCGGAACTGACCAATGTGACCTGGCATGTCTACGCGGTCACTGCCGCCGGCTTGGGCATCATTTATGGCTTCCCCTATCTGAACAAAACGATTCCGTCGCCGCTGGTGACTATTTTGTTTTTGACCGGTGTGGCGATCTGGCTGGATCTGGACATTCGCACCGTCGGTGACCTGGGCCAGTTGCCGGATTCACTGCCGGTGTTTTTATGGCCGCAAGTGCCGCTGAATTTTGAAACGCTGGCGATTATTTTTCCTTATTCCGCCAGCCTGGCGGTTGTCGGTTTGCTGGAATCGTTGATGACCGCGACCATTGTCGATGACCTCACCGATACCAGCAGCGACCGAAATCGTGAATGCAAGGCTCAGGGTTTGGCGAACCTGGGTGCTGGTGTGCTCGGCGGTATGGCCGGCTGCGCCATGATTGGTCAATCAGTCATCAACGTGAAATCCGGTGGCCGGGGACGTTTATCGACGCTGATCGCCGGTGTGGTGTTATTGCTGCTGGTGGTGTTTTTGAAAGACTGGGTGTCGATGATTCCCATGGCGGCGCTGGTTGCGGTGATGATCATGGTGTCCATCGGTACCTTTAACTGGGGTTCGGTGCGCGATTTGAAACGGCTGCCACTGTCGACCAACCTGGTGATGATCGTAACCGTCGTGGTGGTGGTCTGGACCCACAACCTGGCCTATGGTGTGCTCGCCGGCGTACTGTTAGCGAGCCTGTTCTTTGCCAACAAGGTTGGTCATTTTATGTACGTGCGGTCGGATTACGATGCCGACAGCGATACCCGCCGCTACGCCGTGGTCGGCCAGGTGTTTTTCAGCTCGGCCGAGAAATTTATCGCCTCCTTCGATTACAAAGAGGCGGTTGACCGGGTAGTGATCGATCTGCAACGCGCGCATTTTTGGGACATCACTGCGGTTGGCGCGCTCGATAAAGCGGTGATCAAGTTCCGTCGCGAAGGCGCGCAGGTCGAGGTGATTGGTCTGAACGAGGCCAGCGAAACCATCGTCGACCGTTTTGGCGTACACGACAAACCCGATGAAATCGACAAGGTATTGGGAGCCCACTGATGGCCAATGACATCAACAATAACAACAAGAATGGCAAAATTTTAACCTGCATCGACGCGTCCCAGTTCAGCGCGGCGGTGTGCGATTACGCCGCCTGGATTCATCGCCGCACTCAGGCGCCGGTGCAGCTGCTGCACAATTTAGAGCAGGGCCCGGCGGTGGTACCGAGTGATCTTAGCGGCGCTATTGGTCTGGGCAGTCGTGAAACTTTGATGCAGGAACTGACCGACGTCGAAGCTGAGCGCAGCCGCCTGATGTTGGAGCAGGGTAAGCTGATGTTGAACGCGGCGCGTGACCGGCTGCAACAGGCCGGCGTGGTCGAGTCGGAAATGAAGCAGCGTCACGGTGGTTTGACCGAATCGCTGATCGAGCTGGAAGACGACATCCGCGTGCTGGTGTTGGGCATTCGTGGCGAAGAACGCGGCGACGATGACCGTCATCTCGGCGGCCATCTGGAAAGTATTTTGCGCTCGCTGCACAAGCCGGTGCTGGTGGTGAATAATGATTTCCAGGAACCCAAGCGCGTCATGCTGGCTTATGACGGCAGCGATGCCTCGGGCAAGGCGCTGGAGATGCTCGCCAACCGGCCGCTGTTTACCGGCCTGGAAGTGCATCTGGTGACCGTGGGCGAAGATCCGGCCACGGCTCAGGCGTTGCAGCAGGCGGCGACCTTAAAGCTGCGTGAAGCGGGCTTGAATGTCACCGCAGTGACGCTCGATGGCAAACCCAGTGAAGAGCTGGTGCGCTATCAGTCCGAGCATGATATCGACCTGACCTTGATGGGCGCGTTCAGTCACACCCGGCTGCGCGATCTGGTGTTGGGCAGTCTGACGGTGAAGATGCTGCTGCGCGCAAATAAGCCGTTGCTGTTGTTGCGTTAAGTTAAAAGGTTACGTTAATTCGCTGCGTCAGTCCTCTTGCTCCGGCGGGTCCGCCCGCCACACCTTGAACAGATAGACGTACAGACAGATCACCAGGGCGGTAGCCAGAGCCGTTGCCAGCCAGGACGGTTGTTCAATCACTTCCGGGTTGACCGTCAACCCCAGTCCGCCCAGGGTGAAGACCTGCTGCGGCATCAGCCATCGCTTGCGTGGCCGGGGTTTGAACGATAACCGCAAGGTAAAATGCAACGCCATCGGCACCGCCGCAATGATGACGCCCCACCAGGGTCGCGTCGCCTCGCTGAGCAACACTTCCAGCAATGAAACCAGCAAGGATAAACCCAGCAGTGTCTGATAGAAGGTCACAAACCGCTGCATCATCGCGCCGCCTCCAGTCGGTTGAGCAGGTCATCGATGTCATCGGCGACGATCAGACTTGTGGTCAGATCGGACCAGGCGAATTCAGCGCTGATCATGCGATCGATCATCGCCAGCAGTGGGTCGTAATAACCGTTTAAATTCAGCAGCGCCACCGGCTTGCTGTGATAACCCAGCATGCGCCAGGTCCAGACTTCGAATAATTCCTCCATG
The DNA here is from genome assembly GCF_043196805.1 of Saccharospirillum sp. HFRX-2. Classification (NCBI taxonomy): domain Bacteria; kingdom Pseudomonadati; phylum Pseudomonadota; class Gammaproteobacteria; order Oceanospirillales; family Saccharospirillaceae; genus Saccharospirillum; species Saccharospirillum sp. HFRX-2. Next base: position 88,532 of record NZ_JBEBMU010000009.1, read on the forward strand.
GTGCCGGGGCCGCCGGGCAGGGCAATAAAGGCATCGGCTTCGCCGGACAGAATGGCTTTGCGCTGATGCATGGTGTCGACCACGTACAACTGAGTCAGGCCATCATGGGCGACTTCTTTCGATACCAGCGCCTTGGGAATGGCGCCGATCACCTCGCGGCCGCCAGCCAAAACACTGTCGGCCACCGCGCCCATCAGCCCGACCTTGGCGCCGCCATAAACCAGATCATGACCGCGCTGCGCCATGCGTTCGCCAAGCCGGCGCGCCGACCGAATAAAGTCCGGGTCCAACCCAGGTTTGGAGCCGCAAAATACCGTAATATGCATCGCTGATTCCTCAGTGCACCCTGATGATTTATCGGCTCGCCATGGTAACGCAAGCCAGGGGCCGTGCAGAGGCCGTCATTGAAAAGGCATCTTATTTAAAGGCGTTAGCATGCCCATCGAACCCTTTGTGGAGCTGGCCTGTCCGCTGGACGGCGAGCCGTTAACCAAGCACGACAACCGCTGGGTCTGCCCGCAGGGCCACAGCTACGACCAGGCGCGCCAGGGCTATGTGAACCTGCTACCGGTACAGCACAAACGCTCCAAAGATCCGGGTGATTCCAAGGCCATGGTCGCCGCCCGCCAGCGCTTTCTGGCGACTGGGCATTATCAGCCAGTGGTGGAATTAATTGCCCGGTTGTGCCGCCCAAGCCCGCTGCCGGATACCGATTTCACGATCCTCGATGCCGGCTGTGGTGAAGGTTATTACCTGCGTCAGTTGGCCGAATGGGCGCCGGATTCGATGCCAGTGAAGATGGCCGGGCTCGATATTTCCAAGGACGCCGTTCTGGCTGCGGCGAAACAGGATAAGCGTGAGACCTGGGTGGTGGGTACCAATGCGCACCTGCCGATTCAAAACGCCAGCCTGGATCGGTTGTTGTGCGTTTTTGGGTTTCCGGTCGCCAGCGAATTTGCCCGCGTACTGAAACCCGGCGGCCGCCTGATACAGGTCGATCCGGGACCGGCGCATCTGCGTGAATTGCGCGAAGTGTTGTACGAACAAGTGGATGGCCCAGAATCGCCCAAAGCGCCGACACTGGACGGTTTTCAGTTGGTTGAGGAGGACGAAGTCAGTTACCGCTTCCAGCTCGACAACGCCCAGGCGATACAGGATTTACTGGCGATGACACCCCACGGTTATCGCGCCCCGGCCGAGGGGAAGGCGAGGGTGGCGGCATTAACGTCATTGGATGTAACGGCTGAGGTGTTTGTGCGGGTGTATGAGCCGACTGATAAATGATTTACAGCCTTGAAGCACGCAAGAAAAAAACCGGCATTGCGCCGGTTTTTTTATGGGAGACGACCATTAGTTCAGCGGTTTAATTAGCTGCCGCCAGTGCTACCGCATCCGGCCCGGCCGGGAACCTCAGCTTGCTGGTGGTGTCGGTGCTGGCGCGCCAGACGCCTTCGGCAACATCGATGGCTTCGGTAACCACTGACGAAACCCCAAAGCTGGCGAAGATCTGTTCAGCAAAGGGCGCATAGGGTTCGGTAACCAGACCGGCCATGCGCTCGGCGCCGTTGGCAGCAAACTGGGTGGAGGGGCCGTAGCCCGGTTCGACCAGTTTGACCTGGATATTGAAGTCGGCCAGTTCCAATGCCAGCGATTCGGTAAAGCCTTCGATGGCGGTCTTGCTTGCGGTGTAAACCGCCACCAGCGGGAAGGGCGCCAGCGTTGCGCTGGAGGTGACGTTGACGATTACGCCGCTGCGTCGCTCGCGAAACTGCGGCAGAACGGCCTGAACCATCGCCATGACACCGAAGGTGTTGGTCTCGAAAATGTCGCGCACCGTGGTCATAGGCGTGGCCTCAAACGCGCCGAACAGGCCAAGACCGGCGTTGTTGACCAGCACGTCGATGGGACCGGCTTCCTGCAACGCAGCGGTGATGCTGGCCGGATCGGTGACATCCAGAGCAATAACGCGCATCCGCGGCGATTGCGGCAGTAGCTCCGGGCGCGGTGTGCGCATGGTGGCGATCACCTGCCAGCCCTGGTCGTGAAAGTAGTGCGCCGTTTCCTGGCCGTAGCCGGATGAACAGCCGGTAATCAGTACGGTTTTCATCTTGAGTGTCCTCTGTTGGTTGGATGGCCATACGATAGTCAGCAGGGTCAGGACTTGCTACGATCCAAAGTCCGTAATTAATTTGCCAGAGTCCGGTTATGGTCGATCCACTCTCCGAAGTCATCAATCTGCTGCAACCGCGCGCCGTGTTCAGCAAGATCATCAGTGGCGCGGGTGCCTGGGCGGTGCGTTACGCCGCCTTTGAACAGCCGAGTTTCAGTGCGGTGCTGGAAGGGCGCTGTCGGCTGCAGGTGGACGGTCAGCCGGAAATCGAACTGGTTGCCGGCGACTTTGTGTTGATGCCGGCGACGCCGGGTTTTGTGATGTCTGGCTATGAGGTTGCTGAGCCTGCCTTTGTTGATCCGAAATTGATGCCGTCGCCTCAGGGTGAAGTCCGCCATGGTCGTCAGGACGGGCCGGCCGAGGTGCGTATGCTCGGTGGCAGCTTTGTGTTTGGTTCCCAGGATGCGTCCTTGCTGGTGTCTCTGTTGCCGACCTTGCTGCACGTGCGTGATGTATCGCGGTTAGCGACCCTGGTGCAGCTGGTACGGGACGAGTCGCTGGCGCAACGGCCAGGGCGAGAACACGTACTGGGCAATCTGGTGGAGGTGTTGCTGGTGGAAGCGCTGCGCGCCAATTCGGCGGAGAATGCACCGGTGGGTTTGTTGCGGGGTTTGGCAGATACCAAGTTGGCAGTGGCGATGCGCGCGCTGCACGCTGATCCGGCCCGCTCCTGGACGGTCGAGGAATTAGCGGCCACGGCGGCGTTATCGCGTTCGGCCTTTTTTGAGCGGTTCAGCCGCGCGGTCGGTGTGCCGCCGATGGAATATCTGCTGGCCTGGCGCATGTCGCTGGCCAAAGACTTGTTGCGCCGTCCGGATAGCGCCATCGCCACAGTGGCGCAGCGCGTCGGTTACGGTTCCGCCAGTACGTTCAGCACCGCTTTCAGTCGCCATGTGGGCACGCCACCGGGGCGCTTTGCGAAGTTGCAGTAATTTTCCAGCCATAAAAAAACCGGCCCAGAGGCCGGTTTTGTGTCGAGCGTAAAACGCCGGTTTAGAGCACCAGTCGACGAACGTCCGCCAGTACCTGAGTCAGGTAGGTGGTGAACTTGGCGGCGTCGGCACCGTTGACGGCTTTGTGGTCGTACGACAACGACAGCGGTGTGAAGGTGCGCGGTACGAACTCTTTGCCGGTCCAGAAGGGTTTTACCTGGTTTTTGGAGACACCGAGGATGGCCACTTCCGGCGCGTTGACGATCGGCGTGAAGGCGGTGCCGCCCAGGCCACCGAGGCTGGAGACGCTGAAGCAGCCGCCTTTCATCTCGTCGGCTTTTACCTTGCCATCGCGACCGCGTTTGGCGAAGTCGATGATCTCTTCGGCAATCTGCCAGATCGACTTCTTGTCGGCGTCTTTGATCACCGGAACGATCAAGCCGTTCGGAGTGTCGACGGCGACACCGATGTTGACGTAGTGCTTCTGCACGTAACGTTTGCCATCGGCCATCAGCGAGACGTTGAAGTTCGGGAACTCGACCAGAGCAGCGGCGCAGGCTTTAACGATAAAGGCCAGCGGGCTGATCTTAACGCCACGTTTTTCCATTTCCGGTTTCAGCGAGTTGCGGAAGGCTTCGGTGTCGGTGACATCGGCTTCGTCAAACTGGGTGACATGCGGGATGTTGACCCAGTTGCGCCACATATTGGCCGCCGTGATCTGCTGAATTCGGCTCAGTTCTTTGATTTCGACGTCGCCGAACTTGCTGTAGTCCTGATCCGGAATGGCCGGGATTCCAGAGCCGCCAGTGGCAGCACCCGGTTCCTGAATGCGCTTTTTCACCCAGGCAGCGACGTCGTCTTTGACGATGCGGCCTTTCGGGCCAGAGCCCGGAACCAACGCCAGATCGACGCCGAATTCGCGTGCCAGTTTGCGCACTGACGGGCCGGCATGAACGTTCTTCGACGGTCGTGTCAGTTCGCCTTCGTGGGCGCTGGCGAGCGTCGGAGCCTGAGCTTCAGCGGCCGCTTTCGGTGCTGGCTTGGATTCTTCTTTGGCAGCCGGAGCAGAGGCGGCCGGAGCCGATTCATTGCTGCCACCGCTGGTCTTGATTTCGATCAGCACGGTGCCTTCGGAGACGTCGTCGCCAACGTTCACCTTGACCGACAGCACTTCACCGGCGGCATCGGACGGTACGTCCATGCTGGCTTTGTCGGATTCCAAGGTGACCAGGGTGTCTTCCTCGGCGATGGTGTCGCCGGCTTTGACATGCACTTCGATGACGCTGGCTTTGTCCATACCGATGTCCGGTACTTTGACTTCGCGCTTCTCACCACCGCTGCTTGATGGTGCTGCAGCCGGAGCTGATTCACCGCTGGACGCAGTTTCTTTGCTGCCGCCACCGGCGGTTTTGACTTCGATCAGTACCGTGCCTTCGGAGATGTCGTCGCCTTCTTTGACCTTCACCGAGACCACTTCACCGGCGACGTCAGACGGAACATCCATGCTGGCTTTGTCGGATTCCAGCGTTACCAGTGCGTCTTCTTCGGCGATGGTGTCGCCGACTTTGACGTGCACTTCGATGATGCTGGCGGAATCCATACCGATGTCCGGTACTTTGACTTCCTGCACTTCGCCACCGCCTTTGCTGGCCGGTGCCGCTTCCGCTTTGGATTCTGTCTTTGACTCTGACTCTGACTCTGATTCGGCCGGAGCGTCGTCGGCCTGGCTGTCGCCAGCGCCTTCAACTTCCAGATACAGAATTTCGTCGCCTTCGGAGACGGAATCGCCTTCTTTGACTTTGATCTCAGTGATCTTGCCGCCTTTGGACGCAGGTACGTCCATGGACGCCTTGTCCGACTCCAACACGATCAGGGTGTCGTCCTCGGCGATCACATCGCCGGGTTTGACGCTGATTTCGATGATGGTCGCCGCGTCCATTCCCAGGTCGGGTACCTTGATAATTTCAGTTGCCATGATGACTCCTCAATTCCTCAACCGACTCAGGCGATGACCGGATTAGGTTTGTTCGGGTCCAGCTTGAATTGCTTGATCGCCTTGGTGACTTCACTGGCTTCAACGCTGCCTTCTTCGACCAGCGCTTTCAGGGCGGCGACCACAATCCAGTAGCGGTTCACTTCAAAGAAGTGGCGCAGCTGGGCGCGCGAATCACTGCGGCCAAAGCCGTCAGTGCCCAGCACGTGGTACGACTGGGGAACCCACTGGCGGATCTGGTTGGCGTAGTTCTTCATGTAATCGCTGGCGGCAATGATCGGGCCGCGACGGCTTTCCAGCATCTCGGTGACGTAGGCCTTACGCGGCTTGTCTTCCGGATGCAGCATGTTCCAGCGCTCAACGTCCTGACCATCGCGTGTCAGTTCGTTGTAGCTGGTCACCGCCCAGACATCAGCCTGTACGCCGAAGTCGTCACGCAGCATGTCAGCGGCGGCACGGACTTCCTGCATGATGGAGCCGGAGCCGAACAGTTGCACGGCTTTCTTGCCTTTCTTGACGCCATCTTCGAGCAAGTACATACCACGTTTGATGCCCTCAACCATCTGTGGTTCGAGGCCCGGATTGTGGTAGTTCTCGTTCAGGGTGGTGATGTAGTAGAAGACGTTTTCGTTGTCTTCAACCATACGCTTCATACCATCCTGAATGATGGTGACCACTTCGTAGCCGTAGCTGCAGTCGTAGGACACGCAGTTCGGAACGGTGCCCGCCAGAATGTGGCTGTGACCGTCCTGGTGCTGCAGACCTTCGCCGTTCAACGTGGTACGGCCAGAAGTCGCGCCGATCAGGAAGCCGCGCGCCTGTTGGTCGCCCGCCGCCCAGCACAGATCGCCAACGCGCTGGAAGCCGAACATGGAGTAGAAGGCGTAGAACGGAATCAGCTGACGGTTGTAGGTGCTGTACGCAGTGGCGGCGGCAATCCAGGAGCTCATGGCGCCGGATTCGTTAATGCCTTCCTGCAGAATCTGACCTTTAACGTCTTCTTTGTACCACATGACCTGACCCTTATCCTGAGGGATATAGAGCTGGCCATTGGGCGAGTAGATGCCGTACTGACGGAACAGACCTTCCATACCAAAGGTGCGCGCTTCATCGGGCACGATGGGCACGATGCGATCGCCGATTTCCTTGTCTTTGAGCAGGTTGGAAATCATCCGCACGAACGACATGGTGGTGGAAATTTCGCGGTCGCCGCTGTCTTTGGTCAGCGACTCAAAGGATTCCAGCGTCGGCACCTTGAGCGTCTCTTTGGATTCCTGACGACGCATCGGCAGGTAGCCACCGAGGTTGTTGCGGTGGTTACGGATGTACTGCATTTCCGGGCTGTTTTCGTCCGGACGATAGAAGGGGATTTTGCCCGCTTCCAGGTCTTCGTCGGAGATCGGCACGCCGCAAGTATCGCGGAAGGCTTTCAACGCATCGACGTCGAGCTTCTTCAGCTGGTGACTGGCGTTCTTGCCTTCACCGGCTTCCAGGCCGTAACCCTTAACGGTGTGCGCCAGAATGACGGTCGGCTGACCGTTGTTGTCGGCAACCGCGCGTTGGAAAGCGGCGAAGACTTTGTACGGATCGTGACCGCCACGGTTCAGACGATAGATATCGTCATCGCTCATATCCTTGACCATTTCGGCCAGTTCCGGATATTTGCCGAAGAAATGTTCACGGGTGTAAGCGCCGCCGTGGGCTTTACAGGCTTGCAGTTCGCCGTCGACGATTTCGTCCATGCGTTTCTGCAGAATGCCTTTGGAATCTTTGGCGAACAGCTTGTCCCAATGCCGTCCCCAAACCACCTTGATGACGTTCCAGCCAGCACCGCGGAACACGCCTTCCAGTTCCTGAATGATCTTGCCGTTACCGCGCACCGGACCGTCCAGACGCTGGAGGTTGCAGTTGACGATAAAGTTCAGGTTGTCGAGGTGTTCACGACCGGCCAGGGCGATGGCGCCCAGTGATTCCGGCTCGTCGGTTTCACCGTCGCCCAGGAAAGCCCAGACGCGACCGCCTTTTTCGATTTCACCGCGGTTTTCCAGGTAACGCATGACGTGCGCCTGGTAGATCGCCTGGATCGGGCCCAGACCCATGGAAACGGTTGGGAACTGCCAGTAGTCCGGCATCAGCCAGGGGTGTGGATAAGATGACAGACCTTTGCCATCGACTTCGCGACGGAAGTTGTCGAGCTGATCTTCGCTCAACCGGCCTTCAACGAAAGAACGCGCGTAGATGCCCGGCGAGATGTGGCCCTGGAAGTAAACCATGTCGCCCGGATGAGTGTCGGTCGGGGCGCGCCAGAAATGGTTGAAGCCCATGTCGTACAGGGTGGCGGACGATTGGAACGAAGAAATATGGCCGCCCAGGTCATCGCCGGATTTATTGGCGCGAACCACCATGGCGACGGCGTTCCAACGAATCATGGCGCGGATTTTCCGCTCCATATCGTTATCGCCCGGGTACTTGGGCTCGTCTTCCAGATTGATGGTGTTGCGGAACGGGGTGTTCAGCGCAAAAGGAACGTCCGGGCCGCTCTGGGTGATATTGTCGGACAGACGCTTGAGCAGAAATTGGGCGCGGTCGGTGCCTTCTTCACGCATGACCGACGCCAGGGCATCAAGCCATTCCTGCGTTTCAATTGGATCGATATCGTTTGCCATAAAGTTCAGACCTCTTCCCCTTTTGGGTTGAATCCTCAACGAGTTGAGTCGGTTGACGATCGCCGCACTTTTTGAGTTTTGGACGACCGGCCTGTTGAAAATCTTGTTGTTACTTGAGTTGTCACTTTAGCCGAATTTATCGGCTGCGCGGATCCTGCGGCGAAGTGACATCTACCAGCGAAATTTCGCTTTTTTCATCCCTTAGATGCACAAACGGCAGCCATGGTGGCTGCCGTCGGTTACCTGAAATTCTATCGGTGCGCCTTTTTACAGGATATTACCGACACTGACAATCTTCAGGGTGTTGGTGCCACCATGAACGCCTTCGTGATCGCCGTAGCTTAAGATCACCAGGTCGCCGTCTTTAACGATGTCGCGTTTTTTCAGTTCGTCCACGGCCAGACGATTAATCTGATCGTTGGGCACACTGTGAATGTCGAACGGCACCGCTTCAACACCACGATACAGCGCCACACGGCGTGCAGTGGTGTCGTGACGGGTCATCGCATAGATCGGCATGCCGGAACTGATGCGTGACATCCAGCGCGGCGTGGCGCCAGATTCAGTCATACAGATGATCGCCTTAACACCACGCAGATGGTTCGCAGCGTACATCACCGACATGGCGATGCTTTCGTCGATGCGATGGAACTCTGTGTTCACACGGTGACGTGACTGAGTGGTCAGCGGGTGTTTTTCCGCGCCCAGACAGACGTCGTGCATGGCTTTGACCGTCTCTACCGGGTAAGCACCGGCGGCGGTTTCAGCCGAACACATGACGGCATCGGTGCCATCGAGTACAGCGTTGGCGACGTCGAACACTTCCGCCCGGGTCGGGAACGGATTGTCGATCATCGATTCCATCATCTGAGTGGCGGTGATGACCACGCGGTCCAGAGTACGGGCGCGTTTAATGATGTGCTTCTGCACGCTGATCAACGCCGGATCGCCAATTTCCACACCCAGGTCGCCACGGGCAACCATAACCACGTCGGACGCCAAAATGATCTGGTCGAGCGTTTCATGGTTGAGGGTGGCTTCGGCGCGTTCCAGCTTGGCAACGACTTCCGCAGTAGAACCGGCAGCGGCCAATAATTGGCGTGCTTCGTTCATGTCTTCGGCGTTGCGCGGGAAGGAAACGGCGATGTAATCGACGCCGATTTCAGCGGCGGTCTTGATGTCTTCTTTGTCTTTCTCGGTCAGCGCCTTGGCAGACAAACCACCACCGAGCTTATTGATGCCTTTGTTGTTCGACAGCGGACCACCTTGAATAACGGTGGTGTGTACTGCGCTGCCTTCAACCTTGTCGACCTTAACCTTAACGCGGCCATCGTCGAGCAGGTAGATGTCGCCCGGCTTGCTGTCTTCAGCCAGGGCCGGGTAGTCGATACCGACACGGCTGTTGTCGCCGGCGGTTTTGTCGAAACCGACATCGAGGATAAAAGCCTGGCCGTCTTCGAGTTGGACTTTGGTGTCCTTGAAGCGGGCAATGCGGATTTTCGGGCCTTGCAGGTCACCTAAAATGGCAACTGAGCGGCCGTGCTTGGCAGCAATTTCACGAACCGCGTTAGCGCGGCCTTTGTGATCATCGGCGCTGCCGTGGGAAAAATTCAGTCGAACCACGTTGGCACCGGCCAGAATCAGCTTTTCCAGCATGCCGGGCTTATCGGTCGCAGGACCCAGGGTGGTTACGATCTTGGTGCGTCTCATCGTCATGAAGAGTCTCTTGTTATGCTTCGCCGCCGAATGAGCGGGTCATTATAACGAAAAAAGCCCGGACCGGGTCCGGGCTCTTATAAGTGGGCTTACTTGGCGTTCATCAGGGCAACGGTGTTGTCCAGCATACGGTTGGAGAAGCCCCATTCGTTGTCATACCAGGACATGACCTTAACCAGACGGCCCTGGACGCGGGTTTGAGTCGCATCAAAGCTGGAGCTGTACGGGTTGTGGTTGAAGTCGGTGGAGACCAGTGGTTCTTCGTTAACGGCCAGAACAGACGCCAGTTTCGGATCGGCAGCGATGGCGTCAGCGATGACCTTGTTGATTTCTTCAACGCTGGTGTCGCGGCTGGCCGTGAAGCTCAGGTCGACCAGAGAAACGTTGGCGGTCGGTACGCGGATCGACAGGCCGTCGAACTTGCCCTGCAGTTCCGGAACCACCAGACCGGTAGCCGCAGCGGCGCCGGTTTTGGTCGGGATCATGTTCAGCGCAGCAGCGCGGGCACGGTAGAGGTCAGAGTGATACACATCGCTCAGACGCTGGTCGTTGGTATAGGAGTGAATGGTGGTCATCAGACCACTTTCGATACCGACGCTGTCGTTCAGTACCTTGGCAACCGGTGCCAGGCAGTTGGTGGTGCACGAAGCGTTGGAGATAACGGTCATGTCTGAAGTCAGCACGCTGTCGTTAACGCCGTAAACCACGGTGGCGTCCACTTCTTTGCCCGGTGCAGAGATGATGACTTTCTTGGCGCCAGCGGTGATGTGCTTGCTGGCATCAGCCTTGGTGGCGAAGAAACCGGTGCACTCGTAAACCACGTCGACCTTCAGTTCAGCCCACGGCAGGTTGGCCGGGTCGCGCTCAGAGCAGGTGATGATCTTGTCGCCGTTGACGTACAACGCTTCGTTGTCGTAATCGACCTTGGCATTGAAGCGACCGTGAACGGTGTCGTACTTGGTCAGGTGAGCATTGGTCTTGGAGTCGCCCAGATCGTTGATGGCAACGATTTCGATGGGGTAGTCCTTACCGTCCTGCTTGGCTTCGTACAGAGCTTTCAGGACATTCCGGCCGATGCGGCCATAGCCATTAATCGCAACGCGTATCTTGGACATTTTGTGCTCCTCTAAGCGTGATTAGGCGGTTTTTGCGCCACCGCCGTTCGAAGTGCGAGTCGAGGTCGGGCGGGGCCGGACATCGTCTCTTAAGCTTGGCTGTTGTTGTGCGATCCTTGCCGGCCTGTTGTCGACTTTGATCGTCTGGTTATGTTGTAGCTTATTTACATCGTTATACAACAAAGCGGCCGCATTCTGCCACCGATCAGCCAGATTGAACAGCAGTTTGTAGTTTTATTACATGATTTGGGTCAAGAAGGCAGGCGATAGCCGCAACTGCCATTCAGTAAGGTTCAGTCGGTTTCGGCTGATTTAAAGCGGGTGTCGGCGAGTGCTGCCTTGATGCGCTTTAAGTGGCTCTGGAATTCCGGGCCGTGTTTGAGGATGACGCCGGTGGCGAGTACATCGATAACCGTCAGGTGCACGATGCGCGAGGTCATGGGTGTATAGATGTCGGTGTTTTCTGGGCTGTCGACACCGAGCAGAATATGGCTGTCTTCGGCCAGCGGTGAATGCGGCTGGGTGATGGCGATAACAGTGGCACCGGAGTCGCGCGCAATGCGTGCGGTCTCTACCAGGGCAATGGTGCGGCCGGTGTTGGAAATAATGATCACCACATCGCCCGGCTTGGTGGCGGCTGCGGCCATGCGCTGCTGTAATACATCGGTGTAGGCGACGCAGGGCGTGTTCATGCGGAAGAACTTGTGCTGCGCATCCATGGCGACGCTGCCGGACGCGCCCAGGCCGTAGATTTCGATGCGTCGTGCCTGTGCCAGCGTATCGACGGTGCGGCTTAAGGCATTGGGATCGATAGAGCGTTTGGCGTCGGAGATGGCGCTCATCGTCGCCTCGAAAATTTTGCTCGAGTATTCCTCGACGTTGTCGCTGGCTTCGACGTTGCGGTTCACATAGGGCGTGCCGGTAGCCAGGCATTGTGCCAGCTTCAGTTTGAAGTCGGGGAAGCCGGTGCAGTCGAGGCTGCGGCAAAAGCGGTTGACCGTCGGTTCAGAAACGTCGGCGGCCTTGGCCAGGCTGGCAATACTGGAACGAATCGCTTTGTTCGGATCTTCGAGAATGACCTGGGCGACCTTGCGTTCGCTCTTGCTCAGGCAGCTCGGGTTCGACTTGAGTCGTTCCAGAATGTTCAATGACATGCGTGCGCTATCCTTAAATGGTCGCCTTGGGCCTTGATGATGTCGCTAACTAGTCGCTGGCGGATTGTATGGAATATCCCGGGCCAGCGAAAGGCTGACAGCCTTGCACGCTGGCGGTGGTAACCAGCGTTCAGGCGGCCTGATGTCTTGTTGTAAAATTACAATTATAGGCGACATTAAGCCCTCAATGCCGTAAAATTGGAAAAAAACTACAGTTCACCGCCTTAGGTATCGGAGTCATCTATGGATCAACTGACAGCCAGCAGCCCTTGTAACGTCGTCATCTTCGGCGGCAACGGCGATCTGGCTATCCGCAAGCTGTTGCCGGCACTCTACAACCTCGATCGTACCGGTTATCTGGGTGACAACACCCGCGTGATCGGCGCTTCGCGTACCGATCTGGGCCACGACGGCTATCTCGATCTGGTCAAGCAGGGGCTGGATCAATTTGTCGATCGCGCCCAGTGGGATGAAGCTGTCTGGGAACGGTTTTCCAAGCGCCTGACTTATGTGGCTGTGAATGCGCGCGAACCGGAAACCTTTAAAAATCTGGCGGCCGAGCTGGATCAGGATTTCAGTTGCCAGGATACCGTTTATTACCTGTCCACCGCGCCGGACTTTTTCGGTGAGATCAGTCGCAATCTGAACGAAGCCGGTCTGGTGAATAGCAGCAGTCGGGTGGTGCTGGAAAAACCCATCGGTAAAAGTCTGGCGTCATCGAAGGTGATCAACGATGGGGTGTCGGAAATTTTTGCCGAGAACAATATCTATCGCATCGACCATTATCTGGGTAAAGAGACGGTTCAGAACTTGCTGGCGGTGCGTTTTGCCAATGCCTTGTTTGAACCGGTCTGGACCAACGCTCATATCGACAATGTGCAGATCACCGTCGCCGAAACCGTCGGCGTCGAAGGCCGCTGGGGTTATTACGACGATTCCGGCGCCTTGCGCGACATGATTCAGAACCACCTGCTGCAATTATTGTGTCTGGTGGCCATGGGTGTGCCGGTGTCGCTCGATGCCGACGCGGTGCGTGCTGAGAAATTAAAAGTACTGAAATCGCTGCAGACCATGAGTCTCGATAAAGTACGCCGCAACACCGTCCGTGCGCAGTACGCGGCCGGTAACGTCGGCGGCAAGGCGGTACCGGGTTATAAAGAAGAAGAGGGCGGCAAGCCCAATTCGCAGACCGAAACCTTTGTCGCCATTCGCGCCGATATTCATAACTGGCGCTGGCGCGGAGTACCATTCTATTTGCGCACCGGTAAGCGACTGCCGGCGCGCTACAGCGAGATCGTTATCCAGTTTAAAGACGTGCCGCACTCCATCTTCCCGGAAGGCTCCAACCTGGCATCGAACAAGCTGGTGATTCGTCTGCAACCGGAAGAATCCATTCAGCTCAACATGATGAACAAACTGCCGGGCCTGGGTGAAGGCATGCAGGTCACGCCGGTGACGCTGAACCTGACCATGCCCGATCACATCGCCGACTCGCGCGTGCCGGAAGCTTATGAACGTCTGATTCTTGATGTGATCCGCGGAAACTCCACTCTGTTCGTGCACCGCGATGAAGTCGAAGCTGCCTGGGTCTGGGCCGATGCCATTCTCGATGGCTGGAAACAATCAACGGTCGCACCGCACAGCTACCCGGCCGGCAGTTGGGGCCCGCAAGCGGCCTTCGAACTGGTGGCGCGAGATGGCCGTAGTTGGCATGAAAGCAACTGACCGCTAGACGCTGAACGGGAGCGGTACGCCGCCCGGACGTGAGACGCCAATGAGCGTAACCCGGCGTTTGGCGTCCGGGCGGCGTACCGCTTCCGTGAAGCGTCTCCCAGATAGCCGAAGGATATCCAAATGCAACAACTCGATTTTAACAGCCGCGATGCGCTGACTGAACAATTGGCCGGTGACATTATCGAACGCCTGGCTGCAGCCATCGCCGAGACCGGCGAGGCGGGTCTGGCGGTTTCCGGCGGTCGCACGCCGGTGGATTTGTTTAAAGCCTTGAGCGTGGCCGACCTGGATTGGTCCAAGGTAACCATCACGCTGGTCGATGAACGCTGGGTCGACCCCAGTGACGACGACAGCAATGAAAAGTTGGTGCGCATTCATTTGTTGCAAAATAACGCCGCTGCGGCGCGTTTTATCGCGCACAAGAGCGATTACGCCACTCCGTTCGAGGCCGAAGCCAGCCTGAACAAAAAGCTCGCGGCGTTGCCGGAACAATTGACCGTGACCTTGCTGGGCATGGGTGAAGACGGCCATACCGCCTCTTTCTTCCCCGGCGCGGAAACGCTGAATAAGGCGCTGGACACCCATAACCACATTGATTGTTGCGGCGTGGTACCGAAAACCGCACCGCACGCCCGCATGACGCTGACACTGAAGCGCATTCTGCACAGCGATTGGATCGTGCTGCATTTAACCGGCGCCGGTAAAAAGCCGGTACTGGAAGCGGCGCTGGGCGATGGCCCGGTGGTGGAGTTACCGGTGCGCTCGGTGCTGAAGCAGACGCTGACGCCAGTGTCGGTCTATTGGGCGGAATAAGCCGCTAGACGCTCAACGGGAGACGCCGAACGCTAGATAGCGCTAACACGGCGTCCAGCGTCTCCCGTCCAGCGTCTTCCGTAAAAAATTCAGAGGTAGAGTTAACAATGAACACCACCTTACAAACCGTCACCAATCGCATCATTGAGCGCAGCGGGCCTTCGCGCCGTCGCTATCTGGAGCGGATGCGCGATGCCGGTGAAAATATTCCTGATCGCCGCCAGTTAAGCTGCGGCAATCTGGCGCATGGCTTCGCCGCCTGTTCCGAAGATGAAAAGAACACCATCAAGATGATGAACCAGGCCAACCTGGGCATCGTCACCGCCTACAACGATATGTTGAGCGCCCACCATCCGTACGAGCGTTTCCCCAACATCATCAAGCAGGCCGCGCGTGAAATGGGCTGTACCGCTCAGGTCGCTGGTGGCGTACCGGCCATGTGCGACGGCGTAACCCAGGGTCAGCCGGGCATGGAGCTGAGCCTGTTCAGCCGCGACACCATTGCCATGGCGACCGGTGTCGCGCTGTCGCACAACATGTTCGATGCCGCGCTCTACTTGGGTGTGTGCGACAAGATCGTCCCCGGTCTGGTGATCGGCGCGCTGCGTTTTGGTTATCTGCCGTCGGTCTTTGTACCGGCCGGCCCCATGCCGTCGGGTCTACCCAACAAGGAAAAAGCCCGGGTGCGTCAGGAATACGCTCAGGGCAAAGTCGGCCGCGATGAACTGCTGCAGGCCGAGTCCGATTCCTACCACAGCGCCGGTACCTGTACTTTTTACGGCACTGCGAATTCCAACCAGATGCTGATGGAATTTATGGGTCTGCATCTACCAGGTTCGAGCTTTGTGAACCCGGAAACGCAAATGCGCGATGCGCTGACGCGGGAAGCGGCCCAACAGGCGATTCGTTTGACCAAACAAAACGGTCAGTACACGCCGATTGCCGAAGTGCTCGACGAGAAAGCCTTTGTTAACGGCATGGTCGGGCTGCTCTCAACCGGTGGTTCCACCAACCTGACCATTCATATGATCGCCATGGCGCGCGCCGCTGGCATCATTTTGAAATGGGAAGATTTCTCCGATCTGTCCAAGGTTGTACCGACCCTGGCGCATGTCTACCCCAACGGCATGGCCGACGTGAACCACTTCCACGCCGCCGGTGGTCTGGGTTATGTGATGGGTGAATTACTTGGCGCCGGTTTGTTGCATGCCGATGTGAAAACCATCTTCGGTACGGGCCTGGATGGTTACACTCAGGAGCCGTTTATGGACGGTGACGAAGTCGAATTCCGCCCGGGCACGACGCAATCGCTGGATGAAGACATCGTGCGTCCGGCCAGTAATCCGTTCAGCCCACAAGGCGGCCTGCAGGTATTGAAGGGCAACCTGGGTACCGGTGTGATCAAGGTGTCGGCAGTGAGCGAAGATCACCGCATTATCGAAGGTCCGGCTGTGGTGTTCGAAAGCCAGCACGATTTGCAGGAAGCCTTTAAAGCCGGCGATCTGGATCGTGATTGCGTTGTGGTCGTTCGCTTCCAGGGCCCTAAAGCCAACGGCATGCCCGAATTGCACAAATTGACGCCGCCGCTGGGCGTCTTGCTTGATCGCGGTCACAAGGTTGCGCTGGTAACCGACGGCCGTATGAGCGGTGCCTCCGGCAAGGTGCCGGCGGCGATTCATATGTCGCCCGAGGCGAGCGAAGGTGGTCCGCTGGCGAAGGTGAAAGCCGGCGACATCATTCGTCTGGACGCCGATGCCGGTACCGTCGAAGTGCGCGTCGATGCTCAGCAATGGGCGCAGCGCACCCCGGTTATCGCTGATTTGAAAGACAACCAGTTTGGCGTTGGTCGCGAACTGTTCGCGCCGATGCGGGCTGCGGTGAATACCGCCGAAGAGGGTGCCACCATCTTCCGCTTTGAAGATTTCGAGGACTGAGCATGGCCCAATACGGTTTGATCGCCGATATCGGCGGCACCAACGCCCGCTTTGCGCTGGCACCTATCAATACCTTTGATCCAGCAACCGGACCGCAATTGACTGAAGGCGACCTAGTGGCAGTGGCCGGGCTCAACGGCGCTGAATACGACACCATTGCCGACGCCATTCGCGCCTATCTGGCGGGTCCGGCTGCCGACTATGACCGGCCTGAACATGCGGTGATGGCGATTGCCTGTCCAACCGATCAGGACCGCATCACCATGACCAACCACACTTGGTCGTTCAGTGTGCGTGAACTGCAGGCGGACATTGGACTGGCGTCACTGCATTTCATCAATGACTTCAATGCGCTGGCCAATTCCATTCCACATTTGACGGCCGATGATGTGGTCAAAATCGGCCGTGGCGAGGGTCTGCCGGGATGGCCAATGGCGGTTACTGGTCCGGGAACGGGGCTTGGTGTTGCCGGCCTGGCGTTCAGTGAGACCGGCCCGGTAACGCTGCAAACCGAAGGCAGCCATGTCAATTTTGCGCCATCGGACGCTGTAGAAATCGATATTCTGCGGTTCTTGATGAATCGCTATGAGCGCGTTTCGGCAGAGCGTTTGATTTCTGGCATGGGCTTGGAGAACACCTACCAGGCTTTGTGTGATCGTCAGGGAGTCGCCCCACAAAGCTTGAAAGCCGCCGATATTTCACAGCGGGCGTTGGATCGTGCTGACCCTTTGTGTGAAGAAGCGCTGGCGCGATTCTGTGCCATCCTGGGCAGCTACGCCGGCGATGTCGCCTTGATGATGGGTGCCAAAGGCGGTGTGTATATCGCCGGTGGCATCGTGCCCCGCTTTGTCGACTATTTCGCCACCAGTCAATTCCGTGCCCGCTTTGAAGCCAAAGGGCGGTTGCGCGGTTTTGTCGAAAGTGTGCCCACCTACGTGGTGGTATCCAAACAACCTGGTCTGCTCGGTGCAGCGGCCGTTCTGAACCATCGCCACAACGCCCACTGAGGTGAGGCAAACGCCTTCTTGGAGAGATGCAAATGAGCTATTCCGTCAGCGAGATTCTGCAACAAGCCTATCCGGTGATGCCGGTATTGGCGGTTAATCGGGTTGAAGATGCCCGGCCTTTGGCCGAGGCGTTGAAAGCCGGTGGTTTAAAAGTGCTGGAGGTGACCTTGCGCACCGAAGCGGCCATCGAGGTCATCGCCGAAATGAAAAAAGTCGAGGGCGTTATCGTCGGCGCGGGCACCGTGACCCGGGTTGAGCAACTGAAACAACTCGAAGACGTCGGTGCTGATTTCGCCATCAGCCCGGGCGCTACACCGCGTCTGTTGGATGCCGGTTTGCAGGCGTCCATGCCGTTTTTGCCGGCGGTCGCCAGTGTCTCTGAAATGATGCAGGGCATGGAACTGGGTTACACCCATTTCAAATTCTTCCCGGCGGCGGCGTCTGGTGGCGTGTCGGCGCTTAAGGCCTTTGCCGGTCCGTTCCCGGACGTGCGTTTCTGCCCGACCGGTGGCATTTCCGTTAAGGACTTCCGCGATTATCTGGCCTTGGATAATGTCGCCTGTGTCGGCGGCTCCTGGGTGGTACCGGCCGATGCCTTGAACCAGGGTGACTGGGGTCGTATTGAGCAGCTGGCGCGCGAAGCCTGCGAACTGGCCGGTTGATCCGGCCGCCGGCTTGGCTTGTCGAACAGCCTTAGTACAATAACAACTCTTCGTTTCCAGACGTTGCCCGGCTTTGGTCGGGCGCGTTCTTTAGGCAACCATTCATGCCCGACTCCGTCATGCCCAATCCCGGCCCTGACAGTTTGAACGCCTGGTTCGAGGCGGTCGATAGCACCATCCTGAGCCGTCAGGATGCGACCACCGGTCTGTTTCCCGCCAGTACCGATGTCAACGGTCACGGTGATTACACCGATGCCTGGGTGCGCGATAACGTCTATTCCGTTCAGGCCGTCTGGGGTTTATGGCTGGCTTATCGGCGCAGCGGCGAAGATCCTGAACGCACGGCCTATCTGGCTGACTGTGTCACCCGTCTGATGCGTGGCCTGTTGCAGTCGATGACCCGTCAGGCGCACAAGGTCGAACGCTTTAAATACACCCAGAATCCGCTCGATGCGCTGCACGCCAAGTACGCCACCCATTCGGGTCAGGTGGTGGTCGATGACGACAAGTGGGGCCATCTGCAACTTGATGCCACCTCGCTTTATTTGCTGATGCTGGCGCGGATGACGCGCTCTGGTTTGCGTCTGGTGCAGACCGTCGCCGAAGTGAATTTTGTGCAGAATCTGGTCTGGTATATCGGCCGTGGTTATCGCACGCCGGATTATGGTATCTGGGAGCGCGGCAACAAGATCAACAACGGCCGGGTGGAGATCAACGCCTCTTCGGTTGGCATGGTTAAGGCGGCGTTGCAGTCGATTCGTGGCGTTAATCTTTTCGGCGAAGGTGGTGGCCAGGCGGGTATCGTCCATGTGGTCTCCGATGAAATTGCCCGTTGCCGAACTACTTTGGAAAACCTCTTGCCGCGTGAGTCGATGTCCAAGGAAGTCGACGCCGCCGATCTGTCGATTATTGGTTATCCGGCGTTCGCGGTAGAAAAGGCGTCGCTGGTGAAAAAAACCCGCGAGCGTATTCTGAGCAAATTAGGCGGTCGCTATGGCTTTAAGCGATTTTTGCTCGATGGTCATCAGACGGTTCTTGAAGACCCTCACCGACTGCATTACGAAGCCCACGAACTGCGCAATTTCGAGCATATCGAATCGGAATGGCCGCTGTTTTATACCTACTGCTATCTCAATGCGTTATTCGATGGCGATGCTGAATTGGCTGCCGATTACCGTCAGCGTTTGGATGATTTGCGCGTTGAACACAACGGCCAGTGGCTGTTGCCGGAACTCTATTTTGTGCCGGCTGATCGCATCGAAGCCGAAAAGGCCGATCCCGGCAGTCAGCCGCGTCAGGCCAATAACAATGTGCCACTGATCTGGGCGCAATCCCTCTACACCCTGGGTTGTCTGCTCGATGGCGGCTATATCGAGCGCAGCGATATCGATCCGCTGAACGCTCATCGCCGCGTTGGCGACAAACATAAAACACCGGTGGTGGTCGGTCTGCTGGCTGAAAACGAACAGGTGCGCTCGACGCTGGCGCAAGCGGGTTTGTTCAGTGAAACCGTCGATGATCTGGAACCGGTGCGTGTATTGCCGCCGCTGGAATTGGCGCGGGTATTCAACATCATCGGTCAGAATCGCGAACTGGGTTTGACCGGTCGGCCACAGCGTCGGCCGCGTTCCCTGTCGACCGCTCAGTTGTACGAACTCAATGGCGAAAGCTGTGTTTTCCTGCCGCAATTCCAGAACCGCGATACCTTCTATCTGGCCTCGGATAACCGTTTGCTGTGCGAGAAAATCAAGGCGGAACTCAGCTACATCAGCCGTCACTGGGACCAGCCAGCGCGACCGCTGATGATGATTCTGCTGTCCGAGCCGATGCTTAACGCGCCCGACAAAGATGCGCTCTATGAACTGATTCGCGAACTGATGGCCGGAGAGTGCGGCGATATAGCGGTCACTACCGGACCGATGAATGAGCTGCTCAACGAAGTCGGTGTTGAGCGCATTGAAGAACTCAATGATTACCAGGTGCCGGCGGCGATGGCCTTGTCGCGCCGGGTGCGCAAGCAATGGTTGCAGGTGGATCTGGCGCAATGTACGCCACTGCAACCGTCGATGCTCAGCTTGCTGGAACCAACTGAAAGCCTGGAAGTGAAGGTGCAGCGTCTGCGTGCTTCGCTCAACCTTTATGAGCAGATCGATATCCTTAGCGACCTGGCCGAAGCGAACGGCCTCGATTTCGACCCGGGCATTGCGCCGCGGGTGACCGTTAAGGTGTTGTTGGAAGAGGTTTATCGGCGCGCCAGCGATGCCTATCTGTGGAGCGTGATCCGCAAGGCCGCCGGTGTGCTCGGCAAGTACTGGGGTGGTTTGGAAGACGCCGTTGCCGAAGTGCTGGCACGGCAACGCATCATTATCGTCGGCCGCGCCTATTCCGATCAGGGCACCATTCGTGAGCCTTTGTCGAACAAAGAAACGCTGAAACTGATCAACCGCAACTGCGGCCAGGATCGGCGTGAAGCGGTGTTGAATCAGGAAATTCTGGTCATTCTGTCGACCATTATGCGCGGCGAACCGGATTTGTTTCAGGGCATGATGACGCTACGTCCCGGTCACTTGGCGATGTTGATCATGGGGCAGTTGGCGCAAAGCGACGATCTCAAGCCAGACCAGGCCTTTGAACGACTGGCCTCGCTCAGCCCTTACGATATTCAGCACCGCATTCGCGCCATTCTGGGCAGCTATTCGCAGGAAGTCGGCCGCTTGTTTGCCCAGGAATCATTGCAGATGCGGACTGAACCGGCGCAGTTGAATCCGGTGTCGGACGAAGGCGATAGCCAGGCCGAGCTCGGTGAAGCGCGTAACTGGTACCAATGGCGCGAACAGCGCGGCGTGATGCCGCGCCTGCCAGAGGACTTTCATCCGGGCCTCTGGGCGTTGCTCGGGCAATGCCGGGGATTGGTCGTCGGCGACCGCTTTGACCCGCGCTCGCGGTTGGAATCGGCTCGGGTGCTCGACCAGATGACCGCCGGTGAGCCGCAGTTTGCCCAGTTGGTGGAGCGCATGCTCGATCAGATTCCCAGTCCGGCTTATCGCCAACTGAGCATTGAAGCCTTGTTGGGTTTGCTGGCTTTTGCCCGGGCAAACCCGGCGATGGAAGTCGATGACTATGTGGTGCTCGATGTCATTATCTCTCACGCGGTCCGCCTCAACTGGATCGCTCAGTTCCCCGCCCAGAAAGAAAACTACAATCAATTTCGCGGTCAGGCTTGGCAAGCCTTCTACCAGAACCCGCCGGCGCGGGTAAAAAACCGGATTTTGGAAGCGCTGACTTATCTGATGCAGGCGGCCGGTAACGACAACCGTCCAAGCTGAGGCCGCATGATACGGGCATTCGGCGCATCTTTACGGCCTTTGGCAACGATCCGGGCTTGCATTTGGTAGTATTATTACGTCAAGATGAGGCCAGTTTGATCGGCAGCCACAAAAGTGGTGAAAGAAAATTACATTCCGGTCTGGAATGGGGTCGGCAAGGTAGCTTCCCGGGCGCTGTTAGCCAGGGTGATGAAAGCCGGGTCCAGTCGGGGTTTCGCCATGTAGGCGGAACGGTGCTTGTATAACGACAAGAAACGAGTGAAAGCTGATGGCTAGTATTACTTTTGAGAACGTAGGTAAGAACTACGAAGACGTGAGCGTCATCAAGAGCCTGAACCTGGAAATCAAAGACAAAGAGTTCATGGTTCTGGTTGGCCCTTCTGGCTGTGGTAAATCCACCACCCTGCGTATGATCGCTGGCCTGGAAGAAATCACCGACGGCAAACTGTATATCGGCGATCGCGTCGTTAACAACATCCACCCCAAAGACCGCGACGTGGCTATGGTATTCCAGAGCTACGCTCTGTACCCGCACATGTCTGTGTTTGAAAATATCGCCTTTGGTCTGCGTCTGCGCAAAATGCCGAAGGACGAAATCGACCGTTTGGTTAACGAAGCGGCCGAAACGCTGGGCCTGACTCCGTTGCTGGACCGTAAGCCTAAGGCTCTGTCTGGTGGTCAGCGTCAGCGTGTGGCTCTGGGTCGCGCTATTGTGCGCAAGCCTTCGGTATTCCTGTTCGACGAGCCGCTGTCCAACCTCGACGCCGAACTGCGGGTGCATATGCGCGCTGAAATCGCCAACCTGCAGAAGCGTCTGGGCATTACCTCTGTTTATGTAACGCACGATCAGGTTGAAGCCATGACCATGGGCGACCGTATTGCGGTACTGCACGACGGTAACCTGCGCCAGGTTGGTACGCCGCTGGATCTGTACGACACGCCGCACAACGTCTTCGTCGCTCAGTTCATCGGTACGCCGAACATGAACATCCTGACTTTCAAAGTCTCTGACGATGGCAGCGAGCTGGTTCATCCAGATCTGACCTTCAAAACCCCTGCCGAGTGGAAAGACGGCATTGTTGAGCGCAAGGGTAAGAACGTCATCGTTGGTATTCGTCCGGAGCACATTATCTCCGCTGATGAACAGGACTGGACCAACGTTGCACCGCTGAAAGGCAAGGTTGAGATCATCGAAACCCTGGGTCACGAAGTGGTTGTCCATATCAAGATGGCGAACGAAGAGAAGAAAATCCTCGCCAAGATGGACGTCCATAAAGTGCCTAAGGTGGGTGAAGAAGTGGCTCTGGAAGTTAATGTCGACCGTCTGCATGTGTTCGACGCCGAGACCACCAACCGGCTGTGATGCGGGCCTGAAAAACGAACTTAAAAAAGCCGGCATGACGCCGGCTTTTTTGTCGCTATAGTAGTCATATTTCCTTGTTACAGGTGTCCGATGAAAATCCAGATCGCCTCGCCCAGCCATTACATCACTGACCTGCGTTATCCCTGGTCCAAACATCTGACGCAGTGGCCGCCAGAATTATTCGTCGAAGTGGCGCGCGGTATTCACCGCAATGTGGTGCGTTTTATCAGCCACAACAATCAGGTGTATGCGCTGAAAGAATTGATGACGCCAGTGGCGCGCAAGGAATACAAGCTGTTGCGCGAACTGCAGGAGATGGGATTGCCGGTGGTCGAAGCGGTCGGTTTGGTCACCAACCGGGACGAGGAAGTCGCCGAGGCACGGGCGCGTTTTGATCTGGTCGGTGAGCCGGTCGATATGGCCAATCGCAGCCTGTTGGTGACCCATTATCTCGATGGCGCCTTGCCATATCGCATCATTATTCAGCAGGGCATTTCGGCCGAACAACTCAGTCAGATGCTCGATGCGCTGGCTGAATTATTAGTGCGTTTGCATCTGTCCGGTTTTTATTGGGGCGACTGCTCATTGTCGAATACCCTGTTCCGGCGCGATGCGGGTTTGATGGCGGCCTATCTGGTGGATGCTGAGACCGGCGAGATGCGCGATAAGTTGTCCGAAGGTCGGCGCGAGTACGACCTGGAACTGGCCGAAACCAACATTGGTGGCGAACTGATGGATCTGGAAGCGGCTGGCACCCTGCCCAAAGGCCAGGACCCGATTGATCTGGCTCAGGCCTTGGTGGAGCGTTATGCCAAGCTCTGGGCAGAGCTGACTCAGGATGAGATCTTTGATCCTGAAGATCAGTACCTGATGGAGCAGCGTATTCGCCGCTTGAACGATCTGGGCTTCGATGTCGAAGAGATGGAAATCACCACCGTCGATAATGGTCAGCGCGTACGCATGGTGCCACGTGTGGTGGAACACTGGCATCACCGCCGGCGCCTGAACAGCCTGACCGGTTTGCAGGTGCAGGAGAACCAGGCGCGTCGATTGCTGAATGATCTCAGCCGTTACAAGGCCCATTTAAGCGAAGTTGACGGTCGCGAAATTCCGGAGCCGGTCGCGGCTTATCGCTGGTTATCCGAAGTTTTTAATCCGACGGTTCAGCCCATTCCTGATGAAATGAAAGGCAAGCTCGACGATGCTGAAATCTTCCACGAAGTATTGGAGCACCGCTGGTATTTAAGCGAAGCCTCGGGCAAGGATGTTGGTCAGAAAGCCGCCATTGATTCCTACATCAATACGGTGCTTAAACGTCGCCAGGCCGGTGATGTGGAAAGCGAGACCGATCCGTTCGTTTCCTCCCAGAAATAACCTGAAGCGATTACCGTCGATCGTCAGTATCGGTAGTCAGGTCGATAGGCTGTTTGAGCCTTTTAAAACCAAACCCGGCAGGCTGCATGATTAGTGGTTTTGCGACCTGTTGGTAGCGCATCTGTCCGCCTGAGCGCTTAAGTTTGTCGCATCATGGTCGTAACTACCTGACGTTAAGGACAGAACTGAGGGTTGCTCGAATGGTGATGTCAATCGGGCCAGGAACGCCCTTATTGATCCAGGTAGAAGCTTCGGTGCCGGCCAAGCCGGTGTCATTTAACAACGGCATGCTTTTATTCGGCGATGGCGGATCTGACGCAACGAAGCTCACTTATTTACCTCCCGTCCAGGTCGAGATGGTTGCTGCCGCCGCTGAACAGTCGCCCACCTATTTAACGGATCAACTGGCGCAGCAAGTGGTGCGTGACCAGCCGAGACTGGCGCTGAAAAACCTGTCGCTTAACCTGGCGACGTTTTTGGCTGAGGGCGAATCTTCAGTCGATCAAACCCTGACTCAATATCGCTACTCGACGATGGCAGAGGCATCCGCGCCACTGGACGTCGCCAGTTTCGAGTCAAAGCGCCGCAACGATAATGACGAACTCAGTCTCAGCATTAAGACCAAAGATGGCGACACAGTGACCTTCAGCTTCCGCTATGAAGCTGGCTTTGGGGGCACAGACACTCAACAAGGTGTCGGCTATCAAAGTCTGACGGTCAGCTATGAGTTGGATGGCGAGCTGTCGGAAAAGGAAATAGATGAGTTAGCGGGGCTGTCCGAGGGCTTGAATGCGCTGGCCAACAGCTACTTCAGTGGCGCTGGTGCCCAGTTGGCTGATCTGCAGTTGGATCAACTGAGCACAGTTGCAGAATTATCGTTGTCTTTGGAAGGTGTAGGGCCTGGTGATATCAAACTATCAATGACAGATAACGATCTTCTTCGCGAATACCGCATTCAGATGAACGGCGATACCGTTGAGATGTCGCGTGACAAACTCAGTCTACTGGGTTCATCAGGCTCGCAGCGGCGCGAAGCTGCGCTTAACCATTATCGGCAGATGTTGATTGAAGGGGTGGAGCGTTCGCATGGCGGTGCCGGCCAACAAGCCTTAATGCTCGATGCATTTAACCTGTTGCACGGCGAAAACAGCGACACAGAAAACACCTTTGATTTGACCGATGCCGAATCCAGTCTGTTAACTGGCTTGGCAGATTTTTCATTCAGCTTTGAAGGTCGAGCCAGACAAAGTGCTGCTAACCCTCTGTTCGGTGGTTTGGTTGAGCAGATGAGTTTGTCGCTGTCGCAGGAAACTCGCATTCGCATAGATGGACCTTTGACGAGAACAGTCGATCAGCGTCAGAACTGGATGTTGAAATCGAGCTATTTTGAGCCCTTACCACACCTGGATTCCGCAGATTTTGAAAATCACAATTACAGCTATGTAAGCCTGGAAGAACAGGCTCAGGTACGCAATCAGGTTAGCATGACGGATGGCCGGATGTCGGCGCTACAGACTCAACGCTTCGACAGTGAACGGAATGAAATGGTGTTCATCGAAGGTGAGTTGGCCGACTGGAAAACAACCCGGCAGTCACTGCATGAGATTCGTGATTTAACGGCCCGTCTGCGCAGTCAGAGCGATAACTTTGATGGCATCTTGCTGGAGGAAATATTGCTCGATCCGAAACAGATGGCGCAGCGGGCGGCAACAGAGACGCTAGAACATGATCTGTCGTCGGCATCCTAGTCTATCCCTGTGGTGAATTGGGCCCTGCTGTTTACAGTCTTGATGCCAACATCGTTTTTATTGATCTACCTCAGTCATAGTGCACTTCTATCCACACCATAGCGGTTCAGGCGGTGAAATATTAGTTTTAGCTAATATATTGGGTTGTGAAGAGGCGAAATGGTTCGCCTCCCTGTCAAACCATTGCAGGTGAACATCATGACTCTACGTTTAGGCGATACCGCACCGGACTTCAGCGTTGAAACCACTGAAGGCAAGATCCACTTCCACGATTGGCTGGGTAAATCCTGGGCTTTCTTCTTCAGCCATCCTGCCGACTTTACCCCTGTCTGCACCACCGAAATGGGCCGCACCGCTCAACTGGCGGGTGAATTTGCCAGGCGCAACGTCAAGCCACTGGGCTTATCAACAGATTCTGTCGCCGAGCACCGCAAATGGATTCTGGATGTTAACGACACCCAAAATACCACCCTGGAGTTCCCTATCGTTGCCGACGATGATCATGCCATCGCTGCGCTATACGACATGATTCATCCGGGCGAAAGTGAAACGGCGGCGGTACGGTCAGTCTTTATCATCGATCCGAACAAGAAGATTCGTTTGACGATGACGTACCCCATGTCCGTTGGCCGCAATTTTGACGAAATTCTCAGAGTGATCGATGCACTGCAACTGGGTGACGCCAAAAAAATCGCTACACCGGCCGATTGGCGTCCTGGTGATCAAGTTATTATTCCACCGTCGATCAGTGATGAGGATGCCCAGGATATTTTCCCTCAGGGCTGGGACGAAATCAGACCCTACTTGCGTCTGACTAAGGTGTGACTGGGTGTGATCGATAGCCGGGCTTTTGGCCCGGCTTTTTGTTGTTGCTGGTACAACCTTTAAGACCAAAGGGGCGCAAACGCGCCTCTTGGGTTAAAGCTATTAAAGCCAAGGCCGTTATGGTGATTAACAGAGGGATTTCTGTGAGCAACATATGACTAACCTAGGCGCCATCCAACCTTTCGCTTTTGCACCTCAAGGCAGAGTCCAGCCATCACCGACGGCTCCAATTCAGGATCCAGCGTTCAAAGGCAATGACATAGCGGTTATGTCGAGCCAGAGCATAAAGCTGGATGAGAGTGGGTTGTACGAGCCTCCGGTTAAGCGCAGTTATCAGCACGTCCTGTCGAGTGATGCCCCAGATAAGCTAACGGCACAACTGAGCAATCAGCTGCAACATACGCAGCGGGGCAGAGCGGTTAATAACTTGTCGCAAAACATGACGGCTTTTCTTGCCAATGGAACCCAGTCGACCCGGCAAGCGGTCAATAACTACGAGTACTACGATGTCAGCGGTGGCCGACAGTCGATCGACCCGACAACCTTTGAAGCTAACTACGTTCAGGTTGATGCGTCTTTAGCGCTGGAATTCAAAACCAAAGATGGTGACGTTGTAACCTTTAAATTCTCCCAGCATACGGCCAACGGTACAGCAGAAGGTGCCACCGGCGGTGTGCAGCGACGCGGCCTTGATGTTAGCTACCAGGTTGAGGGTAAGCTGTCGCAGAGTGAACAGGAGGAACTGGCTGATTTTGCAGAAAATCTCAATCTTCTGGCGAATCAGTATTTCCAGGGAGGTAAGTTTGATCTTGGACAGTTAAAGCTGGGTGAACTTAACCACCTGGGCGAGTTGTCACTGTCGATGGACCGGGGTCTTAAGAATGGCGTCAACCTGAAAGTAACGGACACCGAGAATTCGCGGAATATTGAGGGAGTTATTCAAGGTAATGTGCTGCAGTTAACGCTGGATAAAACCGGTCTTTTAGCCAGTGCAGATGCTGACCGTCGCGCTGCTGCTGTTGCTCATTATCGACAGATGATGCTCGACGGAGTACAGCGTGCTAAAGGGCAAAGTGATCAACGTGATCTGTTGCTGGATGCGTTCGATGCGCTGCATCAGCTAACCGATAAAGAAACGGAATATTTTGGTGCCGGGAGTAAAGCATACGAAGCCGAGATGTTAACCGGCCTTGCTGATTTCACGGTCGAATTTGATGGCCGGGTTCAGCGAGCGAATACTGATCCTCGCCGCCTGGATCAAGAGGAGAAGTTCTCGCTGTCGCTGGCACAACAAAGTGAAGTTTTCATCAAGGACTCAATGAACCGTAGCGTGGAACAGCGTCAATTGTGGTCGTTGGACGCCAGTTACTTTAAGCCGCTGGATCATCTGGATGAAGTGGATTTTGAAAACCAGAACTATCAATATTTTACCCTCTCGGAACAGGCTGAAACCCGAACTCAGGTGAACACTGTCGATGGTGAGGTGACCGCCAGTCAGGAGCGCAGCTTTAACAGCCAGTTTGACAGCCGGGAATACAATGATGGGATTTTGGTCGACTGGCAAACAACGTTAAAACGAGAGCATGAACTTCTGGATTTTACTGAACAGTTGAATAGCGACAAGTACAGCCTTAATCCAATTGAGCTTAGGGAGTTGCTGTTAAACCCTACTCAGATGAACAGTGGTGCTTACCTTAAAGTCATCGACCATGACGTATCGAACGGTTTGGAGGGCTGAAGTTGACCACTTTATAGTGGTGCGGGTCAGAAGTTTTGATCTTGTTCGCATAAGTGGGGATTGTTGTTAAACCGGTCACAACCGAGCATTGCTAATTTGACCGACCTGGCGCAGATTATCGGAAATTGACGCACCAGAAACGGAGGCAGGGATATGTCACCGGATGCTCAGCCCAGCGTATCAGCCATTGCTGTCGTGGATCTCGCCCGAGAGCTACTGCGCTTGAACATCATTAATAATTCGTCACTGCGACATCTCTATACCCCTTTGGCCGCCCAGGTTGAGCAACTGCAGGACAACGCCGATATCAGCGATCTGCTTGAGAAGCGTTACCCGGAAGCCTGGCTGGTCTGGCTGTGGCAACAAGCCAGTGAGAGTCCATTTTTTCCGGCTATAGGCGTTGAGTTTGGCACTCGTGTCGCCCCTGAACCCAGAGGACTGCCCAGTTATTTAATGCAGTCCTGTCGCGATCTGGGCGAGGTGTTGGAAACCTATCTTGAAAACATTCTATTGGTGAATCCTGCCGATCACTGGAAGGTGGAAGTGGAAGGTGATCGCACGGTGCTCAGTTTTCGTTTTTCCTCGTCGATTGAATACCCGCGATGCGCGGTAGAGCGCAGTATGTCGGCGCTGTATCACTGGGGGTGTCACCTGTGCCAGCAACCGTTGCCTTTAGTTGCGGTCGAATTTGCTTATCCCAAAGCTGAATATCATGCTGCCGTGGAACGCTGTTTCCGCACGTCGATACGCTACAACGCCGACCGTAACGCCCTGATCGTGCCCAGCTCTGTGTTTGCCACCCCGGTTCAGGGAGGTGAGCACCCCTATCTGTTTAAAATACTGTCACAGCGAGCAACCAGTCTGCGTTCGCAGATAGTCCAGCAACAGACGTTAAGTGGTCGTGTACAGCAGTTATTGGACAAGAATTTGTCTCATTACGGCAGCCAGGCAAGAATGGCCCGGGAATTGTGCATGAGCCGCTCAACCCTGGTACGCAAACTGGCTAATGAAGGGGTGCGCTATTCTCAGTTGCTGGACGATGCGCGCAGACGTTGTTTTGAACAACTGCGTGGCTTACCCGCCTCACAGCTGGCCTACAAGCTGGGGTTTATGGATGTCAGCGCTTTTTATAAGGCCAGGCGGAGATGGGAGTAGGGTGGCAATAGAAGAAGCTAGGCCCCTAGTAGAAAAAAGCAGCCAATGGCTGCTTTTTTCTTTTGGAGCGGGACTAAAGCCTGTAAAGGCTTTAGCGTGAGCGTAGCGAGCTAATGGCCGCAGCAAACGAGATGGATCGAGATTCCATGCACAAAAAAAGCAGCGCTAGGCTGCTTTTTCATAATTTGGAGCGGGACTAAAGTCTGCAAAGGCTTTAGCGTGAGCGCAGCGAGCCCGGAGGGCAAGGCCATGCAATGGCCGCAGCAAACGAGATGGAATTTCGGTTCCCAGAAAACAAAAAAGCAGCCATTAGGCTGCTTTTCATAATTTGGAGCGGGAAACGAGATTCGAACTCGCGACCCCAACCTTGGCAAGGTTGTGCTCTACCACTGAGCTATTCCCGCAGGGCGGGTTGTACCCTATTGAGTACTTCCGC
>NZ_JBEBMU010000010.1:0-104847 GCF_043196805.1 Saccharospirillum sp. HFRX-2
AATCAGCAGGCGGCGAACTTTAAGGACGCCTCTTTTAACTGTCAAGCGCCGGTTTTGCCGGGCTCGGCGACACCCTATTTTTGCATTACACTGAATAGTGCATGAAAGGAACAAACCGTTCCTTTCACGATGATGGAACGGTTCATGGGCATCGATATAAAGGTTTTGCTCTCCATAGCGGCGGTCATCATGGTCGTTGTGATGCTGGTGGCCATGATGATTACCCAGGGTCGCCATCGTCATCAGGCCGCTGTTCGTGAGCAACTGCAAAACCTCAACACCCAGTTCCGCAAACTGAATAACGTCTTACGCAGTCTGCCCGAAGGTTACCTGTCGGCCGAATTACGCGACTTTATTTATCAAGCCTTGCTGCAAAACTTACGGGCACAGGTGAAATTAAAGCCCGATCAGGAAAAATATCTGATCAGCGATTACGAACAGCTCACCACCGAGCGTGCCCAAGCCAAACTGCATCCCCCCAAGGCAACGATCCCGAATTTATCACCCGAAGAAATCAACCTGCATCGTCACACTCTTAAAGCCTTATTCCTGTTTATCAAACGCAACTACGAAACCGGCCACATGGATAAGGCAGCCGCAGAAAAGATGCTCGCTCAGGTGGAAATAAAGCTGGTAGAGACGGCGGTTCGCTTCTTTGGTTCACGCGGCGAGCAGTGCGTGAACAGCAAAAATTATCAAGAAGCCTGCCGGGCTTTCCAAAAAGGTATGGACACCATCACCGCCTCTCGCCATGCCGGCGCTTTTAAGCAAGAAGAAATGGCACTGCGCAATCAACTCAATAGTACCAAGCAGGAGTGGCAGGAATATCGCACTCAGCTGTCTTCAACCCAGGCCGAGAAACTGGCCGAAGGCATGGAATCCATGGTGGAAGATCAGGAAAGCTGGAAGAAGAAGAACGTTTACGATTGATCCCAGGCGAAGCAGACCGGTTTCAGCAACAGCTCAAACCGGTCATCGAGATCAACCATCAGTTGTTCATATTACGCGGCTGCAGACTGAATTCCATCGGTGCCGACAACCGCAGCTCACCGACCTGTTCCGTACTCAGGCGATAGCGACCACAGCTGCCATTCTCATTCTGACACTCTCCCAGGTCGACAATTTCGGCCTGCGGCTGAGCCTCGAGAATGCGATGATCCTCGGTAATGCAGATCATCTTGCCGGGGGTTAATACCGCCCCGGACTGCCCCAGATCCACCTCAACTGACAGCAGACAATAATCCGGCAAGGGTTCACTCAGGGCGCCTTCAGGGCTGCCCGCATCCTCGGGATGGACTGTCACAGTCGTGGTTTCAGTCAGTGTTTGGTCGACCAACGGCGATAGCTGCAACCGGGCTTGCGGTTGGACGGTTAATACAACCTCGGCAGCCAGAACAGGGGTGGTGATAGCACAGCACAACAGACTCAGAATCAGACCCAGACGGGTTTTCATAACGGACCTCAACTGACTAAACGATAAAACCGTCAGCAGTTTACCAGAACTCGCCAGCAGTTCCCTTGCCATTTCGGAATCAACCGGTACACAATGCGATCCATCTCCTGAACAGCGCAATCCAAACACCATCATGAACAAGCGTCTGATCTTCTTCCTGCTGGCGGTCGTGGCCTTTGTGGCAGCGCTGGTCTATTTTGAGCAACAGCGACAAGCGCCCTGGAATTCGCCGGTCTTTTTCAGCAAAGTGACGAACCCAGCCTTGTTCGAACGCTCCTTGTCGAATGCTGGCGAGCCGCAAAACCGCATCGCCTGATTTGTCCTGGCGCTGCGCCTGAACGACTAACCAGAAGGAACGGCTATGTCCGGCATACTGTCCATGATCTTAGCCGGCGGTGAAGGCACACGCCTGGCACCTCTCACCTCGGTCCGCGCCAAACCGGCGGTACCCTTTGGTGGCAATTACCGCATCATCGACTTTGTGCTCAATAACTTCGTCAACTCTGATCTGCTGCAGATCTTTGTGTTAACGCAGTTCAAATCCCATTCATTAATGAAACACATGAGCCGGCGCTGGCGCGTCACCGGCCTGACCAACCGTTTTATCGACCCCATTCCCGCCCAGATGCAGATGGGCAAACACTGGTACCAGGGCACCGCCGATGCCATCTACCAGAATATCGATCTGGTGGAAGGGCTGGATCCGGAAATCGTCTGCGTCTTTGGTGGCGATCACATCTATAAAATGGATGTGCGCCAGATGATCGAATTTCATCGCAGCCACGATGACGCCCGCCTGACGGTCGCGGCCATTCCAGTGCCCGTCGAGCAGGCCGATCAATTCGGCATTATTGAAATCGACGAAAACCATAAGATGATCGGTTTCCAGGAAAAGCCCAAGTCCAACCCCAAAACCATTCCCGGTCGACCGGGCTGGGTATTGGCGAGCATGGGCAACTATGTGTTCGAGGCCGACACCCTGGTCGGCAGCCTGCGCGCCGACGCCGAACGTACCGATTCGATTCACGACTTCGGCCACAACATCATCCCCGAGTTGTTCGAAGCCGGGGTGGTTTATGTCTACGATTTTTCCACCAACAGCATCCGCGGCGAAGCCGAACACACCAGCGGTTACTGGCGCGATGTTGGCACCATCGACTCACTGTTCGAAGCCAATATGGATTTACTGGCAGTCACGCCGCCGATTGATCTGTACAACCGTCACTGGCCGTTGCGTTCGCATCATCCGGCGGTGCCACCGGCCAAGTTCGTGCACGACGAAGCCAACCGTACCGGCCAGGCGATCAGTTCGATGATTTCCGGTGGCTGCATCATTTCCGGCGGCAGCGTGCATCAATCGATCCTCGGTCATAACAGCCATATTCACAGCTACACCACCGTCGAAGACAGTGTGCTGATGGGCGGTAATGACATCGGCCGCGGCTGTCGCATTCGTCGCGCCATTCTCGATAAAAACGTCACCGTTGCACCAGGCACCGTCATCGGTGAAAACCCGGAACAGGACCGCCAGCGCTTCCACGTCTCGCCCGGTGGCGTTGTCGTCATTCCCAAGGGCGCGCGTGTAGGCTTTGATGACTGAACCGCTGAGAATTCTGGTTGTTGCTTCTGAAGTCGAAGGACTGGTCAAAACCGGCGGTCTCGCCGACGTCGCCCGCGCCCTGCCCGCCTGCTTAAAAGCCATGGGCCACGATGTCAAAGTGGTCATGCCTGCCTACGAGCGCATCCGCGAACACTGGCGCGACTGGCCAGCCCAGCCAATCAACTTGCCGTTGAGTCAAGCCGAACGCCACACCATCCAGGCGCGCACCGGTGACAACGACGGCCTGCCGATGGTGCTGATCGAGCATCCAGAAAGCTTTGAACGAGCCGGTGTTTACGACGATGGTTATCATGCCTTTGACGACAACCCGCGTCGTTTCGCCATCCTCAGCAAGGGCGCGCTGCAATGGTGTCTGGTCAACGACTGGCAACCCGATATCGTGCACCTGAACGACTGGCAAAGCGCGCTCGGTGCTTACTACCTGGCCGAGCACTTCAAAGATGAACCCTTCTTTGCTCAGACACGCAGCCTGCTAACCTTACATAACGGTGCTTATCAGGGCCATGCCGATGCCAGTTGGCTGCAACCTCTGGGCATCGAAGCTCGCTATTTCCGTGAAGATATCTTCGAAGATTACGGCCGCATCAATCTGCTCAAAGGCGGTATCCATTTTGCCGATGGCCTCAATGCAGTCAGTCCCGGCTACGCCGAAGAACTGGTGACCGATCTCGGCGGTCACGGTCTGGGTCGGTTTTTTCGCGCTCGCCAGCAAGACCTGATCGGCATCCTTAATGGCTGCGACTATGGCCAGTGGTCACCCGAAACCGACCCCAATATTGCCGCTCATTTCCACAACATCGATGAACCTGGTAAAGCGCTTTGCAAAGCCGCCCTGCAACAGGAATTCGGCTTGGCCGAACGCCCGGTGCCGCTGCTGGTGTCCATCAGCCGACTCACCGATCAAAAAGGCTTTCATCTGTTAATACCGGCCCTGGAAGAGATATTAAAAGAGGCCGATATTCAGGTTATTCTGCTCGGCTCCGGCGACGCCGAACTGGCAGCGCGTTTGCACAGCCTTGAGCAACGTTTTCCACTGAAAGTTCGCTTCGTTGAAGGTTACGACATGGCCCTGTCGCATCGTCTGGAAGCCGGCGGTGATGCGTTTTTGATGCCCTCTTTATTCGAACCCTGTGGGCTGAACCAGATCTACAGCCAGCGCTATGGCACCCTGCCTCTGGTGCGCGAAGTTGGCGGTCTGAAAAATACGGTCACCGCCTTGAACGACACAGCGACCAACCACAATAACGCTACTGGCTTTAGTTTTTTGGAACCGAACTCGGTCACCCTGCAACAGGCACTTGAACAACTGATCAGTGTCTTTTCCCAGCAGCCGGAGGTCTGGCAACAAATGCAACGCAATGCCATGGCACAACGTTTCGAGTGGCTCGATTCGGCGCAGGTCTATGTCGATTTCTACCGACTGCTGCTGAACAAACCTCGCGTCAATTCAACCGCTGAAAATCATTCAACCCCGCGTTAAACCAATAACACTGACATCCTGATGGAGGCTTTATCATGAATGCATCCTGGATCGATATTCCCAGCCGCGACGGCCAACAATTTCAAGGTTATCTATCACTGCCACCGACCGGCAGCGGCCCCGGCATTGTCTTGCTGCAGGAAATCTGGGGCGTGAATCATCATATTCGAACCGTAGCCGATCAATTTGCTTTATCGGGCTATACCGTCCTGGCACCGGATGTATTTTGGCGCATCGAACCGCGCATCGATTTAGAGTACAACGAGGCAGGCAATGAAAAAGCATTTGGTCTGGCGAAAAGTGTTGACCGCGACCAGGCCACACTCGATGTCGCCGATGCCGTCGATTGTTTAAAAGCGCGTAATGAAGTGACTGGCAAAACAGCCGTGCTGGGTTTTTGCCTGGGTGGCCAACTGGCCTTCCGCGCCGCTGCGACTGGCAAACCCGATGCTGCCGTTTGTTATTACGGGGGCAAAACCGTCGACTATCTGGATGAAGCCAAGCAGATTAACGTACCCATTCAGTTCCACCATGGTGGTCAGGATGGCAGTATTCCAGCTGATGCAGTCGCTGCCATAAAAGCCGCTTTTAGTGGTAAAAACATCGCCGAATTTTTTGACTATCCCGATGCCGGTCACGGCTTTAACTGTTGGGGGCGTTCGCTGTACAACCAGAAAGCTTCAGCGCTGGCACACGGGCGCAGTTTGGAGTTTTTGGCTAAGCATTTATAGCGCAATGCAGTCCTGAAATTTAAATGATCTTCAAAACGAAAAAGCCGCTCATCTGAGCGGCTTGATTCAGCAACGTCCTAGTGTCCACTGTGGTGAGCGAGACTGTCATACAGGGCTGACAACTCATCTCGCTCCCTACGAAGAATCGCTGGCTCCTTGACTGCATACCCCTGCAATTGCCAGGCACGTCTCAGTTGCTGGGCGACCTTGGGTTGACACATTTCGGGAAGTCGCTCCAGTGCCTGAGTGAAACAATCAATAGCTTCGGCTGCCCGACCATCATTCAGAAGCAGCTTCCCCAAACTGAACCAGGCATCTCCCTGATCCGGAGCATGCGCAAGGGCCATCCGGTACTCGGCAATCGCTTCATCAAGATGGCCGGCATCGTTCAGCGCTTGCGCGAGATTAAATCGAGCGAGAAAAAAGCGCGGCCGTTTGCGTACAAAACGACTTAGCACTTCAATAGCTTCCTCATTTCGACCCAAGCGATTAAGTATGTCGCCATAATTAATACTCACTGCCGGTACCTGAGAGTAATCCTTAGACAGGATTTTAAGTTGCATTAATGCCTTTTCCAGCTCATTTAATTGCGACAACACCAACGCATAGTGGAGTCGTATTTCAGGATCATCTGGATAACTGTTAATCAGCGGTACTAATAGCTTACTGGCCCGTTCGAACTCGCCGCCGTCAATCGCCTTATTAATGACTTGCAAAGAGGCAATCATTGCCATCGTTCTCTCCTTCCTTGCCATAAACATCCATGTGTTTGAACACAAGGGAGTCAAAACCCTGTGCCACAAGGCTGGAGATTAACGATCAAGCGATTGAATAAGCGTTTGAATCAGGGAAGAAAAAAGCAACTAAATTGCAAATTTGTGAACCAGTCAGCGATTACGATTGCGAAGAAATTAAACTCTCATCAGCAGTGTCTATATTTTGTGATCCAGTATTCATTTTCAAAGAAATGAAACCCGGTCTAAAGCTCCTCTGTGTAATTGGTTTCCAAATAATCACTGACAGCTTCGACTTTCATAGATCGAAGATTTGAAAAATACTGACGTACCAAGGTCTCGGCCTCAGCGCTATAAGTTGAAACCTGCCACAGACCAGAGCGAACTAAAGCTTTACCACAATGAAAGAAAGCTTCCTCAACCTTAACCACTGTTGCCAACAGTGCAGCTTTGCCATCCGCAGCCAGCTCTGCTAACAAGTCAGGATCTCGATTTAAATGAGCCCGACCATTAACTCTTAACGTTTCACGGGTACCGGGAATCATAAAAATCAGACTGATCGAACCGGTCTGAAGAATATTATGGAACCCAAATGCCAGCCGGTTTCCCTTACGTTCCGGTATAACCAGAGTATGGTCATCCAATACACGAACAAAACCCGGAGCATCCCCTTTTGGTGATACATCCACTTGCATCTGAGCATCGCAGGTCGCAACCAGAGCGAAAGGTGAGCGGGCAATAAACTGACTGAACTGCTCAGTTAATAAAGCCTCGACTTTATCGGGTACGGCCGAGCTGGGTGGCGCAATAACGTCTCTGAGATCTTCCTCGTTACGGACATCATATTCACTTCTGATATTCACCACGACACTCTCCTATAAGCAATACAATCCTAAAGCAATACAATTCCGCCGCTTGTAAACAGTCTTGGTTTTATGGAAGCTCGACGATCAATAACGACCGAATCGTTCCAGCAACCGATTTAAGCGAGCGGTATTATCGAAAAAGCTACTGCCGCTGCGTTCACCAACCCGAATTGATGTCGCCATTAAATAAAAACCCAGACGCATTTCGTGCTCTTCCGGGCTGTGCGCTGGGCCGTGCTGCAAGTCGCTGTCAATGTTTAATAGGAACTGATCCAGGCGATCATCTTCAGCCTGAGTAAAGGCCAATAAATCGTCGTAGCTATCGATGTCACTTTCATCGAGAAGATCATCCAGAACCTTATCCAGGCGCCCGTTATAACGGTAATTGTAGGCGGCTTTCTCGACTGAATAAGCATTGAATTCACTCGCCTCCGGCAGCGCGCCATCAGCAAATAATTCATTAAAGCCATGCATTAATTCGTGAGTCATAAAGACGCCGGCAAAAGCCGGAGAAATACGATTCGGCCGCACTGTTACCGCAGTCAGATTAGCCTGCTGTCCAGTCTGCAAGGTTGGTCCCGCCTGAGCCAGGCTGGGATGGTTTTCTTCCAAAAACAGAATCCACAGACCTTCGGTATGGCCATCGGTGGCGGCAATAATCTGACCATCGGCCTGGATATAGCCCCAAAACAAATGCGGGTAAAGGTTCTGATCGATGGCCTGAATTAAAGAAGCATCTTCCTGCTCGGCAGCATCCGGTACCGGCACCGAACCCATAACCTGAGCCAGACTGCGTTCATAAACAGCTTTGGCTTCCACCCAATCAGCAAAGGTCTCCGACTGCGGTACCTCATAGGTGGCCTGACCGGCGCAACCAGCCAGCAATGACAACAGCAACAACGAAAAGGCAGTGCGTGCGAGCATCGCTCGACTCTCCATGCATTCAACAGGGCCTTGACCATAGCACAGTCGCAATAAGCTCCACCATTGAGCGCAGCCCGGTTCAGCGCTTTATCGCCAGAACCTGATGAGTATGCCAGTGTTTATCAAAGCCCAGCCGAGTAGTGCCAATCTCGTTCTGTTCTTTATAGGTGTGAATCCGGAATGCGCCGAACAAAGACAGCACCCGAGCTTTGCTTAATGGGCAGGTTGGCAACCGATAACCCTGTGCCCAGTCATCTTCTGGCCCCAGAAAATGGCCAACAAAGACGCCACCGGGTTTTATGGCAGAGCTGAGATTGCCCCAAGCCAAATCAAAACACTCCGGTTCACAGAAAAACAAACTGGAGAATGCGATCACCAATCCTGCTTCAGGATAGTCGTAGGTCTCAAACCGGTCTTGTTCAATACAGAAGCCAGACTCGCTGGCAAAGCGTTCGTTACAGATGCGTACGGCTTCAGCACTGCCATCGTAAGCAGCCACCTGGTAGCCCAGATCGAGCAACGCAGCTGAGTCATTACCCGCACCACAACCAACATCAACGGCGCGATTAAGCCTTGATTGGTTCAGTTTAGCCGCCACCGTGACAACCGGGTTCGATGGTTTATTCAGCGACTTCTGCAGATACGGTTGCCAGGGATCAGACCTGGGCACCCGGTGAGTCCGGCTTGAATCAGCCATTTAATTATTCCCTTCGAGCCTGTCGATAATACCTAACACTTCATCGAGCCGATCAACGGTTAGCGTGTCTTCCGGTAACTTTTGTCCACCATGAAAGCCTCTGAGCCAGATGGACTGCATCCCGGCATTGTTCGCCCCTTTTATATCGTTAATGGGATGATCACCAATATAGCAACACTGTTCCGGTAAATACCCAGCGTGCGCTATAGCTTTATGAAATATGGCTACCGATGGTTTACTGACCCCAGCTGCTTGCGAGCTGGTCACCCGCTCTATCAAGGTATTCAACCGAGTTGACTCAAGAGTGCGATGTCGGCTTTTATCGGAACCGTTAGAAATAACGGCTAAATAATATCCATGGCTATAAAGCTGAGTCAGCAACGAAAAAGCACCCGGCATTTCTACCGAGCACAACGGAAATTCATAACGCCAATAGGTTTCTATATCACCTACCGAAGGCGGTAAACGCCACAACAACTTTTCGAAGAGAGCTGTCGAAATAGCGTCTGCCAAACTGTTAAATCCAGAATCCGGGGATAAATAACCACCGCCGTCATGTTCTTTGATTAAGGATGCTATTTTGGCGGCATCGGTCGCCTTAAGTTGATCGATGAAGTTAACAACGAACCTCTCAGCAAATCGGTCAATACTGCTGTTTCTATCAACCAGCGTATTATCCAGATCGAAAAAAACCGCTTTGATCATGCACCTGCCTAGTCCGCTGGATCAGCCAACCATTTATACATCACCAACGCATCGACCAACCCCAGCGTGGGATGATTGAAAGCGCGCGGTAAACGACCGACGGTTTCGAAACCCAGTTTGTTCCATAACCGTACGGCACCGTCATTACTGGCAGCGACAAAATTGAACTGCATCGCCAGATAACCCAAATCTCGGGCGATCTGTTGCGAGTGCTGGCATAACTCAGTCGCCAGGCCCCGGCCGCGAGCGGCGGGCGACACCATATAGCCGCAGTTACAGACGTGACTGCCCGGCCCGGCCTGATTGGTCTTCAAATAGTAGGTCGCCAGGATGTCACCCTTGTCGTCTTCATAGACAAAGGTTTTGCGCGGCAACGCCATCCATAGCTGATAGGCCTGATCGCGAGGGGTATCGGTGGCATAACCATAGGTTTCGCCGGCACCAACAATGGTTTCAAAAATGGGCCAGATGGCGTCAAAATCGTTTGCGGTTGCTTCGCGAATCAAGAGCCCTCCTTAATATTAAGTATCGCTCTGCTAGCGTTGTTTTCTTAATTCATACACAAAGGGTGAATACCCCAATTTTTGGTAGAAACCCAATACTCGATCGTTGTTTGCCAGAACTTCCAAATGCATTGGTTTGCCGGGTGTAGCCATAGCCTCCACGCGCTCCAAAAGCCGTCGGCCATGACCATGTCGACGCTGGTCTGACACTACGTAGAGTTGACGGACATAATTTCGATCGGGCTGCAGAGCAAACAAGCAATAACCAATCATTCGCTCGCCTTCGAAGGCGGCTAAACATTGATAGTCACCCGCCAGCCATTGCTGCATCCGGTGAGCCAGCTGCACCAGATTTAACAGCGTCGTGCTGCCTTCTTCCGCGATCAACATCTGGTTCAACAACGCCAGCTCCGTTGCGTAGCTGGCACCAACGGAGATGATCTCAATCATTAATCCGACTCACCCAAAGCTTGAGGCCAGCGAAGGCAAAAAAGCCAGCAAAAACCGCATCGAAAAAACGACGCGATTGATCGTAACCACGGCGTATTTTGGCGTTGGAAAATAAAACAGCGTAACCAAAAAATACCACAGCATTGGTGCAGCTGATGACAGCAATCACACTGAGTAACGAAATTACCGCTGTGTTCGGGCTGAGCATCAATGAATAGAGCGCGCCGAAAAACAACACCGCTTTGGGATTGGTCAGGTGGATCAGCAAACCGCGCCGATAGGCCGCCAGCAGTGCTCCCTGGGAAGCAACAGGCGTCACCGGCATGGATGCTTGCAACATCGAACGAAACGAGCGGTAAGACAGATACAGCAGATAGCCTGCGCCCAGATAACGAAATATTTCGAACAGCCAGGCATTGGCCAGCATGATGGCGCTCAAGCCGAAGGCGGCGGATACCGACCAGACCAGGGAGCCGCTCCAGATGCCAGCGGCCACGGCCAAAGCGCGTGGCCGGCCACCACTGAGAGCGGTACTGGAAATTGCCAGTGTCGCTGGACCTGGGCTGGCGCAGGCAATCAGAGCAGCGGAAATGATCAACCAGTAATGGATGTCGGCCATATCACCCTCGTCACGACCGTGAGTTGAACAATGAGTCCACTATATCGCGGCGAACTGTGTTAGGCATCCTGGCGCGCAGATTCGGTCGCGCTGTCCTGACCTCGAATGGCACCAAAGGCAAAAAACGCAATCAGGGTGGCAATGGCGGTACTGGCTGCACCCGTCCAATAGACGGCACCGGCTCCGGTCCACAACCAACCAGACAGCAGGTTGCCAACAATCAGTCCAACACCCATGCCGGTTGCCACATAGAGCCCCTGCCCCAAGCCCTGGCGGCTGGGCGGAAACAACCGGCCGACACGATGAATGGCGACCGAGTGAATCACACCAAACGTCAGCGCATGTAACATCTGGGTGAAGAAAACCAGCGCAAAACTGTTATCGACCATTGCCAACAATGACCAGCGCAATACCGTGGCGATCAGCGCCGTCAGCAATAAGAAACGTTCGGTAAAACGTTGAAACCAGGAGCCGATCACCAAGAAAATGGCAATCTCTGTC
Organism: Saccharospirillum sp. HFRX-2; assembly: GCF_043196805.1. Taxonomy (NCBI): domain Bacteria; kingdom Pseudomonadati; phylum Pseudomonadota; class Gammaproteobacteria; order Oceanospirillales; family Saccharospirillaceae; genus Saccharospirillum; species Saccharospirillum sp. HFRX-2. The sequence continues at coordinate 11,285 of NZ_JBEBMU010000010.1, forward strand.
GCGGTACCAAAGCTGATCAAAAAGCCGATGGTGCTGGCACTGAAATCACGCGCTTTTAAAAACAGGTCGAAGAAGGTGTTGTAGGGAGCGATGCCGATCTGCCAAAAAAACACCACCGCCAGCAAAACACTGACCTGACGCCAGTCGATGTACTGAGTCTCGCCGGCGCGAATGGCGTTGCGCTGAGCGGAATTCAGGCGGGTCTCGGCTGGAATCAACAGCGTGGTCAGCCACATCAGGCCACAGAGCACCACGCCAATCACCGGCAAGATGGTGACCGGCAGATAATCCAGCGCAATACCCAGCAACCAGACAATGATGACGTAACCAACCGAACCCCATAACCGGACCTGGCCATAGCGGGCTTTATCAGGCCCGAGCACGGTCATGGCCAAGCCTTCCATCTGCGGTAATACCGCCGATAAAAAAATGCCGAACAAACCGAATACGCCGAGGTACCAATAAAAACCGGTGCCAAACAAGGTCAGCAAATAAAACAGCCCCATCATGACAAAGCCGAAGCGGATCATCGGCAATCGCCGCCCGGTGCGATCGGTAATTAGGCTGAACAGAAACGGGGCGAATACATTGACGCCAAAAACCAACGCCGAAATAACACCAATCTGCGGGGCGGTCAGTCCTCGGGCATCCAGAAATCGCGCCAGATAAGGAAACACCACGCCAAAGAGGGTGAAATAGCAGGCGTACATTGGCGACAAGCGCCAGGCTTTCTGTTGAAAGGTTAATTCAGGCATTGGGCTTCTCAGTACTTAACATCGAGGTGCTCAACCATCAGCCAGCACTCTTTTTCAGCGCTTTTTGTCGCGCACGACGTTCGGCAAAAAAACGCGACATTAATTCAGCGCATTCGTCTTCCAGCACACCGCCGACAACCTCCAGGCGGTGGTTATAGGGTCCGGAATCAAACAGCTGCAGGTTGGAACGCACGGCACCGCTTTTGGGTTCAGTGGTACCATAGACCAAACGTTCAATACGACTGTGCACCAACAAACCAGCGCACATGGTGCAGGGTTCGACCGTCACATAGAGCGTAGCGCCACTGAGCCGATAATTGCCCACAGCTTGAGCGGCCTTGCGGATGGCGACCATTTCGGCGTGCGCACTGGGGTCGAGCCGGCCGATGGGTTCATTGAAACCCTCGGCGACCACCTGGCCATCATGGACCACCACCGCGCCCACCGGCACTTCACCGGCGGCAAAGGCTTGCTGCGCTTGCGCCAGCGCCAGGCGCATAAAGTGGGTGTCGTCCATCGACCTGCCCTCCCGTGAAAAAGGCCGCTATCATACAGCAGCCCTCAGACCAGTTCAGCCGGCGGCTTCGCAACAAGGTTAGCTTAGCGGAAACGCAGCGTATCACTGTTGCATCGGTTGCCCAGCCGCTGGCACTGGGTCAGGATGAGGAACTTCTATCAAGCTGATGGATCTATCCAGACGCCACCCACCTTGAGGACCTTGTTGTGACTGATTACACCCCACCCAAAGTGTGGACCTGGGACAACGCCAACGGCGGTGAGTTCGCCAGCATCAACCGACCCATCGCCGGCCCGACGCACGATAAACAGTTACCGATTGGCAAACACCCTTTACAACTCTATTCGCTGGCCACGCCCAACGGCCAGAAAGTCACCATCCTGCTGGAAGAATTGCTGGCCCTCGGCCACAGTGATGCGGAGTACGACGCCTGGCTGATCAAAATTAATGAAGGTGACCAGTTCAGCAGCGGCTTTGTTGAGGTCAATCCGAACTCCAAAATTCCGGCACTGATGGATCACTCTGGTGACAACCCCATTCGAGTATTCGAATCTGGCTCAATCCTGCTCTATCTGGCCGAGAAATTCGGCGAGTTCGTGCCGACAGAACCCGGTGCTGCACGCGCTGAATGCCTGAACTGGCTGTTCTGGCAGATGGGCAGCGCCCCCTATTTGGGTGGCGGCTTTGGCCATTTTTATCATTACGCGCCAGTGAAAATTCAATACGCGATCGACCGCTTCGCCATGGAAACCAAACGTCAATTAGATGTGCTCGACCGGCAACTGGCCGAGCGCGATTACATCGCCGGCGACGACTACAGCATTGCCGACATCGCCATCTTTCCCTGGTACGGCAGCTTGGTGAAATTCGACTCCTACGGCAGCTCCGAATTTTTATCCGTTCACGAATACAAACATGTTCAACGCTGGGCCGATGAAATTCTCAAACGTCCAGCAGTACAGCGTGGACGGATGGTGAATCGAGTGATCGGTGAACCGTCAGAACAGTTGCACGAGCGCCATAATGCCAGTGATTTCAAGACCAAGACACAGGACAAGCTGGCCGATTAAAGCGCTATCACCAGCCTTTCACGGGCGGCGTTTATGCCGCCCTTATCGATTGCCCCAGATTTTAGCCACGGCATTGTCCGACCCCAGAGTTGCAACAATCAACAATGTCAGTGACACACCAAGAAAGACGATGATGGGAATTAGCGCACCCAGACTACCGACATAATAGGCAAACCAGGCCGCCACTATAGTCAGTACAAAAAACAAGATGCTGACGCCAAGAAGAATGGTGCGATGAGACGGGTTGTAATTCACCGCCGGCTCATCCGTTTCGAAAATTTTCAGGATGGGATTGCACAGCTGTCTTAGTTTATCTTTCATTCGAAGTTCCAGGCTTCTATTCAACTCATTCACTTCAGTTTGACATAAAGCTTGAAGCAATACTTGGGTAACCTAGCCACTCACTGTTGGAACTCATAGTGCTTATGAAAACAATCGGCCAGTCCATCATATAACTTAATATAGTTGCCATGACTGCTGAACTCGATGTAACGAGGCAGAATCGATCTGCCATCCATTTTCTGGCTTAGTATTTTAATGCTATCCGCTGGCAGCCAAAGCTTCATACCTCCAAAAATAGGCATTGCTCTAACAACAAACCCATTGTCAAAGACCACTAACTTCACGCAACCGCTGAATTTTGGACCATTTACATAAGCAGTACCCCAGCCGCTCTCATCCTTGGGGACGCCAATACCATCAGGTAGATCTTTGGTCATTCCGGTGAGCTTAGGAATGAATTTCATGGCCATTAACCAGGTAATAAGCATCACCGTGGATCCTGCAATCAGGATATAAACCTCAGTCGTCATTTAGCTGAACCCGTGGTAAGCGAACCGGTCGTTTAGCATACACTTTTTGCGGGTCGGCAATTATCCAGAGAACTCCGCTACTGTTCTCTCAATTCGAAAGCATGGATGGATATCCAATATATCGGCAATGAAACTGACTTTTGGTACGGGCTATCGGCTTGAAAGTTTGGCATTCTAATGCGCATATTTCTCACTCTGAAGTTGTTATGACAGACACCCCTCTACGCTGGGCTAATCTGGCCGAAGCCGCCACACTTGTGCTGTTGTTCTGTGTTGCCATGCCATTAAAATACATGGTGGGACTCCCCATCGCCGTCAGCATTGTCGGTTCTATTCATGGTATCTGCTTCTTGCTATTTATCTTCGTGCTGATGCGCGCTTTATTTATGCGCACTATCAGCATCGTCTATAGTTTGGCATTAATCGTTGGCGCTTTTATTCCCTTCGGTGGTTTTATCAACGACTATTGGATGCGCAAACGACAGGAGGCCTAAACCATGCTCTACCTGCTCACCAAAAGCCTGCACATTCTCGTCGTCATTGTCTGGATATCCGGCATGGTGGCCTTGGCACTGGGTTTACTACGACCCGCTAAGGCTCATTTAGAGTTACTCAGTGCCTGGGACAAAAAAGTCACTACACCGGCCATGGCGCTGGTATGGGTACTGGGCTTGATCCTGGTTTACTGGGGCGGCTGGTTCGGCGCCACCTGGGTTTGGGTGAAGCTGGCTGCTGTGTTTGTGTTGTCTGGCATGCACGGCATGTTAAGCGGGCAAGCACGAAGAATGCTGAATAAGGACGACCTTGAGTCCATTCAAAGTCATGTTAAGCCAGTATTATTAGCCATGCTGGTATTGATGGCTTTAGCAATATTTATGGTTGAGACCAAGCTGTATTAAGATCCATCAAGGCCCCTAAATACTTATTGATAAAGCCATATGTAAGGCGCTAATAAGACCATTTTATTAAATGGGCCTAAGGGTAATGATGCTGAATGGCAGTCTGAAGATGCTCCACAAACGCCTTCACTTTTGCCAGTGGGTACTTACGACCCGAATAAAAAGCGTACAAAACCAAATCTTCCGGCTCATCTGCTAACTCGTCTACTTTAATTAAAGCCCCTTCTTCAAATTCGTTTCGGCAGGCTTCCCAAGGAAGGATTGCAAAACCTAAACCTTTGAGTGCCGCAGCCTTCGCCATTTGTCCGCTGTTCACTTTGTAAGAAGATGTCACATCAACAGCGCCTGCTCCTTTGAATTTCCACGGCATACCCTGCAACACGGATAAGCTGGTAATGCAGGGGAGTTTGCTGAGTTCAGTCGTTGAAGCAGGCAGTGAGTATCGATTTAAAAGACCAGGAGACACCACCACACAGCTAGGCCAGCGAATCAGTTCTCTAGCGACCCACCCTGAATCTTCCACGGGTCCACGGCCAAAGCGAATCACCAGATCAAAGCCCTCTAGTAACCCCTCTTCGGGATCCAGCCGGGTGTCGCAACTGAGTTGAATCCTTGGATGCTTATGGCAGAACTCGGCCATGGCCTCAGCCAAAAACGGCAAGTCCGGTGTAATAACTTTCAAGTGCCCTGAAATGGCATGGCCATCTTGATGGACCTCTTGCAGCACATCCTCCATGGCAACCAGCAGTGGCGAAAGGTTGTGGTAAAGCAGATTACCAGCTTCCGTCGCCACCATTTTTCGCGTCGTACGCTCTAATAATCGAACATTAAGCGCTTGCTCCAGCAAAGCGACATGTCGACTCACATTCGATTTTGGGATCTGCCGCAGCTCAGCGGCTTGCTTAAAGCTCAGTTGCTCATAGACTTTCTGAAAGCTCAGCAGCCATTGCAATTCGATGTTATCCAGCACAACTGTCTCACCAAATGGGATTAACAAACCAAAAATAGCATATATATCCTATTTAATGGTTTTGTAATCATCAGTTTTCCTGTGAGCCGTTAGGAATATTCAGATGAGCACAGTTAAACAGTTGGCCATTATCGGTGCTGGTGTGGCGGGCTTGGCGTTGGCAATTTTTGCCAGAAAAGCAGGCATCAAGGTCACCTTATTCGAGAGAAGCAGCAACTATTCCTCGATCGGTGCTGGCGTTACCTTATGGCCGAATGCCAGCTTTGTGATCAAACAATTGGGTTTAATGGATCAACTGATCCAAGCCGGGGGCCAGCCAAGTTTCACATGTCAGTTTGACCGGCAAAATAACCAACAAGCTGAGTTTAGTATTGCAACGCTGGATTCGATTTGTGGCTTTCCAACGGTGTGCATATTGCGCGAAGATTTAATCCGATTGCTGGCAGAAAAAACAGAGACGCTGGGCGCAACAATTCACTTCAATAAAACCATAAATACTCAGGACATTACTCAACTGCAGCAAGATTTTGATCTGGTAGTTGGCTGTGATGGACGTATGCGTTCTGCTGCTCGCGAGTGTCTATACAAAGAGCCTGTACCCGCTCAATATCAAGGCTTTATTAACATCATCGGCATTAGCAAGATAGACCTCGCGCCACTGCGAAAAACAATTCATGACTATCGCCACAACACAGAACGTTTTGGCATCGTTCCCGTTGCCAAACAATATTGCTACTGGGCAGCGGCCTGGCCCTGTGAACTTGATAGATCCAGATCGCAACATGACTGGTTTGACGAAATGCAGCAACGTTTTCAGCATTGGCCAGACAAAGTTCAACAGGTACTCAATAGCTACCAGCCAGACAGTTTAAAACGCATCTTTGTCCATGATCTCGATCCACTGCCCTATTGGCACAAGGAGAACCTTCTTATTATCGGCGATGCGGCGCACGCCCCCTTGCCCACATCCGGACAAGGAGCCAGTCAAGCCCTTGAAGATGCTTGGCACTTGTCTCAATTACTCAGTACGGACAAACAACTGGATATAATTTTGAAACAGCTTTACGAGACCCGAATCCATAAAACCACCAGCGCACAACAAATAGGCAGGCAGGTCGCCAAACAATTATTTAGCCAGGAATCCTCGAGCAAAATACTTCCAGCCAATAGAACTGCCTCGAGCATTTCAGCACAACAACTGAGCGATCTTTATATGCAAGGATTACGTGTATCTTAGATGGAAGATGATGACTGGTTAGAGGCTTGGACTTATATAAAAGCCCCATCAATTTGCTGACAGGGCACCAGGCAATCCTCACTTAATACGTTATTGAGCGGTGATCGCATTCAGTTTTTCAACGGCACTGCTAGGCAACTCTAGCTTGGCCGCTGCCAGATTATCGTGCAGATGGGCCGTTGAAGACGTACCGGGAATCAACAGAATGTTGTCCGAACGCTGCAGCAACCAGGCCAAGGCGACTTGCATGGGCGTTGCCGCCATCTCGTCGGCGACCTGTTGCAAGGCGTTAGACTGCAATGGTGAAAAACCACCCAGCGGGAAGAATGGCACAAAGGCAATGTCCTGCTCAGCTAACCAATCAATCAGCGCATCATCGTTCCGGTGCACCAGATTGTATTGGTTCTGTACGCAGACAATCGGAGCAATATGTTGTGCTTCAGCCACTTGAGTGGCGGTCACATTACTCAACCCCAGATGCGCAATGAGCCCTTGCTGTTGCAACTTCGCCAGTACCGAAAACGCTTCGGCAATGGAGCCTTCAGCCGGCCCTTCCGCGGATAACATGACGCGCAGATTCACCACGTCCAGTTGCTCCACGCCCAGATTAGTTAGGTTGTCGTGCACTGCCTGAATCAATTCCTGTTCGGAAAACGCAGGCAACCAGTTGCCCTTGTCATCTCGTTTAGCGCCTATTTTGGTGACCAAGGTCAACGACTCCGCATAGGGGTGCAAGGCTTCACGAATCAGTTGATTGGTGATGTGCGGACCGTAAAAATTCGAGGTATCAATGTGGTTTACCCCGGCCGTAACGGCCGCCTTCAACACCGCCAAGGCTTGTTGGCGATCCTCGGGTGGCCCGAACACACCGGGGCCAGCCAACTGCATAGCGCCATAGCCCATGCGATAGACCGACTTATCACCCAACATAAATCGTCCGGCTTGCTGTACGTCACTCATCGTTTAACTCCTGTGTAGTGGACGATGGCTAGCCTACTGCGTACCCTTTTGTGCGACAATTAGATCAAATCAGAACAGCCTGTACGGTATTCAGCACAATGAATGCAGACCTCAACGATCTCAAAGCCTTTGTTGCCGTAGCCAATGCACGCGGTTTTCGCGAAGCCGCACGGACCAGCAACATCAGTGCATCCCGACTCAGCGATGCCGTTCGGCGCTTGGAGAGCCGCCTCGGTGTCCGGCTGCTTCACCGCACCACTCGCTCGGTTGTGCCCACCGCCGCCGGTGCTGCCTTGCTGACCCGAATGGAACCTGTGATGTCCGAACTGGACTCGGCGTTGGACGACATCAACCTTTACCGCGACACACCTGCCGGCAAACTGCGACTGAACGTTCCGGTCAGTGCCACCAAGCTGATTCTGACCAAAGTGGTGCCCGAGTTTTTAGCAACTTACCCGGATATCGAACTGGAGGTTGAAGCCGACAGCAATGTCATGAATATTTTCGACGCTGGATTCGATGCCGGCATTCGTTACGACGAACACCTCGAACAAGATATGATTGCCGTTCCCATCGGCCCCAGAGTGCAACGTTATGCCACCGCCGCAGCGCCTTCGTTGCTGGCGCGACTGGGCGAACCAAAGGAGCCTGCCGACCTGCTGAATTTCCCCTGTATTTTAGGAAAATTTCATTCCGGCATTGCCGACAGTTGGGAATTCGAGCGCGATGGTCATGCAGTTTATGTCAAACCCACAGGCCCTTTAGTCGTCAGCATTGGTGGTGCTGTGGATGTCGGAGTACAAGCGGCCATTGCCGGCACCGGGGTGATCACCCTGTTCGAAGAATGGCTGCAACCTCATCTCGATTCCGGCGAGTTGGTGCCCATTCTGGAACCCTGGTGGCTGTCGTTCAGCGGACCCTTTCTATATTACTCAGGTCGGCGACTGGTGCCGACCCCACTGCGTGCCTTCGTCGACTTTATTCGGCAGCAAACTGAAGATTGAACGCCTGTTTTTTTGAGCGTTTTTACTGATAAAAAACACTCTGCGTTAATCAAAAAGGGCGGCTACTCAGCCGCCCTTTTTAGTTATTCCCACTCAATCGTCGCCGGCGGCTTACCAGAAATATCATAGGTGACGCGGGATACGCCGCTGATCTCATTAATGATACGACTGGAAACACGGCCCAATAATTCATAAGGCAGATGCGCCCAGCGGGCGGTCATAAAGTCGATGGTTTCCACCGCTCGCACGGCAATCACCCATTCGTAACGTCGGCCGTCGCCGACTACACCGACCGAGCGTACTGGCAGGAATACCGCAAACGCCTGAGAGACTTTGTGGTACCAGTCAGCCTTGTGCAGCTCTTCGATAAAGATGGCATCGGCTTCACGCAGCAGGTCGGCGTATTCTTTTTTTACTTCGCCGAGGATGCGCACACCCAGCCCCGGACCCGGGAACGGATGACGGTAGACCATGTCGTAATGCAGGCCGAGTTCGAGGCCGATTTTACGCACTTCGTCTTTGAACAATTCACGCAGCGGCTCGACTAATTCCAGCTTCATGTCGTCCGGCAGACCACCGACGTTATGGTGCGATTTGATAACGTGCGCTTTGCCGGTTTTGGACGCGGCGGACTCGATAACATCAGGGTAAATCGTGCCCTGAGCCAGGAAGTCGACGTCTTGCAATTTAGTCGCTTCTTCATCGAAGACTTCAATAAATTGATGACCGATGATTTTGCGTTTCTTCTCTGGATCGGCTTCGCCTTTGAGTGCATTCAAGAAGCGCTCTTCGGCATTGACACGAATAACTTTTACGCCCATATGTTCGGCGAAGGTCGCCATCACCTGGTCGCCCTCGCCTTTGCGCAGTAGGCCGTTGTCGACGAATACACAGATCAGCTGATCGCCAATGGCCTGATGCAACAGCGCCGCAACAACGGACGAATCAACACCACCAGACAAGCCCAGCAACACCTTGCGGTTGCCGACCTGTTCGCGCACCCGTGCGGTCATATCTTCGATAATATTGGCGGCGGTCCAGAGCGCATCACAACCACAGATGGTGCGGGTAAAACGCTCAAGAATTTCCAGACCTTTTAAGGTGTGAGTCACTTCCGGGTGGAACTGAATACCGTAGAAACGACGGCTGTCGTCAGCCATACCGGCAATTGGGCATGACGGCGTCGAAGCCATCAACTGGAAGCCTTCGGGCATGGCGCTGACTTTGTCACCGTGGCTCATCCACACATCGAGCATGGCTTTGCCAGCGTTGTTGCCACCTGAGTCACGATCGCTGAAACCGTCGAGCAGTTTGCCAGCGTTATCGACCTGCACTTCAGCGTAACCGAATTCCTGTTCTTTAGAACCGATCACCGAGCCGCCCAGCTGTTCGGCCATGGTCTGCATGCCGTAGCAGATACCCAACACAGGCACGCCGAAATCAAAAACGCGCTGCGGTGCGCGCGGTGATTGATCGGCATGCACCGATTCCGGTCCACCGGACAGAATAATGCCGTGCGGGTTAAAGGCATCGATGTCTTCGGCGGTCATCTCGTAGGTGTGGATTTCACAGTAGACACCAATTTCGCGCACGCGGCGGGCAATCAATTGGGTGTACTGCGAACCAAAGTCGAGAATCAGAATTTTCTGGGCGTGAATATCAACTTGAGTCATGGCGGCGTTCCAGCAGTCAGACGAAGAAAACGGTTATACCGAGCGGCTTATCCGCTGCGGCTGATCATGCGTTTGGCACCCTCTTGGCGCCGATAAAACAAAGACACCGGCCTAAGCCGGTGTCGGAAATCGCTCACGCCATCTTAAGCCAGACGGTAGTTGGGCGCTTCCTTAGTGATCTGCACATCGTGCACGTGGCTTTCTTTAATTCCCGCGCCGGTGATCTGTACAAACTCGGGCTTGGTGCGCATCTCTTCGATAGTGCGGCAGCCAGTGTAACCCATGGAGGCGCGCAGTCCGCCCATCAGCTGATGCACCACCGCATGCAGCGGACCTTTAACGTTGATGCGGCCTTCAATGCCTTCCGGCACCAGCTTCTCGACACCGCTTTCCACGGTCTGGAAGTAGCGATCGGAAGAACCCTGAGTCTGGCCCATGGCACCAACCGAGCCCATGCCACGATAGCTTTTGTAAGCGCGGCCCTGGAACAGTTCGACTTCACCGGGCGATTCATCGGTACCGGCAAACATGGAACCGGCCATGATCACTGAAGCGCCAGCGACAATGGCTTTGGCAATATCACCGGAAAAACGGATGCCGCCATCGGCGATCACCGGAATGCCTTTGCCCGACAATTCAGTGGCCACATCGGCCACGGCGGATATTTGCGGTACACCGACGCCGGCGACAATACGAGTGGTGCAGATAGAGCCCGGACCGATACCGACTTTGACACCGTCTGCGCCGGCTTCAGCCAGATCGCGAGCGGCGGCGGCGGTGGCGATATTGCCGCCAATCACATCCACTTGCGGATAGTTTTCTTTTACCCAACGCACCCGGTCGATTACACCTTTAGAGTGGCCGTGGGCGGTATCGACAACAATGACATCGACGCCGGCACGCACCAGGGCATCGACGCGGTCCGGCGTTTCCGGGCCAGTACCGACAGCGGCACCCACACGCAGACGGCCATCGCTGTCTTTGCAGGCATTGGGGTAAGCCTGGGCTTTATTGATGTCTTTAACGGTCATCAGACCGCGCAGCCGGAAGTCGTCGTCGACCACCAGCACTTTTTCGATGCGATGTTCGTGCAACAGCTGACGCACCTGATCCGGCGCGACGCCTTCCTTGACGGTCACCAGTTGATCGCGCGGTGTCATCACTGTTTCGATGCGGGCATCGAGGTTCTTTTCAAAGCGCACATCGCGGCTGGTAACGATGCCGACCAGATCGTCGCCATCCATCACCGGCACGCCGGAAATATTGTTTTCGCCTGTCAGCGCCAGCAGTTCGCGAACCGCCGCATTCTGTTGAATGGTGATCGGATCGCGCACCACCCCAGCTTCGAACTTCTTCACCAAGCGCACCTGCTGCGCCTGCTGTTCGATACCCATGCTTTTATGAATGATGCCGATGCCGCCTTCCTGCGCCATGGCGATGGCCAGGCGAGCTTCGGTGACGGTGTCCATGGCGGCGGACATCAGCGGAATGTTCAGGCTGATATTACGGGTCAGTTGGGTTTTGAGCGTGACATCCTTGGGCAGGACCTCGGAAAAACCGGGCACGAGCAGGACATCATCGAAAGTGAGAGCGGTTTGGGCGATGCGCAACATGGACTTCCCTCCGGGCGAAGTGGGAATGGCGGTTGCCAGCAGAGACAGCAGCAACCTAAGTTGGCGCGGCATTATAACCAGTTTTGACTTCGAGCAAAGTTTTATGCTCAAATCGCCGGTTTATATAGGCTGCCCCAATGCGGGCCGCACATATGTAACCGCCGTTATTGATATAAAGGCTGATCAAAACGCCCGTCCGGGCGAGTGCCGCCTGGGCCTATCTCTATTCCAGGACTTCCATGGCACTGTCAGACCCGCAAGCACCGCTCACCGTCAGTCAGCTCAACCGCCAGGTTAAATTCCTGCTGGAAAACCAGTATCCGGCCGTTCCGGTCAGTGGCGAACTGTCGAATGTGGCACGGCCTGCGTCTGGCCATCTGTATTTCACGCTGAAAGACGGCAACGCTCAGGTGCGCTGCGCCATGTTCCGCTCCAGCCTGCAACGCTCCAGCTATAAACCCAAAGAAGGCGACCAGGTCATCGTGCGTGGCCGGGTTAGCTTGTATGAAGGCCGTGGCGATTATCAGATCATCGTGTCGTCGATGCAGCCCGAAGGTGAAGGCGCCTTGCAACAGGCGTTCTTCCAGCTCAAGGAACGCCTGGAAAAAGAAGGTCTGTTTGCGGCTGAACATAAGCAGCCGCTGCCGGATCACATTCGTACGCTGGGTGTTGTCACCTCGCGCACCGGGGCGGCGCTGCACGATATTCTGACCGTACTTAAACGACGCTTCCCTGCTATGGCGGTCATTCTTTATCCGGTCGCCGTTCAGGGCGAGGAAGCACCGGGGCAGATCGTACGCGCCATTGAAACCGCCAACCGGTTGAACCAGGTTGATGCCTTGATCGTTGGTCGTGGTGGGGGTTCGTTGGAAGATTTGTGGTCGTTTAATGAAGAAATCGTCGCGCGGGCGATTTTCAATTCCCGCTTGCCCATCGTTTCCGCTGTTGGTCACGAGGTCGATGTGTCGATCAGCGACTTTGTCGCCGATGTGCGCGCCGCTACGCCGTCTCAGGCAGCCGAATTGGTCAGCCCCGATCAGAATGATATTCGCCGCGCGCTGATCAACCAGCGCGCTCGCCTGGCGCGAGGGCTCGACCAACGCCTGCAAGCTGATCGCCGGCGTTTGTACCATGCGCGTCAGCGGCTGCGTGATCCGGGTGGTTTATTGCGCGAATGGCAGCAACGCTTGGACGACCGTGCAGGTCGGTTAATACGGGCGCTGAAATCGGGTCAACGCAGTCGCGCTCAGGCCTTTACCACTCTTACCGCCCGTTTGCGTCGTGCCAGCCCAGTCAATCAACTGAACAGCGACCGACGCCGCCTGGAACAGCTCGATAAACAACTGCGCCGACTGGCCCAACAACAACTGCCACCGCGTCGGCAACAGCTGGGCTCGCTGGCCAGCCGACTGAATGCCTTATCGCCGCTCAATACGTTAGAGCGCGGCTACAGCATCACTCGCGATGAAAACGACAAGGTGGTGCAGAACGCTGACACCCTAACGCCTGGCCAACGCATCACTACCTTGCTGCGTCAGGGACGAGTCGTCAGTAGCGTAGAGAAGATCGAAATGGAGGAGCCGTTAACGGCTCCCAAGGCAGACTGAGGCAAGCCGGCAACCCGGGATCGGGTTGCCATTTTCTTTAACGGCGGCCGCCGCGTTGAGTGCGACCTTTAGCGTGCTCGCGACTCTTGCGTACCCCGGTGCGAGTACTGGCTTTATTGGCATAGGGATTCTCACCCACGACGAATTCAAAACGAATCGGCGTACCACGCACCTTCAAGGCTTTGCGAAAGGCATTTTCCAGATAGCGCTTGTAACTGCCCGGCAACTCGTTGAGCTGATTGCCGTGCACCACGATCACCGGCGGATTAGAACCGCCCTGGTGGGCATAACGCGGCTTGATGCGTCGACCGCGCACCATCGGCGGTTGGTGCAGCTCGATCACACCTTTCAGAATATTGGTCAGCTGATTGGTGCTCCACTTGCCCCGCGCTGACGCGTAAGCCTGGTTCACCGACTTGTACAGATGGCCGACGTTGGTGCCATGCAGCGCCGAGATAAAGTGAATATCGGCCCAATCCAAAAACGGCAGGCGCCGTTCAATGCTTTCTTTAATGTGGTCTTTTTTGTCCTGATCCAGGCCGTCCCATTTGTTAATGGCAACCACCAACGCCCGACCCGATTCCAGCACAAAGCCGAGCATGTGCATGTCTTGCTCGACCAGACCATCGCGCGCATCGATCACCAGAATAACCACGTTGGCATCCTGGATCGCCTGCAGCGTTTTAACGATGGAGAATTTCTCCACCGCCTCAGAAATACTTTTACGGCGCCGCACACCAGCGGTATCGATCAGCGTATAGGCCTGATCATCACGCTCGTAAGGGATGTAGATGGAATCCATGGTGGTGCCGGGATGGTCGTAAACCACGACTCGTTCTTCACCAAGCATGCGATTAACCAGGGTCGACTTACCAACATTGGGCCGGCCGACGATGGCCAGACGGATGCTGTCGTCATCGTCTTCGGTCGCCAGCGGATCGTCATCGGCCGGAAATTCGGCGAGCACGTCTTCGAGCAGTGAGCGCACACCTCGGTTGTGAGCAGCCGCAATTGGCCGCGGCGACTCTTTCAAACCCAGCTCGTGAAAATCGCCCAGGACCACATCGGTATCCAGACCATCGGTCTTGTTAACCACCAGATGCACCGGCTTACCGGTTTTGCGCAGATGCTGGGCAATGTGGTTATCGGCGGCGGTCACACCCGATTGTGCATCGGTGATAAAGAGCACCACATCGGCTTCTTCGATGGCGGCCATCGATTGCTGAGCCATGCGCTCATCGAGGCCTTCTTCAAAGCCGCTGATCCCACCGGTATCGATAACGATAAAGGAACGATCATCGAGCTTGCCGTCACCGTATTTACGGTCACGCGTCAGCCCCGCCCAATCGGCGACCAGAGCGTCGCGACTGCGCGTAAAGCGGTTAAACAGGGTAGATTTGCCGACGTTCGGTCGGCCAACCAAGGCAATTACCGGGATCATTAACGAGCCTCGTTGGGCTGACGGAACGACAGCCGTTTGATTCGCGACGAGTTGCCTTGTTGCAGAATATAGTCGTCACCCAAAGCCACCGGCGCGGTGCTGGCACCGGTCCAGTCGACCAGACGAGTGGCCAGCCATTCACCGGTTTCGGCGTCGAGCAGATGCACATAACCATCGGCATCGGAGACCGCCAGTTTATCTTTCCAGGGTAGCACCTGACTCAGACGACGGTAGGTGAATTGCTCCTGAGTCCAGACCACAGCCAGGGTGCGCGGATCCAGCGCCACCACATGGCTCTGATCGTTCACCGCGTACCAGTAATTCTGACCCGGTATTACAGCGCGGTAAGTCGACAACAGCTGGCTGGCCAGAACCTGACCGGAAGCTGCATCCAACACCAGCATATCGCCCTGATAGCCAGCAGCGAGCAGGTAATCGCCGACACGAGTGACGCTGGCATCCACATCGACCAAGCGGCTGACATCGGTCTTACCTTGAGCGCGGGCGATGCGGTATTCCCAGGCGGGCGAACCATCGGCCAGGCTCAAACCAACCAGTTTGCCGTTGGCCAGACCAGTGACCACCAGATCATTCACCAGCAGCGGTCGGGCGGTACCGGTAATGGTCAACTCCGGTTCGGCGTCCTGATAGACCCACAGCGGCCGGCCGGTATTGCGCTCCAGCGCCATCACCCGGCCGTCCATGGTCTGCACGATCAGACGGTCTTCGAGCAGCAGAGGCGCTTCGGTTGCCAGCGCGGATATAGCACTGGACCAGAGCTCGCGGCCGTCCCAGTCGAACAGTTTGACGTCGCCATTGCCGGTCATGATCACCATCTGACGCTCATCGGCGGCCAGTGGCGCGGTAATTTGATCGGCCAGTTGGCGACGCCAGATAAACTTGCCCGACTCCGACAACAACGCCACTTCACCCAGCGGCGAAGCGGTCAGAATGCCGCGGTCAGTCACCAGCGGAGCGATGCGGCTGAACGGCATCTCGGTGTAACGCTCTTCGAGCATCTGCCACCAGTCGATGCGCAGATCGACCAGTTGCGGCCGCTCTTCCGGCAAAGGTGCCTGAGCTTCACGCAGTGAACCGCCGGCACAGGCCGTCAACAGGCTGACCAGCGCGGCCAGAATCAGGGCATTGCGCATTAAGCTTCGTCCGTCTCAGTCGCCAGGTCGTTCAACTTCATTTCCAGATAAGGCGCATTGACGCCTTGCTGGGCGGATTCTTCCAGAGCGGTCTGGTAGGCAGCACGAGCCGCATCCACATCACCCTGGCTGAGCAGGATGTCACCACGCAGTTCATGGCTGGGCACTTCGAAGCCTTCACGATCAATGGCGTCCAATTCGGCCAAGGCAGCGTCATAGTTTTCTGCTGAATAATGCACGCGCGCCAGACGCAGATGCACTACCGGCGCCAGGCTGTCATCGGCGTTATCCAGCGCCCATTCCAACTCGTCCACCGCAGCGACAAGATCGCCGCCCTCAACCGCCTGCTTGGCGCCTTGCAACGCAGCGTAAACACCATAAACGGTGTCGCTGTATCCGCTTTTCAGATTATCAATACGCGCAGCGACGGTGTCGGCATCTTCATTTTCCACAGCGCTCATCAAATCATCATAAAGCGTGGACGCGGCTTCGAGTTTGGACTGGCTTGTGTTCTTGTAGAACGTCCAGCTGAAAAAGGCCACCAGGGCCACCAGAACGGCGCCAATGACGTAGTTGCCGTAAACCGACCACCACTTTTTGATCGCTTCAATCTGTTCCTGTTCTGTGTCGTACACCTTGTCACTCCTGCTGTCAGAGGCGTCCTTCAGTCACAACCGAAGGCTTTCTTGTCATTAATAGAGTCAGTTAGTCAGCAACGACTGCAACTGATCGGCGGCCACATCAAAGCCGCACTGAATTTGTTCGCGATCATCCCGCAATGGCTTGATGGTCAGCTGCTGCCGGGCGACTTCATCGTCACCCAAAATCAACGCCAAAGGCGCGGCGGATTTATCGGCTTTTTTCATCTGGCTCTTAAAGGAACCACCGCCGCAGTTCACTTGCAGACGCAAACCGGGAATCTCACTGCGCAACTGCTCGGCCAGCTTGAAACCCTCGCGCGAGGCGGCATCGCCGGCCAGAATAAAGTAGGCATCCAGGGTTGCAAAGACGCTGGACGGAATCTTTTCAAGGGTTTCCAGCAACAGTATCAGTCGCTCAACGCCTAAGGCGAAACCGGCGGCCGGCGTTTCCTTGCCTCCGAGTTGCGGTACCAGGCCATCGTAACGACCGCCACCGCAAACAGTACCCTGAGCACCCAGGCTCTCGGTGATCCATTCAAAGACGGTGCGCGAGTAATAATCCAGACCACGGACCAGGCGCGGATTGATCACGTACTTCACGCCGGCGCCATCGAGCAACTCGCACAACAGCTGGAAATGCTCACGCGATTCGTCATCGAGATAGTCATCAAAGACCGGTGCGTCGTTGAGCAACGCCTGGGTGGTTTCGCTTTTGGAATCGAGAATGCGCAAAGGATTGGTGTGCAAGCGCTTCTGGCTGTCGTCATCCAACTGATCGGCAACGCCTTCCAGAAAACTCACCAGGGCATCGCGATAGCTGGCGCGTGCGGCACTGCTGCCGAGCGTATTCAGATGCAGGGTAACGTGCTCACTCAAACCTAAATTGTTGAGCAGACGCGCGCTTAACAGAATCAATTCGGCATCGATATCGGCGCTGGCCATGCCGAAAGTTTCGGCGCCAATCTGATGAAACTGACGGTAACGACCTTTCTGCGGACGCTCGTAACGGAACATCGGACCGGTGTACCACAACCGCTGTACCTGGTTGTGCAATAAGCCGTGCTGCAAGGCCGCGCGCACGCAACCTGCGGTGCCTTCCGGACGCAGCGTCAGGCTGTCGCCGCCGCGGTCTTCGAAGGTATACATTTCTTTTTCGACAATATCGGTATGCTCACCCACACCGCGTTTGAACAACGCCGTCGGCTCGACCACTGGCATGCGAATTTCACGATAACCATATTGGTCGAGCACGGCGCGCACCTGCGCTTCCAGATACTGCCAGACTGGACTTACGTCCGGCAGAATGTCGTTCATGCCACGAATGGCTTGCAGTGTGGACAACTCACTTTCTCCCGATTACAACACAGCGACAACGAACTGAAACCGATCAGTCCTTGGCGATCAGGTTCGCCTCTTGCGCTTCTTTTTCAGCCACTTTCTGACGGATCAGTTTTTCGTAGTGATCCACCAGATTGTCGTGACCGACCTTATGATCTTTTTCGCCATCAACATAAATCAGATGCTGAGGCGTACCGCCGGTCAGACCGACATCGGCTTCTTTGGCTTCTCCCGG
This sequence comes from Saccharospirillum sp. HFRX-2, assembly GCF_043196805.1. Classification (NCBI taxonomy): domain Bacteria; kingdom Pseudomonadati; phylum Pseudomonadota; class Gammaproteobacteria; order Oceanospirillales; family Saccharospirillaceae; genus Saccharospirillum; species Saccharospirillum sp. HFRX-2. The sequence goes on from NZ_JBEBMU010000010.1 coordinate 29,211, forward strand.
ACCATTGACAATGCACCCGATGACGGCGACATCGAGCGGTGTCATCACATCATCAAGACGCTCTTCCAAAGCGTTCATGGTGCCGATGACATCGAAGTTCTGGCGCGAGCACGACGGACAGGCAATAAAGTTAATGCCTTTAGAACGCAGTCGCAGACTCTTCAGAATATCAAAGCCGACTTTGACTTCTTCGACCGGGTCCGCCGCCAGCGACACCCGCAAGGTATCGCCAATGCCATCCATCAACAGCATGCCCAGACCAACCGACGATTTTACCGTACCCGAACGCAAGCCACCGGCTTCGGTAATACCCAAGTGCAACGGCTGGTCAATCTGATCGGCAATCTTGCGATAGGCCGCGACCGCCATAAACACATCCGAGGCTTTCAGGCTGAGCTTGAATTCGTGGAAGTCGAGGCGATCGAGAATATCGATATTAGTCAGCGCCGATTCCACCAAGGCGTCCGGTGTCGGTTCGCCGTATTTGCGTTGCAGATCTTTGCTCAACGAACCGGCGTTGACGCCAATACGAATCGGAATGCCGTGATCTTTAGCCGACTGCACCACCGCACGCACGCGGTCTTCACGACCAATATTGCCCGGGTTAATACGCAAGCAATCGACGCCCAACTCGGCGACACGCAGCGCAATTTTATAATCGAAATGGATGTCGGCGACCAAAGGCACATCGACGCGCTGGCGGATTTTGCCAAAGGCTTCGGCGGCATCCATAGAGGGCACAGAAACGCGAACGATATCGGCACCCGCCTGATGAATACGATTAATCTGCTCGACGGTGGCATCGACATCGCGCGTTTCGGTGTTGGTCATGCTCTGCACCGATATCGGCGCATCGCCACCCACCGGCACCGAACCTACCCAGATCTTACGCGAGACCCGGCGTTTAATCGGGCTTTGATGGCGTTTGTTCATATCACTCATCGTTCCTCCCGCCAGCTTTGATAAAGCTGGAATTCCTCGCTGTTGGCAAAACGAGCGGCCAATTGTTCAGCCAGTTTATTAACCAGTTCAGCGTCATGATTCGAGTCCGCCAGGCGAATGCCTAACCACAGACTGCTGGCACTTTGATCAGCTTCCGCCAACTGCATAAACGACTGATAAGCATCGAAGGCAGCAGCCTGTTCATTGTGTTCATTGAGCAGATCGGCCAATCCCAAATAAGCACTGGCACGGTCGGCATCGAGCGTCAGTGCACGACGATAGGCATCAATAGCTGCACTATCATTGCCAAGACGACGTTCACTCAGGGCCAGATATTCAAAACTCTGAGCGCGACGTTGGAAAAACGCATCCTCGGTCACCTCAATAAAACCATCACGGGCGGCCTGATAACGGCCTTCGTTATACAGAAAAACGGCGTACTGAAACATCGATTCAGTACCACCGCCATAACGCACCGCGCGTTTAAAATTCTCTTCCGCCAGCGCCGTTTCGCGCTCGACATCAAACACCCGCGCCAAACCTAAATAGGCGCCGGCCGCTTCATCATCGAGCGACAAAGCTTCGTTCAAGGCGGCCTTGGCCTGGTGCAAATTGTTGTTCTCGAAATGGCGATAGCCGATCTGTATATAGGTCTGTACCGCTTTATCGGTATTGGCCTGGCCATCCAGACGACTGCTGCTGGTAGCAACGCAGCCTGCCAGCAGCACAGTCAGCAGCGCCGCCAGTGTCAGCCGTTTCACAGCGATCCCCGCTGGCCCCGGCTAGAGGCGATGTCAGCCGCGGTACGGCCCAGTTCCACCGCTTCGATATAACGCACCGAACGCTTGGTTTTGTCGCTTACCTGACCGACCAACTGGCCGCAGGCGGCATCGATATCGTCACCGCGTGTCTTGCGAATGGTGACGTTGTAGCCAGCGGCATGAAGGATATCGCGGAAACGATGCATGCGATTATTGCTCGGCCGTTCGTAACCGGAATTGGGAAACGGATTAAACGGAATCAGGTTGATCTTGCACGGCGTATTACGCAACACCTGCACCAATTCATGGGCGTGCTCCGGCTTATCATTAACGCCGTTGATCAGGGTGTATTCGATGGTGGTAACACGCTTCTCGCTGAACCGCGACATATAGTGATTACAGGCATCGAGCACCTGTTGAATGCCATACTTTTTATTCAGCGGCACCAGCGTATTGCGCAGCGCATCATTGGGCGCGTGCAGCGACAGCGCCAAGGCCACATCGGTCACTTTGGCCAGTTCATAAATAGCCGGAACCACACCGGAGGTACTGAGCGTAACGCGACGCTTGGACAGGCCGTAGGCGTTGTCGTCCATCATCAGGCCCATGGCCTCGACGACGTTATCGAAATTCAACAGCGGCTCGCCCATGCCCATCATCACCACGTTGGTGATGCGGCGTTCTTTGGCGGACGACTGACCGTCTTCACCGACTTCGAAAGACCGTGCCGCTACCCAAACCTGAGCGATAATTTCCGCCGAGCTGAGGTCGCGGTTAAAGCCTTGCTTACCGGTGGAACAAAATGAACAGTCCAGCGCGCAGCCAATCTGCGATGACACACAGAGGGTGCCGCGACCGTCTTCAGGAATATAAACCGTTTCGACCGCACTGCCGCCGGGCATTTTCATGACCCATTTGCGCGTGCCGTCTTTGGAATCTTTGCAGTAGGTAACCTCGGGGGTGACGATTTCCGCCACTTCCTTGAGCTTTTCGCGCAAGGCTTTGCTGACGTCAGTCATGGCATCAAAGTCATCAACACGACGCTGGTGAATCCATTTCAGCACCTGGGTGGCGCGAAACTTTTTCTCGCCCAGTTCGTTGACGAAAAAATCTTCCAGCGCGGGTAAACCCATGCCCAGAAGATTAACTTTGGATGGTGCCTGTTCAGTCATTTTGGTTCCCGATGGTTACGGAAGACGCTTGACGAGAGACGCTTGACGCTAACTTGGTTTGGCGTCTCCCGTCAGGCGTTAAGCTTTATCGAGCGCAGATTTCGCTCTCATTGAAAAAGTACGCAATTTCGCGTTCGGCAGAAGCCGGGGCGTCAGAGCCGTGTACGGCGTTGGCGTCGATGCTGGCGGCGAAGTCGTGACGCAGAGTACCAGCGGCAGCTTCAGCCGGGTTGGTCGCGCCCATGATTTCACGGTTTTTGGCAATGGCGTTGTCGCCTTCCAACACCTGAACCACAACCGGGCCTGAGGTCATGAACTCAACCAGAGCGCCGAAGAAAGGACGTTCTTTGTGTTCGGCGTAGAAACCCTCGGCCTGTTCCTGGCTCAAGCGCAGCATTTTGGAGCCGACGATGGTCAGACCAGCGGTTTCAAAACGGCTGTAGATGGCGCCGATCAGGTTCTTGGCAACGGCGTCGGGCTTGATGATGGACAGAGTACGTTCTTTGGCCATGGGCATTATTCTCCACTGAGGGTCAATTGGTCGGCGGCGGATTATACGTGGCCGGCCGGCCCGTTACCATGGCCGCACCCTCGTTGCACCCCATTTTACCGACTCAAATGACAAAACAGCGGTCAACAACGGCATCGAAACGTTTGAATAGCCGTTTAAACAGCGTTTTGTACGGCGATATCGCGAATTCGACCGACCATGGCACGCAAACCATTGCCGCGCGTCGGGCTCAGATGACGCACCAGATCGAGCTTGCCGAAGTAGTCTTCAACATCAAAATCCAAAATCGCCTGGCTGGAACGTCCGTTGTAGGCCGCCAATACCACTGCCAGCAGACCGCGCACGATATGAGCGTCAGAATCCGCCTGGAAATAGAGCCGTTCGTTATCGACGCTGTGCGCCAACCAGACCTGGCTTTGGCAGCCGCGCACGATGCGCTCGTCGGTTTTCAGGCTGTCATCCATCGCTGGCAGTTCTTTGCCCAGATCGATGATGTAGCGATAGCGGTCTTCCCAGCTATCGAAGAAAGACAGGGCTTCGAGAATGTCGTCAGGCGTGATGTCGACGCCGAATTCGCTGCTCATGGTTCTATCCCATGGTTAAAAAGCTGAAATAAAGCGGTCGGGATTAAAAAAACAGCCCGGTCTCAAGCCGGGCCTCTTCACTCATGCGCTCCCGGTTCCAGGGTGGATCGAACACCAGTTCGACCTCGACCGCTTCAATGCCCGGCACCCGGGCAACTCTATATTTAACGTCATCGACCAGTACCGGGCCCATGCCGCAACCCGGCGCGGTCAGCGTCATCTCAATGTGAGCCGTCTGACCGTCGATGCGCACGCCGTAGATCAACCCGAGATCGACAATATTGACCGGTATTTCCGGGTCATAAACCGTCGCCAAGGCTTGCCACAGATGGGCTTCATCGGGTTGGCCGTCGGCACTGGGCGCAAACTCCAACACCTGCGGCTCCATGCCGATGGCATCGCCATCCAGGCCATCAATACGCGCCATATTGCCTTGATGTACCACGGTGTAATTGCCACCCAGCGACTGCGTCAGGGTAATAAAGCTGTCGGCCGGGATGGTAATGGGGGTTCCAACCGGAACCAGACGCGCCGGTACATCGCGTTGCGTCACCACCATGCGTTTTTCAGTCATCGGCGAGCGCTCACACCGCCTCTTCTTGGTCGATGATAAAGCTCTCGCCGCAACCGCATTCTGCGCTGACGTTGGGGTTGTTGAACTTGATCACTCGATTAACGCCATCGGCGCCAAAATCGATCTCGGTACCACGCACAATCGGCAAGGCGCTTTTCTCTACGAACAAAGTTACGTCGTCGGCGACGGCAAATTGCAGATCGCTGTCATCCGCTTCAGAGACAAAATCAACCACATACATGTAGCCCGAGCAGCCACTTTCTTTCACCGCCAGGCGAATGCCCGAGGCACCGGCCTGTTGGATCTGGCGACGGGCGTGTTCGACCGCCGCAGCGGTCATGGTAACCGCAGGTGCGGCCTGGTTCGGGTCGAAGGATTCAACACTCATGAGATCCCCTCCTGTTGCTGGCCATGATGGTCACAGCAAAAATGTTTTTACTTTGTCGAGGCCGGCGAACAGAGCGTCGACATCGTCCCTACTATTATAGAGCGCGAAACTGGCGCGGACCGTTCCGGTAATACCAAAACGTTCCATCACCGGCATGGCGCAATGGTTACCGGTGCGTACGGCGATACCCTGTTGATCGAGCAACATGCCAATATCGGCCGGGTGAGCGCCTTCCAGCAAAAAGCTAAGCACACCGGCGCGGTGATCCGCTTCACCGATCAAGCGCAAACCTTGATAAGACTGAGCGCGCTCGACTGCGTAATTGAGCACATCGGTTTCATGCGCGGCCAGCGCTGTGCGATCCAGCCCTTCGAGAAACTCAACCGCCGCGCCCATACCGATGGCACCGGCAATATTGGGGGTGCCCGGTTCGAATTTATAGGGCAGCGCATTATAAGTCGTGCCGGCAAAAGAGACCGTTTCAATCATCTCGCCACCGCCCATAAAGGGTGGCATCGCCTGTAGCAGCTCGCGCTTGCCGTAGAGCGCGCCCATACCGGTCGGGCCGTACATTTTATGCGCTGAGAAACTGTAGAAATCGCAATCCAGCGCCTGGACATCCAGCAGCCAGTGCGCCACGGCCTGAGCACCGTCGATCAATACCTTGGCACCCACGGCATGGGCTTTCTCAACAATGCTTTCGACCGGGTTCACCGTGCCCAGCGCATTGGAAACGTGGACGACCGAAACCAATTTGACGCGCTCATCGAGCAGATCATCCAGCGCCGCCAGATCAATCTGACCCTGGTCGTCGACTGGCATCGGCACCAATTCGCAACCGGTCTGACCGGCGAGCAACTGCCAGGGTACGATATTGGCGTGGTGTTCCATGGTCGACACCAGCACCCGGTCACCCTGACGCAGATGCTCGCGCCCCCAACTGAACGCCACCAGATTAATGCCTTCGGTGGTGCCCTTGGTCCAGATAATTTCTTCGCGATTGGCGGCATTAATAAAACCGCGCACCGCTTCCCGCGCGGCTTCAAACTTGCCGGTGGCTCGATCACTCAGAGCATGAGCACCGCGGTGCACATTGGCGTTATCGTGGCGGTAGTAATCGCAAATCGCATCGATCACCACATTGGGCTTTTGCGTGGTAGCACCGTTATCCAGATACACCAGCGGCTTGCCGTTGACCTGCTGATCCAGGATCGGAAACTGGGCGCGTATTTCGGCAAGGTTAAAACTCATGCCAAAGGCTCCAGCGCGGCGCCCTGGGCAAAGCGTTCACGCAACAGCGGCTGCAATAAATCCCGCACCGGAGCGTCAGCCAGACCATCGAGCAATTCGTTAATAAAGGCGAAATTCAACATCACCTCGGCTTCTTCACGACGAATGCCACGCGCCAGAAAATAAAACAGCGCGCTGTCGTCTCGCTGAGCAACGGTGGCACCATGAGCGCACTTAACGTCGTCAGCATAAATTTCCAGTTCTGGCTTGGTATCCACTTCCGCCTGATGACTGGTCAGCAGGTTTTTGTTGCTTAATTCAGCCAGAGTTTTTTGCGCATCTTTATGGATATGAATGCGGCCGTTAAAAACCGCCTTGGCTTTATCGGCGATGATGCCGCGAAACACTTCGCTGGAGGTGCAGTGCGGCACGCAATGCTCCAACGTCGTGTGATAATCGATATGTTCTTGACCGCGCGGCAAATAGACGCCATTCAAACTCAATTCAGCGCCACTGCCGTTGTGTTCAACCACCAGATCCTTGCGCTTCAAAGTACCACCGAGCGCCATATGAAAGCTGTCGAGATTGGCGTAGCTGCTTAAGGATGCATGCACCGAACCCAGATGGCGCACATCGCCTTCTTCAAGCAACAGATGGTAATGCCGCAGGCGCGCATTAGCGGCCAACTGCAATTCGGTGACCGGATTAATAAAGACCGCACCGCTCGCTTCGTTGCTGAAGGTTTCCACTAAAGTCGCTTCGGCGCGATCACCAAGATCGACCAGTATTCGTACCGGAATGACGCGTTCGGTCGCCGCCGAGGAAATCACCTGATTCAGATGCAGCGGTTTATCGAGCACCGTGCCTGGCGCAATTTCAATCCACACCGCTTCGGTCAACATCGCCTGATTAAACACATTAAACAGCTGACGTTCACCGGCCAGGGTTTTGCTCAGTCGTTGCTCGAATTCACTGCGTGTTTGCGCATCGGCTTTTGACAACAAACGCACACTGACGCCTTCCGGCAATTCGTCATGATTGACCAGTTGTCCATCCACCAGTGTCAGCGTCAGGCGTGACCAATCGCCAAAATCGACACCCTGAGCAGCGCTGGATGGCGCTGCCAGTTGCCAGTCGGTATGGGTCAAGGAACGCAGCGGCGTGTATTTCCAGTCTTCGGTTTTACGCGTCGGCCAGGGGGTATTGCTGAAACGTTCCCAGCCGAGCGCGCGCCAGTTTGACAGCCAGCTCCAGTCGGTCGCTGCCTGCAACTGTTGATGCGCATTCTGTGCCTGCATTGATACCACGGCCACCTCAGGCTACCTCCTCGTCGATCCATCCGTAGCCTTGCTTTTCCAGTTCCAGCGCCAGCTCACGACCACCGGATTTGACGATCTTGCCTTTGGCCAGAACGTGAACGTAATCGGGCACGATATAGTCGAGCAGACGCTGATAGTGGGTCACCACTATCATGGCGCGATCGGGGCTGCGTAACGCATTGACGCCATTCGCAACCACTTGCAAGGCATCAATATCCAGACCGGAATCGGTTTCGTCGAGAATGCACAGCTTGGGTTCGAGCAACATCATCTGCAGCAGTTCGTTGCGCTTTTTCTCGCCGCCGGAAAAGCCTTCATTGACGCCACGCTTGAGGAAGTCCTGCGGCAAATCCACCGCCTGACATTTCTCCCGCGCCAGTTTGATAAAGTCCATCGAACTCATGGCTTCCTGACCGCGCGAGCGGCGGATCGCATCGACGCTGGCTTTTAGAAATTCCATATTGGAAACGCCGGGAATTTCAACCGGATATTGGAACGCCAGAAACAGACCCGCCTGGGCGCGTTCTTCCGGTTCCAGATCAAACAAAGACTGGCCATCGAATTCGGCGCTGCCGCCGGTTACTTCATAGCCAGGGCGGCCGGCCAGAACATGACCGAGCGTACTTTTGCCGGCGCCGTTCGGGCCCATGATGGCGTGCACTTCGCCCGCTTTTACGTCCAGATTCAGGCCGCGCAAGATGGCTTTGTCGTCTATCTGGGCGGAGAGGTTGTCAATCTTAAGCATTGCGTTGGTATCCGTCGTTTAACTCTTTATCGGTACGATTGCCGTACGTTTACCGCCGGTATCAGCAACCGGCCGCTGACTCATTCCGGTGCGTTTAACCCACCGCGCCTTCGAGGCTGACTTCCAGCAATTTGCCGGCCTCGACCGCAAATTCCATCGGTAATTCCTTGAACACTTCCTTGCAAAAACCGTTGACGATCATCGACACCGCCTTCTCCGGATCGATGCCACGTTGCTGGCATAAAAACAGCTGGTCGTCGCTGACTTTTGAGGTCGTCGCTTCGTGCTCGATCACCGCGGTCGGGTTTTTCGATTCAATGTACGGGAAGGTATGAGCGCCGCACTGATCGCCAATCAACAGCGAATCACACTGAGTGTAGTTACGCGCGCCTTCGGCACCCGGGTTCATGCGCACCAGACCGCGATAGGCATTTTCCGAACGCTTGGCGCTGATGCCTTTGGCGATGATGGTCGAACGAGTGTTTTTGCCCAGGTGAATCATCTTAGTACCGGTATCGGCCTGCTGATAATTCGAGGTCAGCGCCACCGAATAAAACTCACCGATGCTGTCGTCGCCTTTCAAAATGCACGACGGGTATTTCCAGGTGACCGCTGAACCGGTTTCCACCTGAGTCCAGGAAATTTTCGAGCGGTTGTGCGCCATGCCGCGCTTGGTGACGAAGTTAAAAATACCGCCCTCGCCTTTTTCATTACCCGGGTACCAGTTCTGTACGGTCGAGTATTTAATCTCGGCATCGTCCAGTGCGACCAGCTCAACCACGGCGGCGTGCAACTGGTTTTCATCGCGCATCGGCGCGGTGCAACCTTCCAGGTAACTGACATGGCTGCCTTCATCGGCAATCAACAGAGTGCGCTCAAACTGACCGGTTTTGGCTTCGTTAATGCGGAAATAGGTCGACAATTCCATCGGGCAACGCACGCCTTTGGGAATGTAGACAAAGCTGCCGTCGGAGAACACCGCCGAGTTCAGCGCCGCATAAAAATTATCTTTCTGCGGCACCACGGAACCGAGGTATTTCTTCACCAGCTCCGGGTATTCCTGAATGGCTTCAGAAATGGAGCAGAAAATAACCCCGGCATCTTTGAGTTTTTCGCGGAAGGTGGTGCCTACAGAGACCGAGTCGAACACCATGTCGACAGCGACACCGGCCAGCACTTCCTGCTCGTGCACAGGAATGCCCAGCTTCTCATAGGTGCGCAGCAATTCCGGATCGACTTCATCGAGCGACTTGGGCCGATCTTCCATGCTCTTGGGCGAGGAATAATAGGACAACGACTGAAAATCCGGCTTGGGATATTTCACGTGTGCCCAGTTCGGTTCTTCCATTTCCAGCCAGGCACGGAACGCCTGCAGACGCCACTCGAGCATCCATTCAGGTTCCTGTTTCTTGGCCGAAATCAGTCGGATAACGTCTTCGTTCAGGCCCGGTGGAATCGTCAAGGATTCAACATCCGTGGTCCAACCCGCGGCGTATTCCGATTTCAGATACTGCTCAATATTTTCACTCATGGTCTATCACCTAGAGGACGGTCGTCCTTTTAGGAAGCCACCGATGACTGCTTACGCAGCGCCGGCACGGCTTCACGAATACTGTCGATGGCCTGATCCACTTCTGCAGTGGTTGTGTAGCGTCCCAGGCTGAAACGCAACGAACCGTGGGCCACGCTGTCGGCCAGGCCCATGGCTTTTAAAACATGTGACGGTTCAACGCTGGCGGAGGTACAGGCCGAACCGGTACTGACCGCCAGTTGCCGTAACGCCATCATCAGCGCTTCGCCGTCGACGCCAGCAAAGGCCACATTTAAATGGCCGGGCGTGCGTGGTGCGCCGCCACCGTTAATATGCACATCACCCAGATCGGCGATGCCCGCCCACAAACGATCACGTAAGGCGCCGATGCGTTCGGCTTCTTCAACAAGTTCGGTTTTGGAGATGCGTGCGGCTTCGCCCATGGCAACGAGTTGATGGGTCGCCAGGGTGCCCGAACGCATGCCTCGTTCATGACCACCGCCGTGAATCTGAGCTTTCAGTTCCAGGGTCGAACGCCGCTTCACATAGAGCGCGCCGACACCTTTGGGCGCATAAAATTTATGGCCGGAAATTGACAACAAGGTCGCCTGCCAAGCCGTCACATCGACCGGAATTTTGCCCACCGCCTGAGCGGCGTCGATATGAAACCAGATATCCCGTTCGGCCAATAGAGCACCGATTTCAGCAACCGGATTCAACACCCCGGTTTCGTTGTTAGCGGCCATGATGCTAACCAAACGGGTATTGGGCTGAAGCGCCTCGGCGACCGCTGCGGCACTGATCACGCCATCACGATCGGGCGACAATACCGTCACACCGTAACCTTGTTTGCGCAGGTATTCGGCTGGGTCGAGAATGGCTTTGTGCTCGGTTGCGCTGACGATCAGATGGCAATCATCGGGCGCAAAATTCTCCGCCACACCTTTTAACGCCAGGTTGTTGCTCTCGGTAGCGCCGCTGGTCCAGACGATTTCGCGATTGTCGGCTCCGATCAACTCAGCCAGCTCATTACGGGCTTCTTCCACCGCTTCTTCCGCGAGCCAACCAAGCAGGTGGGAGCGCGAGGCCGGGTTGCCATACTGACCTTCGCGGGTCAGAAACTGCATCAACTTCTGCGCCACTCGCTCATCAACCGGCGTGGTGGCGGCGTAATCAAAATAAATAGGTGCGTTATTCATAGCTGACTCGCCAGGATGGTCGCTTCGCTGGACCGGCGCTTAGCGCCCTCGTCCACCGGCACCTCGCCCTGGCTCTCCTGCAAATACAAATTCTGACGTTGATTGACCGATTGGATGTCGCGCCGGGCGACCAGATCGGCCAGGGAAATATCATCGAGAAAATCGTGAATCTGGGAACTGAGGTCCTGCCACAGATGATGCGTTAAACAGACCTCGCCCTGCTGGCAGCCGGTTTTGCCTTTGCAGCGGGTGGCATCGAGGCTTTCACTGACCGCATCAACCACGTCAGCGACGCTGATTTCTGCGCTGGTACGACCCAGACGATAACCACCACCCGGTCCACGCACCGAGGTCACCAACTCATGACGACGCAGTTTGGAGAACAGCTGTTCCAGGTAGGACAGCGAAATATCCTGTCGCTGTGAGATATCGGACAGGCTGATCGGGCCGGCATGCTGGTTCAGCGCCAGGTCCAGCATGGCGGTGACCGCGTAGCGGCCTTTGGTGGTTAATCTCATAACGCGGCTCCCGTGCGGGTTCCAGGCTCGGTTGCAACCTCAATAGTGGCGCGAATTATAAATACCCGAGTAAAACAGTCAACTATTTATACCGCTCTATTTCGGGGCCTGGCGGCGCTTTTCAAGGGCTTTGTTCGAGTCGAAAGGCGTTCCAGTAGTGATCGTCACGATCAAAAGTTTTTGCTTTACCCGCCGTCATCGGTCGCTATGCTCGCCGGTCCGCTTTGAGGATATGCATTTGATCATCCAACCTGCTACCCAGCCGCTCTGGGATTACGACCTGATCGCTGATCGCCTGCGCGGCCCCGGTTGGGTTTCTTTGCCCCTGGGCGTGGAATCTGGCCTGGCGTTGGATCTGCTGCAGGATTTGCACCGCCTGCCAGAAGACCAATGGCGCCAGGCGGGTATTGGCCGTCGCCAGGATCACCATACTAACGAGCTGATTCGCCGCGATGCCACCAGTTGGTTAACCGGGAACACCGAGGCTCAACAGCGTTATCTGGCGGCAACCGAAGCCTTACGGGTGGAGTTGAACCGGCGTTTACTGCTGGGGTTGTTCGACTACGAATGCCATTACGCCCGCTATGACAGTGGCGCTTTTTATCGCAAGCATCTGGATGCGTTTCGCGGCCGCTCCAATCGGGTACTGACCACCGTCACCTATCTGAACCCAGACTGGAATTCATCCAATGGCGGCGAGATCGTGCTCTACGATCACGACGACAGCGAACTGACCAGACTGCAACCCAGCCTCGGCGCCATGGTGATTTTTCTCAGCGAAGAGTTCCCACACGAAGTACTGGCCGCCAACCGCAGCCGCTTTTCCATAACCGGCTGGTTTCGGCGTAACAACAGTACGGCCGACTGGGTCGACCCGGCGCGTTGATCGACCGGCCGGCTCAGGACAGCAGCAGCCGCACGCCCATCAGCAGCAAATAGACAACCAGGACCGCCAGCGCATAACGCCAATCAGGCCACAACAGCGGTCCGCGCTTTCCCGTCAGCAAGGCACTTTTGCCCAGCAGCACGCGGCCACCACGGTGGCTCAAATAAAACCCCAGCATAAACAGCAAAGGGTGCAGTAACAGCGTCACACTGGTGGCACCGAGCACCGCCGGACTCATCTCGACACCATAGCCGAACACATAAAAAGTCAGGCTTTGCAGCGTACCCAGCCCACCGATTACCGCCAGGACCAGACCCGGCGCCAGCGCCAAAAAACCCACCAAGACTTGCCCAAAATAATTAACGCCGCTGCGTTGCATCAACATAACAACTCGCTCAATTTATTGACTGTCATAAACCGTCAGGCAGCAACCTGCCATACAAAAACCACCGCGCCACTTGCCGTAGGTCAAGGTCGTAGCGGCCAGGTTGTATAGCCTGAGGCTGTCATAACTCAAGGACTGTAACTGATGTCAGCCACACTTTCTCAAGTCATTCTGCCGCTGGTGCTCGCCTTCATTATGTTGGCGATGGGCCTGGGCTTAACCCGCCAACATTTTATCAAGGTGCTGCAAGCACCAGCGCTGCCGTTGTTGGGTTTGGCGTTACAGATGCTGTTGTTGCCCGCCTTGGCGCTGGTGGTTATCGCCGCGCTGCGTCTGGATGGCGCCACCGCCGCCGGTTTGTTTTTACTGTCGCTGTGCCCCGGCGGCGCTACCTCGAATCTGTTTGCCTATCTCGCTAACGGCGAGGTGGCGCTGAGCATCAGCCTGACCGCCATCAGCAGCCTGCTGGTGCCCTTCACGCTGCCGCTGTTGTTTGGTCTTTACCTGACTCAGGCGGGCGGCGACTGGGTTGCCCTGCAATTACCGATCGCCACCACCATCAAACAATTGATGGCGGTTACTTTGGTACCGGTATTAGTCGGCATGGCCATCCGTCACTGGGCCAGTCGACTGGCGGACCCGTTGGAACCCTGGTGCAAACGGATCGGCACCGGCTTGATGTTGCTGGTGGTGCTGGGCCTGATCATCACTAACTGGAGCCGGCTGCTGAACCCGACTCAGGCGCTGGCGGTGTTGCTGCTGTCGTGCGTCGCCATGCTGGCCGCTGGCTGGATTGCCGCCCGCCTGCGTCTGCCAGTGGCGGCAACCCGCACACTGGCCGTCGAGGTGGGCATTCAAAACGCCGGTACGGCTTTGCTGGTGGCCATCAGCCTGATGCACCAGCCGGCCTTGGCCGCAGTACCGCTGATCTATGGCGTACTGATGAACCTGCCCGGCTTCGGTTATGTGGCCTGGGTGCGTTATCGCGATGCTCAGGCGGCGGCCAAACCCGCTAACGCCTGAGCAGCAGCAAGGGTTGAACTGAATGGCTGGCCCAGGAATTCGCCGACGGCTAACGCCGTCGATAATGCGACTGCACCAGACCGTTGGCGTAAGCCTGGGTATGCTGATGCTGGAACTTTAGGTCCGCGGGCAAGGCGCCAAAAAGTGGCCGCCCGGAACCGAGCAGCACCGGCACCCGGGTGATGATCATTTCGTCAATCAAGTCGACACTGAGACAGGATTGAATCAACTGGCCGCCATCGATGTACAGCCGCGTTTCGCCCTGGTCTTGCAACTGCTGCATTAGGTCATCCAGCGAACCAACAAAGCTTTCGGCATCATGCGCAAAGCCATCGGGCACCGCTGCTTTGCTGCGTGAGATCACCACCACGCGCTTGCCGTGATAAAACCAGTCGTCAAAGCTCAGCACCTGCTCGAAGGTGTGCCGCCCCATGACCACACAACTCACGGTGGCGATAAAATCGGCATAGCCAAAGTCTTCCTCATCAGGCGAATATTCCGGTCGCAATAACCAATCCAGAGTGCCATCGGGTCGGGCGATATAACCGTCCAGGCTGGTAGCAATAAACACCGCTGTTTGCATACAGAGTCTCACTTTTGGTGAACAGAGCGACGCAGTTTAGCTAGGCATTGGGACAGAAACGGACCGGATTAAACGAACCGTTTTTATTCGGCTCCACGGCTGCGCACCGCGAGCAAACCCGCCGCTGCGATCAACACGACTCCCAAGCTGGCGATCGGTCCAGGTACTTCGTGAAACAGCAGCGCACCCCAGGCGGTGGCAAAGGCGACATAGGCAAAATCGAAGGTGGCAACGGTGGTCGGCCGGCCCAATTGATAGGCCACCGCCGCACCAACACTGCCGACAATAATGGCGACCGCCAGCACGACCATGGCCGCCCACTGCAGCAAATTCATCGCGCCCCAGGCACCGAACAAAAAGGCTTCACCGGCACTCAGGGACGCGGAAGAAAACTGGCTCAGTACAAGGCTGAAACCGATGCCGAGCAACAACATCACCAGGTTCAGCCAGATCGACAACAGCAGCGGTTCTTCGTCGGCGCATTGCGAACGCGTCAGTATCATCGCCAGGGCATAGGCCAGTGCCGAGGCCAAGGGCAGCAAGCTATAGAGGTTAAGAGCCGAGGCGGTCGGCTGCAGGATCAACAAGACACCAACAGCGCCCAGCACAACGGCAAACCAACCGGCGCGACCAACGCTGTCGCCGAGCAGTATGGCGGCAAAGAGGGTAATAAAGATGGGCGAGGAATAATAAACCGCCGAGGCAATCGACAGCTCAACGTAAAGCAGCGAGGTGTAATAGGCGATCCACATGGCGCTGAGCAAGACGCTGCGCAGCAAGGTCCATCCCGGCCGCTTGGGCCACAACGCCAAGGCTTTGGTACGCCAACGCAACGCCACCGCCAAAACGGGTAATACCAAGAGCGAACGCAGCGTGAAAATCTGCCACAGCGTAAAGTGCGTGCTGATGCCCTTGATCACCGCATCGCCCAAGGCGAGGAAAAAACCGGTCGCCAGAATGACAGCGATGGCGACGCCAGTGTTATCGACTCGGCGCGACACCTTGGGCGATGGCGACACAGCGCGCCCGCTTAATCCTGACCAGCGGACAGCTGCTCAAGAAACTCTAAAGGTTCCAGCACGATGCCTTCTTCTTTTTTGCCGGGGAATATCGCCAACGCCAAGCCATCTTCCTGCAAGCCGGGCAACCAGCGTTCCAGCCAGGCAGCCAGATCGATGGCTAAGGGTGCGCAATCGGCCCAGTCACCACTGACCCACTGCTGGGCAAATTCGGCGTGCGGCCAGATCGGCAGACAGTCATCGCCATCGCAGGACATCAACACCGTGCCGTCGTCACCACGCAGCGTCCAGACCTGTTCATTTGCCAATACCGAACGCACCAGGAAATCGTAGCGTGCCTCGGCGGGCAAGGTGGGCACGGTATCGAGTTGTTGCTGGCTGGGAGACTGGGTCATAAAGGCATCCATCAAAAAACGGCATCATAACAAAGACGCCGCCTTAGGTCGCCGCACGCATTGCACCAGAGCTTGAGCCAGGTCAGCCGACGACAACGCTTTTGCGTTAGCATGGCGCTATAAATCTCCAAAAGGAATTCATTGGCATGACGGTCCAAACCAAAGATCGCACCAATCCCTGGTTACTGGCGGCGCGGCCGCGCACCTTGCCAGCGGCTGTTGCGCCCATCATAGCGGCGGTCGCCCTGGCCATTTATCACGGCCACTTCAACCCGACACTGGCGTTGTTGGCGCTGCTCTGCGCGCTGGGATTACAAATTCTGGTTAACCTGGCCAACGATCTGTTCGACGCCGAAAGCGGGGTCGACACTGGCGAGCGACTCGGACCGACCCGCGTCACCCAAAGCGGGCTGATTTCGCCGGCGCATATGCGTCGCGCGCTGTGGGTTTGTCTGTTGTTTTGTTTGCTGACCGGAACACCGCTGGTGATCGCCGGCGGCTGGCCACTGACGCTGGCCGGCATGGCCTCCATCATCGCCGCTCTGGCTTATTCCGCCGGTCCCTGGCCGCTCGCCAATCATGGTTTGGGTGAAGTGGCGGTGCTGATTTTCTTTGGACTGGTTGCGGTGATCGGCTGCTATTGGTTGCAAGCCGAACAATGGCACATCGCCAGTCTCTGGGTCGGTTTGATGGTCGGTCTGCCCTGCTGCGCTATTTTGATGGTCAATAACATCCGCGATATCGATACCGATCGTCGCAGCGGCAAAATCACCCTGGCGGTTCGGCTTGGCCCTAAGGGCGCTCATTGGCTGTACCGGGCGGCGTTAGTCAGCCCCCTGGTGCTGGCACTGGTTGCCGCAGGGTTGGGACAGTTACCACTGCTGTTGCCGGTCGCACTGCTACCCAGCCTGTACTGGGCCTGGCAGTTGGATCATCAACTGCGCCGCTATCGGGGCAGTGAACTCAATGCTTTGTTGGCCCACACCGCTCAGTACGAACTCAGAGTCAGTTTATTGATCGCCATTGTGCTGTTGCTGTTGGCGCTGGTTTAAATTCGAACCTTCAAGTGCGGCCAGGTCGTTAACCAGGATTTTTCCGCCTGACGTTGCGCAAAGACTTCCGGCTTGGGGCGCTTGGGGTTCAGGCTGAGATAACCATTCATGAGCGAATCCAACCCAAATGGCGCGATCAACTCGATCTCGCCAGTGCCGTTCAGGCGCACGCCGACAGCGGTCTCCACTTCCGGCCAATAACTCATGGCATCGGCCGTTGAACGATAAGGCGCATCACCATTGCGGTAATGCATCCGGGCCTGATTCTTTACCGACCAGGGCGCTTCCAGACCAGCGCTCAGGCGAGCTTGCAATTGTTGGTCGCGCTGTTCGTCGGTGTTACTGGCGTCGAAATAAATCAAATCCAGATCGGTTAAGGGCGTGATTTGCTGATACGCATGCAACCGATCCCAAACCAGATTGCGCACAAAACCAGCGGCCAGGCACCAGTCCGGCAGGTTCAGCTCGGCGGCAATGGTCAACGCC
Organism: Saccharospirillum sp. HFRX-2; assembly: GCF_043196805.1. Taxonomy (NCBI): domain Bacteria; kingdom Pseudomonadati; phylum Pseudomonadota; class Gammaproteobacteria; order Oceanospirillales; family Saccharospirillaceae; genus Saccharospirillum; species Saccharospirillum sp. HFRX-2. Next base: position 46,514 of record NZ_JBEBMU010000010.1, read on the forward strand.
GCCATCCGCGCTGAATCCTGTTCAAGCCAGCGAAGCACTGGTTCGGTATTCACTAAGACAACGCCCTCTGTTCTGAAAAATTCATAACACCAACAATCACTGAGTGGCTGTGACCGGGTCCCAATAGTTGCCGGTCATCACCAGCAGACAGAGCAAGGTGACGCTGTCTTCGTAGTAATCCTGATGGCGTCTATATACGGCCTCATACAGATCGTCCAGCCAATCCTGACCATCGTCTAACAGCATGGCGCCAACACCGACCGGCGCCATAAAGAAGCTGCTGTTTTCGGTTTCATAGGGAATCGGCAGACCACTGAGCAAATAGCCGGATTGCATCTGCGCAGGGTCGGCATCGGTGATACGACGCATGCCGCCTGCGATACCGGCAGCCAGCTGTTGGGCACGCGGTTCTGCACTCAACAAGGCTTCGGTCCCCAGGCGCCAGGGGTCACGACCGGCATTAAAAAAGTAGTGGCCGTCGTAACTGGTTTCCAGATAGTTCGGCGGCGATGCATAGACCTGGCCGTCCTGAGCGACGACAGCAAAATCCGGCAACAGGCCACTGCGCGGTGCTTCTTGTTGTTGCAGCGCCAGCGCCACATCCAAAACGCGGTCACGGACATCAAGCCAACGCGGCTCGTCAGCCATGGCAGCAAAGGCGCGAAAATGGGCGGGCATAAAATCCGAGGTGCGGGTGCCCCATTGGTTGTATTCCTCACCGTCCGGCTCTACCCAATCACCAAAGGTGGGCAGATCGCTGTCCGGGCCAACGGCGCTGGCGAGCAAACCATCCAGCACCTCCTTGGCCGCCGCCAGGTAATCGCCTTCCGGCCACTGGCGCGAGGCCAGCAAGAGGGCGTAGGCAATATCGGCATCGCCATCAAAAGCGCTGTCATTACCCTCTTCTTCATCAATAGGAATTTGCCAGCCCATCAGCCGCGAATCGATATCGCTGGGCCAGGCGCGGGCAAAGCGCCAGAGTCCATCGAACAGAGCGCGCGCTTCAGGATCAGCGCCAGCCATCAGCGCGACGATCAACATGCCATAGCCCTGCCCTTCAGAAACGGTACGGCCAGGATTTTGCGAACCAAAGCTGACTCGGTACTGAGGCAGACCGTCATCACTGTGCACGGCGACCAGATAATCCGCTTTCCACTGACGGTAAAACTCAAGCACGTGACGATCTTGTTGCGCCTGACTCCAGCGCGACGGCTGTAAGCTGCCCGCTGCATAAGTCTGATGCTGTGGAAAGGGCAACAGCGGTTGCGCCAACGCCGTTGTTACCCAGGTGACCAGTACCAAGAACACACCCCAAAACCCCAGTTGACGCCAAGGCCGCCAAATTTGACCGATCTGCATAGCGATTCCTCAGGACTCAAAACCCAGTTATCAAACTGATTATTGTGCACCTTTAAGGTAACAAAGAAGTTAGCTTTTAAGCGTTGATGCAAATCAGCATCGATTGCAAACCAACCTTGCTTCCTTTCGCAAAAGATATCCCTTCCCATCTGTAACAAAATGTAAAAAGTTTTAACCCTCCAACCTACCAAAACGCTGATCGACATCGCTATACTGCGGCCAACTTCATACCAATCGGAGGCGACCATCGTGAAAGGCGATAGCCGCATCATCGAACAACTGAACAAGGTGTTGACCACCGAACTGACGGCGATCAACCACTATTTCCTGCACGCCCGCATGTACAAAAACTGGGGTCTGGAGCGGCTCAACGAAGCCAACTACAAAAAGTCCATCAAAGACATGAAGCAGGCCGATGAACTGATCGAACGCATCCTGTTCCTGGAAGGTCTACCGAATCTGCAAAAACTGAATCGATTGATGATCGGTGAACACACCGAAGAAATGCTGCAGGCCGATCACGATTTTCAGATCGAAGCCATCGCACAACTGCGCGAAGCCATTGAAGTGTGCGAACAAAATCAGGAATTCGTCAGCCGTGATTTGCTGACCGAAATTCTGGAAGACGAAGAAGAACAACTGGACTGGGTGGAAACCCAGCAATATCAGATCGGCGCCATGGGTATCGAAGTCTACCTGCAAGCGCAGATGAACGACGAGGACTGATCATGAAAGGCAAGGCAAACATCATCGACGCTCTGAACATGCTGCTGTCGAACGAACTGGCGGCCATGGATCAGTACTTCCTGCATTCGCAAATGTATCGCGACTGGGGTTTGAATAAACTCTACGAACGCATCGATCACGAATTCGACGACGAGCGTGGTCACGCCACCAAGTTGATCGAACGGATGCTGTTTTTAGAAGGCAAACCGGACATGAAAACGCGCGCGCCGATTCGCATTGGCGAAGACGTGCCGGCCATGTTGCAGGCCGATCTCGATCTGGAAATTGAAGTAAAGGATGCGTTGAAAGACACCATCAAACTGTGCGAAGCCGAACAGGATTACGTCACCCGCGACATGCTGGTGACGCTGCTCGACGACACCGAGATGGACCACGCCTATTTCCTGGAACAGCAACTGCGACTGATCAAGATGATCGGTCTGGAACGCTACCTGCAATCGCAGATGTGATTGTTTTCACTCCGGGCCACCGCGCCGGAGTTGTTGCAATTGAACCCTTATCCGTTCAAAGCTAAAGCAAGGCTGAATTCCCGCCTTGCTTTTTTTATGCTTAACCTAAGGAGTGATTTATGTCCGATCGCCATCCCACCGAAGTGACCGTCACCAACATTCGTATGCCGTTTTTGTCGATGGTCGTCTTTATGGTCAAGTGGGCCATTGCCGCCATACCGGCGCTGATCATCCTGGCGTTAATCGGCTCGGCCATCAGCTTTCTGCTGGGCAGCGGCGGTTTTGAGTATCGCGCCTGATCACTCGGTTAACGAACGATTGATGCCGGCGGTAACCATAAAGGCCAAGGCTTCATCAAAGGTCCAGTCGACTTCAATCAGATCCGAGCGTCGCGCCAGTACCGTCAGACCTGCAACCTGATAACTGATCTGAATCAGCACCGGCACCCAGGGATCGTCTTCGTCCTGGTCCGGCATGGCTCTGGCCAGCGGCATGGGCAGCCGGTCGCTGGTGACAAAACCGACGGTGTAACCACTGCCTTGTTTAATCAGGACGGTTTGCCGGCGCCGGGGTTCTTTTTCGTTCTGATTGATCAGCGTCGCCACATCCTTGACCGCCCCGTAGATGGTTTTCAGCACCGGGGTGCGCATCAACTGTTGCTCAAACTGCCGGAACATCCAGTAGAAAGGTCGAATGCTCATCGCCGTTCCGACCGCCAGCACAATGCCCACCATCAGCGCCAGGCCGACACCGGGCCAGAGCGAATCGAGACCAAACAGGCCCAACAGCGCCTTGCCAATTTTGTCGAGCGTGACCGCTATCGACCAGAACAACCAGATAGAAATTGCCAGCGGCAGAATGCTTAAAGTGCCGCGTAACAGGATGCGTTTCATCAAACAGACTCCTGAAAAAAAACGGCACCCAGTGTCGCACACGGGTTCAACCGGCTGCAGCCTCAGCCGGTGCGACGACGCTCCTCTTTACGTTGCAATAACAAAAGCCGCGCGTCGACCGCTATTGGCAAGGCCAGGGCTTCGAGCAAATCGGAGCGCCGATGGCCCATGTCTTCCAGTAGATGATCATCGTAGTCCAATAAGCGCGCGATACGGCGGCGGCGCTGCCAAGCAACCAGAAGCGTGTGAATGTTTTCCCACCAGGCGGGGCGATCCAGATGATCCGCGTGGTGTTCCAGGGTGGTGTTGCAAACTGAATTCATCGACATAGCGACCTCTCTTGCCGGCTTCATCAAGCCAGGCGGTTAGTCCCCAGGATTTAAGTGCTGTGGGTCGCGACCACGGGAATCAGCATGGCTTGACATCCAAGTTCAGACAAACTAAAAAAACTACAACCTATGTTTAGGAAATCTAAACGATGACTGAAGCCACTGTCGCCGAATCCTTGCAAGCGCCGCTACCGCTGCTCGACACCGACCTGGTGCGCACCTTTGTCGCCATTGCCGAAACCGGCAGTTTCACCCGCGCGGCGCGTCAGGTGTTTCGTACCCCGGGTGCGCTCAGCATGCAGATCAAGCGTTTGGAAGAAATGCTGGGTAAGGCGCTGTTCGTGCGCGATGCGCGCCAGGTTCGGCTGACGCCGGAAGGCGAGATCCTGCTCAGTTTTGGGCGGCGTTTGCTCAAACTGAACGAAGAAGCGGTGGCCCAGTTTCTGGCCCCCAGCCTGGAAGGACAGGTGCGTTTCGGCACGCCCGATGACGTCGGCACCCGGGTATTGCCAGCCGTACTGGCGCAATTTGGCCGTTCCCATCCGGCGGTGCAGGTGGATGTCATCGTTGGCAGCAGCCGGGATTTGCTGGCGCGACTGGATGCTGGCGAGCTGGATATCGTGCTGATCACCGCCGGCAACGATGGCCAGGATCCGGCACGTGGCGAAGCGGTGCACAGCGAAGAGCTGGTCTGGGCTGGCCGTAAAGGCGGGGTTGCTCAACAGCGTGCGGTGTTGCCGGTGGCACTGGCCAGGCACGGCTGCTGCTGGCGCACCAAGGCCGTCGATGCGCTTGATAACGCCGGTCGCGATTACCGTGTCGCCTACAACAGTGAGAACTGCGCCGGACAGGTGGCGGCGGTGATGGCCGATCTGGCGGTAGCGCCGCTGCCCCGCAATATGGTCAAGGCGCCGCTGTGCGTGCTCGACGAAGCTTCAGGCTTGCCACCGCTGGGCGATTATCAGGTGCTCATGGAAAAACGCGACGGCCGAGGTCCTGCCAGCGAGGCGCTCGCCGGCTATGTGATCGAACAGCTGCGACATCCCCATTAGCCAGCACTGCCTGGCTTCTCTACAATCGCCTCCGGTTTATCACTCGGAAATCGCTATGTCGTTTTATTGGTTCTGCCTGTTCGTCGCCGCCAACGCCCTGTTGCTGTTTACGCTCGCCTTTAATGTGTCACTGGTGCGTCGTCGCTTTAAAATTTCCAGCGGCGATGGCGATCAGCCGGCGTTGCAACGCGCCATCCGTGCTCACGCCAACGGCGTTGAATACATGCCATTGTTCGCTTTGCTGGTGCTGGCGTTGTCGCTGCAGCTGGCGGCCGATATGGCGCTGGCGGTCCTGGTTTTGGGCTTTACGCTGGGTCGCGTCATGCATGCACTGGGCATGATTGGGGCGGTGAAATTATTGCGCTTCTGGGGCGCCGTCATCACTTACCTGTGGACGGCCGCCGCCATTATTCTGCTGTGCTGGACTTTGGTGGTTTAAGTCAGCAGAGCGCCGTTATTTCCAAGAACCGTTACCGCAAATAAATCTCGCCCTGATCGTAGAGCATGCGGCAATCGTTGGCGTCGTGATAACGATCACTGACGGTGTTATTGGCCGCCGCACCCGGGCCGGCAAAACGCGGGTCATCGCACTCGCCGTCGTTGGCCCAGTGACTGCTGTTATCACCCCATTCGATGTCCGCGCGGCTATCTGGATGATCGTCGCTTGGGTCCCAAACTGGCTGGGTTTCGGAAATTTTCAGCTCAGCATCGGGGTACTCACCAACAGCATAGGTGCCGATCCAGATGTTGTAGTTACCCGAGGCGGGGCTGGATAACACCACGCCCGGGTTGGTCCCGGCGCTGTCGCTGGCAAAGTCATCACTGCAATGCCAGTTACCGTCTGGGTCATAGACCACCAGCGTAGTGTCGGCATTGGAATCGACGTACAAGCTCAGTGAATGACTACCGGCGTTGTAGTTCAAATCAACATCGGGGGCGTTGCTGATAAAACCGGAACAACTTTGATGGGTTTCGCTGGCGGCATGTTCACCGCCAGCGGTTAAGGCAACGACATAGGGGTCAGGCAGAAAACCTACCGCCAGATTGATCGTGCCCTGGGTCGGTTGCTCGGTCCAATCGACCGCCTGGGCAACTGCGATCGTCGTCATTGACACCAGGCCCGCCAAGGCGAACCGGACTACAGTCAATTTCATCTCACACTCCTTTTCTATCGGCCCGACACCGCTTTGGATGTCGTTAGCGCCCAAGCAATGTAGCGAATAATCAGCTCGGCGGCACCCTTATCGCCTTACCACTGTTAAGCGTTTTAGCATCCTTAAACGCACTACAGCATCGTCGGATCGCCGATTTCTACGCCATAAACCATCAACAAGGTGATCAAACCAGCCGCGACCAGGTAATAGATCGTTGGCAGAATGGTCAGCCTCAAGGTGCGGCCTTCCTGGCCCAGCAAACCCACAGTGGCCGAGGCGGCAACCACATTGTGGATGGCAATCATATTGCCTGCTGCTGCACCCACGGCCTGGCTGGCCACCATCATGGCGCCGGAAACACCCAGCAGTTGAGCGGTGTTGAACTGAAAATCCGACAACATCAGATTCGACAAAGTATTAGAGCCGGCAATAAAAGCACCCAAGGCACCGACGGTGGCAGTAAAGAACGGATACACCGCTCCGACTGAGACTTCCACCAGCTCCGCCATAGCTCTGGGCATGGATGGCAAATCAGCCGCATTGACGCCGGAGTTAATCAGAATGCGCACCATGGGAATGGTAAACACCAGCACGAAACCGGCGCCCATCAGCGTATGGGTGGATTCACCCAAGGCAGTGCGTAACTCGCTCGGTTTGATGCGCTGAACCAAGGCGGTGATCAAGACGACCAAGACCATAATGCCGCCGGGCAAATACAGCGGTTCGATAGTGCCACTGACACCGACCTGGCCAAGAATGTCGTTCCAATGCACCGACAGAAAGCTGATGCAGAAGTCTTTGATCGGCTCAATGGCGCGGGTGATCACCAAGGCCATCGCCAAAATCAGATAAGGCACCCAGGCCAACACCAAGGGCATGGGTTTGTGGTGAGTCAGATCATCCAGGTTGATTTTGACGGTGCCCAACCAGGTGGCGGGCCATTGCTCAGCGGGTGCGAAATCCCAGCGTTCTTTGGGCATCAAAAAGCCATGCTGCGCTGCTGGTACGACGATGGCGAGACCAACAAGCGCACCAATCATGGACGGAAATTCCGGACCGAGAAACACCCCAGCAGCCATATAAGGCAGGGTAAAGGTCGCGCCGGCAAAGAGCGCAAAAGGCGCCACGGCCAAACCTTCGCGCCAGGATTTTTTCGCGCCGAAAAAGCGGGTCAACATCAGGCACATCAGCAAGGGCATCAAGGTGCCAATAACGCCGTGGGTAATGGCAATTTCGGACACCATCAGCCGATAAAATTCACTCCAGCTGCTGCCCGATGCCACCAGGGCTTCAGTGATACCGGCTTTATCGAGACCACCACTGACACCGACCACGATCGGCGTTCCCACCGCGCCAAAAGACACCGGGGTGGATTGAATCATCATGCCCATCACCACGGCCGCCAAGGCCGGAAAACCGAGCGCCACTAACAAGGGCGCAGCGATGGCGGCGGTGGTGCCGAAGCCGGAAGCGCCTTCCAGGAAGCAACCGAACAACCAGGCGACGATGATCACCTGTATACGGCGGTCCGGGCTGATATGAGAAAAACCGGCCCGGATGGCGGTTAAGGCACCGGACACTTTCAGGCTGTTCAGCAAGAACAACGCACCGAAGATGATCCACAAAATACCGGCGGTCAGCATTAAGCCTTGCAGCACCGACGCCAGCACGCGGATGGCCGGCATCTGCCAGGCAAACAAAGCCATGATGATGGCGACCACCAAGACCACAGGCATGGCGCGCGACGCTGGCCAGTGAAAGCCGACCAGCAAGACGCCGGCCAGTAAAATGGGTAAAAAGGCGAGTCCGTACAGCAGCATTTCCATCTTGTTTTCTCCTTATTTCCTTGGCAGTTACCTTAACTTAACCCCTTGGTATGACCATCACCTTGCGATAGATCAAAGCAAGGACCGATCGCCTCAGTCTGGTATACTGCCGCGCCATTTATGCAAACTAATTTCGCCGACTCTAAGGATCTTTCATGCGCGCTCCCATTGCTTTGCAAGGACTACTACTGGCGCTGGTTGCCGGTTTCGCTCAGGCCGACACTTTTGTTTTCACCGCCATTCCCGACCAGGACGAACGCCAACTGACCGAACGCTTCGGCCAGATCGCCGACTATCTGCAAGCCGAACTGGGCGTCGAGGTCGAGTACATTCCGGTTAAAAGTTACGCCGCTGCGGTTTCCGCCTTTCGCAACGACCAAGTCCAGTTGGCCTGGTTTGGTGGCCTGACCGGCGTCCAGGCACGGCGTCTGGTTCCGGGCAGTCAGGCCATTGCCCAGGGCGCTGAAGACACTGCCTTTAAAAGCTATCTGATCGCCAACACCAGCACCGGCCTGGCACCGCTGGACAGCCTCGATGATTCCCTGCGCGGACTGAGCTTTACCTTCGGTTCCAAAGGTTCCACTTCTGGTCGATTAATGCCCGAGTACTATCTGCGTGAAGCCTTCGAAGCCGCGCCGGAAGAAGTTTTCAGCCGAGTTGGATTTTCTGGCGATCACTCGCGCACCATCGCCTTAGTGGAATCCGGTGCTTATGAGCTGGGTGTACTCAATTACGCCGTCTGGGATGCCGCTATCGAGGCCGGCAGCATCGACACCGATGCCGTTCAGGTGATCTGGGAAAGCCCGACCTATCCGGATTATCAGTGGACCATTCGCGGCGATGCCGACGACCGCTTTGGCGCAGGCTTTACCGATCGCGTCCAGCAAGCGCTGCTCAATATGACCGACCCGACCTTGCTCGCGGCCTTCCCGCGTTCAGGCTTCGTACCGGCCAGCAACACCGACTACGCGCCGATTGAAGAAACCGCCATCAGCATTGGTGTGATGGACGAGTGACTGGACGCCTAGTGAAGGACGCTGCGCCCCTGTTCCGTATCAACCAGGCCGAGCTCGGCCTGGATGGCCGGGTGATCCTGCGTGATCTGGATTTGCGCATCGAGGCTGGTGAGACCATCGCCTTGCTCGGTGAATCCGGCAGCGGCAAAACCACCTTGTTGCGCGCGCTGCGCCAGCAACATCCCCAGCAGGTGGCCTGGTGTCCACAGCACAGTGGACTGGTCCCCTTGCTGACGGTGTTTCATAACCTCTATATGGGTCGGCTGGATCGTTATTCGACGCTCTATAACCTGCGCAATTTACTCTGGCCGGCGCCGCTGCGTCGTGCCGAACTGGGTGAACTGGCGCAGCGTTTGGGGCTGGGGGATCGCTTACTGCAATCGGTCGACCGCTTGTCGGGCGGCCAGCAAAGTCGCGTCAATTTAGGCCGCGCCCTCTATCAACAACGGCCGGTGTTTTTGGGCGACGAACCGGTGTCGGCGGTCGATGAACACCAGGCCGACGACTTGCTGAGGTTGATCAACGAACAGCATGAAACGGTGGTACTGGCACTGCACAATATCGACCAGGCACTGACGCACTGTCAGCGCATTATCGGTTTAAAAGAGGGCCGCATTATCATCGACGCCCCAAGCGCTGACTTGCGCGCCGCCGACCTCGCCCAACTCTACCCCAGCGCCGCATGACAGCTGCACCACCGAACAGTTCTGCGCGCGCCATGGTGCGCACCACCGGCCTGATTGTGTTGCTGGCGCTGCTGTGTTTGCCCTGGGCCGATTTCAGCATCCAAACCCTGAACCCCGGCCGCGAGCTGACCCAACTGGCGCTGGGTTTGCTGCAACCAGCCTGGCCCGACAGCAGTACCTTGATCACCGCCATAATCAACACCTTGAGTTTCGCGCTCCAGGGTGTCGCTCTGGGCGCGCTAGCGGGTTTTGGCTTGGCGTTGCTGTATCACTGGCGTGTGGTGCGGGTATTCGCGGCCTCAATTCGCGCCGTGCACGAACTGTTCTGGGCACTGTTGTTTATTCAGTTATTGGGGCTCAACAGCGCCGCCGGTGTGCTGGCGATCGCCGTGCCCTACGCCGGTATTTTTGCCAAGGTCTATGGCGAAATATTCGAGGAAGTTGATCCCAGTCCGGCCCAGGCATTACCGCTTAATACCTCGGCGTTATCGCGCTTATTATTCACCACTCTCCCCCAAGCCTGGCCGCATTTGGTGGCTTATACGCGCTACCGACTGGAGTGCGGTTTGCGTTCCTCGGCGGTGCTCGGTTTTATCGGTTTGCCAACGCTGGGCTATCATCTGGAATCTTTATTGCGCCAGGGTTTTTACGCCGAAGGCGCGGTCTATTTTTACGCCTTGCTGGTGCTTATAGCGTCCTTACCGCTGTGGAGCCGCGCCCGTTCTCTGCCCATTCTGGCGCTGGCCTCGCTATTAGCCTTACCTCTGAACGCCAGCGTTAATCCCAGCCTGATGCTGCGCTTTTTAACGCATGACATCGTGCCGGCGCCCTTACGTGCCGGTCAGCCGGAAAACCTGCTGCCCTGGTTGCAGGATTTATGGCTTGACCAGATCGCCCCCGGCCTTGGCAATACGCTGGTGTTGGCGATGCTGGCGCTGATGCTGATGGGACTTATCGGCCTGCTCAGCTTTCCAGCGGTCTCGCCGCTGTTTGGCAACCGCGCCAGCCGCGGCCTGGGCCATCTGCTGCTGATCGTGTTTCGCTCGCTGCCGGAATATCTGCTGGCCTTTATTGCCTTGATTCTGCTCGGCCCGTCGATGCTGCCCGCAGTGTTAGCGCTCGGGCTGCACAACGGCGCCATCGTCGGTCACCTGGTTGGCCAATACAGTCGCAGCCTGCGGTTGCGCGATGATGCGTCACGCGGGCTAAACCGCTATTTCTTTGAAGTCCTGCCGCGTCAGTATCGGTTGTTCCTGGCGTTTACCCTCTACCGTTTTGAAACGGTGATTCGCGAAACCGCCATCCTCGGCATGCTGGGCATTCCCACGCTCGGATTTTTTATTGATTCGGCCTTTTCCGAGTTCCGTTTCGATCGCGCTCTGGTGCTGCTGATCGCCACCGCCGTGCTGAATGTTCTGGTCGATGCTACTGCCCGACGCTTGCGTCAGCGCCTGCATCTCAGCCAACCATTGCATTATTGCTGAGCCGCCCCTACTTCACGTAACTGATTAAATTACGTGAGCTGCCACGCACTCGCTGTTCCGTTGTATTAACCATTGAGGTTTGGTGATGAGTTCTGCTTCCGATCTGTTTAACCCACTGCATTTTAAACGTGGCCCGGCCGCCGCCAACCGCCTGGTGCTGGCGCCATTGACCAATACCCAAAGTCACGCCGATGGCACCCTGGCCGAGGATGAATACCGCTGGCTGACGATGCGCGCCGAGGGCGGTTTTGGTCTGGTCACCAGTTGCGCCAGCCATGTGCAGGTCAATGGCCAGGGCTTTCCTGGTCAGTTGGGTTGTTTCAGTGACGAACACCTGCCCGGCCTCACTCGACTGGCCGATGGCCTGCGCGACGCCGGCGCGGTGTCTTCGCTGCAACTGCACCATGCCGGCATTCGCGCCTTTGATGGCGTGACCGATAAAGTCGGCCCGTCCGCTCACGCTGAAACCGGCGCCCGGGCGCTGAGCGAAGCAGAAGTCGAGCAGTTGGTAGAGGATTTTGTCAGCGCTGCCCAGCGCGCCGAACAAGCCGGTTTTGATGGCGTGCAGATTCACGGTGGCCATGGCTACATCCTCACCCAGTTTTTGTCGGCGCAATACAATCAGCGCGATGATCGCTGGGGCGGCTCGCTGGAAAATCGTGCCCGTCTGTTATTCGCTATTCTCGACGGCATCCGTGCGGCCTGCCGGCCCGATTTTCAGATTGGCGTGCGCATTTCCACTGAACGTTTTGGTCTGGAACTGCCGGATATGATCGAAGTCGCGCGTCAGTTGCTGGCCAGCGCTGCTTTGGATTATCTGGATTTATCGCTGTGGGATTTCAACAAACAGCCGGAAGATGAACACTTTGCGGGCAAGACGTTGATGTCGCTGTTCACTGAACTGCCACGCGGTGACATCAAGCTCGGCGTCGCCGGAAAAATCATGTCCGCGGCCGATGCGCGGGCAGCGCTGGATGCCGGCGCCGACTATGTCGCCATCGGCAAGGCCGGCGTTATGGCGCACGATTTTCCTAAGCGGGTTAAAGCCGATGCCGACTACTCGGTACCGGCTTTACCCATCGCTGCGCAGCAACTTGAGGGTGAAGGCATCAGCGACACCTTTATGACCTATCTGCGCGGTTTCCCGGGCTTTATCGCCGACTGATTTCAGTCGGCGTCGAGCACATCACGCCAGGAATATTGGGGCGCGAAGCCGAGCAGGCGACGCGCCTTTTTATTGCTGTAGAAAGTCTCCCATTCACCCATCTGCGCTTTGATGGGCACGCCCGGATAAAACTGTGCAATGGCTTCGGGATTGCTCAAACCCACCGACAGATCATCGTTGGACACGTTAAAAACCTCGTAACCCAAACCATCGGTTTTCAGGCAGCAATCCACCATCTGACCCAGATCGCGCGCATCGATATAGGCAAAAATATTGCGCCGACGCAGCGCCGGATTGTTCATAAAAGCCGGAAAATTCTCTTGGTATTCATGCGGCTCAATAACGTTGTTAATGCGCAGACCGTAGATATCGATGCCGGTGCGCGCCTGGAACGAACGCGCGGTGACTTCGTTAACCACCTTACTCATGGCATAGCTGTCGTGCGGCACCGTCGGGTGCTCTTCATCGACGGGTAGGTATTCCGGTTGTTTTAAACCATCGGCAAAACAAACGCCGTAGGTGGTTTCGCTGGACGCAAAGATCACCTTGGGAATGCCCAGTTTGGTGGCGGCGTCGAGCACGTTGTAAGTGCTCAGCGTATTGATGCGGTAAGTCTCGTTATCGGGCCGGTGCAGAATCGCCGGAATAGCGGCGAAATGCACGATGGCGTCGTAACGCGGCACACCCGTGCCCGGCTCCAGCTCGTCAAAATCGGCGTAAGCCTGGCAGGCATTGAACACCTGGCCGGCATCGGTGAGGTCGATTTTCAGGGTGGTGATGCCAGGTACATCCGAGGCAACCCAATCCAGATTGGTGACCCGATGCCCCTGATCGCGCAGATAAGCGGTGGCATGGCGACCGGCTTTGCCGCTGCCGCCGGTGAATAACAATCGCATAAGAGTCCTCACTGCTTAGGTTGAATGCGGCGCTCATGCTACCAGAAAGCGCCGAGCCTCATTTTTCTTAAGTTTCCTATTGGAAACTTTGCTATTGGAATGGCGCTGGCTTTGTTGCATCATCGCGCCCAGATTCGCGCCGCACTGCGGCCCAACCGCCTGCCAATGGAGACGCCCATGAGCGCCAGCCCGGATAACCTGAACCACACTCCGCTGACCGACCTGCACATCGAACTGGGCGCGCGCATGGTGCCCTTCGCCGGTTATTCGATGCCGGTGCAGTTCCCGCTCGGCGTGAAAGGTGAGCACCTACACACCCGCACCCAGGCCGGGTTGTTCGATGTGTCCCATATGGGTCAGGTCAAACTGACCGGGCCCAATGTTGCGGCCGCGCTGGAACAACTGGTGCCGGTCGATGTCATCGACCTGCCGGAAGGCCGCCAACGCTATGCGCTGTTCACCAACGCTGAAGGCGGCATTCTCGATGATCTGATGATCACCAATCAGGGCGATGGCCTCTATTTAGTCGTCAACGCCGCCTGCAAAGCTGAGGACATCGCCCACCTGCGCGCCAACCTGCCCGCCGATATCACCGTCACCGAATTGACCGATCGCGCTTTGGTGGCACTGCAAGGCCCGAAAGCCGTGGATGTGCTGGCGCGTTTGCAGCCGGCGGTCAGCGAACTGGTGTTTATGGATAACCAGCAAATGGATATCGACGGCATCGACTGCTTTGTGTCACGCAGTGGCTACACCGGCGAAGACGGCTATGAGATTTCCATCCCGGCGGATGCGGCCGAAGCTCTGGTGCGTAAGTTGTTGGCGGAGCCGGAAGTCGAACCCATCGGTCTGGGCGCGCGTGATTCGCTGCGTCTGGAAGGCGGTTTGTGTCTTTACGGTCACGACATCGACACCCGCACCACTCCGGCCGAGGCCAGCCTGATCTGGGCGGTTTCCAAGACGCGTCGTCACGACGGCGAACGCCCTGGCGGTTTTCCCGGTGCCGAGGTGATTCTGGGTCAGATCGAGCGCAAAGATGCGGCGCGCAAACGCGTCGGCCTGCTGGGCCAGGGTCGCGCGCCGGTGCGTGAAGGCACCGAGCTGTTTAATGCCGACGGCGCCAAGATCGGCATCGTCACCAGCGGCACCTTTGGTCCGAGCGTTGCAGCGCCGGTTGCTATGGGTTATGTCGACGCCGCCTACAGCGCACTCGACACCGCGGTGTTCGCCGAAGTGCGCGGTAAGCAACTGCCGATGACAGTCAGCAAAATGCCGTTCGTCGCGCCTGGTTACGTGCGCGGCTGAGGTGTTGTCGCGGCGCGACGCGCGGCCATCACTCCCATCAGGTTCAATGTCAGCAGCCCCAGTTCGACGGCCCAGGCGGCCGTCAGCGCGGAAGACGGCGCGCCATCGAACAACGCGCTGATCAACCGACCGAACACAAAGGCACCGTAGAACCCGATGGCTACCCACAGCGCCCGGGTTCGATGCGCGGCGCTCAGGGCGCCAGCCAAGATCACCATCGCTGCCAGCAGCAACAGAGTGGCGGTGGCTCTGAGCTCGCTGCGCAACTCAACGGAATCCGGCAGCACGATCTGATACGACTGATAAAAACTCACCGGCGCTAGCAGGATGGCGCCACCGATCACCAGCGCCACGCCGCCGCTGACCCCCAACACCGACTGAATCAAACTTGGCCATTTCATGGGTTGTGCCTCCGGTCGTTCATCGACGTTCAACCCCAGGCTCCGTTGCGCTGGGCCTTGGCGACGTAATCGGCAAAGCGACGCGGCGGGCGACCCAGGGCGTCGCTAACGCCCGACGTCAGATGACTGTTGCGGCCGTCCAGCACTTGCGTGAACAACTCGCGCAACAACCACAGTTCCGCCTCGCTCAAACCCAGTTCCTGCAAATAACCCAGATAGCCGTCAATCGGTACCGATCGAAAACGAATGTCGCGGCCGGTCGCTTTGGCAATCTGAGCAACACAATCGTCAAAGGTCAGCAATTCCGGGCCGGTGACTTCGAACAATCGATTCGCCAGTTCCGGTTGGGTTAACGCCGCTACCGCCACTTCGGCGATGTCGTCGCAATCGACGAATGGCTCCAGCACATCGCCCACCGGCAAGGCCACTTCTCCGCTTATTACCGAGGGCGTCAGAAAGCTCTCGCTGAAGTTCTGCGCAAACCAGGACGCCCGCACCACGTTCCAGCGCAAGCCGCTGTTGATCAGCACCTGTTCGGCCCGCTCGGCGCCGTCTTCGCCACGGCCGGACAGCAACACCAGATGCTGCACTCCGGCCTGTTTCGCCGCCTCGAAAAACGCCGTGACGATGGACTCCGCTTGCGGGATCGCCAGATCCGGCTGAAAGGTCATATAGACCTGTTGCACACCGTCCAGCACAGCCGGCCAGGTGTCGGGCTGATACCAGTCGAAGCTCGGTTCGGTGGAGCGCGACACCGCACGTGTGGCAATGCCACGGTTGCGCAACAACGCATCGACGCGCGCGCCGGTTTTGGCCTGTTTGCCGAGAATCAAGATGGGGAATGGAGTGGTCATGTTGTTTAGCCTCTGGTCATCATTTAAGGGGTGGATGAAGAGACGCTATTGTTGGCGCTGGCCATTGGACTGGATATAACCAGAACACCGGACTCCTTGATCGAAAATCCAAAGCCAATGGATTTTCGATCAAAATAAGCGATGATTTAGCCAACCCACATTCAGGTGAAAGCGATGACGGATCAACCGGTGGTGCCCGAACACAACGACTATTTAGGCGAAGCCCTGCACCTGTTGAAACTCAGCGGCATTTTCTATTGCCAGTCGGAACTGCGCGCGCCCTGGGGCATCGAGATGCCACCCTTCGACGACTGTCTGATGATTCACGTCGTCACCGCCGGACATTGCTGGTTGACGCTGGCCGATGGCGAGGCGCCGGTGCATCTGCCCCAAGGCAGCCTGGTGATGCTGCCGCACGGTCGCGGCCACTGCATCGCCAGTACCGTGGATGGCGCGGCGACGCCGTTGTTTGATATTCCGGCGCAGCATATCAGCGAACGCTACGACATCATGCAGTTTGGTGGCGACGGCGAGGTCTGCCGCGCCATCTGCTGTGTGGCCCGCTTCGACCACGCCGCCGGCCAGCAGCTGATTCGCTCGTTGCCGTCGGTGATGGTGATCAATAGCTGGGAAGAAGCGGAAGGCAGCTGGCTGCAAAGCACGCTGCGTTATATGGCGTATGAAGCGCAGCAGCTCAGCCCCGGCGGTGAGACGGTGATGTCGCACCTGACCGACATTCTGATCATTCAGGTCATTCGCAACTGGCTGCGCAACAGCCCCCAGGCCAGTACCGGCTGGCTGGCGACGCTGCGCGACAAACAGCTCGGCCGCGCGCTGGCGGCCATGCATCGGCATCCGCAGCAAGACTGGACGGTTGAACGACTGGCGCAACTGGCCAGCCTGTCGCGTTCGGGTTTCAGTGCGCGTTTTACCGAATTGATGGGCGAACCGGCAATGCGCTACCTGACTCGCTGGCGCATGCAGACGGCGCGGCTGCAACTGGAAAACAGCGCAGATTCGATGATGACGGTGGCCGATCGTTTGGGTTATCGCAGCGAAGCCGCGTTCAGCCGGGCGTTCAAACGGGTATTCGGCGAAGCGCCCGGGCAAGTGCGCAAGAACCGGCAACGGCCGGCGTAACGCTCAGCCGCCGAACAGTTCGTCGAACAACCACAGCGTCACCGTCTCGCCGGCGGCCACGCTGCCGCGCTCCTGCTCCAGTGCGATATAACAATTAGCCTCGGTCATCGAACCGAGAATGTGTGAAGCCTGCTGAGCGCGCGTTGGTCGCACTTCAACGCCAGCTTCCGTTTGACGCCAGACACCGCGCTGAAAATCCATGCGACCCGGTGTTTTTTTAATGGCCGCAGTGGTGGTGGCAACCAAAGTCGGCAGCGCTTTATCCGGCTGACCTTGCAGCTTGCGGATAGCGCGCGTGGCGACCAGATGAAAAGTCACCACAGACGACACCGGATTGCCCGGCAGACCAATAAACCAGCTGTTGCTCAGACGACCAAAGGCCAAAGGCTTGCCTGGTTTGATCGCCAGCTTCCAGATTTCAATCTCCCCCAGCTCGCCGAGAATCTGGCGGGTGTAATCGGCCTCACCGACGCTGACACCGCCGCTGGTAATGACCAGGTCACAGTCAGCATCGGCCTGTTGCAGCACGCTGCGC
This sequence comes from Saccharospirillum sp. HFRX-2, assembly GCF_043196805.1. Classification (NCBI taxonomy): domain Bacteria; kingdom Pseudomonadati; phylum Pseudomonadota; class Gammaproteobacteria; order Oceanospirillales; family Saccharospirillaceae; genus Saccharospirillum; species Saccharospirillum sp. HFRX-2. Next base: position 63,805 of record NZ_JBEBMU010000010.1, read on the forward strand.
AGTTGATCAGGATCGTCGGCGACCACGCCATAGTCGTGCACCTCAACCCCCAAACGACTGAGCATGGCGTGCAACGCCGGCCGGTTGGAATCATAAAGATCACCTATGCCCAGGGTTTCATGCGGCTGGCGCAGTTCATCGCCGGTCGCCAACAGACCCACCTTCAGTTGCGGTCGCACACTCACTTCAGCGCAACCGACACTGGCCAGCAACGCCACATCCTGAGGCCGAATGCGATGGCCTTCGGGTAGCAGTCGATCACCGGTTCGGCAGTCTTCACCCGCGCGGCGAATGTTGTTGCCCTCTTCTGGGACCTTGTCGAAGGTCACGCCGGCGTCGCTGACCTCAGCGTCTTCCTGCATCACCACGGCATCACAACCGGCGGGCAGTACGGCACCGGTCATCACCCTGATGCAATAGCCGGGTCTGAGCGGTTCGGTATAAGGCTGACCGGCCAGCGAACGCCCCTGGACCGGCAAGGGTTTATCGGCCAGCAGATCAGCGCGACGCAAGGCGTAGCCATCCATCGCCGAATTATCCCAGGCCGGCACCGGCGATTCAGCGCGGATGGCGGTGGCGGTCACCCGGCCAAGACTGTCGCTCAAGGCAACGCTTTCAGCTCCGGCAAGCGGCACCAGAAGCTCGAGTAAATGCGCAAGCCCATCTGCCAACGGCGTCAGGCCCGGACGATCAGAACAGCCCATGGAATTTTCCCTCTGTCATTCGAGCGCCATTCTGACTAAAGGCGATGACACTGACCAGACAGAAAAGGCCAGGATCGTCACAAAACGAGCGCGGCCTTGAAGGGGAAAATTTTTCAGAAGCTATTGCTTAAAAGCGCCAGCTGGTTTCCAGGCGAACATCGCGGCCCGGTTCGAGCTGGCCGATCACCATGTCGTAGCCGGAGAAATGCTGATAGCTGGCGTTGGTGGCGTGATCCAGGTAGGCCTCATTAAAGAGGTTGCTGACGCTCACATTGAACTCCAGTCCCTCGACCCAGTCCGGTTGCCAACGGGCGTAGGCATCGTGCACCTGATAACCCGGCTTATCGATGTCGCCAGCCGAGGTTTCCAGATCATTCAAATCCTGCACCCAGGTCAGTTCCCAACCGAATTGCCAGGCGTCGTTCATCAACCAATCAACACTGGCGGTCAGCGTATTGCCGATGGAGTTACCCACACCCGGGTGGTCGTAGGCGTTCAGCGGATCACCTTCGAGCTCGGCGCTGTTAACGTGATAACCCAGTTGGCCGCTCCAACTGCCCAACTCAAAACCACCGCTGAGCAGATAACCCTGGGTTTCCAGCGTACCGATGTTCTCGTAGTTATTGGTGTAACCCGGCTCTTCAATCACATTGTCGATGCGAGACTGATACAGCTTGGCGGCGACAAACCACTGGCGAGTCGCATATTCAACGCCCACTTCCTGGTTGCTGGCCCGCTCGGCTTTCAGATCGGGATCGTTGGTGCCGCCATCCAACACAAAGGCGTCCGGCGACAGCGGTCCACGGAAGGCTTCGGCGTAACGCGCGTAGCTGCTGAGTTGCTCAGTCACCTGCCAGCTTAGCTGAGCATTGGGACTGAAACCGGCTTCTTCATAGGACTGGTCGTTATGGTCGGTGCGGTCGTAGCGGTCATAACGCGCGCCGGCGCTGAGCTGCCAGGCGTCGTTCAGGCGCCAGTTATCCTGAGCGTAGACACCCACCACGGCGTTGGTATCGCGCAGTTCTTCCGGATCGGTGTCGGCCGGGCCGGCGGTGAGTTCATCGTGGCGGTAATCCACACCCAGTGTCAGTTCATGAGCGCCAGGCTTTAGGGTGTTATGCAGATTCAGGCCCTGGCTGATCGAACGGCCGGTATAGAGACCGAAGGCACCATCCTGGGTGATTTGCGAGTCAGTGTTGTAGAGGGTCACGGCCAGATCGAGCCAAGGGTCATTGGCCGGTGCCAGTTCATAATTGATGGTGGTCGTAGCGCGTTCGATCTCCAGAGGAAACAGCGGGTTCGATGGTGCTGCCGCCCACTGTGGCCGTCGCGGCCGTTCGCCGTCGTCAATACGGTAGTCGTAACTGACTTTCAGTGTTTGCGCATCAGTCAGCTCCCCCACCAGCTTGGCAAAACCGACCTGCTGCAAGGACGCGGTGCCGGCCATGGTATCGCCGTTGCCGTCTTCGATATCGTCCTGTTCCGCCTGGCTCACCGACAGCAATGCACTCCAGGCGTCGGTAATACGACCATAGCCGGTCAGATTGACTTTATAGCCATCGCCATTGGTGAAATAAGCGCTGGAAACCTTGCCGCCGAAACGCTGATCGTCGGCCAGCAGATCGTCCGGATCCTTGGTGACAAAGCGGATGGCACCACCGAGCGCACCGGGACCGGCGGTCGCCGCACCCGCGCCCGCTTCGACTTCAACCCGTTCCAGCAGATCGGGTTCGATACTGAGCCGACCGGCGTGATGGTAGAGGCGACCGGACTGACTGGCGCCATCGATAGAGATATTCAGCAGCGGATCTTCCAAACCGCGCACATAGACTTTCTCCGCCACGGCCGCCGAGCCACCCACGCTGACATCCGGCTGCTGGCGAAACACCTCGTTCAGATCCGACGCCTGGCCCCGCTCGATCGCATCGCTGCTGACCACCATCTGGCGTTGGCTCGGATCAATCACATTGCCCGATACCGTCACCGTCGGCAGTACGCCTTCGTTAGCCGCTTCCAGATTAAAACTGCCGTCAGCGGTGCGTACCGCGCGCAAGCCGGTACCGGCCAACAAGGCATCAAAGCCAGCATCGATGGTGAAGGCGCCGCTTAATCCGGGACTGGTTTTGCCGGCCGTCTGCGCAGCATCGACCGCCAGCAACACACCGGCCGCGCGGGCAAAGTCAGTCAGGGCCCGGTCCAGAGGACCGGCGGCGATGCTATAGGTCTGGCGGCTGGCGCTGGCGGTTTCTGCCAGCGCCGGGGTTAGCGGCGCCAGTGCCGTCAACGGCAGCAAGGCGGCGAACAGATAAGGACGCCAAGCTTGAGCACCAAGCTTAAATCGAAATGAATGCATAGTGATTCCTCGTTCAGGGTAGAGAAAAACAAAGCGCTTTCTCTGTTTCCCGAACGAGATAAAAAAAGTGCTAATCAATCAGCGATTTTTTTTACCGACACCCAGAATGGCAGCCTGGCATTGACCTGAATTGGCAAGGCACTGGCCAGCATCGATAGCGCCTGATCGGTGTTGTTGACCGGAAAAGTCCCCGACACCATTAACTCGCCGGCTTCCGGCTGGTAGTGAATCACGCCCGCCCGATAGCGGTTCAGTTCGTCCAGCACCTGGCCCAGCGGCTGCCGTTCAACCACCAGGCGACCATCGCTCCAGTCGGCACCTTCCTGAGCCGGGCCGAGCCGTTCGATGCGCTGGGCGTTGTAGTGGGCGGTCATGCCGGCATCGATAACCTGAGACTGCGCCGACTGATGCAAACGCAAGCGCACCGCGCCTTCCAGAACCGTCAACTGACCGCTGCCGTCCTGTGTCTGGCGCACCACAAAACGCGTGCCCAGCGGTTCCAACAGCGCCAGCTCTGTGGTCACCGCGAAAGGCCGCGCCGGCTGTTGGCTGTCTGTTGCCGTCTCGATCAGAATTTCACCTTCCAGCAGCGCCAACTGACGCTGCAGCGCATCGAAATGCAGGTTAACGGCGGTGGCGGTGTTCAGCGTCAACTGACTGCCATCAGGCAGTGTCAACGAGCGGATTTCCCCGGTGGCGGTACGCACACCGGCGCCATGGCGGGCGAGCCACTGGCTTTGACTGGCGCCATAACCGCCCAGTACTGCAACGCCCAGCAAGCTGAGCAACTGCAACGCCTGACGGCGGCTGACGGCGGCTTTATGGGCGGCGCGCAAGCCTTGAGCCGCGGCCGGATCGGCAACCGCATCGAGACGCTGATGTACCCCTTGCACCAGTTGCCAGGCGCGCTGTTGCTCGGCGCCACGCTGCAACCAGCGCTGCAACTCGGCATCGTTCTGCGTTGCGGATTCGTTCGACCACTGCTGCACCAGCCAGCCGAGCGCTTCGCTCATCACCTGAGCGGAGACCTGCGCCCGGTCCGCCAGTTGCTGTACCTGCCGGGTGATCATCAGGCCAACGCCTCGAAGGTCACCAGACAGAGCGTGGCCGCTTGCAGCATGTAATGCCGCACTGAGGCGACCGACACCTCCAGACGTTTGGCAATCTGTGCATAGGTCAGGCCTTCAAAGCGGGACAGCAAAAAGGCCTGGCGGACCTTGTCCGGCAAGGTGTCCAGCGCCTGATCCAGATGACTGAGCACCTGCAGTGTCATCTGCTGCAGTTCGGCCGAAGGCGCCACCGCTTCCGGCAGCGCACGCAGCGCCTCCAGATAGGCTTGTTCCAGCGCGCGACGGCGGTGCAGATCCACCGCCAGACCGCGAGCAATCTGCGCTAGAAAGGCACGTGCCCGCTGTGGTTCAGGCAAGCGGCCAGCTACCATCAGGCGTACATAGGTATCCTGGCTGAGATCAGCCGCATCGAACTCACAGCCCAGACGGCGGCATAACCAGCTGTACAGCCAGGGCTGATGTTGCTGATACAGAGTGGCGACTCCCGATCTGGATAGTGCGTCCACGACGAACCTCTTCACAATTACAAATAATAATTATTATCATTCTACTCTGATGTTTCATCCTGTAAACGGCCGATACGGACATCGATAGTGAGACTGCCTCTCAACCGCTCTTGATAGTTGTTCTTGGCAACTTTAAGCTTGGCGCCCGCCTGCAGTGGTATGGATCGACAGCGGCAGGAAACACCGGCTTATACCCGACTTACTTTCACAACCAGACGGCAAACGACGATTCACGATGAATGACAGCTCTACCCAATGGCGCCAGCTCAGCCTGAACATCGCTGTCTTCCTGTTCGTCGTGGGTTTGCATGCCGCCGTTCTGGCATCGGCCTTTCTGGCCGGTCCTTCGGATTCGCTGGTGGTTAAACCACCGACCGTCAGCGGCATGCTGATACCGGTGCCGGCAGCGGAATCGGTGCAAGCACCGGCTGCGGTGGCAACACCGCCGGAACCTAAACCCGAGCCAGAACCCGAACCGGTGCAAGAGCCGGTACCCGAGCCTGAGCCAGAACCTATTCCTGAGCCTGAACCGGTGCCTGTTCCAAAACCCGAGCCGGAACCTGTTCCCGAACCTGAACCAATACCGGAGCCCGAACCGGAACTGGAAACCGAGCAGGCATCAACACCACAGATTAATGAAGCTCTGGCGGACCTTTATACCGAAGACGCCGAAACCGAGGGCGCGCCCATCGTTGCGCCACGCTCAGATGCCGCCCATCTGGACAATCCATCGCCCGCCTATCCACGGCGCTCAGCGCGGCTGGGCCATGAAGGTGAAGTGGTCTTAGAAGTATTGATTCTCGCCGATGGCAGCGTGGGTGATATTCGCCTGCTCCAGTCCAGCGGCTACGACCGTCTCGACGAAACAGCCATGGATGCGGTACGGCGCTGGCGCTATGTGCCGGCCACACAGAACGGTGAAGCCATTGATTACTGGTTCCGCCAACCCATCAATTTCGAACTGAAGTGAGCACGCTGTGATGCATGAAACCACACTGGATAATCCTTATGGCCTGGAGGCGTTATGGACCCAAGGCGACGCCATCATCAAGGGTGTGGCCATCCTGCTGCTGTTGATGTCATTGGCCAGCTGGCTGGTGATTGTGATCCGTGGTCTCGATCTGTGGCGGCTGCGACGTCAGGCGAAATCACTCGATGCCTTCTGGCAGGCGCACGATTTCAACGAGGCGCTGGAGCACCTGCAACCGGCCACGCCGCAAAACCCCTATCGGTTGCTGGCGGTCAAAGGCCGCGATGCGCTCGACTATCACCGCACTCACGGCGATAACCTCAACAGTCAGTTACCGCTGACCGACTGGCTGACCACCGCCATCGGCAGCGCGCTCGATGAAAGCCGTGAACGCATGCAACGCGGCCTGGCGATCCTGGCATCGGTCGGTTCCACCGCGCCTTTCGTCGGTCTGTTCGGCACCGTCTGGGGGATTTATCACGCTCTGGTCGGTATTGGTGTGTCCGGTCAGGCCAGCATCGATAAGGTCGCTGGTCCGGTCGGTGAAGCCTTGATTATGACTGCCTTCGGTCTGGCCGTGGCGATTCCCGCCGTGCTCGGTTACAACGCCATCACGCGCGGCAACAAAGGCATTCTGGGCCGGCTAGATCGCTTTGCCAGCCAGTTGCACGCCTATCTCATTACCGGCACACCGACGGTGATAAAAACCGGCAAAAGAGGAGCGAACTGAGATGGCCTTTGGCGGCGGCAATCAAGACGACGAAGTCATGAGCGAAATCAACATGACACCGCTGGTGGACGTCATGTTGGTGCTGCTGATCATCTTTATTATCACCGTGCCGGTGATTACCCATTCGGTGAATCTGGATTTACCGGAAGCCGATAACACCCCCACCGAAGCCACGCCCGACACCATTACCATTTCGGTCGGCGCTGGCGGTGATTTGAGTTGGAACAGTACCGCGGTGAGTTTCGATGAGCTGGAAAGCCGGCTGGCGGCAGCGGCGGCACGGGACCCGCAACCGCCGATTCATCTGCGTGGCGACCGCGCCGTTGCCTACGAGCACGTCGCCAAAACCATGGCGGCGATTCAGCGCTCGGGGATACAGTCGTTGGGATTTTTGACCGAACCGGGCTCCTAAACAATCCGCTGAGCCGGCCGGAAAATGTTAGAAAAACAGCCCGGTTGGCCGTTTAGAAAAACAGCCCGGTTTCCAGTCGGGCTTCTTCGCTCATCATGTGCTGCTGCCAGGGCGGGTCGAACACCAGCTCGACATCCGTTTGCTGCACATGCGGCACCTGAGCCAGGCGGAATTTCACATCGCCAACCAGCACATCACCCATGCCGCAGCCGGGCGCGGTCAGCGTCATCTCAACAGCAACGCTGTGTTTTTCCTGATCGATATCGAGCTTATAAACCAGGCCGAGATTAACAATGTCGACCGGAATTTCCGGGTCATAAACCGTCGCCAACGCCTGCCAAACCTGCTCCTCACTGATGCGACCATCGGCCGGCGCCTCAAAGCTGAGACCATTAGGCTCCAGCCCCAAAGCATCGGCGTCGCTGCCATCGACACGCACCATATTGCCGCCGTAAATCAGCGTATAACTGCCACCGAGCGACTGGGTGATGCGCACTTCGGCGCCTTCGGGCAAGGTCGTCGCCGCACCCGACGGCACCTGTCGTGCCGCGCAATCGCGCAGCAGAATACGGCTATCGCCAACACTGCCGGGGGTTTTGGCGTTGGGCGCCTTGATGGTCAGTCGCTGACCGCGTTCGTCCTCCTGAATGCCCATTTCTAGGTCTTTCAAATAAGGCAGGCTGGCTTTTTCCAGAAATAACACCAAGCCTTCGCCGACTTCCAGACGGGTATCGGTCGGCTGTTCTTCACCGGGGCGGCAATAGGCCAGACAGGTTTCGGCACGCGGCGTGCCTGGGTCGCTGACAAACAAGCGCGCGGCCATACCCTCCACCTTCTGACGCGCCAATAACTGAATGAGAAAATCGCGCGCGGCGGTGGATATTTTCAGGCTGGTTTCCATGCGTACCTCGGCAGGTGAAGCGAACTGAACTGGCGCTATACCTGAGTGCTTTGGTCAACTATTTCAAGGCCTGAAACCAGCGCTTTCCACCTTGGTTGGTTTTTTATCAACGCGCTCTATGCCGGGCCACCTTTTCGCGGTTGCCACAGCTTTGCATACGACACCAACGACGGCCGCGGCCGCGACCATGATCGAGAAACAAACCGGTGCAGCGACCGCATTCTTTGAGCCGAGACAAATCGGAATGCGACAACAGATCCAACAACTCAAGCCCTAATCGAACAGCCACCAAACTCTGCTTGGCGGTGCGATCGACCTGCCAATTGAGCGCCTTACCATCCTGAGCCACCAGCTTTGACGCCACCACCGCCATGGCAGCCGTCTGCGCCAACTCATCCAGATCGGTTGCATCGGGTTCACGCTGAGCCGCCAGCGCACTGAAAACGCGGTAGCCGGTTTCCCGCAGTTCGAGCAAGCGCTGATATTCCGCATCGGCGCGCTTATCGGGCCAGGTTTGCAGTTCGCTGGCTTCCTGCTGATCCAGCAATTCAAAGGTCACCGCCCAGCTCAGCAAAGCCGGCCAATCCGGCAATGCACTGGCTGAACGCTGCTTATCCTCCTCATCAATGCTGTTGAGGAAGTCGAGAAAAGGATGCCCACCGAAGGGCGCTAAGGTCTGCCATGCGTACTTCATGACTGTAACCTATAAATTTTTATTAACGGTTGCAATCTTTGTTATCTCAAATACCATTAAATTGAATTTAATAGTTACAGGAGAAGGCAATGCTCAATCTGGATCGACACTTTGAGTTCGAGGGTCATGCAGTCGCCTGGGGTACTTTAGGCAACGGACCAGCATTGGTACTGGTGCACGGCTTTCCGTTCTCCAGCCAGGTCTGGCGACGCATTGCGCCCAGTCTGGCGCGGCGCTACCGGCTCTATTTCTTCGATCTGCTCGGCTCCGGTGCGTCTGACAAGCCGACCGACGTGCCCTCGCAGATACAGGGACGGCTGCTAAAAGCCCTGCTCGTTCATTGGCAACTGGCACAGCCTGAGGTGCTGGCACACGATTTTGGTGGTCTGGCAGCTCTGCGTGCGCTCTTTATCGAAGGTGCACAAATGAGCCGACTGACGCTGCTGGATGCAGTGGCGGTATTACCTTCCGGGTCACCCTTCTTTGCCCATGTACGCGAACACGAAGCGGCCTTCGCCGGTCTGCCCAGCTACGCCCACCAGGCCATGTTTGCGGCCTATATTCAGAATGCGGCCTACCAACCCTTATCGGCTGAAGCACACCAAAGCTACTTCCAGCCATGGCAGGACGAAGCCGGCCAGGCGGCGTTCTACCGCTGGATTGCGCAGTCAAACAGCGCCGCTATCGAAGAACTGCAACCGCTCTATCAACAACCGCCCTGCCCGACCCGGCTGATCTGGGGCGCTGAAGATACCTTTATTCCACCGGCTCAGGGTCAGGAACTCGCACGCTTACTGCAGCTACCATCACCAGAACTGATTGCAGGTGCCGGTCATCTGGTGCAGGAAGATGCACCCGAAGCCTTGGTCGGTTTGCTGCTGACCGATTAGGCTCCGACCTTGTTATCATGGGCGCATGTCCGATGATCTATTAGCCAGAGTCCGCGCCTGCCGCCTATGTCAGGCTCAGTTGCCGGAGCCGCCGCGCCCTATCCTGCAATTCGATCGACGGGCTCGGCTGTTGATCGCCGGCCAGGCACCGGGGTTGCGCTCGCACCAGGCCGGTCAGCCGTTTCTCGATGCCAGCGGCGAACGCTTACGCGCTTGGCTCGGCTTGGACCAAACACAGTTTTACGACCCGACCCAGGTCGCCATTATCCCCATGGGTTTTTGCTATCCAGGCCGGGCTAAAAGTGGCGATGCGCCGCCGCGTCCGGAATGCGCGCCAGCCTGGCGACAAGCCTTGCTGGAACAACTGACATCCCTGCAGTTAACACTGATCATTGGCCGCCACGCCTTGAACTGGCACTGGCCTGAGGCCACCGATCTGACCAGCGCGGTCCGCCTAGGTCTGAATAACCATCGTCAGGCATTGCCGCACCCCAGCCCACGCAATAATGCCTGGCTAAAGCGCAACCCCTGGTTCGAAACTGATATTCTTCCGCCTTTAAAAACAGCGGTCGCAAACGCCTTAGGAGAACAACGATGAGTAATAAACTCTGCCTGATGACCGGTGGCTCACGCGGTCTCGGCGCCGAACTGGTTAAGCAGTATCAACAACAAGGCTGGACGGTGCGCGAGTTCTCCCGCTCCGGGTCCGGCGACACTCATATCGATGCCGACTTCAGCCGCCGCGAAGCAGCCATCGATGTCATCGACGCTGAATTCCGCGTTCAGGCCAGCCGCGACTGGGATGAGGTGGTGGTAATTCTTAACGCAGCTCAGATCGGTCCTATCGGTCCGCTGTCTTCCAGCGTACCGCGCGATTGGTGGCAAAATCTGGATGTGAATCTGACCTTAAATGTCTCGGCCGCAGGTTTATTTCTGCAGCACTTTCAAGACGCGCCAGCGCGCAAAACCCTGGCGGTTATTTCCTCGGGTGCGGCCCAAACCGGTATCGGCGGCTGGAGTCTGTATTGTCTGGCAAAATCCGGTTTGGAACGACTGGCTGAATCGATCGCCGAAGAGCAACAAAACGCCGATCATCCTATCCAGACATTGCGCATCAGCCCGGGATTGATCGACACCGAAATGCAGGCCGAAATTCGTGGCAGCGACGCCAGTCAGTTTGCCGACGTGGAAGAATTCCGCGCCTTTCAGCAACAGGGAGCACTGGTACAACCGGATCGAGTTGCCACTGCCGTCAGCCAAATCATTGCGGGCTCTTTCCGCAGCGGCGAATTGAAATCGGTGAGCGAGATACTGGCATGACCATCGACATCAGCAGCGATAAAAACCGTCTTGACCTGGATGTGATTCACGACTTTTTGACCAACAGTTATTGGAGCCCGGGTATTACGCGCGAACGCGTTGCCCGTGCCATTGAACATTCATTATGTTGGGGAATTTACCGCGACGGTCAGCAAATTGGTTTTGCCCGCGTCACTACCGATCAGGTGCACTTTGCCTATCTCGCCGATGTTTTTATTGTGCCGCAGGCACAAGGACAGGGGCTGGGAAAACTCTTGATTGAAGCGATATTGGCTGATGAACGGCTGCAAGGATTACGTCGCTTTATGCTGGCCACCAAGACGGCCGCCAGCCTGTACCAACGCTATGGTTTTGAAACGGTTACCGAGCCAAATAATCTGATGCAGCGCACTGATTAATCGCCCGGCCAGGCGTCAATTTCATCCAGATAAACCCAACGCTTTTTATGCTGCGTAAAACGGGAAATTTCGTGCAGGCTGTGTTCGGTTTTATGTTCATCGCGATAGCGCGCACGGAATTCGACGTAACCTTTTTTAAAACCGGTCTTGCTGCGCAGCACTTCTAACCCCAGCCAGGTCGACCCTTCCAGATCAGCCGGTTGCAAATCCGGACAGCTCGTTGGATGCCAACTCGCTAACAAGTACGACAAGTCTTGTCGAACAAAGGCGGTATAACGACTGCGCATCAGCGTTTCACAGTCTGGCACTGTGGCGCCTTGCTCAAGATACCGACCACAACACTGACGGTAATCGGCCGGACGACCGCAAGGACAGGCGCTCATTGCACACTCCGCTTGGCATCCAGCAAACCACCCATGGCAACGGCCAGTCGTTCTGATCGATTAGGGTGACGCATCACCTGCAACACCAAACCGGCCAAACCGGGTTGTAACGCCAAACCCTGCACCACTCGATTAAAGCCATCCTGATCGGCCAGCTGCGCCAGACGATCTAACGCCACCAGACTCAAGTCGGTATCGTCGAGTAAAGCTGGATGTCGGCTCAATAACGCCAGTACCAGATCGAGCGCATCCGGATGGCGATTCAGCGCCCGACTGATAAAGCCCCGCAACAGACCAATGGCATCACTTTGCGATAAAGCACGCAGCGCCGCGGTATCCTGCGCGACCTCCGCCTGAGCATCAGCCAGCGCAATGATGGTCTCGGTCAAGGCCAACACCGGACGATGATGTTCCAGCATTTGCAATACCTGCAGCCGTGGTTCCAGCGGCAACTGAGTCAGCCGTTGTGCCAGCTGTTTTTGCGCCTTGTCATCGGCCAACTCCAACACCTCGGCGATGCCTTGCAGACCTATGGCCTGCCAGCTATCCGGTTGGGCCGAACCGAGCAGATAGTTATAAGCGTCGTCATAATATTGACTCGGCGGCGCACCGAGAATACGACCGGCGCGCGCATGCAGCGCGGCCATCTTGGGGTCGTCCGGTTTGAACTGATACGGATGGTCGGTCAACAGGCGTTGGCGCTCATCGGCATCAGAGGTAGCGAGCGCTTTCATTAAACGGTTCAACACATCCGCCGCAATGGGCGCCGGCAAACCGGCCTGTTCATCCAGTGGTAATTTCATAAACCAGATGGCGTGCTGCTGACGATTATCCGGATGCCACAACAGCAACACCAACCAGGCATGATTGAGATAGGGATAAGGATAGGCACCGCCTTGATCAAAGCGTTGCCAGTCTTCACGGGGCAGACGTCTTAACTGACTGCCGAGATCGAACAAGCGGTAGCGCGCACCGCTTTGATCGAGAAATTCACCGAGGCGTGTGGGGGCTTGCATTTTGTCTACACTGGTTAAAAAGCGGGGCCGATTCTACACGCTCAACCGCCGGCCTGACAGATTCGACGGTTACCGCTAGAATTCAGCGCGAATCATTTTATCAATAACCGAAACCACCGGAGTGACAGTGGCTCAGATTGCAACTTTACTGGACAACCTGGAAACCGAACTGCGTCGGCTGAATTTGTGGAGTGACGTTCCACCCAGCGCCGAAGCCCTGGCCAGCACTGCGCCCTTTGCGGTCGATACGCTGACGCTGCCACAGTGGTTGCAATGGATCTACATCCAACGCCTGCGTGCACTGCTTGAAGCCGACAGAGCCCTGCCCTGTGGTGCGCTGGTTAAGCCCTACGCCGATCAGTATTTTGATCAGCAACGCGACCTGCCCGCCCATCAATTACTGCACATTATTGATAGCATCGACGAAGCGCTCGGCAAGCCTGGTCAGGACCAGTAGCACCACCGACCTCGATCAGATGTACTGCGCCAGTTGCACGCCTTCTTTCAGTGGATCGAGCGCGCGTTTAATAGCGTCCTGACAGCCCGGAACCGATAAGTCCAGCACTCGCCAGGGAACCGGCTGACCGGATCGATAACTCTGAAACAGGCGTACGGTTGGCGTCATCTGATCGTGTTCATTGATTTCGATCACGACGCCCATCAAACCGCTGTTCATTTCCACCAAAGAACCGACCGGGTAAATCCCCATACACTGGATAAAAATATCCACCAGTTTCCGGTCCAGATGATGATCACTCCATTCAATGAGCTTCTTCATGGCAGCCGTTGGTGGAATACCCCGGTGATAGACACGATCGGCGGTAATGGCGTCATAAACATCGACGATGGCCGTCATGCGTCCGTATTCGCTGATTTGCTCGCCATTGAGTCCAAATGGATAACCACTGCCATCCATTTTTTCGTGATGTTGAGCGGCAACCTGAATAGTCAGCTCGGACACGCCCTCGGTCTGCTCCAAAATTTCCTTACTGTACAGAGCGTGACGTTTAATGATTTCGAATTCTTCGTCATTGAGCCGATCGGGTTTGTGCAAGACCTCATCGGGAATCATCGTCTTGCCGATGTCGTGCAACAAAGCGCCGACCATAATCTGGTGCAGTACCTCGTAGGGTAATTTGCGATAACGACCGTAGACCGACATCAGCACCGACAAATTCACCGAGTGCTCCATCAAATAGGAATCTTTATGACGGATGCGACCGAGACAAGTTAGGGCGTTGTGATTGCGAAACACCGACTCCAGTAAACTCTCGGCGACCCCATTAACCGAACCCATATCGATGGCGCGGCCCAGTTTAACGTCCGCCATCAGGGTGTTGATCAGGGTTTTGGCTTCGCCGTGTAATGCATCGGCGTGGTCGCGTTCGCTGGCCAGTTCAACGCGCGGACGGTTGTAGGGTGTCTGCTCACCAACCTTGAGCAACTGAGCGTGGTTGTCGCGCTCGATCTCATCCCAGGGCACGCCATCGGGTGAATCCAGGCCTTTACTGGTATCGATATAGACTTCGCGAACGCCGAGCTTGCGGATTTTTTCGACCACAAGGTCGGAGCCGATTTTGCCGCGACGACTGTAGTTGTAGTGCGGAATCCAATCAGTATTCATGTCGGAAATGTACATTCCGACTTTAAGGCTGCGGATAGGAATACGTTTGATCATCGGTGAACCTGACCCAAAAACTCCTTTTTCGGGTCAAGTCTAGTACAAAAATTATCCGCAATAAGAAAGATTACTGATCAATTTTTATACTTTTCGAGTCCAGGTTTCCTTCAAACCGATGGTCTTGTTAAACACCAGTTTGCCGTTGCCGCCGTCATAGCGGTCGAGCACAAAATACCCTTCGCGCTCAAACTGGAAGGCAGCTTCCGGTGCGGCCTGCGCCAGGCTGGGCTCGACCACACAGTTACTGAGTGTCGCCAGAGATTCAGCGTTGATGTACTGCATAAAATCATCACCACCACGATCCGGGGTTTCGTGATCGAACAATCGGTCATAGAGACGCACTTCCGCCGGCAAACCTTCGCTCGCCGATACCCAGTGAATCACCCCGCGTGGACGCACACCTTCGGGTGCATCGGCGCCGACGGTGCCTTCAACAGCCGTGGCGCGAATCTCAATAATTTCGCCGCTGGCGTCCTTGATCACTTCGTCGGCCTGAATGATGTAGGCGTTGCGCAAACGCACCCACTCACCCAAAACCAGTCGCTTGAATTTCTTCCGTGACAGGCTGGAATCTTCATTGAAGTCGGAGCGGTCGATATAGATTTCGCGGGTGAACGGCAGCTCGCGTTCACCCAGGTCGCTGCGATTTGGATGCCCTGCCGCGGTGAACACTTCGCGGTGATTATCCGGCAAATTGCTCAGCACCACCTTCAACGGATTCAACACCGCCATGGCCCGCGGCGCGTTATCGTTCAGGTCTTCACGAATGGCATGGTCGAGCATACCCAAGTCCACCACGCCACCGGCGCGGCTGGTGCCGACCATATCGGCAAAGTGACGCAGCGCCGCTGGGGTAATACCGCGCCGGCGCATACCACTGATGGTCGGCATACGCGGGTCGTCCCAACCATCGACCACAGCTTCATCTACCAAACGCTTCAACTTGCGCTTGGAAGTCACGGTGTAGTTCACATTCAGCCGCGCAAATTCGTACTGATGCGGTACCGCCGGCACCGGCAGTTTTTCGATAAACCAGTCATAAAGCGGACGGTGATCTTCGAATTCCAGCGTACAGATTGAGTGCGTCACGCCTTCCAGCGCATCGGACTGACCATGGGCAAAATCGTAGCTCGGATAGATGCACCACTTGTTGCCGGTCTGGTGATGTTCCTTGCGACGGATGCGATACAACACCGGATCGCGCAGATTCATATTCGGTGCCGCCATATCGATTTTGGCGCGCAATGATTTGGCTCCGTCATCGAACTCACCGTTTTTCATGCGCGCAAACAGATCGAGGTTTTCCTCGACGCTGCGCTCACGATAAGGACTGTTGCGACCCGGCTCAGTTAAAGTGCCGCGGTATTCGCGCGCTTCTTCGCCGCTGAGATCACAGACGTAGGCGTCGCCGTTTTTAATCAGCTCGACCGCCCAGTCGTACAACTGATCAAAATAATCGGAGGTGTATTTTTCTTTACCCACCCACTCAAAACCGAGCCAGTTAATATCGGCTTTGATCGAGTCGATGTATTCCTGCTCTTCTTTTTCCGGATTGGTGTCGTCAAACCGCAAATTGCAGACGCCGCCAAATTGCTCGGCCAGACCGAAATTGACGCAGATGGATTTGGCATGACCAATGTGTAGATAGCCATTGGGCTCTGGCGGAAAGCGGGTCACGATCTTGTCGTGCTTACCACTTTTCAGGTCGTCTTCGATCAGGGTGGCGAGAAAGTTGGACGGCTTGTCACTCATCAGAATGCGGACTCCGGAAATCGCTCGGCAGGAGAATGGGGTTTGCCAAAGCGGCGATTATACCGGTTTGGGCCGCGCTGAGTAGGGGCCGCGCCTTGCGCTGGACGGCACGAGCCAATACTGTATATACATCCATATCTCAACACTGATTGCCATGCGCTTATTTATCGCCGAAAAACCCAGCCTCGGGCGCGCCATTGCCGCCGCCCTGCCCGGTCAACAGCAACGCCAGGACGGCTGCGTCACCGTCGGCGATACGGTGGTGACCTGGTGCATCGGCCACTTGCTGGAGCAGGCAGAGCCCGACGCTTACGACCCGGCGTTCAAGCAATGGTCATTCAACACCCTGCCCATTTTGCCCGACCAGTGGCAATACCAGGCCAAACGCCAGACCGCCAAGCAGCTTGCGGTGGTGCGCAAACTGGTCAAACAGGCGGATCAACTGATTCACGCCGGCGATCCGGACCGAGAAGGTCAGCTCTTAGTCGATGAAGTGCTGCACTATTTAAAGGTGCCCAAAGCCAAGCTCGACAGCACCCAGCGTTGCCTGATCAACGATTTGAACCCAAGCGCGGTGAAACGTGCATTGGATAAACTGCAACCCAACCGCGACTTCCAATCTTTATCCGTCTCAGCTCTGGCACGGGCACGCGCCGACTGGCTGTATGGCATCAACCTGACCCGGGCAGTCACGCTTGGCGGCCGTAACGCGGGTTATCAGGGCGTGCTCTCCATCGGCCGGGTGCAGACGCCGGTACTGGGTTTGGTGGTTGATCGCGATCGCGCCATCGACGCCTTTACCAGCCGACCCTATTACGAAGTCTGGTCGCAACTAACAACCCAAGCCGGCGAAGGTTTTGCTGCTCAATGGCAACCGAGCGAGGCCTGCGAAGCCTGGCTGGATGATGATGGCCGTAACCTGTCGCGACCGCTGGCTGAGCACGTCGTGAAAACCGTTCAGGGGCAGGATGGCGACATCACCCTGGCCAGCGCAAACACCAGCAATCAGCACGCGCCCTTACCGCCGAGCCTGTCGAATTTGCAGATGGAAGCCAACAAGGTGTTTGGTTTCAGCGCGCAAAAAGTGCTCGATCTGGCGCAGAGTCTGTACGAAAAACACCAGGCCATTACCTACCCGCGCTCGGACTGTCGTTATCTGCCCAGCGAACATCATGCCGAGGCCGCCCAGGTCACCAGCGCCATTCGTGCCAGCCTGAAGGTGTTGAACGACAACCGCCTCGACGCCGCCTGGCCGCAACTGAACCTCAGCCAGAAAAGCCGTACCTGGAACGACGCCAAGGTCGGCGCACACCACGCCATCATTCCCACCGGAAAAACTGTGACCCGGCTCAGTGAAGACGAGGCGAAAATTTATTATCTGGTCAGCCGCGCTTATCTGGCGCAGTTCCTGCCAGCCTGGCAACGCCGCGAACAAAAAATCGAAGCACGGCTGGCCGGTGGACTGTTTCGCGCCCAGGCCAAACAAACACTGGTTGCGGGTTGGAAAGCGCTCTTTCCCAGCAAACAAGACGAAGCCGAGACGGTTTTGCCCTCTGTGAAGGAAGGCGACCAGGTGCACTGTGCAAACGCCGAGATCCGCGAAAAAGCAACGCAACCACCCAAGCCTTTTACCGAAGCCACCTTACTGGCGGCCATGACCGGCATCAGCCGTTTTGTCGCCGACACGGAGCTGAAAAAGGTACTCAAAGAAACCGACGGTCTGGGCACCGAAGCCACCCGCGCCAGTATTCTGGAAGTGCTGTTCAAGCGCGGTTTCTTGCACCGCCAGGGCAAAGCCTTGCACGCTACCGAGGCTGGCAAAGCGCTGATCACTGCGCTGCCGCAAAGCCTCACGCTGCCGGATCGCACCGCGCGCTGGGAATCCATTCTCGGTGACATCGCAAGCGGCCAGGCGCGTTATGAAACGCTCATGCAACCCTTGGTCAGCGAGTTGCAGGAGCTGACCGGCACGCTGCGTTCCTGGCAACCGGCAGGTCTCGCCGGCCTGGGCAAACCACCACGACGCGGGCAACGGAAAACATCGCGTCGCAAACCCGCTGCGAACCGCCGCCGCAAGGCTGGATGATGCCAGCACGGCAACAGAGTAAACTGCCGCCATCACTCACCGAACCAACACCGAAAAACAATCGAATCGATTCAGGAGAGGTCATGACGCACGCCATCCGCATTCACCAAAACGGCGGCCCCGAGGTCTTTAAATGGGAAGACATTCAAGTCGGAGATCCCGGTCCGGGCGAAGTTCGCATCAAACAGACCGCCGTCGGCCTCAACTACATCGACGTCTATTTCCGCACCGGTCTCTACCCCACGGCTAACTTCCCCGCCGTGCTTGGGCAGGAAGGCGCTGGTGTGGTCGAAGCCGTCGGCAGCGGGGTCTCCGGTTTAAAAGAAGGTGACCGGGTGGCTTACCCGATGTGCCCCGGCGCCTACACCGAAGCGCGGCTGATACCGGCAGAAAAACTGCTCAAACTGCCCGATAACATTACCGACCAGACCGCTGCGGCCATGATGCTTAAAGGTCTCACCGCACACTATCTGCTGTACCGCACTTATCCGGTCAAAGCCGGCGATCCGGTTCTGGTTTATGCCGCCGCCGGCGGTGTCGGTCAGATCCTCACTCAGTGGGCCAAACAACTGGGCGCTGTGGTGATCGGTTGTGTCGGTTCCGCCGACAAAGGCGAACTGGCCAAGGCCGCCGGTGCCGATCACATCATTAATTACAGTGCAGAGAATATCGCCGAACGCGCCCGCGAACTGACCGGCGGTGAAGGCGTGGCGGCGGCTTACGATTCCATCGGCAAGGCCACCTTCGAGGCGTCACTCGATGCCCTGCGCCCCTTCGGCGTGCTGGCCTCCTACGGCAACGCCACCGGCCCGGTCGAGCCTTTCAGCCCGGGCATCCTGGCGCCCAAAGGTTCGCTCTATGTCACCCGGCCAACGCTGGCGACTCATATCAGTACCCGCGCTTTGCTCGAAGAAGGCGCGGAGCGTTTGTTCGATGTGGTCGGTCGTGGCGATGTCACCATCCATGTGAACCAAACCTATGCACTCAAAGATGTGGCTCAGGCGCATCGGGATCTGGAAGCGCGCAAGACCACCGGTTCTACCGTGCTGTTGCCTTAATAGAGGCGCAAAAAAAAGCCCCCGTCGAAGCGCTTCGACGGGGGCTTTTTTAATTCGTTTCACTTATTTCAGTCGTTCGAAGGTCGCTGTCAAATCCTGCAGCGTCTGCTCCGCTTCGGCCTGGCTGAAGCCCATCTGCGGAATAAAATCGATCAACTGCGGAATCGGAAAACCCAGGGCAATGCCATACATCTGGTGTTCACTGTTGAAACCGAGACGATCGAAAACGCCCTGCATGGTTGATTTGGTGCGACTGTCGTTCAGCCAATCCGCCACGGTGTCGTTGAGGTTCGGTAAAATTCTCACCTCGGTGTCGGATTCAATATCCACCCACAGGGTCGCGCGAATATCGCGTGACGATACACCGACACGCAATTCAAAGCGGCCGCTTTCCTCCGCGAAGCGCCCCAGATGCGGCACGAAATAGGCGAAGGCGTGAACGTCCAGATCGATGTTGACCGTCTGCGACTGACCGGCTTCCAGATAGACTTTGGTAAAGCCTTTCAACTCGTGCACCGGGCGACGATAAGTACTCTTCTGGTCGTGAATATAGAGCTGTACCACCTCCGCACCGGCACGATCACCGATGTTGGTGACGGTCACGCTGACGCGACGCGCGCTAGCATCGTATTGTGGTTCAGACAGCTCAAACTGGCTGTAGCTCAGGCCATGACCAAAGGGATACTGCACCGGCAATTCTTTAGTGTCGTAATAGCGATAACCGGTGAACAAACCTTCGCTGTATTCGACCGTCTCCTTAGTGCCAGGGAAGGTCTCATAGGTCGGGTTATGCTCCAGTCGAATCGGAAAACTTTCACTCAGCTTGCCCGATGGGTTGGCTTCGCCAAACAGCAAACGCGCCAGCGCTTCGCCACCGCCTTCACCCGGTAACCAGGCTTGCAACAGCGCCGGCACCTCGGCTTCAAACTGACGGGTTTCCACCGCCGAACCGGCGTGCAAAACCACGATCAGATTTTTATTTGCCGCCGCGACCGCCTTAATCAATTCAATATGATCCGGCGCCAGTTTCATATTGGCGCGGTCAAAGCCCTCGCTTTCCATGGCGTCGGTGGTGCCGGTCAGTAACACCACGGCATCGGCGTCGCTGGCCAGAGCAACCGCTTCATTTTTCTGCGCTTCGCTGACACTCATTTCGGTATAACCCGGAGCGAAATCGATTTCCGCACGCGCACCGATGGCGCTCAGTGCATCGCTCAGTTGGCGGGCTGTCATATGCGAACTGCCACCGCCCTGGAAGCGCGGGTTTTGCGCGAAATCACCGATCACCGCCAGACGCTGGTTGCTGTTTAACGGCAATTGCTGCTGGTCGTTTTTCAGCAGGACGGCACTTTCGGTCGCCAACTGCACGGCGATTTCGTGGTGTGCGCTCCAATCGGGTTTCACGTCGCGACGGTTATCGAGGCTGCGATTGATCAGTTCCAGCACGCGCAAAGCGTGTTCGTCCAACACGCTTTCTGGCAGCTCGCCGCTGGCCAGCGCTGCCAACAATTGTTCGTCGCGTTCAGCCGGACCGGGCATTTCCAGGTCCAGGCCATTGAGGTGAGAGGCCACCTTATCTTTTACCGCCACCCAGTCGGACATCACCAGGCCTTCATAACCCAACTGATCACGCAGAATGCGTTGCAACAGATCGGGAGACTGGCAGGCATGCGGACCGTTAACGCCGTTGTAAGCGCCCATCACCGTCCACGGATTCGCTTCACGAATGGCCTTGGCAAAAGGCTCAACATAGAGTTCCTGCAAGGTACGCTCGTCGATTTCAGCGTTGATCAGAAAACGGCGGGTTTCCTGTTCGTTACCGGCGAAGTGTTTGATGCAAGCGCCGACACCTTTGCTCTGCAACCCATTCACAAAAGCCGCCGCCATAGCACCGGTGTGGAAGGGATCTTCGGAGAAGTATTCGAAGTTACGACCACCCAGAGGAGTGCGCTTGCCGTTCAGACCCGGGCCGAGCAAAACCGACACACCCAGCGCCTGGCATTCATCGCCAATGGCTGCTGCGGCCTGGTTCATTAATTCGGTGTTCCAGCTGGCGCCCATGGCCGCTTCGACCGGGAAAACGGTCGCCGGTTCTGCGCTGCCATCGAGGGTGGAAGAAGCGCTCAGACGCACGCCGTGAGGCCCATCGGTCAGGGTAACGGCAGGAATATCCAGGCGTTCAATGCCGCGCAGATGCCAGGCATCCAGGCCACATAAGAGTTGAACTTTTTCTTCAGACGTCAATTGCGCCAGGATGGCTTTAGGATCGAACACCGGTTACTCCCATCGATACATTCGGGCGCGGATTGTAACCGGTTTCAGGATGCGATCACAGGGCCACCCCGGATCGATCAACTAGTGCGCAGAACCCGTCTTGCGCTGGCGCGCTGCCAGGTATTCCGGCATCTTGCCTTCGTCTTCGTAGCAGGGATCGCCATCTTCAATGCGAATGATTTTGGCGCCGGGAACATAGGGAATACTCGACTCCACTTCCAGCAAAGCGCTGTGCATCAGGTCGGCCATCACCCGCTCAATCGGCTGGTCATAGACTTCCGCCAGTGCTTCGAGTTTGGCCCGGTCGGAACGACTCATCTGCACTTCGGTCGACACCAGTTGCTGGCGCGCACGGCGGCTCTCTTCCCACTGATTGAGTATCTGGCTAAACCGTTTATTGACCATGCTTTCCTCCTGACTCGACCCCGGGTCACTCAGTTCTATGAGTAATAGCTATTAAGCAACCTCTTTGCCAGGGCGCATTTTTCAACCCCATCGATACCCGGACCGCACAGGCTTGGCCGCTATACCTTCAAACCAAGCCTTCAAACTATGCCTTCAAACCATGCCGCCAAATCGCCACCAAGGCAGTGCGATTAACAGCCGCGTGCGTCACGACGGTGCAACCATCCTTCAATTCATCTGATCAATTAACTCAGTTATTTTGCAGCCATCGTCAGGCGCCGGTGCTTGTGGCTGCAATCCGCGCCCCCATCAAGGTCAGCTATCAGTCACCATTGGAGTTCATTCATGTCTGCCTTCCCAAAACGTTGGCCGGTTGAAAACCCGGACGTTCTGCAACTCTATTCACTGGCCACGCCGAACGGTCAGAAGATCGGCATCATGCTCGAAGAAAGCGGTTTGCCGTACGAAGCGCACACCGTCAACATCATGAAAGATGAGCAGTTCGATGAGGATTACCTGAAACTCAACCCGAACAACAAAATCCCGTCGATCATCGATCCCAACGGTCCGGACGGCAAACCACTGCAGTTGATGGAAACCGGTGCCATCCTGATTTATCTGGCCGAGAAGACCGGTCGCTTCCTGCCGACCGACCCGGCGCGTCGCCTGGAGACACTGCAATGGTTGTTCTTCCAAACCGCCCATATAGGCCCGATGCTGGGCCAGTTTGGCCACTTCTATAAATTCGCCGCCGACAAGAGCGACGCCTACTCCAAAGAGCGCTTCACCAACGAAAGCCGTCGCTTGTTGGGTGTACTGGATCAGCGTCTGGAAGGCCGGCAGTGGATCATGGGCGACGAACTGACCATCGCCGATATGGCCATCGCGCCCTGGATCAAGTGCATCGATTTCTACGAAGGTCACGACGTGCTGAACACCGCCGAGTTCAAAAATGTGATGGACTATTGCGAGCGGTTTTATGCCCGGCCGGGCGTGCAGGCTGGTGCTGCGGTTTGCGCGATCAGTTGATGGATTTTGTTCGAGACAAGGCGGCTGTTACCGCAGCCTTGTCTCCATCAAAAACAACCATCAGCTGTTCACGAATAACGGAAATATCCCAAAGATAAACGCCAGCGGCACCGCCATCAGTATCGTCGGCAACCACTGCTGGCGAATGTGCCAAACGCTGTACACCAGGGCCATCGGCGGCAGCAACACCAAAATCCCCCAGGCCATCGACTGGCGGAATGCTTCGGTCAGCGCCAGGGTGTAACCAACGATGAAAATCACCAACGGCAAATAGAACAACAGCAACAACATCAATCAGCTCTCTGTCTTGGGCAGGTGAGGCGCCAAAATGGCGTAGAGATCGGGTCGGTTATCGCGAATTTCTTCGGGCGTTAAGCCTTCCAATGAATGTGGGTATTTCAGCCAGGCTTCGGTTTCGTGCACGAAATAATCCGGCACCCGGCCGGTTTCATTACGTGAGGGTTTGTAATAGGGCACAGCGACGCGGATGTCGTGCGGAGTATTGAGTCGCGCCCGCGCCTTAATGTCATCGATAATGGCTTCGACCGAACGGCCGGTATCAAAAACATCATCAACGATCAGCAGCGCGTCATCATGGGTGATGTGTTTGATCAGATAATCTAGACCCAGCACCTTGACCGAACGGCTCTGGTTATCGATGCCGCTGTAGGACGCCGTACGAATGGCGATGTTGTCGGTTTGTACACCGTGGTAATCGAGAAACTCCTGCACCGCCGCGCCCATGGGTACGCCGCCGCGCCAGACGGCGATCATAAAGGTCGGCCGAAAGCCGGAGTTCAGTATCTGAGCAGCCAGGCGAAAGCTGTCTTCCAGCAGGCCCTGAGCACTGAGGTATTGTTTTTTCACCATGGCGAGGTTAGCGTCCAAAACTGAGCAGTGAGCAATAGTCCCCAAAGCAGACCCGACTGGCAACCCATGACGCATCCCGATTACGATCGCCCCAAACGTTACCTCGATGAAGCCGAACTGATTCGCGACGCCTTTCGCCTCGGCGTACAGATTTTTGAAAGTGGTTTTCGGCCCAATTTTATTGTCGGTCTGTGGCGTGGCGGCAGCACCGTTGGCATCTATGTCCAGGAATGTTTGCAGACCTTGGGTGTGAAAACCGACCATACCTCACTGCGCACGTCCTATCAGGGCATGACCCGTTACGCCGATATGGTCGCGGCACCACAGCACCGCATTCGGGTGCATGGCACGCAATATCTGCTGGAAAACCTCAACGCCGATGATCGTCTGCTGATCGTCGATGACGCCTTCGGCACCGGCCACAGCCTGGCGGCGGTGCTGGAGCGACTGAACCGCCACCTAAAGCGCAATATGCCGTCCGATACGCGTCTGGCGACGCTTTACGAACGACCGTCAGCCAACCAAACCGGTGTTCGGCCGGATTACAGCCTGCACCAAAGCGAAGACTGGCTGGTATTTCCTTACGAAATGAATGGTCTTTCGCGCGAGGAAATCGACCGCCAGAAACCCTACCTCACCGAGATTCTCGACAGCGTTAACTGAAGGTCTCACGCTTGGCGGCGAGCGTTGCTTTCCAGTCGGTCACCGCTTCGGTTTCCGGCGGCGAGGTTAACGCCAGCCCCTGATCAGCAAAGACCTCATCCAGCCCTTTTACCTTGCCATTTTTAAGAATGGCGACGCGGGCGTGACCAACGCTGAACAGCTTATCGCCGCTGTAAAAACGCTGTTCAAAATAACCGTATTTTTCATCCCAGCACACCAATTGGACGCGCGCATCGACGCGGCTGAAGGGGCGGAATTCACGGATATAGGTCATTTCCTGAGCGTTGAGTACGGCGCGATAACCTTCTTTAAGATAGGCGCGGCCCATACCGGTATCGATGATCCAGCGAGTGCGACAGAGATCGCCAAAGGAAAAATAGCGCGCTGCGGTCAGGTGGATATTGATATCAATATCGTGCGGCCAAACCCGAAAACGCACCCGCAATGGCGCCAGAGGATCGGCATTTTTGCGCCGGAAAATGGCGCCGAGCAATAACAACAATAAACGACCAAGAAGATTCATCAGTACCGCCTGAAACCGGTTCGGGCGCATCCTGACGCGGCAATAAAAGCAAGGCAAACCGAGCACGCCATTGCCAACTCAGGGTTCACAATGGCGGTGTGATCAGTCGCTTTTATAACCGATTCGGAAACCGCCCCAGTGTTTGCCCGCCACATAGATGGGCGCTGAAACATCGTGCATCACCTCGCCGGTATCGCGCTTATAGGTCTGCAACAGAAACGGTTCTTCGTGGCTGCCGCAACGTCGCCCGGTACGATCGGTAAAGATACGTTTGGTGCGATTACCGGCGACATCGATGTCGTAATCACCGGTCAAAGGTTGGCAAAATTTGTTGTTATGGGTGGGAAAATAACCGTTGACGTCGACGGCGCCAGCGTAGATGGCATCGTCGTTTTCATCCAGCACCGGTTCCTGGATGGGTGGGAATAACTGATCGGTCAGATCATCAAAGGGGCTTTTGTGCTTGATCGGATCGGTGCCTTCAATCGGCGTATATTCAAAGCGAAACAACTCTTCCTCGCTGATATGGCCGGCCTCGATCGCGCTCTCCAGAACGGCGGCGATATCAGCAGCGGCATTGATCGCAGCCCGCGCCAACTGAGTGTGGCGATCATCAATATCGTAATGGCGCAGCTGCACAAAAATGCCTTCGACACGTTCGCTCAGCGCCAGAATACGGTTGGAGGCTTCACCAATAGAGTGCTCAATCGACTGCATCGAACCGTGCAGCTGTTCAATGTCGGAGCTGATGCCCTGGCTGTCCTGGCTGACTGCGGTTTGCAGATCGGCCATGGAGTGAACGGTATCGCGCGCCTGAGTCATGCCATCGGCAACGCCGGACAAACGCTCGCCAATGCCATTGAGGGCTTCATCGAGTTCGGCATCGACACTGAGCAACGCATCCATGGCGGTTTTGGTCTGGTCGGTGCATTCGCTCATGCCGCCGAGCAAGCGACCGATGGTATCGGTGGCATCGGCGGTTTGGCGCGCCAACTGACGCACCTCATCCGCTACCACGGCAAAGCCCCGGCCATGATCACCGGCTCGCGCTGCTTCGATAGCCGCGTTTAATGCCAGTAAGTTGGTTTGATCGGCGACCTTATGAATGGTGCCAAGAATATCGCCGATGGCGGCAGACTCTTGCTGCAGACGATCAATCTGCTGCTGGCAGGCGTTCAGTTGATCGCGCTGCCCTGTGCGCGCCTGCTCAACGCTGGCCATACGCTCCTGGCCGGCCAGCGCCAGCGATTGGGCGTCATCGACGCGGGCATTGGCATCGTCCATCGCACCGCTCATGCCTTGGGCCGCGCCTTCCAAACCTTCAACGCGTTCGGCCAAAGCGCCGGCAACGCGTTGCTGTTCGACCAGATGTTTTTGGATGCCATCGAGAAAGTGAGACGCATCGGCTGATTCAATGGCAATGCGACTGGCCGCCTGACCAATCTGTGCCGGCGATGCTTCATCATCGTCCGCCGACCAGTCCACCACAGGGGTGTTCTTTTTGGTACGCCCCGGCAACCACCAGAACAGCAACGCCAGCACACCAGCGGCCAGCCCCGGCCAGGGTGTTCCCGGCCAGAATACGGATGTCGCTGCAATAGCAAGGCTGGCGATAACCAACAACGCGCCGAATCCCACTTGGCTTACTACAGTCTTTTTATTGTTATGACTGATTCCGTTCATACTGCGACCTTTTTAGCGCAGATTAACAGCAGGTAACAAATCAGCTTATTCGACTTTTTGGGGGTTCGCCAGTGAGCGTCCTAATAGAGTGTCGAACGCGCCCTCACTGCGTTTGCGTTCGAATTCGGCCAGACTTAAATTCAACCACTGTTCGCTTTCCAGCCCCAGCAGAACCTGGTCGGTGGCATCGAGCATTTCATCCAGATGATGGGTCACCAGAATCACCGTACTGCCCTGCTCGTGTTGAATGTCACGCACCCACTTTAAGCCTTCCTGACGCAAAGCCGGATCCAGCGAAGAAAAGGGCTCATCGAGTAACAGCACTGGTTTGCGTTGCAGAAACACCCGCGCCAGAGCAACACGTTGCTGCTGGCCACCACTGAGTTGATCGGGCCGTCTCGCCAGCAGGGTTTGCAGCTCAAAGCGTTGCGCGGCCTGCTCCAGATAAGCCTGTTGCGAATCGGTTAAGCGGCCGCTGGGGTTTATACCCAAGGCCAGATTCAGCTCGACACTGAGGTGATCGAAGAGATTATTGGCCTGAAAGAGCACGCCAAAAGGACGTTGTGCCACCGGCTGGTCGAGCAAGCTGTGACCTTGCCACAAGACATCGCCGCCCGTTGGCTGGTGTAAACCGCAGAGCAGATTCAACAAGGTCGATTTACCCAGGCCGCTGGCGCCGATAACGGCCGTCAATGAGCCTTCAGGCAACTGAAAGTCCCAGTGAAATTGACTGTTGCCCAAGCTGGCGTTTAAGCGTCTGACTTCAAGCACGACGGCCTCCTCGAGCCCATTCGGCCAATAACAACAGCGCCGCACACAACACCAGCAACAGCATCATCAGTTGCGCTGCCAGCGTCATTTGGTAACTGCCCATGGATTGGTAAATCAACAATGGCAGGGTTATAAAATCGACTTGTCCCACCAGCGCCGCCACGCCCATATCGCCAAGGCTAAGTACCGCCGCCAACGCCAGCGCCCAGAGCACGACGGGGCGCAGCAATGGCCAGTAAATCAACCGCACGGCGTTAAGCGTCGACATTCCCAGCACCAGCGTCAAACGCTGATATTGCTGATGCGCCGCCAAGGCCCGGGCGCGCAACGGCTGGATAATCAGTGGCATGGCCATCAAGGCATTGATCCAGATAATCAACGGCCAGGTGGCCTGTTTGGCCCAGCCCAGGCGCAGGCACAGCAAAAACAATCCAGTGGTCAGCACCATGGCAGGAATCACCAAAACACCAAAGTTCAGCCAGCGCGAACGATCTGTGCCGCGCACCGGCATACAACGAGTCAAGGCCAAAGCAACAGCACAGACAGCACTGAACAAGGCGATGCCCAGACTGGTCTGCAAGGCCGGGAGCAAGCGCGCCGACCAATACCAATCATCACGCAGCGCCCGGCCCAGCAAGGCTAAATAAGGCGCCAGCAGCAACACCAGCAGGCTGACAATGGCCAGCCACTGGACCGCTTTGGGCCGCTGAGCAACGACACTGGCTGGCAACCGAGCCGCCTCCATATTGAGCACACTGCCGCGCCCCAGAACTGCGATGGCCGTTAAGGCGACAGCACCGTGAATCACCGCATACAAGGCTGCCGCTCGCGCATCAAAGTCGTATTTCAGCGCCTGATACACCGCCACTTCCAAATTGGTATTGGCCGGGCCACCACCGAGCGTCAGGATGACAGTAAAGGAGCTGAAACAGAGCAAGGCTTCGAGCACAAAAACCGGACCGGAAGCGGCGCGCAGCACCGGCCATTCCAGACGGCGCCAGCGTTGCCAGGGGCTCAAGCCAAGTACCTGAGCCAGGCGCAATTGATGATCGGGGATCTGACTCAAGCGATCCCACAACAGGCGAATGGCGAACGGCAGATTCATCGCCAGATGAGCAATCAGAATACCATCAAGGCCGTAAATGCTGCCCGGCAAGGCCAGCCAGCCTTCGCGGCCGAACAAGGCGACCACGCCGAGCACCACGGCCAACACAGGCAATACAAAGGCGAGATTCAAAAATCCCGCCAGCGCCCATTGGCCACGAAAAGAGCGCTGCGCCAAAGCCCAGGCAAAAGGCCAGGCGAACACCACCGACAATCCCGCCGACAGCACCGCCTGGTAGATGGAAAACCACAGCAAGCGACCCAGATAGGCATCAAAATAGAGCGCCCAATCCAGGCCGCGACCGGGATGGGCGATCATGCCCAGACCGGCCAGCAGCAGCGTCAACCCAAGCAGGACTGCTCCCAGATAACGATAGGCGGACGCTGGCTTCATGCCTTATTGACTCGCTGCATTACGCCATTCGCGCAACCAGGCGCTACGGTTTTCGGCGACCTCGGCGCTATCGAAGATCAGCGTTTTTGGTTTCATCATCTGTTCGAACGACGCTGGTGCATCAGCGCTGTCGAGCACGGGCCACATCCAGTTGGTGCCCGGCAATACGTCCTGAGCCGGCTTGCTGATCAGGTAGGCGAGAAAATCGCGCGCCAGCTCCAGTTGATCGGACGATGCCAGCGCCGCGGCCACTTCGATCTGGGCATAGTGACCTTCCTCAAAAATAGCCGCCTGATACTGGTCGGTGTCTTCAGCGGTGATGTGATAAGCCGGTGAAGTGGTGTAGCTGAGCACCATATCGCTCTCGCCTTCCTGGAACAGCGCATAGGCTTCGCTCCAGCCCGGGGTCACAGTAACCACCTTTTTTTGCAGCTCGCGCCAAGCGTCGTCGGCGTCGTCGCCAAAGACGGATTTCATCCACAGCATCAGGCCCTGGCCTGGCGTAGAAACGCGCGGGTCCTGGTAGATGATGGACAGATCGGAGTCGTACACCAGCTCTTCCAATGAGGCCGGCACCTGATCCACTTTGGTCTGGTCGTAAACAAAGGCGAAGTGACCGTAGTCGTAAGGCACGAAAGCGTCATCGTGCCACTCGTAAGGCAGGTCGAGCCCGGACAAATCCAGGTCGTGTTCGGCCAGTACACCCAGTTCGCGCGTTTCGGCGATCAGCGCATCGTCCAGACCAAGAATGATGTCGGCCTCGCTGTTGCTGCCTTCCAGACGCAGCCGGTTGAGCAAGGCAACACCGTCTTCCAGACCGATAAATTCAACATCGCAGCCACATTCAGCTTCAAAGCCGGCTTCGATTTGCGGGCCGGGGCCCCACTCGGTGTTGAAGGATTCGTAGGTGTAGATGGTCAGTGGATCGGCCACAACCGAAGCGGTTAACAACGGCAAGGCAGTAGCTAAGAGCAGTCTATTCAGTTTCATAAGGCATCCGGTTGAATTGTCGTGAGTGAACAATTACCGGCGTACAAACAGCGCCTGGCGCGGTGCCATCAAACTGTTTGCTGGGGGATAAGGTTGAAGCAGGATTGCGCAAGGCAGATCGTCTCAACTCCCTACGCCAGCATTAACTGGTTCAGGTTCGACGGGTCAGTCTCAGCCACTTCCACAAGCGGCACCCCGGCGAGAACGCGAGCCATTCTACTGATGTCGCCAGCGATGTCCAAATTCTGCAACAATGCGCACTTTTGATCGCTGAGGGTTAGGCAATGGAGCTGGCGCTTTTTCAGGCACTGGAGCAAGTGGGTGACCGACTGCCGGATGATCTGGCGGTACAACGCTGGCCAGGCGGGCTCTGCAATCGACTGTTCCGGGTAAACAGCGACACCGGCAGTTACGCCCTGCGCATCAACCATCCTGATGCCGAGCGCCTGGGCATTGATCGTCAGCGCGAGCAACAAGTGCTGATCACTCTGGCCGATCAATCCTGGTCACCAACACCGCTGTCGGTTCAGGATCAATGGCTGCTGACACCCTGGTATGAAGGCGCTGTACCGGTTTCTGGTGAACAAACCGATCTGGCCTGGTTGACCAGGGCCTTGATGGCGGTGCAAGCGGTCGAAATCAGCGGCACGCCGCTGAACATTGCCGACCAGATCCGACACCTGCACCACTACACCAACGACCTGCCGCCGGCTTTCACAACAGCTGTGTTGCAGCGCTGCGATAACTACCAACTGCCCGCGCAACTGAGGCTGTGCCATCACGACTGGCATCCGGGCAATCTGGCCTTGAGCGACTCCGGCTGGGTCCTGCTGGATTGGGAATTTGCGGCCCTGGGCGACCCGGCGATGGACCTGGCCGCAGTGTGCAGCGGTTTTGAATTAAACGACGCTCAGAGTACCCAACTGGCCGAGGTGATGGACATCAGCAGTGAACGTTTAGACCAAGCGCGGGCGATGATGTCAGCCTTGGCAGTCGTCTGGTACGCCGCCAACCCAGAACTGGCCCCCGCCGGCGCACCAGACGCAGAGGACTGGCTGGCGCGCTGGGGTTAACCGGTTTAGGCAGTTTTCAGATGCGCAATGATGCGCTCAATCAGTGTGGCTAAAGCCGCATCGTCGATGCCCAGATGCGTCACCAGACGAATGCGCTGACCTCCGGCGATCAGCAAACCGCTTTCAGCCAAAGCCGCCTTAAGCGCATCGCCCGTGGCAGCGCTATCGAGCGTGAGAAAGGCCATATTGGTATGGGCGACCGTGGCTTGAACGTGCGGCAAGCCATCCAGCGCTGCGGCCAATTCGGCGGCACGACGATGATCGTCTGCCAGGCGTTCAACATGATGATCCAGCGCATAATCAATCGCCGAAGCAAAAATGCCCGCCTGACGCAGACCACCACCGACCATCTTGCGCCAACGCCGGGCGCGCTGAATCAGTTCTGCCGAGCCCACCAGCACTGAACCGATGGGTGCGCCCAAGCCTTTGGAGCAACACAGGCTGACGCTGTCGAACGGCGCCGCCAACTCACGCAGTGACTGTCCCGTCGCCACAGACGCATTGAACAAACGCGCGCCATCCAGATGCAGCGACAGACCATAGCGATCGACCAAGGCCCGCGCTTGCTGGCTATAGCCATCCGGCAACACCTGCCCACCGTGGGTATTCTCCAGCGCCAGCACACGGGTGCGGGCAAAATGCACATCGTCCGGCTTGATATAGGCTTCGACCTCGGCCAGATCGAGCGTGGCATCGGCCTGAACGGTCAGCGGTTGTGGCTGAATGCTGCCCAACACCGCTGCGCCGCCGGCTTCGTATTTGTAGGTGTGATACTGCTGGCCGACGATGTATTCCTCGCCACGCTGGCAATGCGCCAGCAAAGCCACCAGGTTGCTCTGAGTGCCCGAGGGCAGCAACACGGCCGCGGCCTTACCGGTTATATCCGCCAGACGCGCTTCGAGCGCATTAACGCTGGGGTCGTCACCATAAACATCGTCGCCAACCTCGGCCTGAGCCATAACCTGGCGCATGGCCTCGGTGGGGCGGGTAACGGTATCGCTGCGTAAATCAATCGGGACGGGACGGCTCGACATGCTCAAACTCCTGGCGGCTAAAACCACATTTTACCATTGCAATTGGGCGGGCGCGCCCCACTTGAGGCAGGGCAACCTTCTCAATCTCAAGGAGACCTCATGGCTGAGATTACGTTACAAGGCAACCCCATCCACACCAGCGGCGATCTGCCGGCCAAGGGCAGCAAAGCTCCGGCTTTCAAGCTGACCAAAACCGATCTGTCTGAGCTGAGTTCTGCTGACCTCGCCAACAAGACCGTGGTCCTGAACATCTTCCCCAGCGTCGATACCCCGACTTGCGCCGCCTCCGTTCGCCATTTCAACGAGGCCATGAGCAAGTTGGATAACGTCGAAGTGCTGTGCGTGTCTGCCGACCTGCCGTTTGCGCAACAACGTTTCTGCGGCGCTGAAGGTCTGGATCGCGTAACGCCGGTATCGGTGTTCCGCAGTGAAGCCTTCGGTCAGGACTATGGCGTTAAGATCGTCGACGGCCCGCTGGCCGGTCTGATGGCGCGTTCAGTGGTAGTGATCAAAAATGGTGAGGTCGTGCACACCGAGTTGGTGGCTGAAACCGCCGATGAACCGAACTACGATGCGGCCCTGAGCGCCGTTGCCTGAGCAACTTTTAGGCAGCAACTTTTAGGCAGCAGCTTTTAAGCAGCAATTCGGGTTCAACAAAAAGGCGCCGATTGGCGCCTTTTTTTATGCGTCAGTGATGGTGCCCGGCCGGCCCATGCACATGGCCGTGAGCAATCTCTTCCGGCTCGGCGGCGCGCACTTCAATGATCTCGATATCGAAGGTCAGGGTTTTACCGGCCATCGGATGGTTGGTGTCGACGTCGGCAAACTTGTGACCAACCTTGGCGACCATCACATGACGCACGCCCTTGTCGGTCTGCACCTGGGCAACCATGCCCGGCTGCCAGCGTTTGGCACCGCGCAGATGTTTGATCGGCAGCCGCTGCATGGCATCGGGCCGGCGCTGACCATAGGCCTTTTCCGGCGCGATGGTGACGCTGAAACTGTCACCAGCATCACGCCCTTCCAGCGCTTCTTCCAAACCACGGATAATGCCACCGTGGCCATGTAAATAGGCATTGGGTTCGCCGCTGCGCGAACTTTCAATGTCGTTACCTTGTTCATCGCTGACGCTGTAGTGAAACAAGACCACTTGATTCTTTTCGATCGGCATAACATTCTCCGCGCCGGTAAGGGTGCGCCATTATAGCCAGCTGTGGCGTTGACTCCAGTCACCACTGTGGTCAACTGGTGCGATTCTTTCAGCGGTCTCTGCCATGCTCCCTTTTGCCCTCTTCTATTCACTGGCGCTGGTCGTGCTTGGCCTGGCGCAACATGACCGGCTGCGCTACGGCGGCACTGCCCTGCTGCTGTTTACCGCCGCTCTGATTGGCTATACCGACTGGCTGTTCTTTGCTGTGGCGCTCGGTTATGTGCTGCTGACCGCCTGGATGCGATTGCGACCAGGGCCTCTGTGGCTGAACCTTGTTCGTGGTGCGCTTTGGTTGGTGATCAGCGCGCTGCTGTTTGCCCACGCCGTGCCTGGTTATCAGGGCCTGGTGGTTGTGGCCGACAGCGCTCTGAAAGCCAACAGCATTGCCAGCAGTCTCTATTTCAATCACGACAAGGTGTTGGTCGCCTGGTCGCTGCTGGCCTTTATGCCGCTGTTTCGCTCCAGCCTGGAAGCCCGGCCACTGCCCAATAAAACCCTCACCATCGCAGCACTCACCGGCGGTATCGCCCTGCCCTTGTTGCTGGCCTGGTCGAGCGGACTGATCAGCTGGCAACCGGCCATTCCCACCGCCTTGTGGATTTTCGCCGTCGCCAACCTGCTCAATACCTGTCTGGCAGAGGAGTTGCTGTTTCGTGGCGTCGTGCAAGGCTGGCTGCAGCGCC
The DNA here is from genome assembly GCF_043196805.1 of Saccharospirillum sp. HFRX-2. Lineage (NCBI taxonomy): Bacteria > Pseudomonadati > Pseudomonadota > Gammaproteobacteria > Oceanospirillales > Saccharospirillaceae > Saccharospirillum > Saccharospirillum sp. HFRX-2. The sequence continues at coordinate 97,435 of NZ_JBEBMU010000010.1, forward strand.
GTCTGGGACCCTGGCCTGCGCTGGTGCTGGCGGCGGTCTTGTTTGGCATCGCGCATCTGGCCGGTGGCTGGACTTATGTTGCTGTGGTTACGCTGGCGGGACTGGTCTACGGCCTGGCCTATTTATGGACCGGCCGTTTGCTCTGGGCGGTGCTGGTGCACTGGCTATTAAACCTGGCGCACCTGCTGTTGTTTACCTATCCATTAACGGCAATAGCGGTGAACTAAAGCGGCGGGTCGGTCGGCGTGACCAGATCGGTTTCCGGACGACGCAGTGACAGCCAGGAATGCACGAAGATGGCGCCCATAATGGCAATGCCACCAACAAAGGTCAGCGGCGGAATGGCTTCACTCAACACCAGCCAGACCCAGACCGGGCCGAGCAAGGTTTCGATCAACAAAAACAAACTGACTTCAGGCGCTGGCAAATAACGCGTTGCCGTCATAATCAATACCGAGGCAACCGGCATCTGCAACAAACCCATGACCGCCAACCAGCCGTAGCTGCTTGCCGCCAAGGTCAGCGGGTCGGAAAACGCAACGCATAACAAAGATGTGACCAACCCACTGAGCGCCACCACCGGCATCTTGGGCAAGTTGGGCAAGCGGCGCAGCAAGGTGAGCATCAAGCCCATCAGCATGGCCAGCAATAACGCCAGGGCATCGCCGCGCCATTGATCCAGACCAACGGAGCCGGCAAACACTATAAGCACACCAGACATGGCGACGATAATGGCAATCCAGGTGCGCAACGGAATCGTCTCGCGCAACAGCACCCAGGAAAATAAAGCGGCAAAAAACGAAGACGACGCCAACACCACCACCGTGTTGGCGACCGAGGTGTGGTTGACACTAAACACAAATAAGCCGGTGTTAATGCCGTACAGAATAGTGACAATTACCGCTGCCAAACCATGAGCTGCATAGATACGAAATTGCTGAGCGCGACCGGTGACAATAATAAAGCTCGTCATCGACACAAACACCAGCGCACCGCGCCAGAAACCCACGTCGTAGGGCGAGGCGCCAACAAGACGCACCAGCAAGGCATCGAAACTCAATACCAGCACGCCCAGAGCGGCAATCAAAACGCCCTTGCGATGGTCGACGATAGGCGCCGAAACAGAGGTCATAAGTTCATCCTGTTTTTATTCGAGGTCACGCAGCTAAAAACATTCAGCCAAAAGCCGTCTTCAACAGCGCTTGAGTGTACGGATGTTGCGGCTGAGCAAACAGCCTGGATGCGACACCCTGCTCCACTACCTGGCCGTCTTTCATCACCAGCACTGAGTGACAGAGCGCCTTAACCACCTTCAAATCGTGGCTGATAAACAGATAAGCCAGACCATGATCAGCCTGCAATCGCTTAAGCAACTCGATCACCTGAAACTGCACCGTGCGATCAAGCGACGAGGTGGGTTCATCGAGAATAATAAAGCGCGGCCGCATCACCAAAGCCCGCGCGATGGCGATGCGCTGACGCTGGCCACCGGAAAATTCGTTGGGATAACGGAAACGCAATTCAGGGTTCAGTTCGACTTCCTCGAGCGCGCGTATCACTTCGCGTTCACGCTCTTGCGGCGTGCCGATCTGATGAATGTCGAGCCCTTCGCGGACAATCTGTTCCACCGACAAACGCGGGCTCAGACTGCCGTACGGATCCTGAAAGACAATCTGCATGGCACGTCGGTATGGACGCAGTTCGGTGTTGCTCAACGGCTGCAGATCCTGACCATCAAAACGCACCTCGCCCTGAGCCGAATTAAGCCGCAATAGAGCGCGCGCCAAAGTCGATTTACCCGAACCGCTTTCGCCCACCACACCCAGCGACTCACCTTGATGCAGCCGGAAACTGATGTCGTCGACCGCTTTCACATGATCCACGGTGCGGCGCAAAATGCCGCGCTGAATCGGAAACCAGACGCGCATTGATTGGGCTTCCAGCAGCAAGGGCGCATCGTCGTTCAAGGGTGCTGGCGCATCGCCCGGTTCGGCGGCCAATAACTTTTGGGTGTAGGGATGCTGCGGCTGATCAAACACCTGTCGTGTCGTGCCCACCTCGACCAAGCGACCACCTTCCATTACCGCCACCCGATCGGAAAAGCGATTCACCAGCGTCAGATCGTGAGTGATAAAAAGCACCGTCAAACCCAGCTCTTTTTGCAGCCGGACTAGCAGCTCCAGAATCTGTGCCTGAATGGTTACGTCCAATGCGGTGGTCGGTTCGTCGGCGATCAACAGCTCCGGCTCGTTCATCAAGGCCAGCGCAATCATCACCCTTTGCCGTTCACCGCCGGACAACTGATGCGGATAAGCGCGCAACTTTTTCTCCGGCGATTTCAAGCCGACGCGTTCGAGCATCACCAACGCCTGTTTAACGGCCTCGCTGCGACGCATCGGCCGATGCAACTCGAGCATTTCCACCAGCTGTTTCTCAACGGTATGCAGCGGGTTTAACGAGGTCATCGGTTCCTGAAAAATGACGCTGATTTTGCCGCCGCGTAAACGACGTAATTCGTTGTCGCTCATCGAGCGCACCGACTGCCCGTTCCATTCAATATCACCACCGAGGAAAGTCAGCGGCGGTTCCGGCAACAAACGTAAAATGGATAACGCAGTGACGCTCTTACCCGAGCCACTTTCGCCCACCAGCGACACTACTTCTCCGGCGTTTAATTCCAGGCTGACATCGTGCACCACGGGCAAAACCTGATCGCCTTGCTTAAAGCCTAACGACAGCTGTTTCAGCGCTAACAAACTCATATCAATAGGCCTTACGCGGATCGAAGGCATCGCGCACACCTTCGCCGATAAAGATCAGCGTGGTGAGCATAAAACCAACGATAAAAAAGGCAGTAAAACCCAGCCAGGGTGCCTGAATATTGGCTTTACCCTGCGCCAGCAATAATCCCAACGAAGGAGACCCCGGCGGCATACCAAAACCAAGAAAATCGAGTGACGTTAAGATAGTGATTGAGCCTGACAGGGTGAACGGCATAAAGGTCAAGGTCGCGACCATGGCATTGGGCAGAATATGGCGAAACATCAAGCGCCCGTCGCTCATACCCATGGCACGCGCTGCCTGGACGTATTCAAAATTACGCGCGCGCAGAAACTCAGCGCGCACCACACCGACAAAACCCATCCAGCCAAACAGCAGCGTAACCAGCAACAACCAACCGAATCCGGGAGTAACGATGCTCATCAGGATAATCAGCATAAACAGCTGCGGCATGCTGCTCCAGATTTCGATAAAGCGCTGCATAAACAGATCGAGCCGGCCGCCATAAAAACCCTGTACCGCTCCGGCAGCAATGCCGATAACCGCGGTAATAATGGTGACCGCAAAACCAAACAGGACGGATATGCGAAAACCGTAGAGCAGATTCGCTACAACATCGCGGCCTTTGTCGTCGGTACCCAGCCAGTTATCGCTGGTGGGCGGACTCGGTGCCGGGCTTGGCAAATCGTAATTAATGGTGTTGTAGCTGTATGGAATGGGCGGCCACAAAATCCAACCCTTTTCAGCGATCAGTTCGCGCATATAGGGATCGCGATAATCAGCGGGCAACTCAAAGTCGCCGCCAAAATCGGTTTCCAGATAGGTCGTGGCGACCGGGAAATAAGGTTGGCCGTCGTACCAGATCAGCAATGGCTGATCGTTGGCAACCAATTCCGATGCCATCGACACCACAAAGACGATGCCGAAAATCCATAAACTCCACCAGGCTCGACGATTGGCTTTAAAGCGCTGCCAACGCTGGCGACCGACCGGCGTCAACTGAAACCAGCTCATGAGCGCGCCTCAAAATCAATGCGTGGATCGACCAGCGTATAGGTCAGGTCACTGATGATATTCATCACCAAACCCAGCAAGGTAAACACATAGAGGGTGGAAAACATCACCGGATAATCGCGTTGTAACGTGGATTCGAAGCCGAGCAGTCCCAATCCATCAAGTGAGAAAATGGTTTCGATTAACAGCGCACCACTGAAGAAGATGGCAATAAAAGCGCTGGGAAAACCGGCGATGATGATCAACATGGCATTGCGGAACACATGGCCGTAGAGAATGCGTTTTTCGGTCGCGCCTTTGGCACGCGCTGTCATTACATATTGCTTATGGATTTCATCGAGAAAAGAGTTTTTGGTCAGCATGGTCAGGCCGGCAAAGCCACCAATTACCATGGCGAAAATAGGCAATGCCATATGCCAGAAATAGTCAGCGATTTTGCCAAGCAGGCTGAGCTCTTCCCAGTTCGACGAGGTCAGACCACGCAATGGAAACCAATCGAAATAGCTGCCGCCGGCAAAAAGGATGATCAGCAGCACGGCAAAGAGGAAAGACGGAATGGCATTGGCAGCGAAAATAACGCCTGAGGTCCAGACATCAAAAGGGGAAGAGTGTTTGACCGCCTTGCGAATACCCAAAGGAATAGAGACCAGATAGATGATCAGCGTCGACCATAGTCCCAAAGAAATGGAGACCGGCATACGCTCTACAATCAGATCAACAACGGACCCACCACGAAACAGGCTGTCACCAAAATCGAAACGCAGATAATCCCACAGCATGGTGAAATAGCGTTCGTGTAATGGTCGATCAAACCCAAAACGCGCTTCGATGGCTTCGATGTCTTTTTCAGTCAGGCCGCGGGCACCGCGGTAAGAGGAATCTCCAGTGCGGTTGCCACTGCCACTGCTTTGCTGATTACTGTCGGCGGTATCGCTTTGATTGTTGCCGGTAACGCGATCCAGCATAGAAGCGGTATTGCCTTCCAGCTTGGCAATCATCTGATCAACCGGACCGCCGGGAGCGACCTGGATAATCAGAAAATTGATGGTCACGATCGCCCAAAGCGTCGGAATAATCAGCAACAGCCGGCGTACTAAATAGGCAGTCATAAAATCGGCTTACTCAACGACCGTTACGCTCCGGTAAGGTTTGCGCCGCCTGCGCATCGTACCACCAGGACGAGGCGCCCAGAGAGTAACGGGGAAGGCGCTCTGGCCGACCAAACTTGTTCCAGTAGGCAACCCAATGTTCGCTGTTATGCCATTGTGGTACGGCGTAATAACGCCACAACAACACCCGATCCAGCGCACGGCCATAGGCCAGCAATAACTCTTCATCCTGCTGGTTATCCATCACCCCCTGAATCAGCGCATCAATCACCGGGTCCTGGGTGCCCACCATGTTATAGCTGGAATCCAGATAGCCACTGCCCCATTGAATTCGAAGGTTGTCGTTGGGGTAGGCGTAACTGAAGAAGGCGCGCGACACCATATCGTAATCACGCTCACGCAAACGATTGACATACTGAGTGGTGTCGACCGTTCTTATGGTCATGTTAATACCGGCTTTGGCCAGATTTTCTTTAAAGGGAATGGCAATACGTTCGTTATCTGGCCGATAAAGCAGCAACTCAAAACTCAGGGGTTCACCGGTTTCAATATTCACCATCTGACCATCGCGACTTTCATAGCCTGCCTCACGCAACAAGGCTAATGCCTGTCTCAGTTGTGGCCGGATATTACCGCTGCCGTCGGTCTGCACATTGCTGTAGGGCTGGGTATAAATCTCATCGGGGATCTGCCCGCGGAATTCTTCCAGGATAGCCAGTTCTTGCTCTTGCGGCAGTCCGGTGGCCATGTATTCGGTGTTCTGAAAATAGCTGTAGGTACGATCGTAGTAACCGTAGAGCAGGTTAGTGTTAGTCCATTCAAAATCGAACAGCTGATTGATCGCCATTCTGACGCGGCGATCTTCAAACACCGGACGTTGGATATTAAAGACAAAGCCCTGCATGCCGGTCGGTATTTCGTGGGGAATACTTTCCTTTATGATAAAGCCATCATCAAAGTTACTGCCGGTGTATTGAGTCGCCCACTTGCGGGCAGACGATTCCGTTCGATAATCATAGTCACCCTTTTTAAAGGCCTCTAACAAAACGGTGTCGTCCAGATAATAGTCAACGCGTTCTCGCTCGATGTTCAGCTGACCCCGTTGAGTCGGGTGATCGATTGCCCAGTAATCGTCGATTCGCTGATAGACAACATACTGACCCATCTCATATTCACTGATGGTGTAGGCACCGCTGCCAAGCGGAACGTCTTCAAAGGGCTCGGAGAAATCACGATCAGCGAAATCATGCTCCGGCAGAACCGGCAAAGCTGCCAGGCCGACCAGATTCGATTTGCTGGGTCCCGGCAGATCAAAACGCACCCGACGAGTATCCAGAACCTCAACGGTCACACCTTCATAGATATTGCGAAATTGCGGCACGCCGTCGGTCATCAGGAGGTTAAACGTAAAGGCGACATCCGAGGCCTCAATCGGGCTGCCATCCTGAAAAGTCGCATCCGGATTCAGATGAAAGATGATCCAGTCATTGGTCGCAGGATACTCAACCTGCTCGGCAATCAGCCCGTAGTAGACTCCAACTTCATCGCCATTACCGACCATCAGAGAATCAAACAGATAAGAGGCGATACTCGCAGGAGTTGTGCCGCGCAGCGCAAAGCGATTGAAGTTATCAAAAGTGCCACGAGCGCCGTAGGTTACTGATCCGGTTCGAGGCGCATCCGGATTCACATAATCCCAATGCTCGAAGCCTTGCTGGTATTTGGGCTCGCCACGTTCGGCGATGTAATAGGAGACGGTAACGTCTTCCTCAGCAAGCGCCGGAAACGCCAGACACACAGTAACCACAGCCGCAAGACGGGCTCTCATAATGACTCCCTCACAAATTAGATGATGTGATGTTCTTATTAGGATGGCCGACGTTGTACAACGGCCGGCTTTGTCGCCGCTTGGCGTTGCGACAATGGTACGGTCGACAGCCGTCCGATACCGACGGTACAGCCGACCCAAAAACCAACCAGCATGACCTTCAACAGCCAGGGATCAACAACGGCAATGGACACTGCGAAGGTAACGGCCACCACCATTAAGGCGGTTCGCTTGGAGCGCTTTTCGATATAGCGCTCACGCTGCCAGTTGTCGATCAAGGGTCCAAACACTTTAGAAGATAACAACCAACGGTGGAAGCGTGGCGAGGTGCGGGCAAAACAAAAGGCCGCCAGCAACATAAAGGGCGTGGTCGGCAAAACCGGCAAGACCACACCCAAAGCGCCCAGTCCGACACAGATCCAGCCAGCGGTAAAAATCATCCAACGAAACAACCAACGATGCATGGACCCACTTCCTCTAAACCGCCGGTACACCGAACACTCAACAGGACTCCAACCATAGCAAAGCCCAATGACCGGCGGTACACCGGTGCTGGTAAAGCGCGCTAAAACCGGTGTAACACACTGATTTAGATAATTTTTTTAGAAAAAGCCTTGCAAAGGTCAAAACCGATGGTAAGATGCGCCCCGCTTTCGACGAAATCGCCGATAGCTTTCTGAA
>NZ_JBEBMU010000011.1:0-88440 GCF_043196805.1 Saccharospirillum sp. HFRX-2
GAAGATTCAGATTTTTTCTTTTCAAAACAGGCACTTAGAAAGCACCGAACCAAGAGAAGAAAGACTGGAAAACTTCGCTCCCCAACCGCGCTCAGCGGCGAGGGAGGCGTATAATAGTCTTTTTGCGGCCGCTGTCAACGGCCGCCATGGGGAAAGTTGAAAGAAAGATGACAATCAACAGAAAGGAGCGTCCACGAATCTTATTTTAAGGTGACCCGAGCCAGTTTTTTCTTGCCAGCCTGAATCAAATAATCACCAGCGCCCAACTTCAAACCAGCCTCGACTACTTGCCAGTCAACTTTGACGCGGCCGTTTTTCAACATGTCACGCGTTTGCGCCGCGTTTGTGGCCAGTCCCGCCTGATTCACGATGGCGGATATCGGCAACTCTGCTTGATCACCCAACTCCAAAACCACTTCCGGCGTGTCTTCCGGCACCTCGCCTTCGCGCACAATATTACCTGCCCCTTTATGGGCGTTGGCGGCCGCTTCATCGCCATGGAAGCGAGCGACCAGTTCGCGCGCCAGTTCGATTTTGATGTCGCGAGGATTAGCACCCTCATTTATTTGATGTTTCAGCGAATCGATTTCGTCCAACGTTTTAAAGGACAACAATTCGTACCAGCGCCACATCAATGAATCAGGAATCGAAACGATCTTCTGGAACATAGCGCCCGGGCTTTCAGTGATACCAACATAGTTACCCAGCGACTTGGACATTTTTTTCTCGCCGTCCAGCCCTTCCAACAAAGGAGTCATCATGACCACCTGAGGTGTCTGACCTTCGGCTTTCTGCAATTCGCGCCCGACCAGCAGGTTAAAGCGCTGATCGGTTCCGCCCAGCTCGACATCGGCCTCCAGCGCCACAGAGTCGTACCCCTGAACCAGAGGATAGAGGAACTCGTGAATAGCAATGGGCTGGTTGGATTTATAGCGCTTTTTAAAGTCGTCCCGCTCGAGCATCCGCGCCACACTGTGCTGGGCGGCCAGCTTGATCATGCCGGCAGCACCCAGCTTGTGCATCCACTCTGAATTGAACCGGACTTCGGTTTTCTCCGGATCCAGAATTTTAAACACCTGCTCTTTATAAGTTTCCGCATTCTGCGCAACTTCTTCGGGCGTCAGTGGCGGACGGGTCGCATTCTTGCCCGATGGGTCACCAATCAGGCCAGTGAAGTCACCAATCAGAAAAATGACGGTATGGCCGCGCTCTTGGAATTGGCGCAACTTATTAATAAGAACCGTATGGCCCAGGTGCAAATCCGGTGCGGTTGGATCAAACCCCGCCTTGATGCGCAGCGGGCGACCGCTTTTCAACTTTTCAACCAGCTCGTCTTCCAGCAGAATCTCTTCGGTTCCGCGTCGAATTTCCGCCAGTGTCTGCTCCAGAGACATGAAGGACCCTCAAAAGAATTTACATATAAACAGAAGACGTATTATATCAGTATGTGCTATCAGTTAGCACTCGACGGATCTACTGTTAAGATATTAGATTAACTTTACGAGCCAATTACCTGTTTTCAAGATGATCAGTACGCTCCTATACCGCATTCAAGCCTTTCCTCGCTGGCACGCTATTGGTGTTGGCAGCCTCACTGCGTTGATGCTGCTATTGACACTTTGGCCCGCCACCAGTGAATCCGTCATTGTCGAGATTCCCGCCCGGCTGCAATTGCAGTCATCGCCTCCGGCTGGGGATTCAGCCGATTCCTTCAGCCGCGTTGCAGCGGAGGTTCGCCCTGGTGATACCTTGTCGACGCTGTTCGAACGAGCGGGCGCGGGCGTCAGCGTCCTGTATCGTATGCTGGCCGATGATGAGATCAGCCATTCGCTCGATCGCATCTACCCAGGACAATCCTTCAGTTTCGGTTTTGACAGCACGGAAACACTCAGAGAAGTCACCTTCAGCGAATCACAAATGATTCAGCACCGCATCACGCTGGGGGATGAAAGCTTCGAACTTGAACAAATTGTTCGCGAACCGGAAATCCACACCCGCTTTACTCAAGGCTCTATCGATACCTCCCTCTACCTGGCAGGCAAAGACGCCGGCCTCAGCGACAATATGATCATGGAATTGGCGACGCTGTTCGGGTGGGACATCGATTTTGTGTTGGATATCCGCTCCGGCGATTCATTTTCACTGATCTATGAAGAGCACTTCCTGGACGGTAAAAAGCTGAGCGATGGCCCTATCTTGGCGGCACGCTTCATTAACCAGGGCCGTGAAGTAACCGCTATTCGTTATACCGATGCTGGCGGTCGTACCGATTACTACTCGCCCAACGGCGACAGTATTCGCAAAGCTTTCCTGCGTACTCCGATGGATGTTTTCCGAATTTCTTCGGGTTTCAACCTTAACCGGCGTCACCCCGTACTCAATACCATTCGGGCCCACCGTGGCACCGATTATGCCGCACCGACCGGCACCCCAATCAAAGTGACGGGCGATGGCAAAGTTATCTCCGCCCGTCGCAGCAGCAGCTATGGCAACGTGGTGGTGGTTCAGCACGGCGGCGGCATGCGCACTCTTTACGCCCACATGAACCAGTTCTCCCGCTACGCCCGAGTCGGCAACCGGGTCAGCCAGGGGCAGATTATTGGCTATGTAGGGTCCACCGGCCTGGCTACCGGCCCACATCTGCACTATGAGTTCCTGGTAAACGGTGTACACCGCAACCCACAAACCGTGCCTCTGCCCACTGCCCAGCCACTGGAAGAGCAATACCTGACGGCATTCCAGGACTTCGCATCCAACATGATGGGCCAGCTAGATGTCTTTAATGGCAACTACGCTCAGGCCAACAGCGACTGATCCCAGTCGCTATCTCAGCTCTCCACAAACTTGGTTTATCGGGCTATCGATCAGAAATGGTCATAGCCCTGTTTGAGCAATTGTTGCTCAACAGCGGGACCATAAGGAACGGTAGAAACAAAAGGCGGTAACTGATCCGCCGACACGGCATTATCACGCATCCAGGTTTCACACACCTGCACATCAATGACGTTATAGGCATCCAGGCGAGCAGCCTGATCAACCAGCGCTCTGTTGGTGGAGTAGTTTGCTTTGAGGAAAGCTCGCGTCTCGTCTCCGTGCAGGATTAACGCGATGGGGCTTTGGCTGGGGTAACCCTCGGCGGAATCAAGCAAGGATTCAGCACGCCCTAAAATCGTCGACACTTCTTCAGGCGTATGCGCCTGCAAATAGGCAACCCAATGCTCGTCAGTTGCATTTAGACTCGGCGTTTCGGCCTTGGCCAAGCCCAACTGCAACACCAGCGTGAACGCAGCCAGTCGCCGAAGCATGAATCTGGAGTTAGATAGAGAACGAGGATCCGCAGCCACAGGTTGTCTCCGCAGCCGGATTATCAATAGTGAAGCGGCTACCATCCAGCCCTTCGGTGTAGCTCACCGTTGAGCCATGCAAATACTGCACACTTAATGAATCGACCAGAAACCGCACACCTTCACGCTCGATCACAGTGTCATCGTCGGCCAGTTCATCATCAAAGGTAAATCCGTATTGGAACCCAGAGCAGCCGCCGCCGGTGACAAAGACCCGCAGCATCAGTTGCTCATTACCTTCTTCTTCAACCAACTGACGGACTTTGATGGCAGCCTGGTCAGTCACCAGCAAGGCATCATCTTGAATTGCAGTTTCAGTCATCACCATTACTCAATCATCAGTCTGCCAACACAAGCCTGCGCAGTGCAGGCCCGCTGTTGCACGACGAGATCAGGGCCATGAAACCGTTTTTCAATGGCCCCTACGCTTACTTGAGTGTAGAACTGCCAGTCGGTGTCGTTTTCGGCTTGTTGTCGCTAGCCCCAGGACCAGACTGAAGGTTCGCGGCCGGAGACGACAAACCCGTGGCGCTGTTAGAGCTTGTGTCAGCGGTATTTTCGGACGCCGCTGGTTTGGCCTTCTTGCTCTTATCGGTCGCCACGTGCAACAACTTACCGTTGACCTTGGCGCCCATGACCATTTCCATCATGACGTAATGAACGTCACCGGTGACCACCGCTTTTTTAGCCAGCTCAATATGTTCGGAAGAGTAAACGTCGCCTTTGACTTCGCCATTGATGACGATGTTGGGGGCACGAATCTCACCTTCCACCAAGCCTTTGTCGCTGATACGCACCGCAGCACCACTGTCCGGATCGGCCAGGATATTGCCTTTGATACGTCCATCGACATGGAGGCCTCCCGAAACCCGGATGTCACCGTTGATTTCGGCCTTTACTGATATAAGAGTTACGTCGTTAGCCACTGTTTTCTTATTGCCCCACATTGTTTCCGTTCTCCAAATCCGACCAGCTATAAGCGCGTTCTACCCGAGCGGAACGATTGCCCACTGCTTGCGCCACGACTTGAATCTGGTCGGGAATGAACCCTTCCGGTAACACTAAGTCACCTGCGATTTCTTGAAAATAGCGGTATCGAAAACGGATATCTACCTCATCCACATCATCCGATACATCGGCGAGCGTCATCGCAACTCGCTCACCGTTCTGGCTACCCACGAGGTTGACGCCAACAAATCCCTGCAAATACTGAGAGTTATTGCCAACCTGAGTCAGCATCAGATTATACCGATAGCGATCCGGTGAACTGGTCGGTTCCAAACGGACTTCCTGTACACGCAGACCTTCGGCATTCATTGAAGGCGCCATAATGCCTTGATAAAGCGTCACTTCTTCTTCAAGGCGAGCAATTCTATCACTAAGCTCCCGATTCACCTGGCGGACTTCTTCGGTGGCCTGACGGTCCACATCCGAGCCCCGCTCCAGCGTCGCCACCCGCAAACGCAACTCTTCACTGCGCTGTACCGATTGTCGTAAAGCGGTTTGCAATCGATTGCGCTCGGCAACCAAATCGACCTGAGCATCAAATCCAGCTTGGCGACCATACAGGTAAGCGCAATACACCACCAGGACCAGAATCACAGTTCCAATCGCTGAAACGACCCTACGTCGCCAGGGTTGATAAGGCACGACCGACATCCGGTCAAAGCGCGACAGCTGTTCTTTCGCCATTAGGACTCCAAGGCCAATGAAGACATCCAGTGCAACTTGCAGCGTAGCGCACCAATTACCAATGCGTATCACTCAAGGCACGACAGCACTGACCGGCTGTAACCGGTGACCCCAAGGGTCGTGGCAATCAATGCGTAAGCCCCCTATGATAAGGGCCGATCGAAGCCAGTGACAAGCCGCCCTCCATGCCAAATACTCGCTTTACGTTGTTTCGTACCTGGCTGAGTAGGCCTGAAAGTTTGTTGGTACTGGTGTTACTCGGCATGGTTACCGGAGTCGCAACCGGACTCGTTATGACTGGCTTTTTGCTGTTGCTCAATAGCTTGCTCGGCCTGCTCAACGGCGACTCTTTGGAAGATTTTGAATCCCTTTCCCTACCCATGCGCTTTGCGCTTCCTTTACTAGGCAGTCTTGTCCTGATCGCACTCTATCGATGGACGCCTAGCCGGGTTCACAATGTGGGCATCGCTCATGTGATTGATCGCCTGCAGCGCGGTCGCGGCAAATTGGCCGCCGGTAACGCCTTCTTTCAATTGGCCGCCGCCATAGTGGCATTGGGTAGTGGCCATTCGGTCGGCAAAGAAGGTCCAGCGGTGCATATCGGTGCTGGCATTGCCAATCAGCTGGGACAACGCACCCACCGGGTTCCAAGCCAGCTCCGTTTGCTGATCGGTTGTGGTACAGCGGCGGCGATTTCGTCAGCGTTCGATACGCCCTTAGCCGGTGTTTTATTTGCCATGGAAGTGGTGCTGATGGAGTACAGCCTGCTCGGCTTCACGCCCATTATAGCGGCGGCCGTAACGGCTTCGGCGACCAGTCGCTGGTTAATCGGCGAACACCCCAGTTTTATCGCCATTGAACTGCAATCTGCGCACATTTCTGATTGGCCATTGCTGGTGCTCACCGGCCTGGCAATCGGCCTGCTGGCAGTAGCCTTTCACCATCTGGTTCGATTAATGCAACGGCATGGCCCGGCGCGGCGCTCAACCCGTTTGCTGCTCGCCGGTTTGCTGGTGGGCAGCCTGGCGACGCTGGTTCCGGAAATTCTCGGCTCCGGTTTCGATACGGTTAACCAAACCCTCAGCGACCCTCAGCCCTGGCAAATTCTGGCGTTAATACTAATCGCCAAAATAATTGCCACCGCCTGTGCCGTAGGACTGGGCATCCCTGCCGGCGTCATCGGCCCCATCCTCGTTATTGGCGCCTGCGGTGGTGCTCTTATGGCAGCCGTTCTGCCTGCCTCCGATATGGCGCTCTATGCACTACTGGGTATGGCCGGCATGATGAGCGCCGTACTGCATGCGCCGCTGGCTGCACTGGCAGCGGTATTGGAGTTATCACTCAGCGCTCAGGCGATGTTTCCGGCGATGATCGTTGTGCTGTCGGCCAACCTGGTTTGCCAGCACGGGTTCCGGTTGCCATCGTTGTTTCGCGGCATCCTTGAAGCTCAGGGACTGTCGATTCAGACTCACCCGGTGCGCACGGCTCTGGCGCAACGTTATCTGTCGGAGCTGGGCACTCGGCAGTTCGACAGCTGCGATCCAGCCACCGAAAGCGAACGCATCGCCACTCTGGCTAAAAGTCCTTATCGATGGGTGGTATTACAACTCGATAACAAAGCTTACCTGCTGGCGCGCGAACGACTGACCGCCTGCCATCAGGATTGGATTCAACTGGAAGCCGACATACGGCCACCCTTCGCCGAGGCGGTTCAATCACTGATCGGTCCATACAGCCGCCTACACCCACTGACAGAAGACATTACCCTGCTTGAAGCCGTCAAATCCCTGCAACAGGAAGAGACCGCCGGTTTCTTACTGCCGCTGGATGATGGCAACACCGGACTGGTCACCCGTGCGCAACTGGTCTCGGTACTCACCTCAGAAGGAGACATCCAATAATGCTGTATCTGTGGCTTAAGGCCTTCCACATCATGACCGTCATCACCTGGTTTGCGGGCATCTTTTATCTGCCAAGGTTATTCGTCTATCACGCCATGGCCGAAGACGAGGCCAGTAAGGAACGCTTCAAGATCATGGAGCGCAAACTTTATCGCGGCATCATGACACCCTCGATGGTGCTGGCGCTGGCCTTTGGGATCGGCATGCTGTTCACCGCCAGCGGACAAGTCTGGCTGAGCATGGGTTGGTTGCACGTCAAGCTGGCGCTGGTGCTGGCTTTGATCGGTTACCACCACGCCTGTGGCCGCCTGGTACGCGCTTTCGCAGCGGACGCCAATCGACATTCACATCGCTGGTTCCGCTGGTTCAATGAAATGCCGGTCATTGCCCTGGTGGGTATTGTGCTGCTGGTGGTGCTAAAACCCTTCTAATCACACTGTCGAGCAGACACAAAAAAAGGCCAACGACCGCCAGGTCGTTGGCCAATGACTACCTATCAACTAGACAATCCCCAGATCATAAAATCTGACGATCAGCGCGAGTCTAGACGCTAAACGCCACTGACTCCAGAGCCAGGGCAGCGCCTGCGTTTGCCAGAGTTGAGTCGAAACAGGACAATGGCCGGCATCGCATAACCAATAGGCAATACAGACCATGACCGATTCCTTTGCGGCGCTGTTCGAACGCGCCCAGAAAGTCATCCCCGGTGGCGTCAATTCACCCGTGCGTGCGTTCAAGGGCGTCGGCGGCACCCCCGTCTTTTTCAAGCGCGCCGAAGGCTCCCGCCTGTATGACACCAACGACAAGGCGTACATCGATTACGTCCTTTCCTGGGGACCGCAAATTCTCGGCCATGGCGATGAAAGCGTGCGCGCGGCCATTCACCATCAGGTTGATCAGGCTCTGACCTTTGGTGCGCCCAGTGAACTGGAAACGCTGATGGCAGAAAAAGTCTGCGCCCTGGTACCGTCCATCGAAAAGGTACGCATGGTTAACTCCGGTACCGAAGCCACCATGTCGGCCATTCGGCTGGCACGTGGTTTTACCGGGCGCGACCTGCTGGTGAAATTCGAAGGCAACTATCATGGTCATTCCGACAGCCTGCTGGTCAAAGCCGGCTCCGGCATGTTGACCACCGGCGTACCCACTTCGCCCGGCGTGCCGGCCAACATCGCCGAGCACACCCTGACGCTGGAATACAACAATGCCGAGGCCGTGCGCAGCTGTTTTGCCGAACTGGGCGAGCGCATTGCAGCGGTGATCGTCGAACCCGTCGCCGGCAATATGAACTGCGTCTTGCCCGAGGCGGGCTTCCTGGAAACCCTGCGCGAACAGTGCGATCAAAGCGGCGCTGTGTTGATCTTCGATGAAGTAATGAGTGGTTTCCGCGTTGCCCTCGGTGGCGCTCAGCAATACTTTAACGTCAAACCCGACCTGACTACTTTGGGCAAAGTCATCGGCGGCGGCATGCCGGTTGGCGCCTTTGGTGGCCGAGCCGACATCATGGATTATCTGTCACCGGTCGGACCGGTTTACCAGGCGGGTACCCTGGCCGGTAACCCAGTTGCCATGGCTGCCGGACTAGCCGTGCTGAACCAGATTGATCAGCCCGGCGTGTACCAGCAACTCACCGATCGCACCACAGCCCTGACCCAAGGCATGCGCGACCTGGCCAAGGCTGCCAACATTCCATTCACCACCAATGCCGCTGGCAGCATGTTCGGCCTGTTCTTCAGCGAAGAAGAAACCATCAGCCGCTTCAGCCAGGTGATGGCCTGCAACAGCGAACGCTTTAATCGCTTTTTCCACGCCATGCTCGACCAGGGTATTTATTTGGCGCCTTCCAGCTTTGAAGCCGGCTTTATGTCGTTGTCGCACAGCGAAGAAGACATCGAACGAACCCTTCAGGCTGCTCAAAACGCTTTCAGCCAACTGTCCTAACACCAGCCAGTTAAATGCAGATGGCCACCAGTAGGTGGCCATATTCCGAATTTAGCGCTTTTCGAAGACATTCCCTCCCAAATCCTGCTTGTTCAATACCAATTGATTCTTGAGTAACGGTTCACATCTGAGTTCAGTCTGGTAAGGTGAAAAACGTTTAAAAAATACTGAACGTTCAGAACACTGGATTTTTCCGGATTTGGATCCGAACCATGTCACCATCGACGCCTTCACAAGCCAGAACCGAAGACGACACCCTGTCGCTAGATGATCGCCTGGAAGCAACCCGCGGTCTGGTCGTGGATGCCATCGCTCAGACGATGGACCACTATGGCGTCAATGCCTCTACGGCTTTGCTTTATGGCCTGATGTATTTTCACAACGATCCCATCACGCTCGATGAGATGTGCGACAAGATGGGCATGAGTAAGGCCAGCATGAGCACCGGCGTGCGCAAGCTGCAAGACAACCGCATGGTGCACCGGGTATTTCGTCCCGGCAGTCGCAAAGACCTCTACCGCGCCGAAGAAGACTTTCATAAAAACTTCATCAACTTCTTCTGTCGACGCTGGGAAGAAGAAGTCACCATCAATAGCAAAGCCATCGCAGCGGCGGAACGCCAATATCAGGCATTACTCGACGACCCCAACCTGGACGCCAAGACCGAACGCGAAATTGAACGCGATCTTGCCAAGATCGACGAATCCAAGCATTACTATCATTTTTTGGAAAAGCTCATCGCTCGTAGTGAGTCCGGTGAGTTATTCCGCTGGTTGGCCGACGACTCCCCCGGTTAGCCCGTTCTACGCAAACTATTAGATTGGATGTTCAGCGCTTGCCCAGGCAACGCACTGGCCAATCCAGCCCATAAAAAAAACTGCGCGATACGGAAACAACAACGAGGAGATAGGACGATGTCCAACGAACTGAATTTTTTGACTGAACAGGCCCGTCGAGGCCGCATTTCCCGCCGCGACTTTCTCGGCCGCGCCATGGCATTGGGTATGGCCTTGCCTTTCGCCAGCAGCGTTTTTGCCGACGCCGTTTCCGGCACACCAATCAAAGGCGGTTTGCTCAAGGCCGGCATGCAAGGTGGCTCATCAACCGACAGCCTGGACCCGGCGTCCTGGACCAGCCAGGTGCAATTTATGTTTGGTAAGTCCTGGGGGGAATGTCTGACCAACGTTGCCCCCAATGGCGATCTGGTGCCGCGTCTGGCTGAAGAAGTCCGCTCATCCTCCGATGCCAAAACCTGGACGTTTAAACTGCGTCAGGGCGTGCTGTTCCACAATGGCCAGGAAATGACCGCTGCCGATGTCGTGGCCACTTTAGAGCGGCACTCCGACGAAGCCTCCGAATCAGGCGCACTGGGTATTATGCGTGGCCTGGCTGACATTCGCGCCAATGGCAAATACGAAGTCGTGGTGACCACCACCGAAGCCAACGCCGACCTGCCTTACCTGTTCTCCGATTACCACCTGATGATCCAGCCCAATGGTGGCAAAGACGCGCCGGACGCGGGCATCGGCACCGGCCCATACAAGGTCACCGAGTTCGAACCGGGCGTGCGCCACAGCGCTGAACGCTTCGCCGATTATTGGAATCTCGATGAATGGGGCCACGCGGCGGAAATCGAAATCACCGTCATCAACGATCCGACCGCTCGAATGGCTGCACTGCAAAGCGGCCAGGTACATATGATCAACCGCGTTGAACCGCGCGTTGTCGACATGGTGAAACGCCTGGCCAATATTGAAGTTCACAACGTCTCCGGCCCGGCTCATTACGTCTTCCCAATGCATTGCGACACCGCTCCGTTCAGCAACAAAGACCTGCGCATGGCGTTGAAACTGGCGATGAATCGCGAAGATATGGTGGAGCGCATCCTGCGTGGCTATGGAAGTGTCGGTAACGACTTCCCGATCAACAGCGCTTACCCTCTGGCGCCAACCGACATTCCGCAGCGTGAATTCGATCCAGACCAGGCGCGCTTCCTGTACGAGCGTTCCGGCCACAGCGGCCCCATTGTGCTGCGCACCTCTGACGTTGCCTTCCCGGGCGCCGTCGATGCCGCTCAGCTCTATCAACAAACCTGCGCCCAGGCCGGCATCAACCTGGAAGTGGTACGCTCACCGGGTGATGGTTATTGGTCTGACGTCTGGAACAAAGAGCCGTTCTGCGCCTCTTACTGGAGCGGTCGTCCGACTCAGGACCAGATGTACTCCACCGGCTACGTTTCCGGCGCCGACTGGAACGACACCCGCTTCTTCAATGAGCAGTTCGACCAACTGGCCGTTCAGGCTCGCGGCGAACTGGATCAGACCAAGCGCGCCCAGATGTACCACGACATGGCGATGATTCTGCGTGACGAAGGTGGCTTGCTGCTGCCGATGTTCAACGACTACATCGAAGCGCATAACAACCAGGTTCAGGGTTGGGTCGATCATCCGCAGTTTGAGATGATGTCCGGCTTCGCACTGAGCCGCTGCTGGTTGAGTGCCTGAGCGACCAAACCATGAACCTAATCGTCGCAAGACTGATCGCCCAGCGCCTCGCGCTGGGCGTCTTACTGCTGTTCGCTGTTTCCATCCTGATCTTTGTTGGCACCATGATGCTGCCGGGCGACGTCGCCCAGGCCATCCTGGGTCAGTCCGCTACGGATCAGGCGGTTGCCAATTTACGCGCCGAGCTAGGGCTGAACGATCCAGCCTGGATGCGTTATCTCGACTGGCTCGGTGGCATCCTGACCGGCGACCTGGGAACCTCCCTTTCCAACGGCCAATCCATTGCCGACTCTTTGCTGGGTCGTGCTGGCAATACTTTCTTCCTGGCGTTCTGGACGGCGCTGATTGCCGTTCCTCTGGCTATTTTGCTGGGTCTGGTGGCGGTGCGTTACCAGAACCGCTGGCCAGACAGAGTCATTTCCGGGGCGACCTTAACCACCATTTCACTGCCCGATTTCTTTATCGGCTACCTGCTGATCTACTTCGTCGCAGTCAAACTGGGTTGGTTCCCGAGTGTGTCCACCGTCTACGACGGCATGCCTTTTGTGGAACGCATGCGCGCCATCGCGCTGCCGGCATTCACGCTGACGCTGATCATTCTGGCGCACATGATGCGCATGACCCGCGCCGCCATTTTGAATGTCATGCAGTCGGCTTACATCGAGACGGCCGAACTGAAAGGGCTGGGCGGACTGAAGATCATCTGGCGTCACGCCTTTCCCAACTCCATCGCACCGGTGATTAACGTCGTTATGATCAACCTGGCGTTTTTGGTAGTCGGGGTGGTGGTGATTGAAGTGATCTTTGTCTATCCGGGCATGGGCCAGTACCTGATCGACCACGTGGCCAAACGCGACGTCCCCGTCGTTCAGGCCTGCGGGCTGATCTTCGCCACCGTTTATATCGGTCTGAACATCATCGCCGATGTGGTGTCCATCCTCTCCAACCCGCGCTTGCGGCATCCGAAGTGAGGCGCAGCCGATGAAACTCCCCAATAACCCTCTGGCCAATATTCCTATCACCGCGCTGATCGGCCTGATATTGACCACCTTGTTTGTGCTGGCGGCGGTCTTTGCGCCCTGGATTGCGCCCTACAGCCTGTCCGAATCGGTCGGCGATATGTGGGAATCGAGCTCCACCATTCACCTGCTGGGTACCGATAACCTGGGCCGCGACCTGTTTTCTCGCCTGCTCTATGGCGCCCGCACCACCATGACCATCGCTGCACTGGCGACCGCTCTGGCATTTGGTTTGGGCTCGATTCTGGGCATTCTGGCGGCGGTACTCGGCGGCTGGGCCGATCAGCTGATGTCACGCACTATCGATCTGCTGATGTCCATTCCGACGCTGATTTTTGCCTTGGTCGTGCTCTCGGTCATGCCCAGCACCACTCTGATACTGGTGCTGGTTATGGGCATTCTCGATTCCACCCGTGTTTACCGGATCGCCCGGGCGGTATCCGTCGATATCAACGTTCAGGACTTTGTCGAAGCCGCCCGGCTGCGTGGCGAAGGCCGGGTATGGATCATCTTCCGTGAGATTCTGCCCAACGCCTTATCGCCTTTGGTCGCGGAGCTGGGTCTGCGCTTTATCTTTGCGGTGCTGTTCTTATCGTCGCTGTCGTTCCTGGGCTTAGGCGTTCAACCGCCGGAAGCCGACTGGGGTTCCATGGTGCGCGAAAACCGCCAGGGCATTGTCTTTGGTGTTCCCGCCGCGCTGATTCCTGCGGGCGCCATCGCCTTGCTGGCCATCTCCGTCAATCTCGTTGCCGACTGGGTGCTGCGTCGCACCACCGATCTCAAAGGAGGCCGCAGTGGCTGATCAATTACTGGAAATTACCGATCTGCGCATCGGCGCCACCGTTTATCCGCCCGGCGAAAAGCCGCGTGATGTCACTCTGGTCAAGGACGTCAGCCTGACGCTGGAAAAAGGCAAAGTGCTGGGGCTGATCGGTGAATCCGGCGCCGGGAAATCGACCATCGGCCTGAGCGCTGCCGGCTACGGCCGTGGTGGCGTGCGCATTACCGGTGGTGAAATCCGCGTCAACGGCGAAGACATTCTGGCCAACGGCCAAGGTGGATTGCGTCGCCTGCGCGGTAAAACCGTCTGCTACGTAGCGCAGTCAGCAGCTGCGGCTTTTAACCCGGCGCATCGACTCATGGACCAGGTGATAGAGGCAACGCTGGCGCATGGCGTGCTTGGCCGTGCCGACGCCGAAGCTCGTGCCGTTGAGTTGTTCAAAAAGCTGGGGCTGCCTGATCCGGAACACTTTGGGCAGCGTTATCCGCACCAGGTCTCCGGCGGCCAGTTGCAACGCGCCATGACGGCCATGGCGCTGTGCTCAGAACCCGATTTGATCATCTTTGACGAACCGACGACGGCGCTCGATGTCACCACCCAGATTGATGTATTGGCCGCCATCAAAGATGCCATTCACGACACCGGCGTCGGCGCGCTCTATATCACTCACGATCTGGCGGTTGTCGCTCAGGTAGCCGATAACATTCTGGTGCTGCGTAACGGCGATGCCGTGGAATACGGCCCAACGCGTGACATCATCGAGCGCCCTAAAGAAGACTACACCCGAGCCCTGGTCTCGGTCCGCTCCATTGACCACCAGGCGCGTCAACCACAGGCGCAACCATTGCTCGAAGTCGATGCTGTCAGCGCGCGCTACAGTACTGAGTTACCACCAGTATTGAAGCAAGTGTCGGTGCAGCTCTCTGCCGGCCAGACGCTCGCCGTGGTAGGCGAATCAGGCTCTGGTAAATCAACGCTAGCGCGTTGCATTACCGGCTTGTTGCCAATCGAATCTGGCGCTATTCGCTTTGCTGGCCAGTCCTTACCCAAGGCGTTAAAAAGCCGTGATAAAGAAACGCTGCGCCAGTTGCAGATGGTCTATCAAATGGCCGATGTGGCGATGAACCCACGCCATACCGTAGCGACCATCATTGGTCGCCCGCTGACGTTCTATTTCGGTTTAAAGGGTGCCGCTCGCCGCAAGCGTGTACTGGAGCTGCTCGACGCCATCGAACTGGGTCCGGAATACTATGACCGTTACCCGGCCGAGCTCTCCGGCGGACAGAAGCAACGCGTCTGTATCGCTCGGGCCTTAGCCGCCGAGCCTAAGCTGATCATCTGCGATGAAGTGACCTCAGCGCTCGATCCGCTGGTCGCCGACGGCATCCTGAAACTCTTGCTGCGCCTGCAGGAATCCGCCGGTGTCGCCTACCTCTTTATTACTCACGACTTGGCGACAGTGCGCGCCATCTCCGACTCCATAGCGGTGATGTTGCAAGGTGAGGTGGTGCGCTACGGCACCCATGAACAGGTTTTGACGGCACCTTTCGATGATTACACTGACTTATTGTTGCGTTCCGTACCCCAGATGAAACTGGGCTGGCTTGAAGAAGCCATCGACGGTCGGAAAATGCAGAGTCAGGACCAGTAAGCGGCCTCAAGCCGTTGTTTTGGCAGTGGTTTTTCGTGGAAAACGGGAAAGACTGTTGACAGCGGCCGGGCCGCTCACTAAGATGCGCGCCTGCTTACCGACGGTGAGTGCATCCGGAATGCCTGGGTGGTGAAATTGGTAGACACGCTAGCTTCAGGTGCTAGTGGGGGCAACCCCGTGGAGGTTCAAATCCTCTCCCAGGCACCATCTGTACGACTCTTTTATTACTCAATCCGACCTTTCATAAATCGCTCGCGGTTCTCGCTTTTCTTGCGTTCGCTTTTGCGCAGCAGCACATAAAGCGCACCAACGCCGCCGTGGAAATTCTGCGCCGAATGAAACGCCAATACCGCCGGTATCTGTTTCAACCAGGTATTCACGCAGCTTTTTAGAAATGCCTGAGGTTCGCTGCGCTCGCCCTTGCCGTGCAGAATCATCGCCGAGCGTACGTCATATTTCAGACAGTCTTCGATAAAGCCAAACACCTCAGCACGCGCCTGCTGCATGGATTTTCGATGCAGATCCAAACGGGCATCGATCGGATACTGACCCCGTTTCAACTTGCGATAAACACCATGCGAAACACCATCGGTGCGGTACTCCAGCACATCAAGCGGATGTACCAGATCGATGATTTCTTCGGTCAGATGATTGCTGTCTTTTGCGGTTGTGGTCACCGCCATCTGGCGCCGATGAATCAGACTCGGCTGAGGTGTCGACCCCTTCGCCAGATCCACCTTGGGTTTGGTTTTCAGCGGCTGAACGCCCTTCATCTCCTGCAGGAAGAGGTCCAGTTCATCGTCATCACTCATAGGACACCTAAAGCTTTTGGCGCTATTCTATCAGCTAGTACAGGCGCCGCCTAAGGCGCTCGGGGCGGTGTAAACGAGCGGTAAAAGGAATCGCGAGCCTCCAACGGTTGGGACAAACTAATGGCCATGAATGAAGCGCATATCCTCCTCATTGACGATGATCGTGATCTGGCCGAACTGCTCGGCGAGTATCTCGACGCCGAAGGTTTCCGCCTGAGCGCCGCCCACAGCGGTGAAGAAGGCATCCAGGAACTCAGTCGTGGCGACTACGACCTAGTCTTGCTGGATGTCATGATGCCTGGCATCGATGGCTTTGAAACCCTCAAACAGATTCGCAACACCTCTGCCGTTCCGGTCCTGATGTTGACCGCCAAAGGCGAGGAAACCGACCGGGTACTCGGCCTCGAACTGGGCGCCGATGATTACCTGGCCAAACCTTACAGCCACCGCGAGCTGCTAGCCCGCATAAAAGCCTTGCTACGCAGGATCGAACTGGATCGTGCCCAGAAAGAAAACGATACCGGCACGCTGGAGTGCAATGGCGTCACCCTGAATTTCGACACCTACGAAGTCGACTGCGATGGGCAGACACTGCCCATGACAACCAGCGAATTCAAAGTACTGCGCGTACTGATGAGCCGTGCCGGCAAAGCGGTTCCCAAAGAAGACCTTTATCGCGAAGTTTTGGGTCGTGAAATCATGGCTTACGATCGCTCTATCGATATGCACGTCTCCAACGTGCGTCGTAAGATTCAGACCGTCACCGAAGACCCCAAAATCCAAACCATTCGAGGCATCGGCTACCTCTTTGTTGAAGCCAGCTAATCAATGTCTCTGCCTGTACCATCCGTGACCTGGTCCAAGCTGAATCCACTGGGGTCTGTGTTTGGCAAGATCTGGATCAGCTTCTGGGTCACCTTGCTGCTCATCGTACTGGCCGTCGCCTTCGTCTCGCATCAGGTGGCGCAGGTCTATCAGATCGGCGCTCCCAACTCCAACCACATCCGCCTGCTTAACCGCGTCAAACTGCCCAATATCGATCGCCTGGCCAGCAGTCGCCAGGAAATCATTGACGAGCTAGACCGCTTCAACAGTCAGTCCAGCTATCAATGGTATCTGGTCGATGACACCTACCACCTGCTCGGCACACCCAGACCACCTCGTCGCATTCTGGTCATGTTGTCGGAAATGATGGAAATGGAAGGCGTTAAAGTCGGGCAATGGCGTCAGGAAACCTGGATGGGGCCGATCACCATGTCGGTCGGTGGCGAGGTGTACCGGATGTTTATTCGTGGCGTGCCTCCTTTGCCGCCACCCAATCTGCCACTCTGGCTCGACAGCCAATGGCTGCGCATCATCTTCGGTCTGGTCGTTTCCGGTTTAATGAGTCTGTTGCTGGCTTGGTCTTTCACCCGGCCACTGGAACGCTTGCGTCGGGTATCACGTCAGCTTGCCGGTGGCAGTCTGGATGCCCGGGTTGGCGATTCGGTCACCCACCGCGCTGACGAACTGGGCGAACTGGGTCGCGACTTCGATGACATGGCCGAACGCCTGCAGCAATTGGTTTCCGCCCAGCAACGTCTGCTCAGCAACGTCAGTCACGAACTGCGTTCGCCGCTGACGCGACTGCAGGTCGCCCTCGGTATTGTGCGACAAAAAGCACCCACCGATTTGGAAAGTGCCCTCAATCGCATTGAGCGCGAAAGTGATCGACTGGAAAGTCTGATCGCTCAGGTACTGAAACTGTCGCGCTTTGAAAACGACATGCAGCAGCTCGATCCCAGTGAAGTACAACTGGATGATCTGGTGCATCAGGTCGCTGAAGACGCTCGGTTTGAATCACGCCAACGCGAGGTCAATATCGTCGAAATCATCGACCAACCGACAACCCTCTATAGCGACGGACAACTGATTCACAGCGCGCTGGATAACGTGGTGCGCAACGCTTTGCGCTTTTCACCGGATGGCAGCGAACTGCGTATCGAACTGCACAGCGATCGGCATCATGCCACCATCGAAGTGTCGGACCAGGGCCCAGGCGTCCCCGACGACAAGCTGGAGCAACTGTTTGATCCCTTCTATCGGCTCGACCAAAGCAATCCCGGCGCTGGACTGGGTCTAAACATTGCCCGTCACGCCATCCAGGCACACAAAGGTGAAATCCGCGCCTTTAACCGAGCCGAAGGCGGACTCTGTGTGCGCATCGTGCTGCCGAAACCCCGCCAACGCTAAAGCGCAACTTGCCGCTTTCGGGCGGAATCGCTAGCCTGTTGCGCTTTAGCGGAGTCAGTAGCGTGCAGATTCGCCCCTTTCAGGAAACCGACCGGGAAGCCGTTATCCAGCTTTGGCAGGATTGCGGCCTCACAGTGCCTTGGAATGATCCCAACAAAGACATCGATCGCAAATGCCAGGTCGGCGCGGAATTGTTTCTGGTCGGCGAACGCGACGGCACGGTCATCGCCTCAGTCATGGGCGGTTATGAAGGCCACCGCGGCTGGGTGAATTACTTGGCGGTGGACTCCAACCACCAGCGCCAGGGTCTGGCTAAACAACTGATGCAAACACTGGAGCTGAAACTGACCGCGCTCGGCTGCCCGAAGATTAACCTCCAGGTGCGCAGCAGCAATGCTAGCGTTTTGGCGTTCTACGAAGCGCTGGGTTATCAGGTCGATGCGGCGGTCAGTCTCGGCAAACGCCTGATCAGCGACCAGCCATGACGCTGAACGACACCAGCCAATTTCCATTGCGTCTGACCGTCCTGGCCAGTTGGCCACGCCTGCTGTTACAGACCTTTGAAAAACTGGGACTGCCCGCCGATCAATTGGCGCGTGAAGCAGGGCTGCTGCCGGAACAACTGGTTGATGCCAATGCCCGGGTTCCGTCCATGGCGGTGGTCCAGTTATGGCGTCTGGGACTGGCTCAAACCGATACCAATCTGCCCATCGCCATTGCCGAACACGTCAATGCAGGCACCTTCCATGCGCTGGGATTTGCCATGGCCAGCAGCGAAACCGGGCGCGATGCACTGGCCTTACTGGAACGCTATTACTCTCTGTTAACCACCACCATTCAGTTACACAAAGTCGAACGGCCCGGCCAATGCGGCCTGCGCATGCACTCCAGTCCGTTGCTGCATCATCTGTTGGAAAACTTTGTCGAAGCCGATCTGAACGACAGCTTGGGTCAGTTGCGTGAAGCTGGCGCCCTGGCACTGGTGTCGCTGTGCCGACACTATTTCGGGGTGCACTTTACGCCGCACTCGGTCAGCTTTCGCCGCGATCTCGGCACCAGCCGTGACGACTACGCGCGCATCCTCGGCTGCCCGGTTCAGGACAACGGCAACCAAGACACCATCTGGTTTGATAACGACCTGCTCGACCGGCCGCTACCGTCGGCCAACGCTCATCTGGCAACCGTCAACGAACAGGTTGTCGCCAGCTATCTGCGCTTGCTGCAACAAGACTGGCCCAGTCAGGTGGTATCAGAAATCATCCTGCAAATGCCCGCCGGCAAAGTCTCCCAGCAGAGCGTCGCCGACGCCTTACACCTGTCATCGCGCACGCTGCAACGCCGCTTGAACGAAGCCCAAGTCAGCTTTCGCGAATTACTGCAGCAGGCGCGTCAAGAGCTGGCCGTGCAGTACATTCGCCACAGCGACATTCCCATTTTAGAAATCGGTTATCGCCTGGGTTTCAGCGAACCGGCAAACTTTACGCGGGCCTTTCGTCAGTGGACCGGGGAAGCGCCGGCACGGTTTCGCGAACGGGCACGCAACGCAACGCCATAGCCAAACCGCCATAGAACAACGCCAACAACCAGAGTCCCCACGCCGAGGCATCGACGCCCATAAAAGCGGTTCCCAACAAAGCCTTGGCGGCTTGTGTCGCCGGTAACCAGTCAGTCAGCGGCAGCAACCAGTCGGCCATGGCAAAGTGTGGCCAGCTGATACCAGTCAGCAATAACAGCGGTACCGACAAGGGCAACAACCACAACAGCGGCGTTTCCAGTCGTTGCATCGGTCGCGAGACGATCATCCCGAACCAGATAGCGCTGAGCACAAACGGCAAACCAAAGCCGAACAACTGAGCGCCATTCAGCGCTGGCCAAACACCTTCCAACGGCAACGCCCAACGAAACAAATAGAGCACCAACACCAAACCGTGCACGCCATAAATTAAGGTTTGGGCGAAAAATCCATAACAGGGTTTAGCGAAGGAACCCTCTTCACGCTGCGCTCCCCAGTGCATGCCCACGGCCAGCATCAGCACTTGCTGCACTAAAAACAGATAAACGCCTGGCACCAGATATTGCAGATAAGAACGATCCGAATTGAACAGAGGCGTCAGCGCCAGCTGCAACGGCTCCGCGCGAGCCTCGGCTTGCACAGCATTGCCCAGCGTTTGCAGTCGATGCGGCTGCGCCCAGCGATCCGACTCGGCGCGAATCACCTGCGCCATAGCACGCGCTGCGGTACCGTAAACCAGGAAATTACTGGCACTGCCGCCATAGGCCAGCGTCACGGCTTCACCGCGCTCCAAATCAGCCTGCATACCCGCCGGTATATTCAGATAGGCCTGCACCTCACCGGCAACCAAGGCTTCGGAACGACCGGCATCGGTTGGCGTCACCTGGTCTACCCGCAATTGGGGGGCCGCATCCAAACGATCAATCAGACGCCGGCTGGCCTGGCTTTGATCGGCATCGACGACCCAAAGCCCAACCTCAGTCACCACCGCCGATTGATAGGGCAGCGGATAAAAAAATGAATAGAACAAAGGCGCGAAGATCAGAATCAACAGGATGCCGCGATAACGAAACAGCAACGCCCATTCAGCTTTTAAGCTCGACCACATCGGACTCAACCTCATCAGTAATGCCCGGTCCATTTGGGATGAACCACCTTCTGACGCAACAGCAACAGCGCCGGCTGCCAGAGCAATAAAGTCACCAAACCCAAAGGCCATAACTGCGGCCACAAAACAGCCAGACTGACGTCAAAGTGCAGCACCTGATCCTGCCAGCGAATGAGACTGCCGACCGGTAACAGCGACTGCCAGAAGCGCGCCGCGCCGATCATATTGGTCACCGGAAAGGTCACCCCGATAAAGGCAAAGGCGGGCAGGGTGTAGATCGCCGCTACCGACAGCGCCTTGCGCAGGTTATGCAACAAGGCCATCACCAACACCGCAGCACTGATATAAAAAGCCGCCACCCAGGCGCTGAGCAGCAGTAAACGCGGCAGTCGCCAGCCCCAAGGCAATTGCAGTGAGTGCAACGCCAGCAGATGAAACAGCGCCGCCCAACCCAGCAAGACCAGCGTTAACGGCAGCAGCTTGCCCATCAGGGCGACACCCAAACGCTCGCCACTGGCCCGCCACCAATCCTCGGTCGTGCCCTCACGAAATTCACGACCTAAGGCATAGAGCGTGCTCAGCACCAAGAGCACATGCCAGACATGGCTGTGCAGAGAGGCCCGCAAAAAGGACTGATAATTCAGCCACTGATTACCGGCCACCGAACGCTCACCGCTGATCGGCACCACCTGCGCTTTGGCCTGAGCCTTGGTCTGGCCGTGCACCACAAACTGGCTGGCGGTTTCGCGCAAACTGTTTTCAATAACGAAGCGCACCAACTGGTTAGTGAGCAAGGTACCCATCATGTAACTCTGCTGATTCACATACGCAGGAATCTGCTGTGGCAAACCGATTTGTAGCTGTTCGGCGAAGCCTTCCGGGATCACCAGATAACCAAAGCTGCGTTGCGCGCGAACCTCCGCCAGTGCCGCCTCACTGCCGGCATGAACCAGGCTGACATCCAATGTCGGAGAGCTGTTTAAGCGATATGCCAGATCACGGCTGGCCGGGCTGTTGTCCTCATCGACCACCTGAAACGGCACCGACTGCACCGCAGGCGTCGAGACGATGCCACCGAGCAGGATTGCCGCCAGCGCAGGAGCACCGAACAACAAAAACAGATAGCTCGGCTGACGCACCAGGGTGCGCAACTCACGCCGCAACACCTTGATCACCGCAAACTCAGCCATGTTCAGCCGCCGTCTCAATGATCACCGTCATACCGGCGCGCCAGTCATCGATGGGTTCTACCGGCCGGGCGCGTACTTCAAAGGTGCGCAAATCCGCTTCGCCGGTGTGGGTGGCGCGCCAGGTCGCGTATTCACCCAAGGGCGAGACGTAGCTCACGCGCAGCTCAACGCTGCGATCCAAGGCCGGCAGATAACCCTGAACGATGGCGTCTTGGGCAAACTCAACCAGACGATCTTCGCGCACATGAAAACGCACCCAGGCATCGCTCAGGTCGGTCAGAGTGACCACTGGAAAACCCGCCGGGGCGATTTCGCCGCTGTGAATCAACACCTCAGTCACTTCGCCCGCCGCCGGAGCGGTAATGCGCGTTTCGGCAACCATCGACTGCACTTCTGCCAGTTGCGCCTCGGCGGCATTGGCTTCGCTGCGCGCGGCGGTACGCAATTCATCATCGGTGCCGTTTTGCGCCTGGATGTATTGCTGATGCGCGGCCTCAGCGGCAAAACCGGCCGACTCGGCCTGCGTTTCAGCCTCGTCTAAACGCTGCTGTGACACCAGGCCATCGGCTTTCAGATTGCGCAATCGCTCGGCCGTGGTCTGCGCCAAGTCGGCCGCGGACTGAGCGCGCTGCCACTGATCGCGCGCTTGCGCCAGTTCTTCTTCGCGCGCACCACGATCGGCGCGCTCACTCATCGCCTGTTTGGCACTCACAGCTGCCTGCGCCTGATCAAGCCGCGCCTGTAATTCCGGGCTGGTCAGTTCAAACACCAACTCGCCAGCGGCGACCTGGTCACCTTCGCGCACCGCAACCTGAGCCACTCGGCCGGCGATCTTGCCGCTGACACGAATGGTCTGGGCATCAACAGTACCCTGCAATAAGGGCTGCGGTGCCTGGGCTTGAGTCATATAGCCGTAGCCGAGAATGCCACCCAAAGCGGCCAGATAGGCCAAACTGAGGATCATGGCTTTGTTATTCATGGTGATCGGTTCCTGCGGTCAAAAAGATAATAAAAGTGGCGCTCAGAGCGCCGCCGAACGATCCAGCAAAGCAAAGAAAGCGGCGCTGTCACCAGCGCGAATATAGAGCCGCGCCATGGCCTGATGCTGCTCGATCACGGCCTGCAAACGCTGCAACCGAACCGCCGCCAAAGCGGTTTCTGCCTCGATACGGTCGAGGTCGGTGCTCAGACCCTGGTGGTAACCGCGCTGCGTCAGCTCTACCTGCTGCTGCACCAACGCTTCGGTTGAAGCCAGTGAATCGATATTGGCTTCGGCGCGACGCACATCGCGGTAGTCCAACTGCAAGCGACTGCTCAGATCGCTTTCACTCTGAGTGCGTTGCTGCTGCACCTGATCCACCCGCGCCAGGGCGGCCTGACGTTGGTGCCATCGATTACCGCTGTCGAGCAGCGACCATTGCATCGACACACCAGCGGCCCAACGCGGATCGAGCGCGGTCAAACCGTCCGGCAGTAATTCATAACGACCGAACAGCGCGACCGTCGGTAACCAGCTGGCATCACTGCCATCGGCGCCCGCAGCAGCCAACTGCTGTTTGGCCTGCAACTGCGCTATTTCCGGTGATTGCGTCAACAGCAGTTGGTGCAGACGATCGAGATCGGGGTTAGCTGATAAAGGCGCCAATTGGCCGGGCTGCGGCAAGGGGACAGACGCCCCGACCAACTGACGATAAACCAGGGTGGCCAATTCCAGATCGGCCTGGGCGTTGGACAGTTCGCGTCGCGCTTCATCGCGTTCAACCTCAACAGCCAGACGATCGGCCGTGGCGATCAGACCTTCCTGTTCGCGCCGCTCGGCGCTGTAGACCTGACGATCGAGGCTGTCGAGCCGGCGCTGGCGGATATCCACCGCTTCGCTCGCCAACACCAGGCTGTAATAGCGATCAACCAACTGCAGCAAAACCGTCTGCTGTTGCTGCTCGGCCTGCGCCTGCTGATCGTCGATACGCGCATCGGCGGCGGCCACCGCCGCTTGCAGACGCCCACCGGTATAGACCGGCAAGGTCGCTTCGAGTGTGGCGGTGGTGTAGTGATCTTGCTGAATGGTTTCGCGCATCGGCGGTGCCAATGGATTCAAAGCACTGATATCGACGCTTAACGACAGGTCGTCATTCAATTGCGTATAGCGACTGTTCAAAGTCAAAGTCGGGCCATAACGCCAGCGCTCGGAACGAGCCTCAGCCTGGCTTGCCACCACCGCTGCCGACTGTGCCTGCAAGCCCGGGTTCTGGGTTTGTACCTGATGCCAGAGTGTTTCCAACTCGGATGCTTGTGACAGTGGCGTCAGCAAAACACCGACCATCACCAGCAGGTAAGACTGTTTCATAACGCCTCTTTCGATTGATCGCTGGGCGCCGAGTTTAGGAGGATGGGTGAGGAGCCCGGCTGTCATTTGCCGCCAAGCAGTTGTCAGTGGTGACGTTATTTTCGATACTCGCTCGACTTAGCTGTCATCGAGATCCTTATGTCCGTTATTACCCTGGCCTCCGGCGCCCAATTGCGGCCGGCCACCGCTGACGATCTATCCGCCATTCTTGGCTTTATCTGCGAATTGGCTGACTACGAACATTTGCGTCACGAAGTCACCGCTGACGAAGAAAAACTGCGCGCTACGCTGTTTGGTGAGCAGCGCTACGCCGAAGTTATCCTCGCGGAAGTCGACGGCAAGGCTGTCGGTATGGCGTTGTTTTTCCACAACTACTCGACCTTCTTGGCGCAGCCAGGCATTCATCTGGAAGACTTGTATGTGCAGCCAGGACATCGCGGCCTGGGTCTGGGCAAAGCCTTGATCACTCGCCTAGCGCAGCTGGCGGTAGAGCGCGACTGTGGTCGCCTGGAGTGGCAGGTGCTGGACTGGAACGAACCGGCACGACAGTTTTATCGCTCCTTAGGTGCCAAGGCACTCGATGGCTGGCTGACCAAACGCGTCACCGGCGACGGCCTTACTCAGATGGCCAATCAATTCGAGACCTGCCTGTGACACCGGCGGTTAACCAACTCGACAAAGCCAAAGTCGACTATCAACTGCACCGCTTTGAAGTAACCGACAGCGACGAAGGTTATGGCCTGGCGGCTGCCAAGGCGTTAGGGGTCGCACCGGAACGGGTTTTTAAAACCCTGCTGGTCAGTTTTAACGGCGATGCCAAATCGCTGGGTGTGTGTATTTTACCGGTCACTTCTACGCTCAATCTCAAGCGTGCCGCCAAGGCTCACGGTCAGAAATCGGCGCAGATGGCCGACCCGGCGATTGCCGAAAAAACCACCGGTTATGTGGTCGGCGGTATCAGCCCCTTGGGTCAGAAAAAGCGCCTGCCGACAGTGCTCGACAGCAGCGCTGAAAGCTTGCCCAGTATTTTTGTCAGCGGTGGCAAGCGCGGGCTCGATCTGGAACTGGCAACCGAGTCACTGCAAAAACTGACCGGCGCCAGCTTTGCGATGCTGGTCAACGACTAAGCTGCAGCCCAGCGGCAACGTACAAGAGACCCAGCCATGTCCTTCACCATTCGCGCCAGCGCCAGCTACCTGCCACGCCAGGCGATAACCGCCGAACAGTTGGACCAACGTCTCAGCCTGCCGGAAGGAAGCTGCCGTTCGCGTTACGGTGTTGACACACGCCACTATGCTGCAGCCGACGAGACCGCACTTTATATGGGCGCTCGGGCAGCTCAAGCAGCGCTCAATGACGCTGGCCTGTCGCTGGCCGACATCGACTTATTGCTTTGTGCCAGCGGCACCAGCCATCAAGCCTTGCCTTACAACGCGGCCGGAATATTGCGAACCTTAAAAGCCCCGGTTCCGATCGCCAGCATGGACGTCAATGCGACTTGTCTGTCATTTCTGGCCGCGCTCGATCTGGCCGATGCAGCCCTGGCGCGCGGCCGTTATCAACGCATCCTGATCGTCTCCAGCGAAGTCGCCAAAATCGGCGTGCTCGATCATGAAATCGAAACCGCCACCCTCTTTGCCGACGGCGCAGCGGCCTTTATTCTCGAAGCCAGCGACAGTGACAGAGGCTTGTTGACCAGCCGTTTTCACACCTACCCGGAAGGCTATGAGCTGTGTCAGATTCGCGCCGGCGGCAGCGGGCTACACCCACGCCGACACGGCGCTGAAGCCGCCGCCCAGGGCAGCTATTTTGAGATGCAAGGCAAGGCGCTGTACCGATTGGTATCACGACTGGCGCCAGACTTTATTCAACAAGGCCTGGCGCCCTTAGGCTTAACGCTTGCCGATATCGACTACTACGTTCCCCATCAGGCCAGCCACGCCGGCCTGGTCAATCTGGTGCGGCAGTTGGAACTGGATAATGACAAGGTAATCAACCGCTTCGCCACCCTGGGCAACCAGATAGCGGCATCGATTCCCATCGCCCTGGATTACCTGTTACGTAACCGACCGACGAGCAATAATCAGACGGTATTACTCTTTGGCTCGGCGGCGGGCTTGTCATTAGGGATGGGAGTATTGCGGCTGTGAAATTGCTGATCACCGGCGGCACCGGCATGCTCGGCCAAGCCCTGGTGCGCCTTTATCATGACCGTTTTGACATCCGTTTTAGCGGTCGCAATCGCACCCTCGGTAACGCTCTGGCTGCCGAAACTGGCGCACAGTTTTTTGCCGTTGATCTGGCTGACCAGGACGGGCTCGAACAGGCCTGCCAAGATATCGATGCAGTGATTCATTGCGCAGCCCTGTCCAGCCCCTGGGGCCGACTGAGTGATTTCGAACAGGCCAATCTGCACGGCACCCAACAGCTATTGACCGCTGCCGAACGGCAAGCCGTGTCACGCTTTGTGCACATCTCCACGCCCAGTTTGTATTTTCAGTTTCGCGATGCGCTGGATATCCACGAAACCCAGCCGTTGCCACAACGTTTTTGCAATCACTATGCGACGACCAAAGCCGCCGCCGAACAGGCGGTTATCAACAGCGCAATACCGAGCGTTATTTTGCGCCCGCGGGGTATTTTCGGACCAAACGACAACGCCATTTTGCCGCGCATTATTGCCGCCGTGCGCAATGGCACTTTGTGGTTGCCATCCGGACGTAATCCCCGTGTTGACCTGACCTATGTCGACAACGTCGCCGATGCCGCCATACTGGCCGCAACGCGCGAAATGACATCCGGTTCAATCTACAACATCAGCAATGGTGAGCCGGTGCAGTTACTCGATGCGCTGTCGTTATTGTTCGAGCAATTAGCGAGTCCAACGCGCATTCGCACTCTGCCTTATCCGCTGTTGGCGCCAGTCATTGCGGGCGTGGAAAAATGCTACCAACACTGGCCCGGCCAACCTGAACCCACCCTGACGCGCTACAGCGCGGCACTGTTTCATTATCACCAGACACTGAATATCGAACGGGCTCGTCGCGATCTAGGTTACCAGCCCAAAATCTCTATCGATGAAGGAATTCAACGCTATGTCCAATGGCGTCAGCGTTCGCTGGTTTGAAGCCGGCCACTGCGTACATCCGGGTTTTATGGTCAAACCGGGCTCGGGATTAGCCCCGCGCCATTTTCCGGCAGGCGTGGCTTTGGTTGACCATCCCAGGTCAGGCAAGCTGTTATTCGACACCGGCTATCACGCTCAGTTTGCACAGAGCACTCGGCATTTTCCGGAGCGTTTTTACGCCCTGGTCACGCCTCATACCTTGCACGGTGGTGACAGCGTTAAAGAACAATTAGCGGCGCTAGAAATTTCCGCTGACGATATCAACCATCTGGTGCTGTCGCATTTTCATGGCGACCATGTTGCTGGTATCTGCGACTTCGATCATGCGCAACTGCACTGCCATCCCGCTGGCTATGAATTCTTGACCAAACGCAATCGTCTGCAACGTTTGCGCAAAGGTTATCTGCGTGATCTACTGCCTGCCGACGCCGAAAAACGCCTGCATTTTGTCGATCAGTTTGATCAGGATCTGGGTGATATTCTACAGCTGGACGACGGACCACTCGGGTTATCGGCAATCGATTTATTCAAGGATCAGTTATTGTATCTGGTCAACCTGCCCGGACACGCCGCCGGGCAGATTGGCTTGCTGGTTCGGCTGCAATCCGGTTTTATTTTCTTTCTCGCCGACGCCTGCTGGTTGATCGATAATCTGCGCGAAAACATCAACCAACATTGGCTGGCCAATATTCTCTGTGATGATCGCCAGCTTTATCTCGATACACTGAATAAACTGCGCCACTGTTATCAACAAGCCGGCGATCGTGTGCGTTTTGTGCCGTCGCACTGTCAGGAAACCTCGCAGCAGCTGTTGCGACTAGGCTGGATAAGCTGAAAATTTTTTACAACGTTCTTTTAGAAAGTCCTTATGGAAAGCCCTTATGGAAACGACGTTATGGAAAAGCTGACCATTCTGCGCCACCTGCTTGCGACACGCCTGCGACGCTTTTCGTCACGGTCGCAACTGGAAGCCTGGCAACAGCAAAAACTGCGACAACACCTCGACTGGGTTTGCCAGCACTCGCCGCTGTATCGTCATTACCAAGGTCAACCGCTGGATACTTTTCCGTTAATGGACAAAGCCAGCATGATGGCGAATTTCGATCAGCTGAACACCAGAAATCTAAAGCGCGACGACCTGTTTGAACGCGCGCTTAGCGCCGAACAAAATCGCGATTTCAGTCAGTCACGCCTTGGTGATGTGACCGTCGGTTTATCATCTGGCACCTCCGGACAACGCGGTCTGTTTTTGGTATCGCGACAAGAGCGATTGGAGTGGGCCGGCGTGGTTCTCGCCAAGTTATTACCCTCACTTTTTGCGCGCCAACGCGTCGCCTTGTTATTGCGCGCCGACAGCCCGCTCTACCAGACCGTCGGTAAAGGCCGCATCGAGTTTCACTACGCCGACCTAACTCAACCGGCTGACCAATGGCTGGCAAAACTCGAAGCCTTTAATCCGACGCTATTGGTCGGCAGCGCCCAGGCGTTGCAATGGTGCGCCCGTCACAGCCAGCAGCTAAAGCCGTCGCTGGTTATCTCCGGTGCCGAAGTATTAACGCCAACCGACCGCCAATTACTGGCCGATCGTTTTGCCTGTCCGATTCACGAAATCTACCAATGCACTGAAGGCTTTCTGGCCTGTACGCACAGCGATGGTGTGCTGCGTTGGAATGAAGACGCCGTGCATATAGAACCGCTTTGGCTCGATAAAGAGCGGCGTCATTTTTCGCCCATCATTACCGACTTCCGGCGCCGCACTCAGCCCATTATTCGTTACCAACTTGATGATGTTATTGAAGCAGGCGATGCGCCTGGTGTGTTTCGCGCCATCGCCAGCATAGGCGGCCGCCGCGGCGATCTGCTAAAACTGCCGGGCCTAGAAGGCACCGTTCCTGTACTGCCCGATCTGATTTATCGTGCTATTGCCTTAGTCAGCGATCAACCGCTGGATTATCGCATCAGCCAGATAGCCGCCGAGCGAGTTCGCATTGAAAGCGACCAGCAACACCAAGACATCGAGCAGGCATTGCGCCGCTTATTTATCAGTCAGGGCGTGGTCGAGCCGTTGCAATTCGATAAAGCACCGGCACCGGTTTGGACGGCTACGAACAAACAGCGGCGAGTGATTAATCCATGGATGTCCTGATCACTGGCGCTCGTGCCCCGGTCGCCTTGGAATGGGCCCGACTGGCTTTGGCCGGTGGTCACCGAGTGTGGCTGGCAGACAGCCTGAAGTGGCCGTTAGGTTGCTTTCTAAAAGGCATTGAAGGTTATCTGCAGTTACCACCGCCACGACTGGAAATCGATGCCTTTGCTCAGCAACTGAATCAGTTTCTGCAAAGGCAAAATATCGACCTGCTGATACCAACCTGTGAAGAGATTTTTTATCTGGCACAGGTGCGTGCGCGTTGTGAATCGTCCACTCAGTGGTTAATGCCCGACACAGATTTATTGTTCCAGTTGCACCATAAATACCAGTCTTTGTCGTTGCTCGATGGTCTGGCCTCGGTACGGGTTCCCGCGACACTGCTGTGCGAACATCCCGACCAGATATTGGACGATCCAAACACCATTCTTAAACCGGTTTACTCGCGCTTTGGACGACAGTTTATTGCACAGGTTAAGCACCACCTACTGAGTGCTGATCAGGTTAATACTGAGTTTCCCTGGGTGCAGCAAGAACGCATCGAGGGTCAAGCGTTGTGCAACTATGCATTGTTCAACCATGGCGAACTGATCGCGCACCAGGCTTATCAACCGCGTTATTTATTAAACCGGGCCGCATCCAGTTATTTCGATCCAATAAACGATTCAAGGCTGCAACAATTTGCGCAAGCCTTTGGTCAGAAGACAGGATTTCATGGTCAGGCGGCTTTTGATTTTATCGACCGCCATGGCGAGTTGTTTTGTCTTGAATGCAATCCACGGGCAACCAGTGGACTGCACCTGTTACGGCATCAATTGCAGTTCACCCAAGACGGTCATTTTAAATTGATCGAAGGCACGGCCAAAGCGTGTCGTGTTGGTTTTTCTTTACCGCTGATGTTCGGATTATCGGCAATTAAAGCGGGCAAGTTTCGCCAACTCTTGCGCGATTATCGTCGCGCTGAGGATGTGCTCAAAGACAAGAGCACACCGCTCAAACATCGAGCGCCCTGGCTCGCCTTATTGGAAATGCTGTATCGCATGATTCGCTGGCGTAAACCAATCACCGATGCCAGCACCTTCGATATTGAATGGAATGGCCCGGATCCGGGAGCAAAGATCTCATGCTGAAGGCGAGCGAACAGAACCGTCGTTTCTTTGAGCAGATGCAGCAACCCGGTTTGATCCGTAATCTGCAAACCGACTTTATTCTTTACAGCCAGGATTCAGTGCTGGTACCTACCAGCGTTAATGAAGCACATCCGGATAATTGCTGGGTCGTCTCACCCCTGACTCAGATCATCGGCTACGCCCAGGATGAATTGCCCAAAATTGGCTCTGTTATTGTGCGTGCTTTGAGCCGATTGTTAATTGCGGTTCTGGCTATCCCATTACGGCTGGCCAGACTGGATCGGCTACAGGTGTTCAATAACCAATGTTTGTCGACCAACCTCTATGCCGACGAATGGCAGCGTGTGAATCTTTGTCAGTTGCGCCAACAAGCCTTACAAAAATACCCCGACCATACGTTAATGTTGCGTTCGCTGAACGATATTCAGAACGCCAATATTATACATCAGGCCAAGCGGGATGGATGGCGTCCCATCGTTACCCGCCAGGTGTATTTGTATCAGGATCGAGCCCTATGGTGGGCACGCCATAATGCGCGCATGGACGATCGTTTATTGCAACAAAGCGGTTGGCGTTTTCAATTATTGGATCCAGACAATAGTGCTCAGATGGCTCGCGCCGAGCAGCTCTATAATCAGCTCTATCTTGAAAAATACAGTCGCCACAACGTGCAGTTTTCGGCCGACTGGCTGCGCACATTTTCGGCCACGGGATTAATCGAGCTGTACGGACTTTTTTACCAGGAAGAGTTGCTTGGTGTTGCTGGTTTATACGGCGTCGATCAAACAATCACAGCACCAGTGATTGGCTACGATACCGAACGACCAATGCGCTTAGCGTTGTACCGACGCTTGATCGCCTTTGTCATTCGTTATGCCATGGACCATCAGTTAACGCTCAACCTCAGCGCTGGCTCGCCCGATTTTAAGCGTCGTCGCGGTGGCGTAGCGGCCATCGAATACAGCTACGTTTATGTGCGCCATCTGGGTCTTTACCGACGAGCGGTTTGGTGGCTGTTATCCTGGCTTAGCCAACATTTTTATCGACCCTTATTGGAGCGGTTCAAATTGTGAACGACCTTACCGATTTCCCCTATCCCGGTGTCGCGGGTTGTTGGCATCCGCTGCTCGCCAGCCGCGATTTAAAAGATAAGCCGGTCGCTGTCTCGCTGATGGGAATACCCCTGGTGCTGGCCCGACTGGAAGGTGCGCCGCGCCTTTTTACTGATCGCTGCCCGCATCGGTTAATTCCACTGTCGCAGGGATTTATCGCCAGCGACCGACTGGTCTGTCCTTATCATGGCTGGGCGTTCGACGCCGCCGGTCAGTTGCAACGCACACCGGGCACAACGACATGCAGCACACACGCCAAACTGAGTGCTTACCCACTGATGGAACGTGATGGCTTGTTGTGGACGCGCTTGCAAGAGGGTCAGGATGAACCTCTGGGTTTTTCCGATTTACCCGGTTACGTCTATGCCAGCGCTTACCGCCGCTTGCCCTGTAATCTTTTTCAAAGCATCGAGAATTTTCTCGACCCCTGCCATACGCCCTATGTGCACAAAAGCCTGCTACGCAATCGCGGTGCGCAGCAGATGGACATTTCACAAAGTGTACATAACGGCGGTTTCCGTACTCAGTTTAAGTTGACCCAAAAACAAAATGGCTGGATTAATCGGCTGTTTGATCCGGGTGTTGACCACAATGTCGGTCGCTTCGATCTGCCCGGCCGGGTCGAGTTGGATTATCTGAAAAAAGATAAAATTCTGTTGCGCGTGGTGCTGTTTTTTGTGCCACACAGCGAAAGCGAAACCGGACTCTTTGCACGCCTCTATGCGCCCAAATCCTGGTTGCCAGCCAGCCTGCGTTTTGCCTTGTTCAAACCCTTTGCCGAAACCCTTTTCCGTCAGGACAGAGCCATGCTTCTTCAGCAGCAACAGGCGGTGGAAAACTTCGGCGAGCACTATCGTTTTGCTGAAACCGATATCGTGGCCCGGCCGTTGTGGGCGCTGTTGCACGGTCAAGCGGCCAAAGCCGGTGCTGATATCAGGCTGGATGTCGAAGCCGGACAGTGACGGCATTGCCGATAACGGCTCGCCGGATCGTCACCGCCAGTGCACTAATGTTGAATAAAGCTCACGAACTGTCGCTTCCAGCTTGAGCCGGGATCGGAATTTGCTATGTTGCATGCATCACAGTCACAAACGGAACAACAACAATGAAAAGCCTGATTTCTACCGTGATCGCTCTGGGCCTGCTGCTGCCACTGGCGGCCTTTGCCGAATCCATGTCCGCAGAAGGTAACTGGCGTACCATCGACGACGAAACCGGTGAAGCCAAAAGTATCGTGCGTATCTGGAACGACGGCGGCGAACTGAAAGGTGAGATCGTCGAGTTACTGAACCCCAGCGAACCCAACCCGGTCTGCAGCGAGTGCAAAGGCTCACGCCGCAACCAACCGCTGGTCGGCCTGAACATCATCTGGGGCCTGGAGCAGGATGGCGATGAATGGGTCGACGGCAAGATTCTCGATCCGCAAAACGGCAAAGAATACAGCGCCCAACTTAAAGTCACCGAAGGTGGCAGTCAGTTGGAAGTCCGTGGCTATCTCGGTTTCGCACTGATCGGTCGAACCCAAACCTGGCACCGGGTTGACTGATAAAATCGACTGATAGCGTCGACTGATAAGGACAGCGGTAACCGCCAAGCGCTTGCCGCTGACTGGCCTTCCATCCCCCCGACACCCTAGAATGCGGCCCAACGTTAACCTTTGGATGCCCGCTTGTGAGTCTGTTGATTGCCCTCGTTCTGGCGGTTGCCTTGGTCGCTTCGCCTGACGCCCTCCGCTTTGAATTATTTCGCGCGCTGCGTGCCCAACCTGAGCGTCTGTGGTCCGCTGTGCTCTGGCGTCTGCTGACCACCACAACGCTGACGCTGCTGCTGGCCTGGCTGGTTCATTTTTGGGCAGCGTCGAACCCGGCAGGACCGGCCATGGTGGTATTCAGCGGCGTGCTGACGGCGCTGTGGTTGTGGATGCGTTTTTGGACCCGCACCTTTATCGCCGATCCGGATCATCCCTTCTTCCGCACCGATGCCGGTGCCATCGTCTTATCGGCCCTGTTATCGCTGACCTTGTGGCTGGCGATCTTTACGCACCTGGCCTTACTGGTGGCCTGGACCGGAGCCTCAGCGCAGTTATTTATAGTGGCGCTGATCTGGCCGCTGGCCGACGCCATCGTGCTGATCTGGGGGAGTCGTTCTGAGCGTGCCGGCGAATGGCTGGTAGAAGAAAGCACTCAGCAGCGCTGGGGACGTGGACTGGGTTTGTTGTTGGTGATTATCGCTTTTTGGGCCATCTGGGCCGTCCTGGCCCAGGGTTGACTGGCGCGCTGTCAGTAGAATTCGCCGTCTTCGGCCATGGTGTTGATGACGGTGAGCTGCTTGACGCCATCGGGCGTACCCAGCAACAGAACATCGGCCGGACGCAACGCAAACAAGCCGTTGGTGACCACGCCGGGAATGTTGTTGATGTCTTTTTCCAGTGCTACGGCGTCTTTGATGTCGAGCTCAAAGACATCGAGAATCTGATTACCGTTGTCGGTAACAGCGCCTTCGCGATACACCGGATTGCCACCCATGGCTTGCAGCTTGCGCGCCACCGCACTGCGCGCCATCGGAATCACTTCCACCGGCAGCGGAAAACCACCAAGCTTTTGCACGGCCTTGGATTCATCGGCGATGCAGATAAAGGTCTTGGCCACCGAAGCGACAATTTTCTCCCGCGTCAGCGCCGCGCCACCGCCTTTGATCAGCTGCAATTTGCGGTTGGCTTCGTCGGCACCGTCGACATAGACGGTTAACTTATCGACTTCGTTCAGCTCGAACACTTCAATGCCGTGACCACGCAAACGCTCAGCGGTGGCATCACTGCTGGCGACGGCGCCGCGGAAATTGTCTTTGACAGTGGCCAACTCATCGATAAAGCAGTTGGCGGTAGAGCCGGTGCCGACACCAATAATGGCGTCCGCTTTAAGGTCCGGCTTGATGAACTTCAGCGCCGCCTTGGCGACGGCT
Organism: Saccharospirillum sp. HFRX-2; assembly: GCF_043196805.1. Classification (NCBI taxonomy): domain Bacteria; kingdom Pseudomonadati; phylum Pseudomonadota; class Gammaproteobacteria; order Oceanospirillales; family Saccharospirillaceae; genus Saccharospirillum; species Saccharospirillum sp. HFRX-2. The sequence continues at coordinate 34,512 of NZ_JBEBMU010000011.1, forward strand.
TGTTTCAATTCATTCTGATCCATATCGGTCTCTCGTCATCTCTGGCTGCATTATAGCCCGCAAAGGGACCTCGGTTGAAAAACAGTATGCCGCAATTCGCGGCCGTCGTGCATTTCCGGGCCATAGCAAAAACCGTACAATCCCAAAGCGCCCAGCGCGCCCCATTCATCCGGACAGTAGGATTCGTTCATGCTCGAACAGACCGTTAAGAAAATCCTCAACGCCAAAGTCTACGATGCCGCCATCGAAACGCCTTTGGAACCCGCTGCATTTCTCAGCCGCCGGATGAATAACCAGATTTTGATTAAACGCGAAGACCTGCAGTCGGTGTTCTCGTTCAAATTGCGTGGCGCCTACAACAAAATGACCACCCTGACCCAGGAGCAACTCGACAAGGGCGTTATCTGCGCCTCGGCCGGTAACCACGCTCAGGGTCTGGCCGAGGCCGCCCGATTAATGGGCGTCAAAGCCACCATCGTGATGCCCAAGACCACACCCGACATTAAGGTCGCCAATGTCCGCGCCCGCGGTGGCAAGGCCGTGCTGGTCGGCGATTCGTTCGACGAAGCCCTGGCGCACGCGCAAAAACTGGAACAGGAAAAAGGCCTGACCTTTATTCATCCGTTCGACGATCCGGACATCATCGCCGGTCAAGGCACCGTCGCCCGCGAGATTCTGCATCAGCATACCGGTGCGCCCATCGACGCCGTCTTTATTCCGGTTGGCGGTGGCGGCCTGGCGGCGGGTATGGCCGCTTACATCAAATACCTGCAGCCACAGATCAAAGTCATCGGCGTCGAATTTGAAGAAAGCGCCTGTCTGGCGGCGGCCATGAAAGCCGGCAAAAGAGTCACGCTCGATCAGGTTGGCATCTTTGCTGACGGCATCGCCGTGGCGCAGATCGGCAAACACAGTTGGAAAATCTGCAAAGATCACATCGACGAAGTGATCACCGTAACGTCCGACGAAATCTGCGCGGCGGTCAAAGACATCTTCGATGACACCCGCTCAATCACCGAACCGGCCGGCGCCACCAGCGTTGCTGGCATGAAAAAATTCGTCGCCCGTGAAGGCTGGGAAGGCAAGACGCTGGTAACCATCTCCTCCGGCGCTAATACCAATTTCGATCGCTTGCGCTATATCGCCGAGCGCGCTGAAGTTGGCGAACACCGCGAAGCGATTTTGTCGGTCACCATTCCTGAACGTCCCGGTGCTTTTAAGCAGTTTATTTCCATCATCGGTAAACGCGCGGTGACCGAATTCAATTACCGTTACGCCGACGACAAAGAAGCGAAAATCTTTGTTGGCGTCAGAATCAGCAGCAACGAAGAACGCCAGGAACTGGTGCAGGCGTTGCGCGACGCAGACCATCCAGTGCTGGATTTGACCGACAACGAAGTGGCCAAATCGCATATCCGTCATATGGTCGGTGGCCACGCGCCGCACATTACCGACGAGCGACTGTACCGCTTCGAATTCCCGGAACGCCCCGGCGCCCTGGGTAAATTCCTCACCACCCTCGGCGGCAACTGGAACATTTCTTTGTTCCACTACCGCAACCACGGCGCGGCCTATGGTCGAGTGCTGGCGGGCATCCAGGTGCCCAAAGCGGAACTGAAAGAATTCCGCACCAAGCTGGATGATCTGGGTTATCCGTACTGGGATGAATCGGAGAATCCAGTTTACAGCGTGTTCCTGGGGTAACCGCCGGGAGACGCTGGGTTTGCGTAACTTGCGTCTCCCGTCTCCCGGGTGCGCAGCACCCAAGCGTCGCCCACTTCCCGCTATACTCCCAGACTCACCCAAAACCCCCGCACCAAATGACTCCCGCCGAACAGGAAAAGATAGAACTAGAACATCAAGCTGCGCGGCTGTTTATGCGCCATTGGGAGCGCGAGCAGGGCGTGCCGATCCGGCATATCTGGCACAACCGGCCGGATAAACCGGACGTCTCCTGTTTTCTCGACGGCGAACGGCTGGACCTGGAAATCGCTCATCTGTACGGCAGTGAAGCCGAAGCCATGGCCATTCTCGGCCGCGAACTCAGCGACACCACCCTCAGCGAGCTGGCGCTATTGAATGCCGGTGATACTGACGGTCGTTTGGTGCGCGCCCTGAACCGCATCCTGGCGATCAAGGCCGAGAAAACCTACAACAGCGAGCGCGTCTGGCTGGTCATCCGTAATTCCAACCCGCACTGGTCACGTGCGGAGATCGAAGCGCTGCAGCATCGTATCGAAGTGCCTGGCGGCCATCCGTTCGAGCAAATCTGGCTGGTGGCGGATATGCAGGCCGACAGCGGTATTGTGCAGTTGTATCCATAGTGACGCTTGACGCTAAACGGGAGCGGTACGCCGCCCGGACTTCAGACGCCAAAGACCGCTAACACAGCGTCCTGCGTCTCCCGTTTAGCGTCTCCCGGCGCAACGCGCCAATCTGATCCTTTTTTATTCAGCCTAAGCGGTTATAATGCGCGCCCCTTATTTCCCGGAACACTGACGTTGTGATCGATAACCTGCGTAATATCGCCATCATCGCCCACGTTGACCATGGTAAAACCACCCTGGTCGACAAGCTGCTGCAGCAGTCCGGGACCCTCGGCCGCAAGGACCAGGGTTCCGAGCGCATCATGGACTCCAATGACCAGGAGCGTGAGCGTGGTATTACCATTCTGGCCAAAAACACGGCCATTAAATGGCAGGACTATCGCATCAACATCGTCGATACCCCCGGACACGCCGACTTTGGCGGCGAAGTAGAACGGGTTCTGTCGATGGTCGATTCGGTCTTGTTGCTGGTCGACGCCGTTGACGGCCCTATGCCGCAGACGCGTTTTGTGACCTCCAAGGCGTTCGAAAAAGGCCTCAATCCTATTGTTGTTATCAACAAGATCGACCGCCCGGGCGCGCGTCCGGACTGGGTTATGGATCAGGTGTTCGATCTGTTCGACCGCCTCGGCGCTACCGATGAACAGCTGGATTTCCCGATCATCTATACCTCGGCGCTGAACGGCATTGCCGGAGACGATCCGGAGCACATGGCCGAAGACATGACGCCGCTGTTCGAAATGATCACCCGCCAGGTGAAAGCGCCCAACGTCGAGATGGACGGCCCGCTGCAGATGCAGATTTCCGCCCTCGACTACAACTCCTACGTTGGTGTTATCGGTGTTGGCCGCATCAAGCGCGGCAAGCTGAAAACCAACGATCAGGTGGTGGTGGTTGGCCGCGACGGCAGCAAGAAAAAAGGCCGTATTCTGCAGGTGATGGGTTACCACGGCCTGGAGCGCGTCGAAGTGCCTGAAGCCGAAGCCGGCGATATCGTCTGCATCACCGGCATCGAAGGCCTGAACATCTCCGATACCATCTGCGAACCGAACACTCCTGAAGCGCTGCCGGCGCTGACCGTTGACGAACCGACGGTGAGCATGACCTTCCAGGTTAACGATTCCCCCTTCGCCGGTCTGGAAGGCAAATTCGTGACCTCGCGCAACATCAAGGATCGCCTGGATCAGGAATTGATCGCCAACGTCGCGCTGCGCGTTGAGCAGGGCGACACTGCCGACAAATTCAAAGTCTCTGGTCGTGGCGAACTGCACCTGTCGGTGCTGATCGAAAACATGCGCCGCGAAGGTTTTGAACTCGCCGTATCCCGTCCGGAAGTGGTACAGAAAGTGATCGACGGTGAAATTCAGGAACCGTACGAGCAAGTTGTTATCGATATCGAAGAGCAACACCAGGGCGGTGTCATGGAAGAACTCGGTTTGCGCAAAGCCGAGATGACCAACATGGAAAACGACGGCAAAGGCCGTATCAAGTTGGAATTCATCGTACCGTCACGCGGCCTGATCGGTTTCCGTGGCATGTTCCTGACGCTGACCTCTGGTTCCGGCATCATGACCTCGATCTTCGATCACTACGGTCCGGTCAAAGGCGGTGATATGGCGGGTCGCCAGAACGGCGTGCTGGTGAGTATGGCCAAAGGCAAGACGCTGGCCTACAGCTTGTACCAGTTGCAGGATCGCGGTCGTCTGTTGCTCGGTCACGGTGAAGAAATCTACGAAGGTCAGATCATCGGCATTCACAGCCGCGACAACGACCTGGTGGTTAACCCGACCAAGGCCAAGCAGCTAACCAACATCCGTGCCGCCGGTACCGATGAAGCGCTGACGCTGAGTCCGCCGATTCGTCATACCCTGGAACAGGCGCTGGAATTTATCGAAGACGATGAACTGGTTGAAGTCACCCCGGAATCCATCCGTCTGCGCAAGAAACTGCTGACCGAGAACGAGCGCAAGCGCGCCGGTCGCAGCAAAGGCTGATAAAACAGCGGGCAAAGCCTCAGCTTTGCCCGCTTTTCCAACCCGCTCACGGCATTCCATAGCCAGCTGAACTACACTCTTCCACTTGATGTCTGTTCGCTTAGTGGAAGAGCGCCTGTGCCCAAACCTGTCCTGGCTCCGTCACGGAAACGACTGTCCTTGTCCCGGCGTTTATTGGTCTGGATCGCCGGCCTGTTCGTTACCCTGGTGGTGCTCACCACCAGCATTCAATTAAGCCTCGAATACTCACTCGAAGAAGAATCCGGTGCCCGCGACATTGCCTTCACTCTGGCCAGCAGCCGCGATGTCTTAGCCAATGCTTTGTGGAGTTTCGATCCGGTTCAGATTGAAGCCTCTGCCGACCTGCTCTATGAACATCCGCTGATCACGGCGGTGTTTATCGAATCCGAAGACATCGCGCTGAACGAATGGCGCGGCCCGCACAATACCTGGCCCAGCCCCAGCCAGCGTTTTGAACTGAACGACTATCCCGACATCCACATCGAAAGCATTGGCAACCTGATCAACAAGCGGCTACGTTTTACGCTCGATATCGTCTTCCCGGCCAACGGTGTGCAATACCCGGTCGGTCGCGTCGAGGTTTACTCTGATGTCGGCGTTATCCTGGGCAAAAGCTGGCGCAACCTCACCTTCACCGCCATCAGCGCGGTTTTGCTGTGTGTCATCCTGGTGCTGGTAACGGCCGTGTCGGTGCGGCGTCTGGTCGAAAACCGGCTGCAGGCAATGCAGGACGTCATCGCCACCATCGAACCTGAAGACGATGTTTTTCGGGCCCAATTGCTGCCCGCCTGGCTGACCCGCGAAGGCGACGAGATCGGCCTGCTGGCGGTCACCTTGAATCGCCTGCAGGTGCAACTGGCCGACCGTTCGTTGCGCATCAAACAACATCAGCAAAACCTGGAACAACAGATCCAGCAACGCACTCAGCAACTGGAAGATACGCTGACGCAGTTGCGCATCAGCAACGCCCACAAGAACGAATTCCTGGCCAATATGAGCCACGAAATTCGCACCCCGATGAATGGCATTATCGGCATGGCCGAACTGATGCAGGACAGCGAACTGAGCGCCACCCAACACGATTATCTGGCCACCATTCTCAATTCTGCCCAGGCCCTGACCACCATCCTCAATGACATTCTTGATCTGTCGAAAATCGAAGCCGGCAAGCTGGAACTGGAAATCATTGATTTCGATCTGCCCGATCTGGTCGACGAAACGCTGGCGCTGTTTATCAAGCCGGCCGAAGACAAAGGTCTGGCGCTGACCGTCACCCTCGATCCCGACTTACCAAGACGCGTCAACGGTGACCCCAATCGCTTGCGCCAGTTGCTGTTGAATCTGCTCGGCAATGCATTGAAGTTCACCGACCAGGGACAGATCGAAGTGCGGGTGCGCTGTACCGACCGGCCCAACCAGATGCATTTTGAGGTCAGCGACACCGGTATCGGCATCAGCCCGGATCAACAAAGCGCGCTCTTCGATGCCTTCTTCCAGGCGCACAGCCAGGGCCATTATGGCGGCACGGGTTTGGGTCTGGCGATCTGTCAGCGCCTGGTTGAACTGATGAATGGCCGCATCGGTTTCACCAGTCAGCCGGGACAGGGCTCGACCTTCTGGTTCGATATTGAACTGAGCCAATATCAGGGCGCACCGGTCCAGGCGTCAGCGCAGCACCAGGAAGCGCCGCAGCGACCACTGCGTCCCGCCCATCTGCTGTTGGTGGAAGACAATGTGGTGAACCAGCGTGTTGCCGAAGGCATGTTGCACTATCTGGGCATGTCGGTGGTGCTGGCCGAAAATGGCGCAGAAGCTCTGGCCCGACTGCAGACGGAAGCCTTTGATCTGGTACTGATGGATTGTGAAATGCCGGTGATGGATGGCTACGAAGCATCGCGGCGCATCCGCGCTCTGGACGATGAAGCCTTGCGTCGGGTTCCCATTATCGGCCTCTCCGCCCACGCCATGATGGACCACCAGCGCGAAGCGCTGCAGGCTGGTATGGACGGTTATCTGACCAAACCGCTGCGCCGTCAGGCACTGGCCGCCATGCTGGCCCGCTGGCTGCCGGCCGATCAGTCGGGATAAAGCTGGGTCGGGTCTGGCTCGGTTGGTTGTGCCCGGCGCTGGCGTTTTATCAGGGCTGCCAGTAACACCTTGCGTTCGGCGCGGCTCGGTGCCGCTATCGATTGCCGACCGTACAGGCCGGCATTTATACGTCCCCAGACCGCAGCCGCCGAACCGGACAGTTGCGCCAGTGCCTGATACGGTTCCATGCCTTCCTGTTCCAGCCAAGCTAACAAGGCCTGCCGAAAGCGCAGTGGATCGGACTCGGCCAGCAAATCCGCCGGGCGCAACGCCTTGGCGGGAGTCGGTGCTTTGGCTGAATCTGCGGCTTTGTTCAGTGTCTTGCGCCGACGCCTGAACCACAACACCAACGCAGTGAACAACCACCCCACCGCCAGCGCCAGGCTGATCCAGGGCCAGACAAGGCGGCTCGGCAAAACCGTTTCAGGCGATACCGACTCCGCCAAGGGTGTCGGTTGCAGCGCCTGGCTGGCCTCCGGCGTCACCTCAACGGTACGCGCCGGAAGCTCGGCATAGGCCAGTTGATCGCGCTGCAGATCCCACCAGGGTAAACGCACCGCCGGCAAGCGCTGACGGCCGGGTTTGGTAAACACCAGGGCCGCCAAATCGCGGCGCTGGTGGTCATCAAACTCCGGCGCGTTGCGATACAGACGCCAGGCATCGCCACCCAGGCCGGCCAGCGGGTCAGGCAGGCGCGTCGGTGGCAGACCTTCAACTTCGGTGGTGACAGTCCACTCCTGATGGGCGTGGGCCGCTAACTGCAATTGCCCGGGCAGATTATCACTCAGACTTAATTGCCGCGCCGGCAGCCAGGCGGCATCGTCAGGGTACTCAGCGGGAATGGGTTTCACCGCTATGCCGATCGCCGCATGCGTGCGTTCAACCGAGCGCCGTTCACCATAAGGGCCGGCCTGATATTGGCCGACAAAACGAATCGGCGGCAGTTCCAGTTGACCGGGATGATCCGCCGTCAGCCGGTAGATTAAACGATAGCGCCGCAACTGCCGGCCATTGCGGTATTCGGTGACGTTGTTTTCATCGAGCAGTTCGACGTTAAAGTCGCCAAAACTCAAATTCGCGTATTCGCCCTGCAAGCGCACCTGATACCACAGATCGATGGTCAGTTGCGTCGGCTGGCCGATGTACAGCTCGCGCTCGGCCAGATTCACTTCCAGGCGAACGGCGTCAGCCGGCAGCGCATCACCACGATTGGCCGGATCGAGCACTTCAATCAGAATGCGTTCGCTGCGCTCATCGCCCAATCGAAACGACGGCACCTGCAAGGTGCCAATATGACGCGGCCGCAACCACAGATGCCACTCGCGCCAGGCTTGAATGCTGCCATTGCTGGCGCGCCGCAAACGCTGACCCTGGCTTTGCTGATCGATATCAAAGAGCGCCGATAACGGCGTCAAATCGAGCGGATAGCGGGCGCTGTCCGGGTCGGCGCGAATGGTGAGTTCCAGCCGTTCATCCTGATACAGCCGGCTGCGATCGACCTCGACTTCGACCGCCGCCCAGACGCGCCCCAAGGCGACGCTGAGCACGAATATCAATAGCAGCAGACGAGCTACCATAGCGTCGCTCCCGGATCGTCACTCGGCGCCTGGCGGTATTCCTGCTGCAGCCGACGCTCCAGCAGATTGCCACGCGGTGGTGGCACCCGATTCAGCAACTGCTCCAGACGCGCATTTTGCACCCGCTGTTGCGCATCGAGAATGGGATCGGCCGTCGCATCACCCTGGGCGGACTGAGCGTCCGTCTCGCTTTGATCGAGACCGAGCGACTGCGTCGGCTGCGCTTCCTCTTGCTGTGCATGGTCTTCTTCCGGTGGCCGGTTCTGCGCCAGAAAATCGGCCACCAACTGACGATTGTATTGGGCCGCCGGGTGGTCACTCTTCGCCAGCGCCTGGTCATAGGCCGCCAACGCTGCTTCCAACTCACCCTGATACACCAGAGCGTTGCCTCTGTTGTAATGCGCATCGGCACTGTCGAGCTGGCTCCAATAGCGCGCGGCCGTGGCGTAATCGCCAGCCTCGAAGGCCAACTGAGCCTGGAGTTCAGGGCGTTCGGTTAAGTCACGGCTGCGTTCCAGCTCGCCATGACGCCAGGCCTGAAAAGCCTGCTGCTCCGAGTTCTGCAACAGCGCTTCGGCCGCAACCGGAATCGGCTGCCAGAGCAACAGTTGCGCTACCAAAAACGGCAGCGCAAACACCAGACCACGCCGGTACCAGGGCAACAGCAAGACTAACGCCGGCAGCAATAACCAGGGCCCGATATCCTGCAACGACGACCCGGCCAGACCGACACTGCGGCGCGCCGTCAACCACTGTTCGGGTGGTTCAGAACCCAAGGCCAGTAACTGACCATCGAGCCGCCGGGCAGCGCGTTGAAAGGCGTCGCGGTCCAGACTGGCGACCACCAGACGATCACCGTCGGTGACAAAGCCATCGCCATTGGGCAGCGGAATAGGGCCACCCTGTTCCGTGCCGACCGGCATGATCCAGGTGCTGCCACCGGCAGGGTTGCTGCTGTCGACCTCGGCCAGTAAGTCGCCGCCCGGATCGTCAGTCAGCCACAGCCGATGCAGTGGCTGACCCGCCAGTTGCGACTGTTTTTCACCGAGCAGTTGAAAGGCCAGATCAGGACGATTGCCATAACGCGGCATCTGGAAGGGGTCCAGTTGCTCCAGTTGCAGCGCCAGGGTTTGGGCGTCTTCGGTCAAGGGCATCAGCCAATGCGCCGAGGCGGAATAGATGATGACGGCGGTGCGTTCGAACAAACCCGAATCGGCCCAGTCGAGCACGGTGCGACGGGCGCGCTCCAGCCGCGAGGGCGTCAGATCCTCAGCGGCCATCGACAGGCTGTTATCCAGGATCACCACCAGATTGCCGTAACTCAGCCCGGTGGTGGTCGGCTGGGTGCGCGCCGGCCCGGCCAGGGCGACGATGATCAGCACCCCGGCCAGGCCCAGCATCCACTGATGACCGACCGGGTCACGACCAGGTTGATGATCGAGCGCGCGGAGTAACTCAGGCTGAATCAAGCGCGACCAGCTGCCGCTGCGACGGCGACGCCGGCTCCACCACCAGGTCAACATCCAGGGCAACAGCAGCAGCAACAGCCAGGGGCGCAGCAACATCATGCCGAGTTCCTCTGGCTATGCATCACCCGACCCAACGTCAGCAAGCCTAACGCCGCCAACGACGGCAGCCAGAACCAGTCGTGGGTCTGACGACTGTTCAGCGACCGTTGCCGGCTCGGCTCTAAAGCATTGAGTTGCTGATACACCGTCGCCAGCTCCTGCGTCGAACGCGCCCGGAAATAACGCCCCCCGGTTTGTTCGGCAATAGCCGACAGGGTGGCTTCATCGACGGTGCTGTTGGTCATGCTGAAGACGCCTAACCGCGGGTCGGCGCCAAAACCGATGCTGTGCACGCGCACGCCACTGGCCTCGGCCGCCTCCGCGCCTTGCCACGGCTGCAACTCGCCGGCGGTGTTTTCACCATCCGATAACAGAATAATCACCGCCTCTTCGGCCTGCGCCTGACGCAAGCGCTGCACCGCCAGCGCCAACGCATCACCAATGGCGGTACTGTTACCGGCCATGCCCGGCTGCAAGGTGGCCAATACCGCTTCAACTGCATCGACATCCGGCGTTAACGGCGCCTGTAAGGCAGCAAAATCACCAAAGACAATCAGCCCCAGGGCATCGCCGCGACGCTGGCGTACAAAGTCACCGACCACCGCCTGTACCGCCTGATAGCGACTGACAGTCTGGTTCTGCCACTGCATATCGGCCTCGGCCATGCTCAAGGACAGATCCACCACCAGCATCATGTTGCGCCCGGGTTGCGCCGGTATCAGCGGTGGACCCAGGGTTTGTGGGCGAGCCAGCGCGACGATTAACAGCGCCCAGACCAGCCACAACCAGAATCCGGCCCGACCGGAACGCGCCGGCTCGCGCTCATTGCTGTCGCCCAGCCAACCTTGCACCACTGGATGCCGCAAGCGATCGGCGGTGGCACGTGCCGGCAAACGCCACCACAGCAGCCAGGGCAAGGGCAGCGCCAGCAACGCCCAGGGCCAGGCGAAAATCATCGGCACCACCGCCGAATCAGACGGCGCGCATCGCGCCAGTTAATGCGTACAGTGCGCCGCCGATAGTGAGCGTTTACCCAGGCCGGCGCCGTGGATTGCCCCAACGTCTGGGCAATAACATCGGCGAACGCCTGGGCGTTGAGTTGCCGCACCCGGGCGCCACCAGCGTTGCGCAGCAAGGCGTGTAATAAGCGCAGCCGACTTTGCGGCGGCCGCTTTTTCAACTGCCGCAACGCCTTCAGATAATGGCGCCGGCGCGCACTGGTACGCAGGTAAACCACTAGGAGCACCAGCGCAGCGATCAGCAGCAAAGCCAAAACCCAGAACGGCCAGGCCGGTGGCCAGGCAGAAGGCGCCGGCGGCGCACTGTTAGCCAGCAACTGCGCACTCAGCTGACTCAGATCGGCAGCGGCCATTGGCGCACCTCCGACCAGTTAAAGGCTTGGCTGGCGGTCGGCAACCAATGCGCCTGGCGACGCTTCGACCACTGCCGCCAGTCATCCTGACGTTCGGCAAAAGCCTGACGATGACGATGTCGAACCCGGGCAGCATCGGTCGACAGACGCTGTTCACGGGCACCATTGTTTATCGACAGCGTACCCACCGCCGGCAATTCGGCCTCCACCGCATCGACCGGTTGCAGCACGGTCAAATCGTTCAGCCGTTGCATCGGCAGCGCCAGATCCAGCGCCGTCGGTGTCCAATGGCTCAGATCCGACAACAACCAGAGTGTCGGCCGCCCCGATAACGCCGCCTGGATACGTCCGACCGACGGCGCTGCGCTGCCATTCAGATGAGCCTGAGCCAACTGACCGTGCGCCTGCGCCAAGCGCTGACAGGCGGCCGCCACGTCGGCCGGACGTCGTAAATTAAGCCACAGCTCGATGCCCGGGCCGGTCACCAGCAAACGCACCGGCTGACCCAGACTGATCAGCCGCCAGCAGAGAAAGGCCGCCCAATGGCTGGCCAGTACCGACTTAAATACCTTGGTCGTACCGAAATAGAGGCTGGCGCTGAGGTCCAGCCAGATCAGTTGCGGCTGACGACGTTCAGCTTCGAACAGGCGCACATAGGGTTCATTACGCCGGGCGGTGACGCGCCAATCGATGCGGCGCACATCTTCGCCACTTTGATAGGCGCGCAGTTCGGCAAATTCGCGGCCCTGACCACGCTGGCGGCTGCGTTGCTCGCCGTCCAGATGATGGTGCGCCGGGCGCGACGGCAGGCGCGACAGATCCGTTGCGATCAACCGCAACGCCAATAATTCCGCCAGCCGGACCTCGGTGCCCGCCGGCGCCAGATCGGCCTGCATCAGGGTACCGCCACGCTGTCCAACAGATGATCGACCACGGCGCTGGGCGTCCAGCCTTCGGCCTGGCCAGACAAGGACAGCACCAGCCGATGCTCCAGAATGCGATGCGCCAAACGATGCACCTGATCCGGCGTAACAAAGTCCTCTCCTTCGAGCCAGGCCAGGGCGCGCGCGCACCGTTCCAGCGCCAGGGTGGCGCGCGGTGAGGCACCGAATTCGATGACATCGGCCAGGCGGCCGCTGTAGTAAGCCGGACGCCGGGTGGCATCGACCAGATGCACGATGTAGTCGCTCACCGCCTCGGCCACGTGGACATCGTTCAAGGCCCGTCGCGCTGCGCTAAGCTCCGCCAGACTGGCCAGGGTGACCGGTTCGTCGGCCACCTGGGCTTCACGCCGCCGCGCCAGTTCCAGCACGCGGCGTTCGGTGGCGGCATCCGGGTAATCCAGTCGCACGCGCATCAAAAAGCGGTCCAGCTGCGCCTCCGGCAAGGCGTAGGTGCCTTCGTGTTCAATGGGGTTTTGCGTGGCCATCACCAGAAACGGATCGGGCAAGGTATAAGTAGTACCACCCACGGTAACCTGACGCTCCGACATGGCTTCGAGCAGTGCCGACTGCACCTTGGCCGGTGCCCGGTTGATCTCATCGGCCAGCACCAGGTTGGCGAACACCGGGCCGGGCTGAAACTCAAAGCGATGGGTTTCGGCGCGGTAGATGTCCGAGCCGGTGACGTCAGCGGGCAGTAGATCAGGGGTGAACTGAATGCGCTGGAAATCGCCATCAATGGCGGCGGCCAAGGCCTTAATGGCCGTGGTCTTGGCCAGGCCTGGCGCGCCTTCAACCAGGAGATGACCGTCGGCCAGCAGCGCTAACATCAGGGACTCGATCAGCTCCGGCTGACCCAGAATGCGTGTCTGCAGCGCCATCTGCAGCCTGGACAGGGATCGATCGGTGGTCATGGCACGCCTTTGGCTAAAATTTGTTCTGATTCTAGGGCCTGACCGGCGCGCTGCAAAGGTTTGTCAGGCAGCGTTCGATGACGCCGGCTTCTGGCCGCGCACAAAGGCATCGACCCGCTCCAGGGGAATATGGTCGCTGGTATCGCGGCCATACCACAGATCAACCACCTGGCCGTGTTCATCGATCAGGAAGTCGGCCGGAACCAGACGAATATGCGGATTGTTCGGATCGGGACGACCACCCACCCTCAGGCTGCGCACAATACGCGGCAACTTAAACACCACCGCCTTGAATAACGCCAACAGCGACTGCTCGACACCATAGTCGTTATAAAGCTGCAGATCGGGATCGGCAATCAATCGAAACGGCCGTGGATGACGCGACACATGGCGCCGCACGTCCTGGTCGCTGCAACTGAAGACGGCGAGAATTTCCAAGCCTTGCTGTTGCCAGTCCGGGTAGCGATGCGTCAATTCGTGCACTCTAAAACTGCAGAACGGACAGGCGGCATCGCGGAAAAAACTCAGCATGACGCGACGGCCACGATAATCGCTCAAGCGAATCGACTGGCCGTAAACATCCTGAACGGTAAAATCCTGACTGTTGCAGGGCGCGGTCAAGCGCATGCGAACCTCGTTAAACTGTGAATACCCGAATGGCTCAATACGTACAGACTAGCCGTCTGGATCGACCGTCACTGGAACGGTCCATTCAGCAGCGGCAGTCGAGCCAGCCGCACCGCTTCGGTTATGCTTGTACGATGCAACCGTCCACTATCCTGCCATGACCACAAACTCACCGGCCAGCGCCAATGCCTGGCGTTTCCGGCTGGCCGGCTGGACGCTGATGGGCGTTATTACACTGGCCATCAGCGCTGCCCTCTATGATCCCTGGCCTGCCTGGTCCGCCGGTGTGCTGGTCTGGTTAGCCGCTTTATTGTTACTCGGCAGCCTGAAAGGTCCGCAACGCTGGCAGGTGCGCGCCATGTTCGCTTGCGGCGTGCTTGGACTGAGCCTGGGTTTACTGCGCGGTGCCGACTGGCTCTATTTGCGCAAAGCCCTGGAAGCCAACCAGACGGTGATCGCCATGCTGATGGGCGTCAGCTTTTTGCGTCTGGTCGGCAGCACGGCAATCGACGGCGCCGATGATCGCCCGGTCGGTAAAGCAGCGCTGATTCGTACCTTGCTCGGTGGCCATTTGATCGGTTCGGTGATCAATATGTCGACCATCGCCATCATCGGCGACCGCTTATCCCAGTCCGGAAAACTCAGCTCATTACAGGCCTTGGTGATACTGCGCGGTTTCAGCACCGCCGCTTTCTGGTCGCCGTTTTTCGCCGCCATGGGTATCGCCCTGATCAGCGCCCCCGGTGCGCAACTGGCAACGCTGGTCACTGTTGGTTTGCCCGCCGCTGCGGCCGCCCTGGCCATCACCATCTGGCAGATCAGCCGCCATCCGCAGGTTGATCAAACCCTCGGTTACCCGATGCATCTGGATTCACTCTGGCTGCCCATGCTGTTGGCCGTGCTGGTGATGGTCGCGCACCAATGGTGGCCAAATATTTCGGTGTTGACCTTAGTGACGCTGATTTCCGTGCTATTCGCGCCGTTATGGGTAACGCTGCGCCAGGGCCGCAGCGGCGTGCGCGCCACGGTCGATCATATTCAATTGGGTTTATCGCGCCTCGGCGGTGAGGTGTCGCTGTTTCTCGCCGCTGCAGTCATGGCCGCTGGCGTGGCGGCACTGCTGGCGTCGTTCAACGTCGAAGTTCGCTTTGAGCAGTTTGGCGCCAACCAGGCTTTTGTGGTGCTGGTGATCATGATTGGCCTGGCCATGATCGGTATGCATCCGGTCACCACCGTGGCGCTGGCAGGCAGTTTACTGATGCCGGCCATCGACGATCCCAATCTGCTCGGCCTGGTGTTTTTGATGAGCTGGTCGTTGGGCGTGGCGCTGTCGCCCTTTTCCGGCATCCAGCTGGCGCTGCAATCGCGCTATGGCGTCTCGGCCCGTGCCCTGCTGCGCCTGAATCGGTGGTACGCGCCGCTGCTGCTGGGCATCGATTTTATTGCCCTGCACGCCTACCAGTTGTGGCTCGCTTAAGATGCCGAGCCTGGCTTGAGGTTGTACACTGCCGTCCATTAAAACCGGTGTCGACGCGCACCGTTGCCCAACAAAAAGGAAAGCCCCATGAAACAGAGCACCGATCGCATTCTCACCACCCACGTCGGCAGTCTGCCGCGCTCCCAGGCCGTGGTGGATGTATTGATGGCCCGCGAGCACGGCGAGGAAACCGATCCCAGCAAATTTGAAGCCGTGGTTTCCGAAGCTGTGCGCGAAGTCGTCAAGCTGCAGGCTGAAGCCGGCATCGATGTCATCAGCGATGGCGAGCTGAGCAAGATCGGCTACGCCACTTACATCAAGGATCGTCTCAAAGGTTTTGACGGTCACCAGGCGCGCAAGGTCGCCCTGGATCTGGCCGACTACCCGGAATATCAGGAAAAGATGGCGCTGGTCGCCGGCAAGCAAAGCTTTAAGCGACTGTGCTGCACCGGCCCGGTGGAAGTCTCGACCACCGAACCGCTGGAATTCGATCTGAAGAATTTCAAAAGCGCGGTCGATGGCGCCGGTGTCACCGAAGCCTTTATGAACGCCGCTTCGCCCGGTGTGGTTTCCGCCTTCCAGCCGAACCAGTACTACCCGAGCATCGCCGAATATCTGGAAGCCATCAGCAAGGCGATGCAGGCCGAATACGAAGCCATCGTTGATGCCGGCTTTATTCTGCAACTGGATTGCCCGGATCTGGCCATGGCGCGTCACACCGGTTTTCAGGATTTGAGCGAAGCCGAATTCCTGGCCCAGGCCGAATTGCAGGTCGAAGCCTTGAACGCGGCGCTGGTGAATATTCCGGCGGAAAAACTGCGCATGCACGTGTGCTGGGGCAACTATGAAGGCCCGCATACGCACGACATCGACTTGCGCAAAATCATGAACGTCATCTTGAAAGCCAAGCCGTCGGCGATTCTGTTCGAAGCGTCCAACCCGCGCCATGCGCACGAATGGCAAATCTGGAAAGACACCAAGTTGCCCGACAACAAAATTCTGGTGCCGGGCGTGATTGATTCCACCTCCAACTACGTTGAGCATCCGGAACTGATCGCCCAGCGCATTCAGCAATTCGCCGACATTGTCGGTCGTGAACGCGTTATGGCTGGCACCGACTGCGGTTTCGCCACCTTCGCTGGGGTCGGCAAGGTCGACTCCAAAATCGTGTGGAAGAAACTGGCGTCACTGGCCGAAGGTGCGGCTTTGGCGAGTAAGAAACTGTTCTGATTGATCGATGGCGCCGACTCAGTCGGTCGGCGCCTGTTCCCGGTCATAACGACCGTAGTCGCGCAACACCTGCGCTACCCGCAAGCGATAATCCGCAAAAATTTCCGTTTTCCCCAACTGCTGTGCCTGGCGATGATCGCTCTGTTCGCGCCACAACCGCACCGCCGTTTCGTCCTGCCAAAACGACAGCGACAGCAACTTGGTCGACTTGCTCAAACTTTGAAATCGTTCAATAGAAATAAAGCCTGGCTGATTGGCCAGATGCGCCCGCAACTGTTCAGCGGCAGCGAGATAATCGTCCTGCCGCGCCTCGTTGGCTATCGCCTCAAAAATCACCGCTATCATTGCGCAGCCTCCGTCAACCAATCACAGCTTTCCGGAACCGGCGCCAGAAAAGTCCGCCGCTCTTCGAGAATAAAACCCTCGCGCTGGGCAAACTCAAAATTGGCACGGCCGTCGGGATCGCTTCGCAACCGCGCCCGATAGGCTTCATAGTCCGCCAGACTGGCGAAACTGATCAGCCCCCAGGCTTGATAGTTAGTGCCTTCCCAAGGCAGAAAATAACCCAGTAACTGACCGCCACAAGCAGGAATAATTCGGCCCCAGTGACGCGCATATTGCGCAAACTGCTCGCGCTTGGCCGGATCGATGCGATACTCAATAAAACAGCTGATGGTCATAGCAAGACTCCTGGTCATTGGAGTTGCCAGAGTAGAAAGGCCGCTCTCGCCTTGCTTCGATGAGCATCGAAGTATTCACCATCGAATTCACCCAAACTGGCTGCGCTTGCACAGCAACGAGACCGCACCATGCAACCGGACATCGCTCAACTCGCCGCCGAACTGGGTGACCCCAGCCGCGCCCAAATGCTGACTGCTTTAATGAGTGGTCAGGCACTGACCGCCACCGAACTGGCGCTGTGTGCCGACATCAGTCCATCGACGGCGAGCAGCCATCTGGCACGCCTGGAGCGCAGCGGTCTGATTCAATTGCGCAAACAGGGACGGCATCGCTATTTCGAATTAAGCGGCACAGCAGTGGCGGAATTACTGGAGCAATTGATGGGTTTAGCGGCCGCTCAGGCGCCGACCATTGCCACCGGACCGGATGACTTGGCGCTGCGCCATGCCCGCCTGTGCTACGACCATCTGGCGGGCGAACTGGGAGTGCAATTGCACGACGCCCTCTGTGATCAAGGCCTGATCGACAGCCATGCCGATCAGTGCCAACTGACGGACCTTGGTTCAGCGCATTTCGCTGCTTTGGGTTTTGCGCCACAACGCAGCCGCCGGCCGTTATGCCGCGCCTGTCTCGACTGGAGCGAGCGGCGCAGCCATCTGGCAGGTCAGTTGGGGCAATGGATTCTGGAGGATTTACTGCACCGCGGCTGGGCCAGGCGCGATCTGCAAGCGCGCAGTCTGAGGTTTAGTCCAGCCGGAGAACGCGCTTTTCGCCAGCGCTATGGCATCAATGACGACGCCATCTCACTGTCAGCCTGAGTTCGAATCAACGCTCAAACAAGCCCGCAAAATCGGCGAAGCCTTTGACTTCAATCGGATTACCGAAGGGATCGTAGAAGAACAGGGTGTGCTGTTCACCGGGCTGACCGGCGTAGCGTTGCGTCGGCGGAATCACAAAATCCGTTCCTGCCTGCTGCAATCGATCAGCCAGTTGCTGCCAATCATCCAACGGCAAGATCACACCGAAATGCGGCATCGGCACCGCCACGCCATCGACCTGACCGGTGTTGCGCGTGGTCCAGACGTCACCCAGATGCAACGACAGTTGATGGCCGTAAAACTCGAAATCGACCCAGGTGTCGGTAGAACGTCCTTCGCTGCAACCGAGTACCTCACCGTAAAAGCGCCGCGCTTCGGCCAGATCGGTGACGTTAAACGCCAGATGAAATAA
This sequence comes from Saccharospirillum sp. HFRX-2, assembly GCF_043196805.1. Lineage (NCBI taxonomy): Bacteria > Pseudomonadati > Pseudomonadota > Gammaproteobacteria > Oceanospirillales > Saccharospirillaceae > Saccharospirillum > Saccharospirillum sp. HFRX-2. Next base: position 52,559 of record NZ_JBEBMU010000011.1, read on the forward strand.
AGATCGCCTCATTTCGATGCCATTCAACCGATAACAGGAGCGCCACCGCTGAGCGCCAAGTTAACCAGATAGGTTGTGTACGCCAGGTAGATCACCAGCAAAAAACCACCTTCAAGACGGTTAATACGACCCTGACGCTTGCGCGTACCGATGCCCATAACCAATAGCAGCACCGTCAGCGCTGTCATCAGAACCCAATCACGAGTGAGCACCGCCGACTCAATCTGCATCGGGCTGATGCTGGCGGCCAAACCGACCACGGCCAGCGTATTGAATAGACCCGAACCGATCACATTGCCCAGTGCCAGGTCGTGTTGTTTTTTGCGGATCGCCGCCAGCGAAGACGCCAGTTCCGGCAATGAAGTACCAATGGCAACGACGGTCAGCCCGACGATCAGGTCGCTGACGCCGAGGTCGATGGCAATTTCCACCGCGCCCCAGACCAAAGCCCGTGAACTGAGCACCAGGCCAGCCAAACCGACCACCAGCCAGAGCAGCGCAGCGCGCAGCGTCATGGCGTGGCTGTCGAGGTTATCGGTGTATTCGGTCTCGAGCACATCGCCCGGCTGACGGCCCTGCAACACCGACCAACCCATGGTGCCGGCGAACAGCAGCAGCAACAGGAAGCCATCGAGGCGGGACAGGTCGTTATCGAGCAGTTGCCAGCCGGCAAAGAGGGTGATCAGCAGCAGGATGGGCAGTTCACGACGCACGATGCTGGACTGCACCTGAATGGGCGCAATCACCGCCACCAGCCCGACTACCAGACCGATGTTGGTGATGTTGGAACCGTAAGCGTTACCCAGTGCCAGGCCCGGATTGCCGTCGGTCGCCGCGATCACCGACACCACCAGCTCCGGTGCCGAGGTCCCAAAACCAACGATCAGCATACCGATCAACAGCGGTGACATACCGGCGTAACGAGCGGTTCCAGACGCGCCATCGACAAAGCGATCCGCACTCCAGACCAGCACCACCAGACCGATTAAGACCGCCAACCAGGCTAACAACATAACGCCCTGCTCCAGAAAAATGAGGCCGTATTAAGCCAGAGGTGAGGGCTGTTGAACAGCCACAGGGGCGGCAGAGTACCGCCCCGAATGGTTGCCGGATTAGGGCGAGGTGACGCTGTCTTCCTCCGCCTCGCTTTGCCACAGCGGCGCGGTGTTTGCCAAAGCAGAACCGGTACCGTTGGACAGACCAAAGAGGCCTGGGTATCGACTGCTGCTCAGCGCATAACGATCACCTTCCTGGAACAGTTGATAACGGCCGGCTTCGCCAAAGTCGACCGTTAATACCGGTCCGTCAGCGGTAAAGGCCGAGGCGTCTTCAGCGGCGATCAACCGGCTGACAATCAGACTTTGCCAACGCTGCAACCAATCTTGCCAGGCACTCAGGCTGAACTCGGTCTGAGTGTTTTGTGGCTGCCACTGGCCGTCTTGCTGAAGCAACTGAATGTCGTCGACCTGCGCCTCACTCAACGCCTGCGGATCGACCTGCAATAAGCGATTATCCAGCCAATGCTGCGCATCGGCACTGAGCTGGCTGGCATCCAGATCGATGCTATAGACCGCGTCGTCGCCGTCACGTCGGACATAAAGCTGCTGATAGGACGGTGAGGTACCGAAGTAAAACTGCTGTTCGCCCTCAGCAGTGACCAGAGTCAGCTGTTGGCGAAAGTGGTCGGCGTCGGTGGCAAAACGTTCGGCGGCACCACCGCTGGACGCTACCGGCCAGTTCAGTTCGGTATCACTCAACAGCGTCAGCAAGGCTTCAACCAGACTCGGTGACGCTGGCAGGGTGCGGCCGTCGACATCGAACTGCCAACCGTTGTCAGCCTGAGTCAGCGTCAGTTGGCTGGGTTCGTCGTCGCGTTGATCCACTAGTTGCAACTCAGTGACCTGGGTTGACGACAACGACAGCAAAGGCTCGGCCGATGGGCCGGAATGACCCAGCCAGCGACCACTCAATAAGGCGACGATCAGCAGCAGTTGTGCTGCCAACGCCACCAGTAACCAGCGATTTATTTTGTTCAGCATCATCGTCTCCTCAGATCCATTGCGCCAAGTGCTGCAAGCGTTGCCGACGCCGCCAGCGCTGTACCGCGATCAACACCAGCAAACACAGCAACACAGCGGCATAGGTGCCGTATTCGAGCCAGTGTTGCGCGCTGGGCGTGAGGCTGGGCAAGGTGCGATTGAAGCGATTACCGGAGCGAATACTCATCAGCCCGCTGTCGTCCAGCGACCACTCCGCCAGGTTGGCCAGCAACGGCAGTTGACCGCTGTCATCGGCACCACTGACCGCACTGGCCAGTTGCAAGGTGGTGTCGGTGGCAAAGTCGTTGGAGCCGATAACGATCAAGCGCGCCGATTCCGCCGAGCGATTGATCACCGAACCCACCACCGGTGTCTCGCTGTCCGCGTCTGCGTCTGAAACCGGATCATCCAACAGCGGCGACGGCTGACCGGCAAAGGCCGAATCAAAGCGGCCACTCAGCGCCAAGACCACCGGCTGGTTTGCGCGCTCTTCGCCCGGCTGATAATTCACCTGGCCGTTGCTGTCGAGCCGTGGCATCACCTGGTCGGGCGAACCGAGCCAGGCCTGCGGCGAACTCTGCGCCAGCGTCACAGCGGTGACGGACGAGTCGTCCGAGGTCGGCTGATAACTCAGCGCTGACGCCCAGGGCACTGTCAGTCGCGGCAGGCTCGCCGTGGCCGGGTGCTCACTGTTCAGCCCGTCGCTGCGGATATCGAGGAAGTAGGGGTAATCCAGCATGCGGAAATCCTGGAAGCTTAAGCCGCCGGCCTGACGCACTACAGGTAATGGGAAGGCGGCGTTTTGCGGATCCATCACCAGATTATCGCTGAGCGTAACGCCCTGGTCGGCCAGCCAATCACGGATACCAGAACTCATTGGACTGGCATTCAGGCTTTGCCGGGTCAGCTCGATGTTCTGGCTGCCGGTGGTCAGCACCACCCGGCCACCGCGCATCAGATATTGATCGAGCGCGAAGACGGCGTTTTCATCCAGATTTTCCGGCGCCATCACCAACAACAAGTCGATGTTGGCCGGTACCTGGCCGCTGTTAAGGTCGACATTGCGCACCGCATAGCTGTCGGCCAGCCATTGACGCAGCGAACTGAACTGACGCGCCGCTGGCTGCGGTCCCATGGGCGATTCGACCCGACTCGGCGCCACCAAACCGATGGTCGCATTCAGTCCGGCGGCGAAGCGTTTCAGGCCGCTGTCCAGGCTGGCGCGCAGTGCCGTATCGGTCAGCTCTGCGGGCAACGGCAAGATGACATTCTGGTTTTCGCTGTGCAGGCGCAGATAGAAATAGAACGGATTGGGGTCGAGCAAACCGGCGACCATCGGCTGCAAACCGTAGTCCTGAGCAATTTGCTGCGCCAGGCTGCCATCGCCCGCTTGTGGGTCCTGGATTTGCCAATCAAAGTGACCGTCGGCTGCGGCCTGCATCGACTCGGCGGTATCCACCAGCGTCTGTCGGAACTCTGCCAGCGTCGCCGGCAACTGTGCCTCGGGCGAGACGTAAGCAGTCAGAGTGACCGGTTGGTCCAGCAGCGCATAGATATCGCCACCGGCACGATATTGTTCCACCACCGCTTTGACCGTCTTGGTCAGGTCGTATTCGGGGTTCCGCAGTTGCACTTCAATATCGCCCTGGGGTGTCGGCCGGACTTCGATCAGGTCATCGAAACTGAGTACCTTTTCTTCATCGCCGTATTGCACGCGGATATCGAAATAGGAACTGACCACCGACGACTGATAACGATCCGAAACCCGGAAAGGTGTGGCTTCAATGCCGTAGCGTTCGTTGATGGTTTGTTCCACTTCAGGGTTGGCAGTGGGGTCGACAAACTCTACCTCGACCTGTCCATGACCGAGCGCCTGATATTCGCGCATCAGGTCTTTCAATTGCGGAATCAAAGGCGCCAGCAAGGGATGCGTACGGGCACTGAAATAGCCATGCAGCACCAACGGCTCCTGCAGTTGCGCCAGCGTCTGACGGGTCACCGGTGATACCGAATACAACTGCCCGGCCGTGGTATCGGCGCGCAGCGCGGTCACCGGTTGCAGCCACAAATTGGCGACCAGCAGGTTCAGCACCACCAGCGTCACGCCCAAGCGCCAACGCTGATGCAAGGGCCGGCGCTGGCTGCTGTCCCAGCGCACCTGTTCCAGGCTGTAAACATTGAAGGCCAGAAAGGCGAGCGTCAGGCTGAGGTAGTAATACAGATCGCGCACATCGAGAATGCCGCGGGTGATCGACTCAAAGCGCGCGCCACTGCCGAACAACGATAAGGTTTCGGCCACACCGGCGGGCAACAGCTGAGTGATCATCGGATGGCCAATCAACCAGAAAGCGCCGGCCACAGCGACGGTCACCAACAGGCTGATCAGGGCGTTATCGGTGCGGGCACTGACCGCCAGACCGATCGACAGATAGAGCGCGCCGAGCAACAGCGTCGCCAGATAACCCGCCCAGACCGGGCCCCAATCCAGTTCGCCGATCCAGGCCACCATCATCGGAATGGGCAGGGTCAACAGCAAGGCCATCGCCAGCATCGCCCAGGCCGCGAAAAACTTACCCAGCACGAAACTGGCGCTGCGCACTGGCAGCGTTAACACATGCTCTAAGGTGCCACTGCGGCGTTCCTCACTCCAGGAACGCATCGTCAAAGCGGCGGCGAGAAAAATCAGTATCACCGGCATCCAGGCAAACAGCGGCCGGACATCGGCGATATTACGAGCAAAAAAAGCATCAACCCAAAAAACGATAAAGACGGTTACCAGCGCGAAGGCGGCCAGGAATAAATAGGCCAACGGTGACGAAAAATGAATGCTGATTTCCTTACGCGCAACCTGCAAAGCCGATTTAAGCCACATAAGCAGTCTCCCGTTGCTGGGTTGCTTCGCTGGCGAAGAACAACCGCTCCAGATCCTGGGATTCACTGCGCAGGCCATACAGATCAACACCGGCCTGCACCAAACGGCGACCCACTTCTGCCGCCAGACGATCGCGGTCAGACGCTTCAGCTAATGCCAGGGACAGCACGCCATCACTGTGGCTGTCGATGGCTTCAATACCCGAAACGTCGGCCAACAAGCGCCGAGCCGCCTCGCTATCGGCGCAGCGTATTTGCAAACGCTGGCTGGCATTAAGTTGTGCCATGGTGGCATCCAGTTGCAGGTGTCCTTGCTGCACCATCAACACCCGGTCACAGACGGCCTGCACTTCCTGCATGATGTGCGTCGAGAGGATGACCGTGGCCGACTGGCCCAGGCGTTTTATTAACTCGCGCATATGCTGCGTTTGTTCAGGATCAAGACCGTTGGTCGGTTCATCCAGCACCACCAAACGCGGTTCAGTGAGCAGCGCCTGAGCGACACCCACACGCTGTTTGTAACCGCGCGACAGAGTCTGGATGCGGCTGAATAATTTCGGTTCCAGTTGGGTATCGGCAACGACTCGACGCACCGCCTGACGACGTGCGGCGATGTCTTTTAAACCGCGCAAGCTGGCGCAGTAATCCAGATATTCGATCAACGTCATTTCCGGGTAAACCGGCAATTGTTCAGGCAGGTAACCGATAGCGCGGTGCAATGCCAAAGCGTGGCTTTGCAAGTCTTGGCCGTCCCAGAAAACGCGGCCGGAGGAAGGTTCCAGTGCGCCGGTTATCAAGCGCATGATGGTGGTTTTTCCGGCCCCGTTATGGCCGAGCAAGCCGATAATCTGGCCGCTATCCACCCGAAAACTGACATCATCAACCGCCATAACGTCACCAAAACGGCGGCTGACACTCTGACATTCGAGCATCGCACACTCCTTCAAAGTCCAGTTAGTTGGGGTTGTCGGTCGGGGCCAGAGCGGCCCCTGGCACTTGCGGACGCAAGTGCGACAGACGCGGCTGTTTTAAGAAGCGGGTGCTTAAAGTTCAAGCGGCCGAGGGGAGTCTTACCAATCGCCAGCAATCCCTTTGCAGAGCGCTGACAGAGAACCAAAAAGTTCTAACGTTTTCGGATTTTTTAAACGTTTTTTAAAACGATTTATAGCTTGTGCATGGTCAGCACCACCTGGCCAACATCGAAGCCGAACTTACTCATATCGGTGACATTGATCAGGGTGTTGTCGTCAACCTGGTAGAGCCAATCATCCATGGTCACTGCAATGGTGCGACCACTCGACAACGGCACCAGCAAACGGTAATTCATGTTCACGGCGTTGCCGGCGTAGTGCATCTCGGCGGTGCCTTTTACATCACCCGCCCGGCCGACAAAGCTGCGTTCACCATCGCGCTCGAAACGCCAGACTCGCGTTTGGCGTTCGCCGTCGCTCCATTGGAAAACTTCATCGAGCACGCCGCCATTTTTGTCCCAGCTCGCGTCGATGGTGGCGATAAAATGTCGACGTACTTCGCCGCTGCGACTGAGCACCACACCCTGAGCTTCGAGCGGGCCATTAAAGAAAACCAGCGGATCGAAAGTCGGTTCACGATCGGCGTAGTCGGACACCGAAACTCCGGCACAGCCGGTCAGAATTAATGCCACTAAGGCGGTACACAGCAATCGAATCACAAGGACGCTCCTGAATGGAAAACGGAGCACAAGATACGCGTGGCGATGGCCAACGGATGCCTAACGGATCGTTATTCGTCGAGCCATTCCAGCATGGGCCAGGTCTGGCTGCGGTCAAATTGTCGCACCTGACCATCGCGCACAAAGCGAATACTGAGGCGGCTGCCATCGTCGTCGAGCAAACGGCCGGCGCCGAATTTCGGATGACGCAAACGTCGCCCAGGTTCGGCAGCCTGATCGTCGATAACCGGCGCTTCCCAGTGAATGGTCAACTGACGTTGCTGGGCGTTCAGGTAACGCTCGACCACTTGCCGGTTCATCGAGGCAGGCAGGCTGACCTCGGTTGCCGATTGCGCCAGCGCCTCGGCCAAAGTTCGACAACCATCCCAGTTCATCTCCACCAGAAAAGGACTGTCCGGTGTTTCCTGGCGATTGAGCGGCGTCAGCAACACTGCTTCGTCACGCGCCCGGGTCAGCGCCACGTAGAGCAGGCGTCGCTCGCTGTCTTCCGAGGCCGGTCGGCTTAGATCGCCTTCGGGATGGTACGGATAAAACCGTGCATTCAATTCCGGCAGCAGCACGCACGGCCATTCGCGGCCTTTGGCTTTATGAATCGAGGTCAGGGTGACGCCGTGCTGACCGGTGGCGCGTCGCTGTTCCTGCAGCGCTCTTAGGTGATCGCCAGCTTCTGACGACGGCCAGCGTTGAGCGGCGATAAAGTCGACGAAGGCAGTCACGGTGGCGATTTGATCGTCCACTTGCTGAGCGGAAAAAGCGTTGTCACGCAGGGCGTTCAGATAGTCAGTGCCAATCAGCCAGCCGCTGACCAGTTCGCTGGCGCCGACGCGACCTTCTTCGGCGCGCTGAATCAAGCGGGCGCGTTCCAGCAGTTGGTCAGCCTGAAAACTGGCTAAATTATCGGGCAGTGCGTTGCGCAACTGACGAGCGGTATCGTGCGCGACGTTGGTAAGCCGGCCGAGTAATTCATCGACCACCCGCTTGCGAATTTTCAGGTAGGGCTGGGTCAATAAAGTTCGCCACGCCTGGCGACGTTGCTCATCGCTGTAACGACTGAACTCACCACTGGCCAGATCGAGCAACACCCAGAACGGCGCCAGCTCAAAACGTTCCAGCACGGTGCGATGATTTTCCAATCGATAGGGCAGATTCGCCGCCAGCAGTTTCAGTTCCAGCCGGGCGCTGTTGGCCCAGAGTCGGTTAAGCACGGCGATGTCGGTCAACGGCCGCGTTTGCTGCCAATGGCGAATGCAATCCAGTGCCGCCTGGGCACTGTCGTCGCTGCGCAGCTGACGCACTCGGGTATTGGGTGTGCTGGCGTGGGAAAAACACAGTGTGTCGGCAGCAGTCCGGTCCGAGCCGGCCTGAATCAAATGGTTGGCCAGCAGCGATAATTGATGACCGTAACGAAAGGTCCAACTCAGTTGATAATCCTGGGGCTCGGTAAATTGCTGCTGAAAAGCCTCGGTCAGCAGCGCCGGTTCGGAACCGCGAAATTCGTAGATGGTCTGGTCCGGATCGCCGACCACCATCACCTGACCACGACCGCCATGCAGAATCTCCAACAGCGCCTGCTGGATCGGATTGATGTCCTGATATTCGTCGACCAGGATTTCCTCCATATGACCGGCAAAGCGCTGCGCCACTTCCGGCCGCGCTAGCAGACAACGCACCGGATCGTAGAGCAGATCAGCGAAAGTCAGACGGCGTTGGTCAGCACGCCATTGCTCAAACTGGTCGAAAACCTCGATAAAAAGGCGACACACCTTCGGCAGTCCGCTTTGCTCGAAGACTTCGGTCGGGCTCGCCAGACTGCTTTTGACCAGCTCGAAATAATTCAGCGCCGGCTCGACCCATTTTTTCTTGCGGCTAAGGATGTCTTCGGCCTGCTCCTCATCCACCGCTGCGGCACGCAACAAGCGCCACACTACTGGTTCGATTTGAGCATCGTTAAGCAAATCCCAATTCACCGGCGGCAAGTCACCGTCGTGCACCAGACGTTGCAGAATGCGATAACCGAGCGAATGAAAGGTGCGCACTTCGGGCAGCCGCTGCTGGGGCTGTTCGGTGGCCAGACGACGCGACACATCCTGCTGGGCGGCCTTGTTGTACATCAACACCAACAGGCGGCGCGGATTGACGCCTTCGTTCAGGCGACGCGCCAGATAGGCAGTCAGCGTCGAGGTCTTGCCGGAACCGGCCACGGCGACGATACGGGCATGACCAGAAGGGTGCGCAATGATGGCGTGCTGTTCGTCGGTGAAGTGCATGGAGGTCCTCGCAGCGGGGCGCACAAGGTACCAGAAGCGCCCACGACTGTCTTAGTCACCACGCTCTGGTCTCAAGCTTGGTGGCACTCGGCCGATGTTCTGGTTTGCAGCTTGGCAGACCCCTGACTAGGCTGAATAGGAGGGTTGGTGTGAACCAACCATAAGGAGCCGATCGATGACGATGTCGAACGAAATGTGGGTCGTGGTGTATCTCGACCAGGAACCTCTGGCCTTTCCGGCTACCCTGATCAAGGAAGTGGTACCCTGGCAGCCACTCAATCCGGTACCCAGTACCGCTCTGGGTGTCATGGGTCTGGTCGGTTTACGCGGCGAAACGCTGGCGGTGATTGATCTGTTACGGATGACCGGACACGGTCAGTTGGATGAACCGCAATTCATGCTGATCGTCGACTTCCCCGAATCGCGCATGGGCCTGGCAGTCGCCAAGGTCGAAGGTGTGCAGTATTTCAACACTCAGGACGCCGACACCAATATGGCGGGTGGCTACATAGCTGCAACCGCCGAACGCGATGGCCGCCTCTATCAATTGATCAATCCGACCGGACTGGAGCAACTGATTGGTCAGCACACCGATGTCGGCGCTCTGGTGCGCGATTTTTAAGTCGTCTTGCGCAGCAACTTGTCACACACCTCCACCCGGTTACGCCCGCCTTCTTTAGCCTCATAGAGGGCGTGATCGGCGCCTTCGGTCAACGTCTCTGGAACATCGTGCTGTCTTGGCTGGCCAACACAGACACCTGCGCTGATGGTCACCACCGCTGCTGCTTCGGAGAAAGCGTGCGGTAACTGCAAATCTTCCACTACCTGACGACATTGCTCAGCAACCTGAGCCGGGTCTTCGGTATGCGGCAGAATGATGGCAAATTCCTCACCGCCATAGCGCGCCACCAGATCGAGTGGTCGCTGGGCGATTCTCTGCAGCGCGGCGGCAACGCGGCGCAGACACTGATCGCCGGCTGGGTGACCGTATTCATCGTTGTAGTTTTTGAAGTGATCGATGTCGATCATGATCAACGCCACCGAGGTGCCTTCGCGTTGCGCCCGGGCCCATTCCTGCGTCAGGTGCTGATCAAAATGACGACGATTGGCCAGACCAGTGAGGCCGTCGGTTAAAGAGATGCGTTCCAACTGGTCGCGGGCGGCCTGCAGTTCAGTATTACGTCTTAAGGTGGCGATGACATAGCCACTGAGCAGGACAATAAATAAGAGCCCGCCACCGAACACCAACCAGGGCAGATAGCTGCGCTGCTCAACGGCGAAACTCCGGGCGGGAATGGCTTCGATCAACCACTGACGACCGCCGACATCAAAGACGTCCGACTCGTAACGCCAAGGCATATGCCAGGCCTTAACATCGGGCGGGATATTCTCGAACAACACCTCATCCTGACCACTGGTGCGGTCGATGATGCGTATGCAGATATCTCCCGGGGAGGTCACGCCGATGGATTGCTGAAACAGCGCGCCAACCCGGAACACCCCATTGAAAAAACCACGCAACCGGGCGCGTCGTTCTTGTGGTTGCTGGGGTTGACCGTCATAGAGTGCCGAAAACACCAAAAAACCTTGCTGGTTTTCGGGTTCCTGGACCAATCGAATGCCCGCCGTTGCGACCAGGGCTGCGCTATCGCGAGCCTCAAGCAGGGCGTTCAAGCGACGCTGTTCACTGGCCAGATCGAAGCCCACCGCTGCCTGGTTGGTGGCCAGCGGCTCGATGAAAACCACCGGCACGTACCAGTCGCGTTGCGCCACAGCGACGGCGGCGGTACCGGCCCGTTCGAACACTTCAAAGTCGGGAATCCACTGGCGTATTTGCTGCTGCATGGGTTGCAGCTGTGGTTGATCAACCCAGGGCGCCCAGGCGAAAGCCTGTATTGCCGGAGAGCGGCGCAACACCCCTTCAGTGACGCGTTCAAACAAGGCCGGATCGATCGTCTCGACCGTCGACAAGGCTTGATTCAGAGCGTACAGAATTTCCAGGTTCAGCAACACTTCGCGTTCAAAGGCCACGGCGTGCTGATCCACCTCAAGTTGGAAACTTTGCCGGATAGCGACACTTTCATTGTCGTATAAACGGTGCGCCAAGACGGCCAGGCAAACGATCCCAATAACGGCAAGGTTCAAAACCACCCGGTTGGTACTTACTTTCACTACCGCCACGCCTCCCGGGCAAAACGTTTATTGCATTGCCTGTTAAGCCTAGACCAGGTTGTGACAAATGGGAGCTTTCGCAGCAAAGACTCAGCCAGCGGGCGCCAGACCGAGTGCCGATAGCGGGATGCCAAGCTTCTTCAACGCCAACTGCAGGGTCGAGCGCACCAGACGTGGGTTATCCAGATGCAGCAATCCCGCCACCACCTGTTCGGCCCAGTCGGTATCGATTTGCCGCAGCACCGATTTAACGCGCAATAAATTTGAGCTGCTCATCGACAACTGCCGATAACCCAGTCCAACCAGTATCACCGCACCCAGCGCATCGCCGGCCAATTCACCGCACAGACTCACCGGTACACCGGCGGCGTTACCGGCATCGATCACCACCTTCAATGCCTTGAGCACGGCCGGGTGGAGGGCATCATAGATGGCGGCCACGCGCGGATTGTTGCGATCGACCGCGAGCAGATACTGGGTCAGGTCGTTACTGCCGACGGAAATAAAGTCCACCTGGCTGGCCAGTTCGGCTATCAGATACACCGCCGATGGCACCTCGACCATCACACCAACATCCGGTACCCGAACCGCCAAACCTTCTTCGTTCAACTCCATTACCGCGCGATGAATGATCGCCAGCGCCTCTTCAACCTCACTGACGCTGGTCACCATGGGCAGCATCACCTTGAGGTTATTCAAGCCTTCACTGGCCCGCAGCATGGCGCGCACCTGAACCATAAACAGCTCAGGGTGATCGAGCATGACGCGAATGCCGCGCCAACCGAGGAAGGGATTGTCTTCAACGATGGGAAAATAGGTCAGGCTTTTGTCGCCGCCAACATCAAGCGTGCGCATGGTGACCGGACGCGGTGCAAAGGCTTCCAACTGAGCGCGATAAATAGCCGCCTGTTCTTCTTCGGAGGGAAACCGCTGGCGCATCATAAAAGGGATTTCGGTGCGGAACAGACCCACACCGTCGGCGCCTCGATCTTGCGAGCGGATGATGTCGGTCTGCAAACCGGTGTTCACCAGCAAGGTGATGGCCAGGCCATCGCGGGTGGTGCCCGGCTCGTCTTTCAGCGACTCCAGCCCCGCTTCACGCGCGGCCTCTTCCCGACACACCGCTTCGAAATGCTGGCGTTTTTCATCCGACAGCCGGTAATAGAGGTGGCCGCGATAGCCATCAATCACCAGGTCTTCGCCCTGCAGCGCCTGCCAGGGCAGCTCTTGCACCCCCATCACCGTGGGAATATCCAGCGCCCGCGACAGAATGGCGATGTGCGAGTTGGCCGAACCACGGGTACAAACAATGCCGGCGATCTTGGCGCCGGTCAGTTCGCCAAACACCGTCGGTGATATTTCTTCGCCGATCAGAATGGCGTTTTCAGGGATCGCCTGTATCGGCGTCGATTCCTGCAGATAAGCGAGCACTCGCCGACCCAGATCGCGCATATCGGCGGCACGTTCACGCAGGTAGGCGTCGTCCATGCTTTCAAAATGGTCAATATAGCCGCGCATCACACCAGCCAAAGCGCTCTGCGCCCATTCGCCCTGGCGAATGCGTTCGATCACCGCTTCGCCCAGCGCAGCATCATCGAGGATGTCGACATAGACGTTAAACAGCGCTAACTCTTCCGGACGCAGCTCAACCTGTAACTTATCGCGAGTGGCCCGCAAATCAGCACGCACACGACCCAAGGCCTGATGGAACAATGCTATTTCAGCATCGACATCCTCTGCCGGCCGAAACCGCACGGCCTTCAAATCCGCCGTCGGCAACAACACGTGCCCCTGGCCGATGGCAACACCCTGGGCACCGGGCACGCCCTGGAAGCGCACGTCCTTTTGCTCGTCACCGAGAAGGTTCAACCCTGACAGCGCGCCGGTGGCTTCGGCATGCGCAATAACGCCGGCCAACTGCGCCGACAGCGTGACCAGGAAGGCTTCTTCTTCATCGCCAAAACGACCGGCTTCGGTCTTCTGGATGGTCAGCACACCGAGCAGTTTGCGGTGGTGGATGATCGGCACCGCCAGCGTGCCTTTATAAGGCTCTTCGCCCAGGCCGGGCACCAGATGGTAATTGGGGTGGCGGGTGGCATCGCCGAGATTGATCGGTTCTTCACGCTTGCCCACCAGGCCGATCAGGCCCTGATTCTGGGTCAGCGTCAGTTTGCCGATGGCGTCTGGGCTCAAGCCGTCGGTGGCCATCAACACATAGCGCTCGACGTGCGCATCCCACAGAAATACCGAACACACCTGCACATCCATACCCGCGCGAATGCGGCCAACGAGGGTACGCAGGGAGCTTTGCAGATCCCGGGCGCTGTTGACTTCTTCGACCACCTGGCGAAGCAGGTGCAACATGTCAGCCACGAATACGCTGCTCCCGATTGATGCGCGGCGCCAGCTCGGCCATCGCCTGACGATAGACCGAGCGCTTGAACGACACCACCTTAGCCAGCGGATACCAGTACGAAACCCATTGCCAACCGTCGAATTCCGGATCGTCACTGACATTGAGTTGGACGTCTTCATCGGCGCACAGCATGCGCAACAAAAACCACTTCTGTTTTTGTCCGATGCAAATAGGCAGGGCGTTATAACGAATCATGCGTTTGGGCAGCCGGTAACGCAGCCAATCGCGAGTACAGGCGAGCACTTCAACGTCGTCCTCGCCCAAGCCGACTTCTTCGCGCAGTTCGCGATAGAGAGCATCCAGCGGCGTTTCCTGGGCACGGATGCCGCCCTGCGGAAATTGCCAGGCGTCCTGACCGATACGCCGGGCCCACAGAACCTGGTTCTGGCCATTAGTCAGAATGATGCCCACATTGGGGCGATAGCCATCGGAATCGATCATCGCCACTGCCGCTTTATCGCAGGGCCGGCACGGGGTGCCGGCCGGTTCACCGGGCCCCTGAGGGGTCTGTGAGGGCAGCACTGAAGCGAAACCCCCATGCAGGCATTGTTCCACAAGCCTTGGCAAACACCAAACAGGTGCGTCTGCGACCGCCAGGCGCTTGTACCGTCTGGTTAGAATCCGTACTCTTAGCAGCCTTAAGCGCCCGGCTTGGGCGCGTTTTTTGTCTAAGGAAGTTGTCTTGACCCTGGCCATTTTTGACCTCGACCAAACCCTGCTCAGTGGCGATTCCGATCACGCCTGGGGCGAATTTCTGGTCGAGTCCGGTCTCGTTGATGCGCACACGGTATTAACCGCCAACGACCAGTTTTTTGCCGACTACCAAGCCGGTCGACTCGATATTCAGGCTTACCTGCTGTTCGTGCTGGAGTTCCTCGCCGACAAAGACCCGGCAGAACTGGCCGAACTGCATCGGCGTTTTATGGACGCCAAAATCATTCCCATGATTCAGGCCGGTACCGAGGCGCTGCTCAACAAGCATCGTGATCTGGGTCACACCCTGATGATCATCACCGCCACCAACCGTTTTGTTACCGGCCCCATCGCCCAATATCTCGGCATTGAACATCTGATCGCCTGCGAAGCCGAGCAGATTAATGGTCGTTATACCGGTCGGCCGGAAGGCGTTCCCAGTTTCCGCGAAGGTAAGGTGACACGGCTTAACGACTGGCTGGAACAGCACGATGAAACGCTGGACGGTGCCTGGTTCTATAGCGATTCGCACAATGACCTGCCGCTGCTGTCCCTGGTCGATCATCCGGTCGCGGTAGACCCGGATGAGCGTTTGCAGGCCGAAGCACAACAACGAGGTTGGTCCATTATCAGTTTGAGGGAAACACATGCCGAATTTTAAGCGTCCCGGCATCCGCCACAGTGCCATCCTGCTCAGCTTGGGACTGATACTCAGCGCTTGTTCGGATCCCGATCCGGAACCGATTGAGCTGGAATCCTTGTTGCCGTCGGAAGCAGCACAAGACGAAACCGTCGACACTGGGCCGCGTTTTGCAGCCGCTGCCGACCTGGTGCGCTCAACCGCCCAGCGCCAGGGCGCCGCTTTGATGCTGGCCTGCAACGATCTCGATGCCGGCGTGACCGACTTTCTGGCCGAGCCGAACACCGCTAACCGCGATCTGGCGCGTGCAGCCTGGCATGACTGCTACGAACAGTGGAATCGTCTCCGTCCGTTTAACCAGCGCGCCTTCAGTGTCACCGAACAGGCTCAGTTCCGACGCACCCAAAGCCTGATCAACATCCGGCCGTTCCAACCCGGCTATATCGACGGCTTGCCAGATTACCCTTACAGCGGCCTGGTGCATGAAAGCGGGCTGGACCTGACCTTGGACAACCTGGTCGAGCAGCACCAGATGATGGATTCGGAATCGCCTTCCCTGGGTTTTCCGGTGGTGGAAACCTTCCTCTGGCGTGAACCTCTAACCGAATCCTGGTTACCGGTTGCCAACAATGATGCCGCCGTGGTCGAACGTCGTCATCGATACTTGCGCCTGGCGACCGATCATCTGCTGAGCCAATTGCAGGTCTCCGCCAACCGCTGGCAGGGTGAGACCGGTTTCGATCTGCTCACCGAAGAAGGTCAACTGCGGTTAACCTGGCAAAGCCTGCAACGCCTGGCTCAGGTTGAGTTGCTCAGCTACAGCTTTGCCGACGGTACGCTGGAAGAAAGCAGCTGGCATCACCTCAGCGCCGAAGCCGGCCAGGGCCGACGCCATCTGCTGGCCCGTCTGGACGGCATGCAGGCGTTGCTGCAGGAAAATGAGGAAGACGCCGGGTCACTGGCTTCCTGGCTCGACCGCGCCGATACCGATGTGACCAGCGCCATCATTAACGAGCATCTGGCAGCGGCGCGAACGGCTATTGCAGCCTTGCCGGAAAATTACACCTTTGGCGATATCGACCCGGACACCTGGCAGAGTACGCGTCAGGTAGTGGCGCAGGTGGCGGTCGACTTCAATACGCTGTCGCGCCAGTTGGGCCTGGAACTGTTCACCGAATAAATCCGGGCTTCAGCGATTCAAGACCGTTGGCAACAGGTCTGGATCCGACACCGCAACAAACTCGGGGTTGAGCGTATCGGCTTTGCCATATTCCAACGCCGAGCCATCCCACTGCACCAAAGCGCCGCCGGCTGCTTCCAAAATGGCTTGTGGCGCGGCGGTATCCCACTCACTGGTCGGCCCCAGGCGCGGATAAATATCGGCCTGGCCTTCAGCCAGGTGCATGAATTTAAGCGCCGATCCCACCGATTGCGTTTCCACCTGAAAGCCCGCCGCTTCCAGTCGGGGCCGCCACTGACCGCGCCAATCGGTACGACGACTGCCGAGCACACGAACCACCTCACCAGAACGACCGGCGCGCAATGGCTGTGGCTGATCAGGCCACCCCATCTGGGGTGCGACTGCAACGCCACCCCACCAGGCCCGGCCGGTAACCGGCTGATAGAGCATGCCAAACACCGGCTGGTTGGCGTCCATAAAGGCCACGTTGATGACAAATTCCCCGCTGCGATGCAGGAACTCGCGCGTGCCGTCCATCGGATCGACCAGCCAATACTGCTGCCAATGGCGCCGCTCTTCCCAGGCAACCACAGCTTCTTCGGACAGCACCGGCCGATCAATCACCTTGGGCAAGCCGGCTACTAACGTCTCGCTGGCCGCTATATCGGCGGCCGTCACCGGAGAATCATCGGCTTTGCGGTTGGTCTGCCAGCGGCTGGAATCACCGTACACTCTCAGAATACGATCCCCGGCTTTCTGCATCAGTTGATACAGCGAAGCGATGCGTTTCGGGCCAAATTGAGGATCGAGCGACATAGGGTGTCAGCTTGAGATAAGAGTGAAGCGGCAGTTTAACACGCCACCCCTTGCAGAAGGCGACCGGGGCCCGCATCTTGGGCGCTTCATGCATCAACAGCGGAATCGGCATGACCGACAGTACGCCGGTGCGGCTCGACAAATGGCTTTGGGCCGCCCGCTTTTACAAGACGCGCAATCTCGCCAAAGAAGCCATCGAGGGTGGCAAAGTGCATTACAACGGCGCCCGCGCCAAACCCAGCCGCACCGTAGAAACCGGCGCAAGCGTGCGCTTGCGTCTAGGCTGGGATGAGATGACGGTGGTGATCGAAGCCGTCAGCGACAAACGTCGTGGCGCGCCCGAGGCCCGCCTGCTGTATAACGAGACCGCCGATTCGGTCACCCAGCGCGAACAACGCGCAGCCCAACGCAAAGCCGAACAGGCACACCGACTGGCACCCGACCAGCGACCCAGCAAAAAACAGCGGCGCGATATTCGTCGCCTTAAAGACACTCTCAATACCTGACCGCGGATGACCCGAGTTACATGAGCAGCCCAGACCAAACACAACGCTTTCTGTTCGACCAATCACAGATTCGCGGCGAAATCACCGGCCTCGGCCAGAGCTACCTGGACGTGCTGGACAAGCACAATTATCCCGAACCGGTACAACGCCTGCTGGGAGAGTTTATGGCGGCGGTCGCGCTGCTCAGCGACACGCTGAAATTCGAGGGCCGCTTGAGTCTGCAGGTGCGCGGTGCCGGTCAGGTACGCATGCTGATGGCCGAATGCCGCAACCACGAAGCGGTGCGCGCCATCGCCCAGTACACCGACGATTTCAGCACCCAGGCGCCCTTGTTAGGGCAAGGCCAGATGGCAATTACCATCGAACCGGATCAGGGCAAGCGCTATCAGGGCATCGTGCCGATTGATGACGATGACCAATCGCTCGCCCGCGCCGTGGAAGATTATTTTCGCCAGTCCGAACAGATTCGCACCCGACTGTGGCTGGCCGCTGATGGCCAGCGCGCTGGCGGCGTACTGATTCAGGCGATGCCCGAATCTGCCAGCGAAGGCAGCCTGGAAAACCCGGACACCGATGCCTGGGATCGAGTCACGCATCTGGCCGATACGCTGACCGACGAAGAGCTGCTGCAACTCGATAATCAGACCTTACTGCACCGGCTGTTCCACGAAGAGCAGTTGCGTCTGTTCGACGCTCATGAATTGCGTTTTGAATGCACCTGCAGCCGCGAACGCTGCGCCAATGCGATACTGACGCTGGGTGAGGAAGAAGCCTTGAAAGTGGTTGCAGAGGAAGGCGTACTGCACAGTGATTGCCAGTTCTGCCACCAGCAATACCGCTTTGATCAGAATGACATCACCACGCTCTTTGCCGACTATCGCCAAAACCTGAACTGAGCGTTGCGCTCAGTCCAGGTTCTCAGCGCTGGTCCGCTGAGTTATTGCCCCATCAAAGGCCGCCACCAGGCATCCGTCTGGAGGCTGGCCACATCCGCCAGCGACATGGCTTCACCAATGCGCGGTGTCACCAGGGTTTCGCCCTGAGCTTCGGCCAACGTCGCCAATCGTTCCAACGGATCAAACCAGGCATGCAGCGCCAGATCAAAGGTGCTGTTGTGGATCGGGAACAGCCGCTGGGCACCCAGATCGCGATAGGCCTGCAGCGTTTCCTCCGGCGTCATATGCACGCCCGGCCAGGCCGGGTCGTAGGCACCGGTTTCCATCAGTGCCAGATCAAAACCACCAAAGGCAGCGCCGATGGTTTTGAAGCCGGAGAAATAGCCGCTGTCGCCGCTGAAAAAGAGTCGTTGCGACGGCGTCTCTATCACCCACGACATCCACAGGGTGGCGTCACGGTCGAAGAGTCCGCGGCCGGAAAAATGCTGCGCCGGCGTGGCGGTGAAAGACAGCCCGCCGACTCGGCTTGACTGCCACCAGCGGTGCTCGCGAATACGCGCCGGATCCACGCCCCATTCCACCAGCGTCGCCGCTACACCTTCGGGCACCAGGAATTGCTGCACCTTGTCTTTCAGTAACTTGATACTGGTTTTATCGAGATGATCGTAGTGGTTGTGCGAAATCAGCACACCGCTGATCGGCGGCAGTTGTTGCGGATCAATCGGTAACTCGTGGAAGCGTTTGGGGCCTGCCCACTGCACCGGAGCAGCGCGCTGCGACAACACCGGATCGGTCAACCAAAGCTCGCCGTCCAAGCGCAGCAGCAAGGACGAATGCCCCAGACGATAAATCCGGTCTTCACGGCCAGCGAGCAGATCGTCAGCACTCATCGGCACCACCGGAATCGTTCCCGGCTCGGGTTGTGAGCGATCACTTTTCTCAAAGAAGTAGCGTTTGAGAATGTGCCACATCGACGCATTGGGTCGCATCGGGTCGATGTTGGCATAACGACCGTTTGCAGTAGCCGCAGTCGTTTGTGGGGAAGTCAGTTCCTGGGCCATAAAGCCTCCTATCAAGGTGATCGCTGCGACGGCCAGTGCCAGCAATAAGATCCGGCGTTTCATAAAAAATGCCTCTGACAAAAAGGGGAAAAGCAGAGGCCGTAGCCCGTTGCGCGAACTCAAACTATACGCATCAGTTTACTTTTCGGATTCAAAGAGTAAACCGACGAGTGTAATATTGTGACTTCCAGCCAATGGGACAGAAACTTGATGACCGCGAGAAAGGGCGTCAGCGCACGCAAGCACCAGGCAATACTCGATGCCGCCGCCGAGGAATTTAAAGAATTTGGTTTTCAGGGCGCCAACATGGACCGCGTCGCCCAACGGGCCGAGGTGTCCAAGCGCACCGTCTACAACCATTTCGCCAGCAAGGAAAAGCTGTTTGAGAGCATCACTCTGAACGTCTGGCGTCAGGCGCAAGCCGCGACCGAACTCGCTTACCACCCCGACCAGTCGATACGCAGCCAGCTAATAACCCTGGCCGAGCAGGAATTGACGCTGTTGCAATCGGCCGACTATTTGCGGCTGACGGCGGTCCTGGTGGCCGAATTTGCCCGCACGCCCAGCCTGGCGGATCAGGCGCGGGAATGGATGACGCAGGAAGAGAGCGGCGCACGCCGCTGGATGGGCGCTGCCGTCGCCGCCGGTCGGCTAAACACCACCGATGCCGACCTGGCTACAGCGCATTTCTTTAACCTGATTAAAGGTCAGGCCTTCTGGCCTCAAGTGGTCTGGCACGCGCCCATTCCGACGGATTCAGAACGGGCGCAGATCGCCTCCGACAGCGTGGCCATTTTTCTCGACCACTTTGGCATCGATCACTGAGACCGTGACATCCGACCTCAGCGGTCAAACAATGAATCGCCCAGCTGATCGATCATCAGCCTGGCTTTGAGGACGGTAAAATCGCAGGCTTCATCCTGGCCAGCAACCAGATCAGAACGGATAAAACGGTGGCGTTTTTCCGCATCAGACAAGGACTCAATAACGCCACTGACCCGGAACTGCCCGCCTTCGACCAGCGGCGTCGGGGTGATGCGATAACCCTTGTACTCAACGGCTTCGCCCTGAACCTGCTTAGCACCCGCCGAAGCGGAACTGGCCAGCCAGTCTTTAATACGTTTGAACATCTATAAACCCTTCGTTCGGTAAACCGGCCGGGATTGTAACGCCTTTGCCGCGCTGAGGTGTCAAAAATACGCCCATAGGACCCGAAGCGTCCTGAAATCGATTACAAAAAACGCACACAACTCAGTCGAGATGTTACCGACATCTGTGAAGTGTTACCGATTCACACGTCAAGAAGCCGTAAACGAGAATGAAATTGATCAGATATTAACCGATTGAATTTAACTTATTGTTTTTATTGAGTTTTTCAAATCTGGCACAGCACCTGCTCTATACTAGACACAACGATAAAGACGCCCCTCAATAACAACAACAAAGGGGTGAGATAAGAACGATAAGCGCCCATCCAAAAACAAGAACAAGGGCGCTGTTTTTATTTAAGGCCTTCCAAAAACAAAAAAAGGGCCAGCTTAACTTCCCGCCAGACCCTATCTGTTACACCCAGTCCAGTTACACCCATTTCAGCTTTATTCCACTGTTATTTCAGCGCCAGCCAGACAACTCCTGCGTGACGATTTTCTCAAGCATCTCGATGCTCTCATCACTGTCGTTCAGACAGGGCAACACCGCGCAGGCTTCGCCACCAGCCTCCAGAAAGGTTTTGCGACCTTCGATGCCAATTTCTTCCAGCGTCTCAATGCAATCCGACACAAAGGCCGGCATCACCACGGCAATACGCTTGATGCCCTCTGCCGGCAACTGCTGTAACACCTCGGCGGTATAGGGTTTAAGCCACTGCGTGGGTCCCAGCCGGCTTTGGAAAGTGACCCGCACCCGCTGTTCCGGCCAGCCCAGCGCTTCACGCACCAGCCGCGCGGTTTTTTGACAATGGCAGTAGTAGGGATCACCCAGATCAAAATATTTCTGCGGTAGGCCATGAAAGGAAAACAGCAGCACATCCGGTTCCTGTTCGAGCTCCGCCAGCTCTGTGCGGATGCGCTGAGTCAGTGCCTGAACATGGGCCGGATGATCGTACCAGGGATGCGCCACTCGCAGGGTCGGTTGCCAACGCTTGGCTTTGAGCGCATCGAACACAGCATCGGTTACCGAGGCGGTGGTGGTGGCAGAATATTGCGGATAAAGCGGCACGATCAGAATGCGGTCACAGCCAGCGTCCGTTAACGCATCGAGACGCTCGGCAATGGATGGCTTGCCATAACGCATGGCCCAGTCAATCACCACGTCATCGAAGCGTTGCTGCAAACGTTCCGCCTGACGTCGAGTGTAATAACGCAGCGGCGATTCGTTGTGATCCTGCAACCAGATTTTGCGATAAGCCTCGGCCGATTTACGCGGCCGGAAAGTGAGGATGGGACCATTGAGCACCGGCCACCACAGCAGCGGATGCAGTTCGATGACTCGCCGATCGGAGAGAAACTCCTTCAGATAACGCCTTACGCTCCAGTAGTCGGTCGCCTCAGGGGTACCCAGATTGACCAATAACACGCCAAGACGACCATAGGCGACGGCAGGGTGTTGCGTTGCTTCTTTCATTGACTGCATCCAGAACAAGGCGGTCATCAGCTGCTTGCTGATAAACCACGGAGAATTCAGTGCCGATACCGCTCATGTCTTAACGACAACTAATGTCTAAACGACTATTCATGTCTAAACAAAGGCATCAACATGTTGATAGTTATACGCTAGAACATCATCGACCTTAAATTTGTCAGACCTATCAAAGCCATACGGTGCCGCTGAGGCTTTCTGGTACTATTCGTTCGAGCCGCCGTCCAGGATCACCGCCGGCGCGAGCGGCGCAATAATAACAAAGACGAGACTGCTATCGTGATGAACCCCTGGTCCATCTTTATGCTGGCCATCGCCTATGTGACGCTGCTGTTCGGCTTAGCGCTCTTCGGCGATCGACAAAAAGAACGCCGCTGGCCGAACTGGGTGAATGCCACCATCTACGCGTTGTCGCTGGCAGTCTATTGCACCAGTTGGACCTATTACGGTGGCGTCGGTCGCGCCGCCAGCGGTGGTTGGGATTTTCTGCCGATCTACCTGGGACCCATCCTGGTGTTCGTCTTTGGCGGTCCGCTGCTGCACAAGGTGGTGAAGATCGGCAAGCGGCAGAATACCACCTCCATCGCCGACTTTCTGGCATCGCGCTATGGCAAACGCAATGGCATTGCGCTGCTGGTTACCGGCATCTGCACCCTGGCCGGAGTGCCCTATATCGCGCTGCAATTAAAGGCGGTTTCAACCAGCCTGGAAGTCTTGGTCGACCCGGCCCTGATGGTGCAAAGCGGCATTACCGACACCGCCCTGGTTGTCGCCCTGGCGATGATTGGTTTCGCCACGCTGTTCGGCACGCGTCAGGTCAATGTATCTGAACATCACCGCGGCATGATGTTCGCCATCGCCTTTGAATCCGTGGTTAAACTGGCCGCGCTGATCAGTCTGGCGGCCTTTGTTATTTTCGTCTTCTTCACCGGGCCGAGCGAATTTTCCCAAATTTACCACCAACTGGGGGCCTTTCAGTGGCACGGCATGTCGCTGAATTTTCTGACTCAGGTGATTCTCGCCGCCAGCGCGGTACTGGTATTGCCACGCCAGTTTCACGTCACAGTGGTGGAGAACACTGACCGCGATCACGTCAACGTCGCGCGCTGGGTGTTCACCGGTTATCTGGTGTTGATCAGCCTAGTCATTTTACCGATCACCACCGCTGGCTTGTCGCTGTTTCCGGTGGGCAGCGTCAACGCCGATACCTATGTGTTGCTGATTCCACAGGCCAGTCAGCAAAACTGGCTGTCGGCGCTGATGTTTATCGGTGGCTTCTCGGCGTCGACGGCGATGATCGTCATCACCACCCTGACGCTGTCCACCATGCTCAGCAACGATGTGGTACTGCCGCTGGTTATGCATCGGCGCCTGGCTGAACCCCACGCTCAGGTTGGCCCCATGCTGATTCTGCTGCGCCGTGGCGCCATCGTTGCCGTAATTCTCGCCGCCTGGCTGTATCACCACTCCTTCGGTGGCATTGATGAACTGTCGACCATCGGCCTGCTGGCGTTTTCGCTGGTGGTGCAATTGATGCCGGCACTGCTCGGCGGGCTGTACTGGACCAAGGGCAATGCCTGGGGCGCTTACGCCGGCATGTCGGTCGGCACCTTACTCTGGGCCTGGACGCTGATGCTACCCACGCTGGTGCGTTCGACCATGCTGCCCGAAGCCCTGCTCAGCGATGGTCTCTTTGGTCTCAGTTGGCTGCGCCCGGAGGCCATGTTCGGCTTCGAGTTTTCTGACTCCTTAAGCCACGGCGTTTTCTTCAGTCTGATCGCCAACATCACTCTTTATGTCTGGGTCTCGCGGCGGACTCATCCCAGCCTGAACGACCGCATGCAGGCCACCGCCTATGTGAAGATGGACGAACATCTGCATCAGCCGGGTCAGCTGCCCAAAAAGAGCACCATCCGTGTTGCTGATCTGGTGTCGATGCTGGAACGTTTTGCCGGGGTCGGCCGCAGCCGCGAGCTGGTGGAAGACTTCGAGCGCGTTAACCATCTGCAACTGCACGATCAGGAACCGCCGACGCCCGACTTTATCCGCTACGTCGAACGCACCCTCTCCGGGGTGATTGGCGCCAGTTCGGCGCGCGCTTTGATGCATTCGGCGTTGTCGGGTCGGCATCTGAATTTCGAAGACGTGGTCACCTTCTTCGACGAAACCACCCAGGCCATTCAGTTCAACCAGAAGGTGCTCTCGGCGACGCTGGAGAACATCGACCACGGCGTCTCGGTGATTGATCGCGATATGTGCCTGGTCGCCTGGAATCGCAAATATCTGGAAATGTATTCCTACCCCAAAGGTATGATTCGCGTCGGCGTTCCGGTCGCCAGTCTGGTGCGCTACAACGCCGAACGCGGTGAATGCGGCCCGGGTTCACCCGATGAACACGTGCGCCGGCGCCTGGACCACCTCAAGCAAGGCTCTTCACACCGTTTTATCCGCGTGCGCACCGACGGCTCGGTGATCGAAATGCGTGGTAATCCACTGCCTGGCGGTGGCTTTGTAACCACCTTCAACGACATCACCGAATTCGTCCGGGCCCAGGACGAATTGGAAGACGCCAAAAACACCTTGGAAATGCGGGTCACCGAGCGTACCGAAGCGCTGCGTGAGGAAATCAAGGAGCGCGAACGCGCCGAAACCGCCTTGCTCGCCGCCAAGAGCGAGGCCGAACGCGCCAACGCCAGTAAGACGCGCTTTCTGGCGCTGGCCAGCCACGACATTCTGCAACCCTTGAATGCCGCCCGGCTATATGCCGCCTCTTTGAGCGAACAATGGCCCGGGGAAAGCACCTTGCTGAAACTGGACCAGTCGTTGCGCACCACCGAAGAGTTGATGTCGACGCTGCTGGAAATTGCCCGTCTGGATGGCAACGATGAACCCGTCCAACCGGAAGCGCTGAGTTTATCGACCCTGTTTGAAAGCATTCGCAATGAATTCACGCCTGTCGCCGAAGAGAAGAACCTGATTCTGCGCGTGCGCCCAAGCAACTTAACGGTGTTGTCGGTGCCCAATTCGCTGCGCCGGATCCTGCAGAACATGGTCTCCAACGCTATTAAATACACTCGCTCCGGCGGTGTTCTGCTCGGTGCTCGCTTGCGTGGTGACCAGGTGATTATTCAGGTCTGGGATACCGGTCTGGGTATCGATGA
Source organism: Saccharospirillum sp. HFRX-2 (assembly GCF_043196805.1). NCBI lineage: Bacteria > Pseudomonadati > Pseudomonadota > Gammaproteobacteria > Oceanospirillales > Saccharospirillaceae > Saccharospirillum > Saccharospirillum sp. HFRX-2. The sequence goes on from NZ_JBEBMU010000011.1 coordinate 77,625, forward strand.
TCAGGACCTCAAACGCATCTTTCAGGACTTCACCCGCCTCGATCAACACAGCCAGGAAGCTCAGGGCGTGGGTCTGGGCCTGGGTGTGGTAGCGCGGCTCAGCCAGCTGCTGAATCATCCGGTGACGGTACGATCTCGTCCGGGTTTTGGCTCTTGTTTTGAGGTCAGCCTGCCGCGCGGTCAGCTCAATCGGGTCGTACCGCTCATGCCCACCTTGGCGCGCGAACAGGGTGATTTCGGTTTCCGCGTGCTGGTCATCGACAACGAACCGCAGAACGTCGATGCACTGGTCACGTTGCTGGAACGCTGGGGCTGCCAGACCGATTTTGCCAACCGCTCCGAGCAGGCACTGCAATCGCAACTGCCCGATCTGGTCTTGCTCGACTACCATCTGGGCGAAACTGAGACTGGCCTCAGCCTCTATCCACGCCTGCTCGAACATTGGGGTGAGAAAATTCCGGGGATTTTGATCACCGCGCACCCGGATGAGCAGTTGCGCGGTCAGGCCGAAGCCTTGGGACTGGGATTTCTGCGCAAACCGGTCAAGCCAGCGGCGCTGCGGGCACTGCTGCGCGCCCGCGTCGGCTGATTCAGCCAGGCAGAGAGGGGTCCGCTTCCATCGCCAAACGGTTAGCCAGGATGACCGCCTGAGTGCGGTTGAGCACCCCCAGCTTACGGAAGATAGCCGTGACATGCGCTTTAACGGTGGCTTCAGAGATACTCAGATCATAGGCGATCTGCTTATTCAGCCGGCCACGTTGCAACTGCTGCAAGACTCGTAATTGCTGGTCGGTGAGGTCTTGAATGCGCTGGGCGATGTCGGCTATTTCGGCGTCGTCCTCGCGCTCCGGCAAGCCTTCCGGCCAGACTTCATCTCCGGCCAAGACTCGCGCTACCGCAGCCTGAATATCCCTGGTCGAAGTCGATTTAGCGATAAAACCCAAAGCACCCAGGGCGCGGGTTCGAGCCACGATTACCGGGTCATCACTGCCAGAAATAACCACCAGTGGCACCTCGGGAAATTCCTTACGAATCTGAACCAGACCAAAGAACCCTTCGCTGCCGGGCATGCGCAGATCGAGCAACAAAAGGTCATATTCGTTGCCGGCACTGAGCCGTTCGCGGGTTTCATCAAGCGTTGAAGCCAGTTCGATACGGCAGTCCGCCAGCTCTCCGGTCTGTAACGCCATGGTTAAAGCATCGCGGAACAACGGATGATCATCAGCAATAAGTAACTGGTAAGACATCAATGATTTCCTGGCGCAGAACGGTGCACAAAACCTAGCCATCACCGTTCTATATTGTTGTTTTCGTTCGGACGCAGTTTGACGCTTTTTTCACCAAGTGTGAACCGTGGCACAAAAAAAGCCCGGCCAGGCCGGGCTTCGATGGGCCGGAGTAGGCTCCGGCAGGGCGCGGTTTACTGATTCAGGCGGTGCTCAATCAGATCATCAACCACAGAAGGATCCGCCAAGGTTGAGGTATCGCCGAGGGCATCGTGCTCATTGGCGGCAATCTTGCGCAAAATACGGCGCATAATTTTACCTGAACGGGTTTTCGGCAGACCGTCGGCCCACTGAATCAAGTCTGGCGAGGCGATGGGACCAATTTCCTTGCGCACCCACTGCACCAGCTCTTTGGTCAGTTCCTCGGTCGGCGCAATGCCAGCCATGGGGCTGACGTAAACGTAGATACCCTGACCTTTGACGTCGTGTGGATAACCCACCACCGCCGCTTCCGATACGGCCGGGTGAGCGACCAGTGCGCTTTCGATCTCAGCGGTACCCAAGCGATGGCCAGAGACGTTGAGAACGTCATCGACGCGGCCGGTGATCCAGTAATAACCGTCTTCATCGCGACGCGCGCCGTCACCGGTGGTGTAGACGCCTTCGTAAGCGCTGAAGTAGGTCTGGATAAAGCGTTCGTGGTCGCCGTAGACGCTGCGCATCTGGCCGGGCCAGGAATCAGTAATCACCAGATTGCCCTGCACAGCGCCTTCCAGAGTGCGGCCGGCGTTATCGAGCAAGGCCGGCTTGATGCCGAAGAACGGACGAGTCGCCGAACCGGGTTTTAGGTCGGTGGCGCCGGGCAACGGCGTGATCAGAATGCCGCCGGTTTCGGTCTGCCACCAGGTATCGACGATCGGCAGCTTGGCGTTGCCGAAGTTCTGGTGATACCACTCCCAGGCTTCGGGGTTGATGGGCTCACCCACCGAACCGAGCAGGCGCAATGATGACAAGTCAACGCCGGTGTAGGCCTCATCGCCCTTGGCCATCAGGGCGCGAATGGCGGTCGGGGCGGTGTACAGGACGTTGACCTTATGCTTCTCAATAACCTGAGCGATGCGCTTGACCGACGGATAGGTCGGCACACCTTCGAACATCAATGTCTGGGCGCCGTTGGCCAGCGGTCCGTACAGAATATAAGAGTGACCAGTCACCCAGCCCACATCCGCGGCACACCAGTAAACATCGCCGTCTTGATAATCGAACACATACTGGTGGGTGATGGACGCATAGACCAGGTAACCACCGGTGGTGTGCAACACACCCTTAGGCTTGCCGGTCGAGCCGGAGGTGTAGAGGATAAACAGCGGGTCTTCGGCGTTCATTTCTTCGGCCGGGCAATCATCCGATGCCTGTGCCACGGCGTCGTGGTACCAGACATCACGACCCTCTTTCCAATCGACTTTGCCACCGGTACGACGCACCACCAGCACCTTGTCGACACAGTCGGTACCGGGCTGTTCCAACGCTTTATCGACGTTAACCTTGAGCGGTACCTTCTTGGCGCCACGCAAACCTTCGTCAGCGGTAATCACCACATTGGAGGTACAGTCTTCAATACGGCCCGCCAGAGCATCCGGAGAGAAGCCCCCGAAGACCACCGAATGAATGGCGCCAATACGCGCACAGGCGAGCATGGCGTAGGCGGCTTCGGGCACCATCGGCATATAGATGGTGACCCGGTCGCCTTTTTTGACGCCCAGGTCTTTCAGGGCGTTGGCGAGACGGCATACATGGCCGTGCAACTCGCGATAACTGATGGTTTGTTTTTCGTCAGTCGGCTCATCCGGCTCGAAAATAATGGCCGGCTGATTGCCGCGGCTTTCCAGATGGCGATCGATGCAGTTATAAGCAACGTTCAAGGTGCCATCGTGGAACCATTTGATGTGCAGATCGCTTTTATCGAAGCTGACATCTTTAACCTGAGTATAGGGTTTGAACCAGTCCAGCCGTTGTCCCTGCTCACGCCAGAAGCCTTCGTTGTCATCAACCGACTGCTGATACAGGCGCTGGTAATCTTCGCTTTTGATCAGTGCCCGTTCACGGGCTGCACTGGGCACCGGATAGACTTTGCTTTCCATTTTATTTCCCCTGTTTTTGTTCTAAATTCAGTCTTAGGGACTACATTGTTGTGTTGCGTTGTCGACTCACAATGAGACATTAGTCGATTCGCATTTAATGCCCGGCAACCAGCCAGGCATTCAGCTTAAGACGGCATCATCGCTTTGCCTAGCACCAAAGCCGCTCAGCCATCTTCATCGGTCTCCTGATAATTCTCGAACAGCTGTTTAAGCGCCGCCTGAGCGCGACCATTGACGCTGTCTTTCGGAAACAGACCACCACTGTCCATCTGGCCAGGCGTCTGACCGGTTAACAGCTCCAGCGCCTGGTACACATGTCGCACCGCCAGAATACGGAATTGACCGGCTGCAACGGCATCGATTACCGATTTACGCAACATCAGATGCTTAAGATTGTCCGCCGGAATAATAACGCCTTCCTGGCCGGTTAAACCGCGCTGCTCGCACAGTTTGAAAAATCCTTCGATTTTTTCATTGATACCACCGACGGCCTGGACTTCACCGAGCTGATTCATCGAGCCGGTTATCGCCAGACATTGCTGCACCGGAGCCTGAGCGATGGACGACAGCAGCGCACAATATTCAGCCACGGTGGCGCTGTCACCATCGACATGACCGTAGCTTTGTTCCATGGCTATGTGCGCCGACAAGGTCAACGGAAAACGGCGACCGAAATCGTGGCCCAAAAAGCCGCTGAGAATCATCACACCTTTGGAGTGAATGGCCTGACCGAGTTCAACTTCACGCTCGATATCGACCACGCCTTTGGCGCCGACATGAACGGTGGCGGTGATACGTGCTGGCGAACCAAAACGGCTTTCACCAATTTCCATAACAGTAAGGCCATTAACACAACCGACGCGTTCGCCCGTGGTATCAATCAGTACAGTGCCTTCCTGAATTTCGGTCAGCATCTGATCGGCAATGCGGCCGTTACGATACTCCGCTGCCGTTAACGCCCGTTCAACGTGTTCGTAATCGATCACCTTGGCTTCATCGTGACGACACAGGAAATCCGCCTCAGCAAAAACCTTGAATACTTTGATCACCTGAGCAGAGAGTCGACCTTGATGCTCCGCCTCGCGCAGGCTGTATTCAATCAACCGCTCCAAGGCGCTGCGTGTTAGAGGACGCAGACCCTTATCTTCACCATAGGCCTTGATGCGCAAAATAAGGTTATCGACCGTTTCCTGATTACGCGGAATAAAATTATCGAAATCGACCGGCACTCGGAACAGTTCATTAAACTCCGGATCCCATTCCTGCAACTGGTAATAAATATCGCGCGAACCGAGCAAAATAATCTTCACATTCAGCGGAATACTTTGCGGGCTGAGCGTCACCGAGTGCATCAAACTGGCATCGATAAAGGGCGACTCCATTTTCAACTCGCGCGTTTTTAGAGCGAGTTTTAATGCATCCCAGGCAAAGGGCTCAATCAGTAATTTTTCAGCATCCAAAATCAAATAACCGCCGTTGGCTTTAAGCAAACTGCCCGGGCGAATTAATTGAAAATTGGTAACCGGCATTCCCTGCTGAGTGGCGTATTCGATACGGCCAAAAAGATTTTGGTAGGTCGGCAGCATTTCATAAACCACCGGCACGCCGGCGTTCATTTCACGCTGTGTTAACAGGTTCGGTTTCAGGTAGGCCTGCAACGCCTGTTTGCGTTCCTGGTCGCTGCGCGCTTCCAAGCCCAGCTCATCGGCATAAAGTTCCAGAATCAATGGCGGCAGATGGGTTTTTATGGCCCGCAAATAACGCAACACGCTGAGTTGGCTTTGGTATTTAACTTCCAACTCTTTGAGCATCGGCTTAATCGCCTGCTGCACGGTTTCTGTGTTCAGCTGACGCAGCTGTTCCGAGGTGTTACGTCGCCAGGTCGGCAGTTCGAGCAGTTGTTCATTAAGATATTCTTCAATTTCACTGATGCGCTTTTGGAACTCACCACGCAGGTCTTCTGGCAATTGAGCGAATTCAGTTTCATCGAGCGCTTTGCCATCTATGACTGGCAACAACATCACGCTGTTTGAGTCGGAAACAACAGCCACATCCTGCTGATTGGCAAAGCGTTCAACCGTTGCCATGGCGGCGTCGTATTTTTGATTGAAATCGCGATCCAGCGCGGTGCGTTTGCGCTGATATGTCGGGTTCTCAAAAGCCGCCGGAAAGGTGTCCATCAAATCTTCGATAAAGCTGTTGATCGCCTTCGCCAGATCCTCACCCCGGGCCGCCGGCAGCTCCAGCGTCATCGGTTCCCGCGGCGTTTCAAAATTATTGATGTAGGCCCATTCGGATGGCGCCGCCTGGCTTTCAGCCAAATCTTTGACATAGTTGGACACCAGCGACTGACGCCCGGTGCCTGACTCCCCCATCACATAAAGATTGTATCCGGTGCCGCGCATGGCGATGCCGAATTCTAGGGACTCTTTAGCGCGTGGTTGCCCCAGAAACCCACTACTTCCCTCCAGGTCTGCAGTGGTTTCGATATTCAGATGGCTCAGATCAACCTGAGCTTTGAGCTGATGCGCCGCCAACGGACGCAAGGAAGCGGGATCGTACTGAGACATGAAGGTCCTTCAGCGGGCAGTGCCCGACGTCAAACGGCCACCTCGCCTTTGATGTGCGGGTGCGCCTGATAGTCGACAATTTCGAAATCTTCGAATCGATAGTCAAACAGACTGTCCGGTTTGCGCTTAATCGACAAGCGTGGCAACGGATAGGGTTCGCGAGTCAGCTGCAGATCGGTTTGCTCTGCATGATTGGAGTAGATATGCACATCGCCGCCGCTCCAGACAAAATCACCGACCTCCAGGCCAGCCTGTTGCGCCACCATATGAGTCAGCAGTGCATAAGAAGCGATGTTAAAGGGCAGCCCCAAAAAGACATCACAGGAGCGTTGATAAAGCTGGCAACTGAGCCGGCCATCGGCGACATAAAACTGGAACAGGCTGTGGCAGGGCGGTAATGCCATACGGTCGACATCGGCCGGGTTATAAGCCACGACCAACATACGGCGACTGTCCGGATTGGTTTTCAGGGTATTCAAAACCTGGCTGATCTGGTCAATGGTGTCACCATCGGGCGTACGCCAGCTGCGCCACTGCTGACCGTAAACCGGACCCAGATCGCCGTTTTCATCAGCCCACTCATCCCAGATTCGTACACCGTTTTCTTTTAAATAATGAATATTGGTGTCGCCGCTAAGAAACCACAGCAGTTCGTGGATGATTGAGCGCAGGTGCAATTTCTTGGTGGTGACCAGCGGAAAACCCTGCTGCAAATCGAAACGCATCTGGTAGCCGAACACACTGGTGGTGCCGACACCAGTGCGGTCTTCTTTAGTAGCGCCGTGGGCCTTGATGTGACGAATAAGATCCAGGTATTGCTTCATGCGCGCTTGCCTTTTTTCTCCATGGTGTCGGTTTCATAACGTGGATGCCGATAGGCCCAAATCAACATAAACACACCTATCAGAATCATCGGAACCGACAGCAACATGCCCTGAGTGACGAAGCCCAATGCCTGGAAGCCCAGATGCGCATCCGGCTCACGGAAGAATTCAGCAGCGATGCGCAATACCCCGTAGCCCACCATAAAGAAGCCCGATACCGCCATACGCGGACGCGGTTTACGGCTGAACCACCAAAGCACCAGAAACAACAACAGACCTTCGCCAGCCATCTGATAGAGCTGCGACGGGTGCCGCGTCAGACCATCGACTTGCGGAAAAATCATGCCCCAGGGAGCATCGGTCGGCCGGCCCCAGAGTTCGCCATTAATAAAATTGCCCAAGCGACCAAAGAACAGTCCGGGCGGAACCAGTGGCGCAACGAAATCACCCACGGTGAAGATCGCCATCTTGCGGCGCCGGGCAAACAACACCACAGCAACAGCCACACCGATAAAGCCGCCATGGAAACTCATGCCGCCATCCCAGATACGGATCAGGTAGAGCGGGTTCTGGAAAAACAGATCCAGATGGTAGAACAGGACATAGCCGATACGGCCACCAAGGACGATGCCGAGCACGATATAAAACAGCAGGTCACTGACTTGTTCGGGGGTAAAACCACGCCAACTTTGGCGCTTGGCACGCCAGATGCCCAAATAGAGCCCGGCCACAAAACCAAGCAGGTACATCAAACCATACCACTGCACCTGGATAGGCCCCCAGATGTGCAGCGCAACCGGATCAAATTGCGGGTGAATCATCGGCAAGTCCTCGACACTGAAGACGGCATCATACCAGAGCCGCTATGGCGCTCCTATGACTGCCGCCTTCAGCCAGAACCGGTATTTAGCCGTTAAAACGATCCCGGTCGTGAGGGGCATCAAAGCTCAGCTGTGGTCCTTTGGGGACCACACGATGTGGGTTGATGGTGTCGTGACTGTAGTAGTAATGCCGCTTGATGTGCACGATGTCCACCGTTTCGGCGATGCCGGGCTGCTGATACAGATCGCGGACATAGTTCTGCAGGTTGGGATAGTCGGCAATACGACGCAGATTGCATTTAAAGTGTCCGACGTAAACAGCATCAAAACGAACCAGCGTCGTGAACAGTCGCCAATCCGCCTCGGTAATCTGATCACCTGCCAGGTAGCGCTGTTGTGACAATCGTTCTTCCAACCAGTCCAGGCTGTCGAACAGCTCATCAAAAGCCGCTTCATAGGCCGCCTGAGTGGTCGCGAAGCCGGCTTTGTAAACGCCGTTGTTGACCGTGTGATAGACACGCTCGTTGACCGAATCGATGGTGTCGCGCAGCGGTTCAGGATAGTAATCCAGTGTATTACCGGTAATGCCATCAAAGGCGGAATTAAACATGCGGATGATTTCCGCACTTTCGTTGCTGGCAATGGTTTGTTGCGCTTTATCCCACAACACCGGAACCGTTACACGCCCGGTGTAATCGTCTTTAGCGCGCAAATAGAGTTCGTAATGGCGTTTAAGACCATATAGATCGTCACCGATCGCTGTCGAATCAGGCAACTCAGGACCATCATAGACCCAGCCTTCCTCCAGCATATCCGGATGAACTACCGACAAACCGATATGCGACTCAAGCCCTTTCAGCTTACGAAAAATCAAAGCGCGATGCGCCCAGGGACAGGCCATGGAAACATACAGGTGGTAGCGCCCGGACTCCGCCTTGAAGCCGCCTCGCCCGGATGGCCCCGGTTCACCATCAGCGGTTACCCAATTGCGGAAATACGCATCTTCACGCTGAAATTTCCCGCCTGTTTTGCTGGTGTCATACCAGCGATCCTGCCATTGACCGTTAACCAAAAGACCCATGAAAACCCTCGCTTCAGCACCCTAATGCATGCTGATTGATACATTTAAACCAGTGATAGTTAGTCTAGATATTAGTTCGGTGACGCCATAATCACAGCAGAACATCCTGACTCTGGTCTTCAGAATATTTGAAGCGCAGCTAAGGACGACTGGCCAAAGGTGATCTATGCTTGATTGCAAGTTAATGATGTCGCGGCTGCATGGAAATGGATGTTCAGACAATACTGAACGAGACTCTGGAAGCAACTCAGGTCGGGATCAATATTTGCGACCAGCAGGATCGCCTGATTTATTGTAATCCGGCCTGTGCTCAGCTATTCAACTTACCGATCGAGAACGTGCTGGGCCGCTCCTGGTATGACGTCATGCGTCATTCCTACTATGAAAACGGCACCCTGGCGATTGATACTGATGACATAGAAGCCTGGCTTGAATCTGCACGCCAGAAACGTCAGTTTAGCGACTACCGCACCTTTGAAATGGATACCCGCGATGGGCGCTGGTTTCTATGCTCCGAATACCGTCACCCGTCCGGCTGTCTGGTCTTTCAAGCCACCGAAAATACCCGCCAAAAACGGCTCGAATTGCAACTGGTCGAAACCAAGCGCCAACTTGAAGAATTAGTGAGCCACGACGACTTGACCGGCCTGCATAATCGTCGCTTTTTCTTAGAGGAATTGCACCGAACTCTGGCACAGAGCGAATCGCTAGCCAATGACTCAAGCCTGCTGATGATTGATCTGGATTTTTTTAAATCGATTAACGACAACTTCGGTCATGCCAGTGGCGACCAGGTACTGAAGGAATTTAGTCACCTGCTTCCCGAACTACTGCGCCCTTATGACCATGCCGCCCGTATCGGCGGCGAAGAGTTTGCCGTCTTCCTTCCGGACACCCAGGCTGAGGAAGGATTACGCATCGCAAACCGGATTCGTGAAACGATCAGCCAACATCACTGGTCTGGTTTCGAACCGGATTTCCGTCTTACCTTATCCATTGGCGGCATCAGCTGTCGTCCTGGTGAGGTTGCACCTGATGAACTATTAGCCAGGGCTGATAAGGCTCTTTATCAGGCTAAATCAGATGGGCGTGATCGAGTCGTTTGGGAAGGTTATTCCGACCATTAAAAAGGCGACCCTAGGTCGCCTTTTTAATTCTTGCTGGTCCGGCTATTACTGAACAGCGGCCAGCATATGGTCAACAGCAGCTTCCACTTCTTCATCGCTCAAGCTGCCATTACCACCTTTCGCTGGCATGGTGTTGAAACCATTGATGGCATGATTATAAAGCGTATCAACGCCTTTCTCGATGCGAGGAGCCCAATCACCGGCATTACCCAGGCGCGGCGCGTTCAAAACACCACTACCGTGACAAGCAGCACAGACATTGCTGTAAACCTGATCGCCACTCATCGGCTCATCGCTCGCTGATGAGGCAGCCGCTACATTAGCCGTCTCACAGGGTTGTCCTTCTATACAAACGTTACCGGCTGGCGTCAAACGGTCCCGCACCTGGTCTTCGTAAGACTCGCCCCAGGCCAAGCCAGCCAACAATGTGAAGGTCATCAGCACTAGCAATTTTTTCATTATCGGACCCGCATCTTTAGATATTCGAAGGTGGCGCAAGTATAACCAGTAACGAGGCCATTGAAAAACCAGAACGTCCGTCTAAAACAACCCTGGGGAGTGGGGCGGCACTAGGCCGCCCTTAGAGGCTGCTCTGAGCTGGGTAGGTATTAAAAGCCTAAAAATGAATAGCTCAATAGAAGCCCTTAGTTAGGCCCTGACCTACTCGGGGTGCCGAGCATGCTCGGCATCGCTGCGCGACGCGTTCCGCGCCCCAGCCGGGCACCTTCGGTGCAGCGGCTGTCACATGGGCCCCAGGGAGCAGTAAAACTGCGTCATCCGGTTTTCAAAATAAAAAACCCCGCCCTGCTAGGCAGGACGGGGTTGTTTATTTAAAAGCTTGACGATGACCTGGGCGGCACTCCGTCGGCCGGCGCCCCGGTTGGTCCGACACATCGGTTCGTAGAGTCCCGGAGCGCCGGCCGAGTCATCGTGGTGCTTGTGTTCTCCAAGCAATAAAAAACCCCGGACCATCTCTGGCCCGGGGCGGTATTAAAAGCTTGACGATGACCTACTCTCACATGGGGA
>NZ_JBEBMU010000012.1:0-57622 GCF_043196805.1 Saccharospirillum sp. HFRX-2
GCCTACTACATCGACTACCGCAACTCTCGCCCGGATTATCTGGCGGCGTTCTGGAAGTTGGTGAACTGGGAATTTGCTAACGAAAACTTCGCGAAGTAACCGCGAAGTTTTTTGCTAGACGCTAGACGCTGGACGGGAGCGGAGCGCCGCCCGGACGGCAGACGCTGATTAGCGAAAACCCGACACTCACTCCCGAAGCACTAAAAAAGGGAGGTACCGAAAGGTGCCTCCCTTTTTTGTAACTAAGCGTCTTCCGTCTCCCAGGTGCGAAGCACCCCAGCGTTTCCCAGCGCGCCCAATGCGCGCCTCACGCCGTCACCCACAAACAGACCGCATCGTCCTCGCTGGTACTGACCAGCGCATGGCCCATGGTGCAGTCGTAATAAGCGCTGTCGCCTGCGAACAATTCCACCGGCTCATAAAATTCGGTGTAGAACAGAATCGAGCCGCTGAGCACGTATAAAAATTCTTCGCCGTCGTGGCGCACCCAATCGGGGAAATCGTCGAAGCTGCGCGAATGCACCCGGGTGCGAAACGGCACCATCTTTTTTTGCGTCAGTTCGGTGGCCAACAATTCGTGTTCGTAGGTCGGCGTCGGGTGGGGCTTGCCTTCGCCTGCGCGGGTAATATCGCGGCGGCCGCTGGCGCGGCTGTCGGTGCTCGGCTGAGCAAAGAGTTGCGGAATATCGATGCCGAGGCCATGCACCAGCTTGTTCACGGCGGTAAAGGTCGGCGATATCTGTTCGTTCTCGATTTTCGACAAGGTCGAACGTGCCAGGCCGGTGCGTTGGCTGGCTTCTTCGAGTGTCAGGTTCTGGCTTAAGCGAATGGCGCGTACGCGCTGACCCAGCTCCAGCGGTTCCAACGTGGCTTCATGGCCGTCTTTGCGGCTGATTTCCGGCGACGGCTTGGCTTGATCGTGCAGGAAGTGCGGGTCCATAGCGGCCTGTTTCCTATCAGAGACTCAACGACAACACCCGGGCTGTCTGCGCCAGGCGAGACGAGTATTGCATAGCCACCGGCAGCGGGAAACGCCGGAATGGCAAAAGTTGACCATTGGGTCCGCTTGTTTCCTATAGGAAATTTTTGTTGTTTTGGGAAAAAAGCATTGCTAGGCTCCGCGCCATTCCTGCCTAGCCTGCTTTGTGGAGATATTCATGTCTACTTCACCCGAATCCTTGCGTTATACCGCCAGCCACGAATGGGTGCGCGACCTCGGCGATGGCGTCGTTGCCGTCGGCATCAGCGACCACGCTCAAACCCAACTGGGCGACGTGGTCTTTATCGAACTGCCTGAACTTGGCCGTCAGGTGACCGCAGGCGAAGCCGTGGCCGTGGTGGAATCGGTTAAAGCCGCATCCGACATCTATAGCCCACTGGCCGGCACCGTGCTCGCCTGCAACGAAGCGCTGACTGACGCGCCAGAGCGGCTGAATGAAGACCCTTACGATGCCGGCTGGCTGTTTCAACTGCGCTTAGAAGACCCCAGCGTTATCAACGACCTGCTCAGCGCCGACCAATACAACGCCCAGCTCTGATTCAACCTGATTCCCGCCGGAGACTCGCCATGACCACTTCGCTGCACCAAAAGCCGCTCACCGCTTTGGCGGACGCCGGTTTCGCTCCACGTCACCTGGGCCCGAACGCCGACGACCAAACCGCCATGCTGGCCACCCTGGGCCTGAACAGTCGCGCCGACCTGATCGGTCAGACCGTGCCTGCAAGCCTGCGCATGGACGGCGCTCTGGCGCTCGACAGCGGCCGCAGCGAAACCGAGGCCTTAGCCGAACTGGCGCAGATCGCCAACCAGAACACCGTGCTCACCAGCCACATCGGCCAGGGTTATTACGGCACTCATATTCCCGCGGCCATCGCCCGCAATGTGTTGGAAAACCCCGCCTGGTACACCGCCTACACGCCCTACCAGCCGGAAATCAGCCAGGGGCGCTTGGAAGCGCTGCTGAACTTCCAGCAAGTGGTGATGGACTTAACCGGCCTGGACTTGGCTAACGCCTCCCTGCTCGATGAAGCCACAGCGGCGGCCGAAGCCATGACGCTGTGCCAACGCGTCAATCGTAAGAGCAAAAGCACCCAGTTTTTCGTCGATGCCGACACCCACCCGCAGACGCTGGCGGTGTTGCAAACCCGAGCCAAGTACCTGGGTATCGAACTGGTCATAGCGCCAGCCGCCAGCGTCGACGAGCACGACGTCTTCGGCGCCCTGTTCAGCTACCCCGGTTCCAGCGGGGTCGTCAGCGATCTACAAGCCCATATTGAAGCGGCGAAAAACGCCGGCGCCGTCACCGCTGTCGCCACTGACTTGTTAGCGCTGATGCTGCTGCGCTCACCCGGTGAACTGGGTGCCGATATCGCCTTCGGCAGCGCCCAGCGTTTTGGTGTGCCGCTTGGTTACGGCGGCCCGCACGCGGCCTTTTTTGCGGTGCGCGATGCGCACAAGCGTCAGGTTCCGGGGCGCATCATCGGTGTCTCTGTCGATGCCAAAGGCGGCCAGGCGTTGCGCATGGCGATGCAAACCCGCGAGCAACATATCCGCCGCGAGAAGGCGACCTCGAACATCTGTACCGCTCAGGCGTTGCTGGCGAACCTGGCATCTTTCTATGCGGTTTATCACGGCCCGGATGGCCTGCGCACCATGGCTGAACGAGTGCATCGTTTAACCGCCATTCTGGCCGAAGGTTTGCGCCGTAATGGCGTGGAACTGGCTGACCATTTCTTCGATACGCTGACTTTTAAAGCCGATGCCGAGGTGCACAATCGCGCCGTTAAAGCCGGTTGCAACCTGCGCCGTTTTAGCGATGGTCGTGTGGGTGTGAGCCTCGACGAAACCACCACAGCCGCCGATGTAGAACGCCTGTTCGCTGTATTGCTCGGCGACAATCACGGTTCAGATTTAGCCGAACTCGACGCTGCCGTATTAGCCAGTAACACTCCCGCGCTGCCTGCCGAACTGCGTCGCACCGACGCGGTGTTAAGCCACCCGGTATTCAATCGCTACCACAGCGAAACCGAGCTGCTGCGTTATATCAAACGTCTGGAAAACCGCGACTACTCGCTGGTGCACGGCATGATTCCGCTCGGCTCCTGCACCATGAAACTGAACGCCGCCGCCGAAATGCAGCCGGTCAGTTGGCCGCAGTTCGCCAACCTGCATCCGTTCGCTCCGGCCGATCAGGCCCGTGGTTACCAACAACTGGTCAGCGATCTGGAAACGCAATTGCTGGCCGTCACCGGCTACGATGCGCTGTCGATGCAACCGAACTCGGGTGCCCAGGGTGAATACGCCGGCCTGCTGGCGATTCGTCGTTACCATGAAGCCAATGGCGATGATCAGCGCACCCTCTGCCTGATTCCCGCCTCGGCGCACGGCACCAACCCGGCATCGGCTGCGCTGATGGGTCTGGATGTGGTCATCGTTAACTGCGACGACAACGGCAACGTCGATCTCGACGATCTGGCCGCTAAAGCAGAAGCAGCCGGCGATAAACTCGCCGCCTGCATGATCACCTACCCCTCAACGCACGGCGTGTTCGAAGAAGGTTTGAAGCAGCTGTGCGACACCATTCACCGCTTTGGCGGCCAGGTGTATCTCGACGGTGCCAACCTCAACGCCCAGGTCGGCTTGATGCAGCCGGGCAAGGTCGGCGCCGATGTCTCGCACCTCAACCTGCACAAAACCTTCGCCATTCCGCACGGCGGCGGTGGCCCGGGCATGGGCCCGATTGGCGTTAAAGCGCATCTGGCGCCTTACCTTCCGGGTCATGACAGTGTGAACAGTGAAGAATCAGAAGGCGCGGTCTCGGCGGCCACTTTCGGCTCGGCTGGCATTCTGCCGATTACCTGGATGTACAACCGCATGCTCGGCCGCGAAGGCCTGCAAGCCAGTACCGAAGTCGCTATTTTAGGTGCCAACTACTTGGCCGAAGCGCTGAAAGACGATTTCGATGTGCTCTATCGCGGCAGCAACGGCCGCGTCGCCCACGAGTGCATTCTGGATTTACGCCCGCTCAAAGCCGCTACCGGCATCAGCGAAGAAGACGTCGCCAAGCGCTTGATGGACTACGGCTTCCACGCCCCGACCATGTCGTTCCCGGTGCCGGGCACGCTGATGGTTGAGCCGACGGAATCGGAATCCAAAGCCGAGCTGGATCGGTTTATCGAAGCCATGCGCGGCATTCGTGCGGAGATCGCCAAGGTGGAAAGCGGCGAATGGGCGGCTGACGACAGCCCGCTGCGCCACGCCCCGCATTCACAAGCGGATTTGGTTGGCGAATGGACCCGACCTTACCCACGCGAGTTGGGTGTATTCCCAACTGAAGCGGTGAAAGCGGCCAAGTTCTGGCCAGCGGTGAACCGGGTCGACAACGTCCACGGCGACCGCAACCTGATGTGTTCCTGCCCGCCGATTGAGGCGTATCAGTAAGTCTGACGACATACACTCAGGCAGTTAGTCTACAAATAAATACAATTATCTAATTGCCTGGGTTCCAGCCTGATAGTCCCTACCAGCCCTTTTTAAAGCCATTTGCTTTAATCTCCATCTTCAGAGTGAATGACATATTCTCAAGCTGGCAAATAGTTCAAAGACAATCGAGAACAAATAAATACGAGTCATACAGTCTTAACCTAGCCAATCATATTGCCTAGGTGTAGCCTAGTTAAAAGGCAAAGTTTTAGTTGATACCATCTCTTTGATAGTGTTTTCATAATAAATTAAAACATCGATTAGGATTGGCTGTGTATATTAAGAAAACCATTAGCTCATCTGAAATTGAGTCAATGCTTGGGAAAGTTGGCAGTGACGTGATAGAGCTACCTGTTGGTTTCAAAAAACTTCGAATAGGAATATTGCCTAGAGTAGCCCAGCTTATCATTACTAAACTTAAAAAGAATCCAGAGAGGGAAGTTAAGTTTCCGCATTTGGACCTAAAAGACAATAAAAAAATAACATCAATTTTAGAAGATCCTCAATGCTTAACTGCGATCTTAATGAGCAATACTATTAGTTCAATTGATCAAGAAAATTTCAAACCAAAGATAAATAAAAATTTAATTGAAAGGTTCGAAAAATCACCATATTACAGAGGTCAAAGGTTACAACTAACGGCGGTTGACCATTCAATAGAAAAATACGCGTTCCCTAGTTTTTTTTATTCTTCAGAAGAACAAAATCAAGTCAAAAGCATTAGTTATTTCAAAAGCTTAATTAAAAGCTTTCTATCAGAAAAATCAAAGATATCTAATTTAAAAGATCAAGACATTGATTCAATTGCAACAATTCTACGTGAGCTGATTGAAAATACAGAACAACACGGCAAAAGTGATTTCAAGACAGGAAAAAATGATAAATCCATTCGATCCGTTATCATTGACTATCGCTTAATCAACAAAGAGCTAGATATACTATCTGTCACTGGAGAAAGGAATCGCATTCATAATTATCTCTTGGGGCTACAAAAAAAATACCAGACAATACATCTGATTGAAATATCTGTATTCGATAGTGGATCTGGAATAATAAAAACGCTTTCGTCGAAATACGACTTAAGAATAGATAACATATCTAATCAAGCAAAAGAAATTGAAAAAGCTTTTACTAAAGGGGTCTCGTCAAAACCGAATGGAAATGGTTACGGAAGAGGCTTAGATAAAGTAAAACACACCTTAAACGTTAGACAATGCTACCTCCAAATTAGAACTGACGAGCTCTCATTATATAGGGACTTCAATAGAAACCCTCTATCTGAACTAGAAAATGCCAGTGAGTCTATAAGTTTTTATGATGAAAAGACCGGAAGTGATAGCCAATATACTAAACTACATAAGGTGAGCGGTTTATCGTATAGCATTTTGGTGCCAATAAAATGAACTATTATTACACATACAAAATAGACTTAAGCCCGTCACTTAGAAATTTTTTAATCTGCTTCTACCCTGGTTTTGGGTTAGACTTCGATAGGCTTTCAACCGAAATAGCAGCACACTACAAAGACGCCTTTGTTTCTAAAAACTTAATCTTTATAACTCCTTCTTTTGCATATAATCAAATAAAAGATATAGCAAACGATAATGACAAATTAAAGAAACTTCAGGAAACAATAAATTCCAACCAAGAGTTGAATGTTCAAATAATATCCATTGATAGATCTGGTAGTCGTAAAGTTGAAAACTTCGGAAATAGTAAAAAACTTACATTAAGTCAGATAGACCTAACAATAGACATTGGCATTAGCAGAATCATCAAGACAAACAATGTAATTATAGAATCAAAGCCTCATTATCATTTTGCAAAACCCTCAAAAAAGCATTCAAATAAATTTATTATGAGTTCGAATGCCTTTCGTTCTCACAGTGAAACCATATTTTTTGCATTGATTGCTTTATCTTTTGTCAAAAACGACTTTACAAAAATATTTATCGATACCCCGGGAATTTATCAGGTAGCATTTGAATTAATCAGATTAAACTGTCTTTTCCAAAAAAGCACATTCACTGATATTGCTATCGATACTTTTGGTAGTTATGAAAAATTCAATGAATATGAATTTGAAAGCGATTCTTTGATACTCATTTCCGCATCAACCAGCAACAACTTAGAGAACCTTCTAGTACAAGATAAAAAAGTCGATAGAAGCACGATAATTTCATTAATATCCTCTAACAGCAACAGTTTAAATTGCGTAGCTAAATTAGAAAACTTAAAACATAAAACCGGTGATGACTATTTTTCAAAAATAGCATCTTTCAATGAGGATGAATGCCCTTTATGTTTAAATAATCATTCAGTCCCTATTCACTTAAACAGCGATCACTTTTCATTCGAACCACCTAGAACTGAAAAATATCTATTAAAAAGTATAGATTCCAACAAACAGCTTAGGTCATTAATCAGCCATTACAAAAAGTATAATGTTTTCAAATGCTTATTTGACGGACTTGACGGAAGTAAATACCCAACCCCTGAGTATTTCATTGACATAAAAAAACTTATTAAGAACTGTGATCACTTCAAGAAAAAAGTTTATAAAAAAATTGAAAGAGAGCTACCTCTCTATACCAGCCATATCATTCACTGTGACGATTCAGGCGCAAAAGAACTAGCACAACTTATAAACAATCATGTCAAAAGTCTGGGAACAACACTAGAAATAATTCCCGCCAAAGATATTAATGACGATATAAAAAACTCCAAAGGCATCACAGTTGTTGCAGGATCAATTCAATCAGGAAATGCTCTTTTAAATATAAGCAGATCCCTTCGAAATCACAGAAACTCACCTATAACCTACATAGTTGGCTTTGCTAAATACAATAGCTATATACAGTTAGAGAAGCTAAAGAATGATCTGATATTCTTCGACGGGGAGCATGGACAACATCAATTCCACTGTATAGAAAAAATAATCTTACCTATTCAAGAGGATAGAACCCATTCGTGGGACAAAGAAATTAAATTACTCAATAAACTGAGAGAAACCAATAAAAATAGCACTGATGTCTTAAGTGAAATCAACAAAAGAGATAACCATTTAAAAATTAGTAGATCAGTAGAAAAGATGGGGCTAGGCGAAAGATTATTTATAGATTCGCCATCTCAAAAACACTTGGAGTTAGGAGCAAATTTTGCTTTTTGGAACAAAGAAGATTCAGATGTAAGTTTTAAAAACCAGGGAACTATATATTTCACTATATCATCTATACTTCAGACCTTACGAACTGAAAAAAACAAAAGTGGTATAGCCCCTCTTGGAAAGGGATATATAATACGTCAACTTGATCCTCTAATTTTCGACCGTTTCAACGAAGGAGTAATTCAAGCCTCTTTTCTAAGAGCTGCTAGACCTAGTGAATTGAATTACAGCAGTGACAATTACGCAAGCGAAATAATACTCTCTTTATTGCTAAGAATGATAGAACACCCAGAGCAAAAAGAGTCAGAAGCACTTCCAGAGTTTTTATTAGCTCTTTGCCTCAATAAACTTCAAATAGAGAAAAAACTACTGAGAGAGTTAACAAATAAGAAACCAGAGAAATCTAAATACCCTTATCTTTGGGCCTTATACAATCACTTAGAATCAACGAACTTTGGGAACATCGAAGAAGACATTCCGTTTTAATTATCAACCCGCAGAAAGCTCACAAACCTATAACTTATCAAAAAAATCCCATCTAACTTTAATTTCCAGCACCTAGTTTTAGTAATTTCCAACTAAATTCACATATTCACTTAAGATATGCATATTTGAATATGTCTTGATGACAATACGAACTCACAACATCCTTGTTATAAAGATCTCAAAACTTTAAATTGCGTCACAAAATATTTTGAACAGCCTATACACTTATTTTGATACTGTTCAAACCTCCCGAGTCGCCACCGCCCCCGGCAAACCGCGATAAACCGCCTGCGCTACCAGCCCCGTAATCACCACCTTCACCAGATCACCGGGAATATAAACCGCCATAATCTGCGTCGAACGCAGCCAGGAATTGCCGGTCACCAACATAAAACCGGCGATGCCGAAGATATACATCACCACAATGCCACCGACGAAAGCGCCAATAGCCGCCGCTACGGCGAGGTTCAGGCGTTGCAGTCGCTGCGTCACCCAGCCGGTTACCAGCGCCGCAAAGGCCCAGCCAATGGCAAAACCCGCCGTCGGGCCGACGAACACCGCCAAACCACCGCGACCACCAGCCAGCAAAGGCGCGCCGAGTGCGACCACAAACAACAGCAACACCACCGCCAAAAAGCCACGCACCGGGCCAAGCATGACGCCCGCTAACATGACGCCGAGCGATTGGGCGGTAATGGGAATACCGCTTAAAAACGGCACCGGCGGGATCAATCCCAAGGCCGCAATCAGGGCGGCATAAAGCGCGATCTGTACCAGGCCCTGTTCCTTTAAAGAGTGCTCTTTCATGGTTGTGCTCCGTTTAGCGTTTCGAATCGGTAGGAATACCGCCGCGCGCGGCCAGCGCTTCGGCGACGTGATCGGACATGCGGATAGCGTTGATCAGCAGCGGCACGGCTAAGCGCCATTGGCGACGGCCACCACCACGGGCGCGCCAGGCTTCCAGCAGACTGGCGGTCAGCGCCATCAGCACCGGCACAAAGCGCACCAGCAAGGCGACCGCAAAGGCGATGCGATGCGGCGCCACCCCGACCCAGCGCAGCGGCCGCAGGATGGGCATCACCGCCGCCATCATGGCGTCCATCGACGTCGTCAGAGTGACCAGATTGGCCAGCAGCACCAGAATCAGCAGGCGTTGCAGCAGCACCAGACCGGCTTGCCAACCTTGAGTCCAGGTTTGGAACGCCAGGATCAGCAACAGAATCGGCAGAATGGGTTTAACCAGCGTCAGCCGCTGTAAGCCGCCCTCACCCAGGCTGGCATAACCGGCGATGGTCAACAGCAAGACGGGTAACAACCACAGAGGTTGCTCGATCGGGTACAGCGCTATGCTGATCACCATCAGCCCCGCCAGCTTCACGCCAGCGGGCAGACGGTGCAGCGGACTACGCCCGGCAATATAGAGGCTGATCACAACGCCACCCCGGCCAGGCTGGCCTGACGGTAGGCCTCGAGCATGCGCGCCGGTTCGCCGTCATCGCGCACCTGACCGTCCTCGAGCCAGATCAGCCGGTCGAAACCTTCCAGGCTGTCCAGTTCGTGGCTGATCATCAGCAGCTGTTGCGGCAACTGGTACAACCAGTCGAGCAGATGCAAACGGGTCGGGTAGTCGAGCGCGGAAAAGGGTTCGTCGAGCACAATCAGTTTCGGCTGCATCACCAAGACCGCAAAGATGCACACCAACTGCTTTTGCCCTTCGGACAGCGAATGCACCGGCCGCTCGGCCCAGTCGGCGCGGCCGTGTTGTTCAAGAAAAGCCATGGCTTCGACCTGCGCCTCGCGACGGTTGCGACCGAGATTGCGCAAACCAAAGGCGACTTCTTCAATCACCGTCGGGAAAATAATCTGGTGATCCGGGTTCTGAAAAATAAAGCCGACCTGCCCAGCCATGGCTTCGGGACCATCGACGGGGTTATGACCATTCACCCGCACCTCACCGGCACTGGGCTTTAGCAAACCATTGAGCAAACGCACCAGCGACGACTTACCCGAGCCATTATTGCCAATCAGCCCCAGGCGTCGTTCAGGCAGGTTCAGGCTTATCTCACTCAGCACGGTGCGGCCATCGCGCACCAGGCTGACGTTGTCGAATGTGATGGTCGCCTCGGTCATGGCGTCGTTCCGTTCCGTCAAAGCGGGCTACTCTAGCCCAGACGAAAAATCGCTGCCCATAAAACTTAACTGATGGCTATTTTTTGGCCTATTCAGCGCGCTTGCCTCAGCTCGGTCACTGATAGACACTGCCCCGCCTCGCTCGCACGGAAGTCACCCCATGTTTGAACTCACGCCCTTCTTTATCGGTTTGTTACTCGTCACTGGCCTGGCCGCTGGCATCATCAATGTGCTGGCCGGTGGCGGCTCTAACCTGACCATCCCAGCACTGATGGTTATGGGCCTGCCCGCCGATATGGCCAACGCCACCAACCGCGTTGGCGTCATGCTGCAAAGCCTGGTCGGACTGCGCGGTTTTAATAACAGCGACCGGCTGGAACGCTCGGACATGGTGCCCATCCTGCTACCCACGCTGGCCGGCGGCGCCGTGGGTGCGGCGGTCGCCTCCTTCCTGCCCAATGCGCTGCTCAAGCCGCTGCTGCTGGGCACCATGATTACCCTCTCGGTGGTGATGATCATCAAACCCAAAACCATCTTCCCCAGCCCGGACGAGCGCCCCAAACGCATCCGCGATAAGCCCTGGGCGGCGCTGGGTTTGTTCTTCACCGGTGTCTACGGTGGCTTCGTTCAGGCCGGCGTCGGTTTCTTATTAATTGCCGCTCTGGCCGGTGGCCTGCGTTATGACCTGGTCCGCGCCAATGCCCTGAAACTGCTCTGTGCCGGCGCTTTTACCGCCGTGGCCTTGGTAATTTTTATCGCCCACGGCCTGGTCGCCTGGGTACCGGGTTTGATTCTCGGAGTCGGCACCATGGTCGGCGCTCAGATTGGCGTGCGCCTGGCGCTGAACGTCAGCCAGACGGCACTGAAGTGGTTTTTGCTGTGCATGACACTGGCCGCCAGTGCGGCGGCCATCTGGCTTTAACCGTCGGCGTCCAGACGCTCAATCAGTTCGGCCAGGCGCTGACGTTCGGGCCACAGCGATTCGCGCCAGGCGCGCTGATTCAGGCGCCAGATCCAGGCGCCTAAGCCCAGGACGATCACGCCATAGATCGCCGTCAGCCAAGCCGGTCCGCTGTGGCCGCTGAACACCAGAAATGCACCCGTCAGCGGCAACAGCAGATACCACCACAGCACCTTGCGCAGCAGCAGAATCTGCTGGTCCAGACCCGCCAGCTCGGCCCGTAAAACCGCACGCACACTGTCATCCATCCGGCTGCGCCCCAGGCGCCGGGCGCCGAGCAGCTTAGCGACGATCAAAGCCGCGCCGAGCAGCGTCAGCGCTGCGCCCAGGCGCACCATTGGGATGCTGGTGTCGATCAATACCCAGACGAACACCAGCGCCACCAAGACAGCGCTGCCCATCTCACGCAGATCGCGCCGGTAAAGATCGCGCCTGCGTTGCTGGGCATCGCGCTGAACCTGCGCTACCGCAGTGCTCAGATCGGGTTCAGGTGACGACTGCCAATGGCGGGCAAAATCTTGCTGGTTCATCGGTTGTCCTCCTGCAAAGCCTTCGCCAGTCGTTTCTTCAGGCGGTTGACCTTAACGCCCACCGCATTGCTGCTCAGGCCCAGCACATCGGCGATTTCCTGGTAGGAATACTGCTCCAGATAGAGCAGCATCAGCGCGCGGTCGACTTCATTGAAGGACTGCAACGCCTGCGCTAAGGCTTCAAACGCCTGCTGTTGTTCGTTCACCGCCTGGGGGCCGGGTTCCTGGCTGGGTTGCTCGTCTGGGGAGTCATCGACTGTCGCTGGCGGGCGGCGTCGCAACTGGCTGATCGCGGTATTCAAGGCCACTCGATACAGCCAGGTGGCGGCGCTGGAGCGACCGGCGAAGCTCGGCCAGGCACGCCACAGCTGCAACAGAATTTCCTGCTGCAGATCGGCGGCCGACTCCGGACTGTCGCTGTAAGCGCGACACAGCCGGTGCAAGCGACCCGCATTAGCGTCGATCAATTGTTCAAATTCGCTCACCCAAGATCCCCAATACAACGACGATGACTGAGTTAGTCGCCACAGCGTCCACTTTATTACAACGACTGGCCCTGACCGACAGCCAGCCATTAGAATCGGCCGCTGATGTTCTGCCCGGCACCGCTATGCTCGAACTCACCGATCTGCAAAAAAATTTCCAACAGGCCGACGGCGCGGTGCGCGTGCTCGATGGCTTAAATGCCCACCTCGAACGCGGTCGCTCCGCGGCTCTGTTAGGCGAAAGCGGCAGCGGTAAGAGCACGCTGCTGCATCTAATCGCCGGGCTCGACCACTGCGACAGCGGCCTCATTGTGCTCGACGGCACCGACACCTCCGCCTTCACCGACTCCAATTGGGCCGCCTGGCGGCGCGACAAACTCAGCCTGATTTTCCAGAACTACCATCTGGTGCCAACGCTGACCGTGGCCGACAACCTCGCCTTGCAGGCACGACTGGCAGGACGTTTCGACGCCGCTTGGCGTGACCAACTGGTCGAGCGATTGGGTTTAACCGGCCTGCAAAAACGCCTGCCGCATCAGCTCTCCGGCGGTCAACAACAGCGTGTCGCCATCGGTCGCGCCCTGCTGCACCAGCCGGCGCTGGTATTGGCCGACGAACCGACCGGGAACCTCGATGAAAGCAGCAGCGCCGCAGTGATGAGTTTGCTGACCGAACTGGTGCGCGATGCCGGTGCCAGCCTGTTGATGGTCACCCACAGCCCGGCCATGGCCGACTATCTGGATGAACGCTGGCACTTGCGCAACGGTCGGCTTGAGACGTTGGCATGAAGCGAATGCTGCGTGTGCTGCTGACGCTGCTCAGCCATTACCGCCGTCACCCGGCACAGACGCTGTTTCTGGCGGTCGGTCTGGTCACCGGCGTCGGTCTCTGGTCGGCGGTGCAGATCATCAACGACCACGCCCGCGCCAGCTACAGCGAGGCCGACCAACTGCTCGGCGCTCAGGCCAGCCATTGGGTGCGCGCCCGCGATGGCGCCGGTATCGACCCGGCCGACTACATCGCGCTGCGCCGTGCCGGTTTCACCCAGCTTTACCCGGTGCTGGAAACCCGACTGGCGGCGGGAGACGAACCACTGTGGCTGATCGCCACTGATTTGCTGGCGTTGCCGCGTTCCGAATCGCCGCTCGGCGCCAGCGGCGGCGACTGGCCGAGCCTGATTCAGCCGCCGTTTCAGGCTTGGTACCCGCCCGATTTGGCGGCCGATTTCGGCGTGCGCGCTGGCGACCGTCTGCAACTCGACGATGGCCGCCAACTGCCACCGGCGGCGCTGCAACAACAGCCACAGCAAGGCCGGCGCATCTTTATGGACATCGGGGCCGCGCTT
Source organism: Saccharospirillum sp. HFRX-2 (assembly GCF_043196805.1). NCBI lineage: Bacteria > Pseudomonadati > Pseudomonadota > Gammaproteobacteria > Oceanospirillales > Saccharospirillaceae > Saccharospirillum > Saccharospirillum sp. HFRX-2. The sequence goes on from NZ_JBEBMU010000012.1 coordinate 13,587, forward strand.
ACCGTCTTGCAGCGCGACCACTTCAGCTATCTCGGTGTGGGCGAACCCAGCAGCCGCGAGGCCGACCGTCTTAGCACTGCCCTGCCCAGCGAACTGCAACTGGTCGATAATCGCCAGCGGCTCGACCTCACCCAGCTCACCGCCAGCCTGCATTCGCACTTAACAGCCATGAGTCTGCTGGCGTTCGCCGTCGGCCTCTTTATCGTCTTTAACGCCGTGCGCTTTGCGCTGCATCTGCGCCGGCCCACGCTGCATACGCTGCGCGAACTGGGTGCTTCCAGTCGGTTGCTCAGTGTGGCGGTATTGCTCGAAGCGCTGGTCTGGAGTGTCATCGGTACGCTGGGTGGTTTGGTGGTCGGCAAAGCTCTGGCAACACTGCTGCTGCCGCCGGTCGCCTCCAGCCTGCAAAGCCTCTATGGCGCTGTCGTCGGCGCCGATATTCAACTGGGCTGGGCGCGCATCCTGCTGGCCTGGGGCATTACGCTGGCCGGTTTACTGCTGGCTCTGGCCTGGCCGCTGTGGCGCGAGGCGCGGCAGAACATTCGCCAGGCGCGCTCGGCCAGTGACGACTGGGCCGCAGACAGCCAGGCCCGGCGCTGGCTGGCGCTGTTCGGTCTGGTTCTGGCCGTGGCGGCGGTCATCCTGCACGGTCAAATGACCACCGTGACGCAAGGCTTTGTCGTGCTCGGCCTGTCGCTGTTCGCCGCTGCCTTTGTACTGCCAATGTGGCTGGCGGGAGCCTTGCGATTGATTGAAAGTGCACTCCCAGAACACGCCTGGAAACTGCGCTGGGCGTTCAGCGATGCCTGGGCACAACTGCCGCAGGTACGCGTCGCCATGATGGCGCTGCTGCTGGCGCTGACCGCCAACCTCGGCGTGGAAACTCTGGTCGGCTCGTTCCGCTCGGCGCTGACCGCCTGGCTCGACCAACGCCTGGCGGCGGATCTCTATATTCAGGACGACAGCCTGCGGCTGGACGATTTCACCGCTAACGGCCAAGCGCCCTGGCTGATTGCCAGCCATCAACGCAACGGCACTCAGGTTCGCTGGGGCGGGCGGCCAACCTTGATTCGCGGCCTGAACACCGATGCACCCGACAGCCGCGCCCTGCCACTGGCCGACGCCAACGACCATCTGAGCGACTGGTTCAAGGGCAGCAGTCAGTGGATTCTCGCTAATGAACAAACCCATCATTTAGCCGGATTAGCGTTGGGCGACAACGTCGAACTCGACACCGCTCAAGGCACACAAAACTTCCGCATCGCCGGTTTCTTTCACGACTACGGCAGCCCCTATTTTCAGTTTTATCTGCCCTACGCCACGGTCGAACAACTCTGGCCCAACGCCTCGCCCGAAGGCTTGGCGCTGTGGCTGAGCGATGCGCCCGATGCCGAGCAACAGGCCGAAAGCGCCCTGCTCGCCGCCGGTGCCCAAGCAGGTGACTGGCTCAACCAGAACACCATCAAACGCGTGTCGCTGCGTATTTTCGACCGCACCTTCGCCATCACCACCGCCATGAATGGTCTGACGCTGAGCGTCGCCGGCATCGCCTTATTAGCGGCGCTGCTGGCGCTGCATCAACAGCGACTGGCGCATTATGCGCATTGGCGCGCTTTAGGCCTGCGCCACTGCGAATGGCTGTTAATCGTTGCGCTGCCGCTGGCTTTATTGGTGGCGTTGACCGGGCTCGCTGCACTGCCGCTGGGTGCCTTGCTGTCGTCGCTGCTGGTGCACGATCTGAATGTCCTCGCCTTCGGCTGGACCATGCCGCTGCAATGGCAATGGCCACCGGCGCTGCGGCTGGCTGCGTTGACCACGGCGGTGCTCGCCATCACGTTGCTGATCAGCCTGTGGCAGGTGCGGCGGCGCTTGCCGCAAGCGCTCAAACAACTGGGGGAAGACGACGCATGAGATTCGCCGCTTTGCTCATCATCGCACTCACCACCTCTGTGTTTGCCGACGACTACCAACTGCTGCGCGCCGACCCGACCGGTTACCAGCGCGCCGTCCCGAACCCGTCCATCGAGTTTCCGGCCGACCATCTGCCCCACCCGGATTTCCGCATCGAATGGTGGTATTTAACCGCCAACCTGACCGATCAAAATGGCGCAAGCTGGGGCCTGCAATGGACGCTGTTTCGCCAGGCACTGACACCCAATGAAGACCCCGGCGGCTGGGCCAGCAAACAGGTATGGATGGCGCACGCGGCGCTGTCGACGCCCGACGGTCACCGCTACGCCGAACGCTTTGCGCGCGGCGGCATTGGTCAGGCTGGAGTGGCGCTCAATGACCAAGGCGACTTCAACGCCTGGCTCGATGACTGGCAATGGACCGGCACCGGCGCTGCTTTATTTCCCGGTACGTTGGCAGTGTCGTTCGACAATATCGACCTGACGTTAATGCTGAATTCAAACACACCCTGGGTACTGCAAGGCGACGCCGGTTACCACCAGAAATCCGACCTCGGTCAGGCCAGCCATTACTACAGCCAGCCACATATTCAGATCGAAGGTGAACTGACCATCGACGGAGAAAGGCTTACCGTCAGCGGTCCCGGCTGGCTCGATCGCGAATGGAGTTCGCAACCGCTGGCGCCGAATCAACCCGGCTGGGATTGGTTCTCGCTGCATTTCGACGACGGCAGCGCCCTGATGGTGTACCAGTTGCGTAACGACAACGGCGAACCCTGGCTCAGCGGCACCTGGATCGACGCCAACGGCCAGTCGCGCGCACTCGAGCGCGATGCCATCGAACTGAGCGCCGACAACCTCACCACCTTAAACCTGCAAAACGGCGAGCAAAAAAGCCTGCCACTGAACTGGACACTGAGCTTGCCGCAGCGCAATCAAAGCTGGCGCATCCATGCGCCGCGACCGAGCAGTTGGCTGGCGACGCTGTTTCCCTATTGGGAAGGCCCCGTGGTCGCGCGCGCTCAAAACGGCGGCACGCCGGATGGCGTCGGCTACCTGGAATTGACCGGCTACTGAGTCGCCAAAAACTCCAGCGTATCGGCAAAGGCCGGCGAACGATCCCGCAGCCGAACCGAAAAACTCGCCACCGTGTCGGTATGGCTGACGCCATCGTATCGATGCCAGACAACCGGCACATTCTCGGCCAGTAAACGCGCCGTTAACTGATCAATACTGCGCGCGCCCACCACCTCATCGTCATTGCCATAAATCAATAACGCCGGCGGATCATCGGCGCTGGCAAAGGTAATCGGCTGAGTGTCGGGAATGCCATCGGCGGCGCCAAAGATGTTGATGTAGAGCGAATCGGTCAACGGCAAAAAATCATAAGGGCCGGACAACCCGACCCAGCTTTTCAGCCGCTGGCGATCAAAACCAGCTGCCTGCGCATAACGCTCATCCATGGCCAACAAAGCAACAATATGAGCGCCGGCCGAATGGCCAATCAAAACGAGGTCGCGATCATCACCAAGGCGTTTTTCCAACCAGGCCACCGCAGCAGCGCCATCTTCGACAAAGTCAGGAAAACTCACGTCCGGGTACAGCCGGTAATCGGGAATGGCGACTTCATAACCGGCTTCAGCCAGCGCCTGACCAACAAAGCGATAGGCATTTTTGTCGCCACTGTTCCAGCCGCCGCCATAAAAAAACACTAGCATGGGAGCCTCGGCGCGGGCTTCGGTGGGATGATAAATATCGACTCTTTGGCGTGGCAGCGGGCCATAAGCGAGGTCTTGCTCGCGCTCATAACCGCTGTGTGGCGTGATTAAATTCAGCGCCGGCAGACCACAGCCCGACAGCACCAGTGTTGCAAGGACGAGACTTAACAAAGAAAAACGCATGGCGAACCGCATCAAGGATGAAGGGACTTGATACGGCCGCCCGCGTTAAAAAGATCAGATCACCCATTGATCCATAAACTGATGCACCGGTGTCTGCTTCAACCGGTCGGCGTCGGTGCATAATTCGAAAATCTGCTGCACCCGTCCTGCCGGAAAACGTGTCGCCAGATTGGCGCGGAATTTTTGCTCCAATAACGGAATGCCCTGCTCACGACGACGGCGATGACCGATCGGATATTCCACCGCGACTTGCTGCGTTGAACTGCCATCGGTGAAAAATACCTGGATGGCATTGGCAATAGAACGTTTGTCAGCCTCGTGATATTCGGCGCTGTAGCGTTGGTCTTCGACGATTTCCATCTTATCGCGCAACCGATCGATTTCCGGGTGAGCGGCATGAAAATCATCTTCGTAATGTTCGGCTACTAAGTTGCCAAACAGCAGCGGCACGGCGGTCATATATTGCAAACAATGGTCGCGGTCGGCGGCGTTGGCCAAGGGTCCGACTTTGGAAATAATGCGGATTGCCGATTCGTGCGTAGTGATAACAATATGATCGATTTCATCGAGGCGGTCTTTCACTTGCGGATGCAAAGTCACCGCGGCTTCGGCTGCCGTTTGCGCATGGAATTCCGCCGGGAAACTGATTTTAAACAGCACGTTTTCCATCACATAGCTGCCGTAATCGCGCTGGAATTTAAACTGCCGATCGGCTTCCGGTTTTACCTGCTGATCTTTGTTGGTCTTGCTGAACAGCACATCATAAAAACCCCATTGCGGCGCGCTCAGTGCGCCAGGAATGCCCATCTCGCCGCGCAGTGCGATGTCGACCAAACGCACTGCTCTGCTGGTGGCATCACCCGCCGCCCAGCTTTTGCGCGAACCGGCGTTGGGCGCATGACGGTAAGTGCGCAATGCCTGGCCATCGACCCAGGCGTGTGACAAGGCGCTCAACAATTGTTCCCGCGTTGCGCCCAGCAGTTTGCCGACCACGGCAGTGGACGCAACTTTCACCAACACAACGTGATCGAGACCGACGCGGTTAAAGGAATTTTCCAGCGCCAGCACGCCCTGAATTTCGTGCGCCTTGATCATGGCTTCGAGCACGGCGTCCATGGTCAGTGGTGCTTCGCCACGGGCGACCTTTTGCTGCGACAGATGATCGGCCACGGCCAGAATGCCACCCAGATTGTCGGACGGGTGGCCCCACTCGGCCGCCAGCCAGGTGTCGTTGTAATCGAGCCAGCGCACGATGGCGCCGATGTCCCAGGCGGCTTTCACCGGGTCGAGCCGCAGTTGCGTACCCGGTACGCGCGCGCCGTGGGGCACGACGGTCCCTTCAACAATCGGGCCTAAATGCTTGGTGCATTCGGGAAAGCGCAACGCCAGCAAACCGCAGCCGAGGGTGTCCATCAAACAGTTGCGGGCGGTGTCCCAGGCTTCCGCGCTGGTGATGTCGTAGTCGAGTACGTAATCGGCGATGGCCTGAAGAACGCGGTCGTAATCCGGACGGTTGTTTGTATCAACGTTTGAAGACATGGGGTGTATTGGGTCCTGTGGTTGTTGTTGATGGGAGACGCTTGGGTGCTGCGCACCAGGGAGACGGGAGACGCCGATTAGCTAAGAGCAAAACCGTCGCCGCTATCTTGCGTCTCCCGTTTCCCGTTTAGCGTCCAGCGAATTCACCTCCGCTCCAGCGGAGTAAATTCCCTAATTTCCGGCCCGACGTAGTCAGCGCTCGGTCGGATAATGCGGTTGTTCGAGCGCTGCTCTTTAATGTGTGCGGTCCAGCCGGTGGTGCGCGCCATGACGAAAATCGGCGTGAACAGCGGCGTTGGAATACCCAGGCTGTGGTAGGCCGGGGCGTGAAAAAAATCAGCATTAGGGAAAAGTTCTTTTTCGCGCCACATCACGGCTTCGCAACGTTCGGCAATGTCGTAAAGGCGACTGTTGCCGTCGGCATCGGCGAGCCTTTTTGCCCATTTTTTAATGATGGCGTTGCGCGGATCGCTGGTGCGATAAACGGCGTGACCGAAGCCCATGATTTTGTCTTTGCGCGCCAACATACCAAGCAATTGTTGTTCGGCGTCGTCCGGGTCTTTAAAACCATCGATCATCGCCATGGCGGCTTCGTTGGCACCGCCGTGCAAAGGGCCGCGCAAGGTGCCGATGGCGCCAGTGACCGCGCTGTAAATATCGGTCAATGTGCTGGCCGCAACACGCGCCGCAAAGGTCGAGGCGTTGAATTCGTGTTCGGCATAAAGAATCAGCGAAGCATGCATTACTTTAATGTGATCCAGCGGCGGCGCCTTCTGATGCAGCAGCGTTAAAAAATGTTCGGCAATGCTTTCGGCGCCGCTGTCGGTGTCGATGCGTTTGCCGCTGTGACTGAAATGAAACCAATAACAAATAATGCCAGGAAAAGCCGCCAACATCCGTTCGATGGCGGCGTCCTGATCGGCAAAATTCGCTTCCGGTTCGAGCACACCGAGCATCGAACAGCCGGTGCGCATCACATCCATTGGATGCGCTGAAGCGGGAATGCGTTCCAGCGTTTCCAGTAAGGCTTGAGGTAATTCGCGTTTGGTGGCCAGACGGTCGAGATAATCGTCGAGTTCGGTGCGACTGGGCAGTTCGCCATGCTGTAGCAGATAGGCGACTTCTTCGAAATCGGCGCCGTCGGCGAGCGATTGTATGTCGTAACCGAGGTAGGTTAAGCCGCTGCCTTCCTGACCCACAGTACACAATTTGGTTTCGCCGGCGACCTGGCCTCGCAAGCCAGCACCGCCTAATTTTTTGTCCACCATCTTGGCCTCCTGTTTTTGGTTTTTATTCTTTTAGGTGTTTATTACTTCTGTGGTTTGGGCCAGGCCTGCCGGGAACTCTGATGCGGGGACGACGTAAATACATCCCTGTAGTCTTGGCTTCGGCATCCCTGCCTCAGACACCCCGCATCAGAGTTCCCGACATTCCTGACCTAGCGCCGGTAGTGGCTGCGTTAACGTGCATCGAAAACCAGAACAGCGCTATTTCCCACTAAACAACGCATCCAACTTGGCTTCGTAATCGTGATACCCCAGGACGTCATACAATTCTTCGCGCGTTTGCATCCGCTCAACCACGGCTTTCTGATCGCCGTTGTCAGCAATACTTTGATACACCATCAAAGCCGCCTGACTCATGGCGCGAAACGCGCTTAACGGATAGAGCACCATGGCCACGCCGACCTCGGCCAGCTCGCTTTGGTTAAACAACGGCGTCTTGCCGAACTCGGTGATGTTGGCCAGCACCGGCACGTCGAGCGCCTCGGTGAAGGCGCGGTAATCGTCGAGCGTGTGTACCGCTTCGGCGAAGATGCCGTCGGCGCCGGCTTCGACACAGGCGCGGGCGCGGTCGAGCGCGGCCTGCAAACCTTCCTGGGCGAAGGCATCGGTACGGGCCATCACAAAGAAGTCAGCGTCTTTGCGGGCATCGACGCAGGCTTTAACGCGGTCGACCATTTCGGCGCTGGAGACGATTTCTTTATTCGGGCGATGGCCGCAACGTTTTTGCGGCACCTGGTCTTCGATATGAATCGCCGCCACGCCGGCGCGTTCCATTTCCGCGATGCAACGGGCGATGGAAAAAGCGCCGCCGAAACCAGTGTCGATATCGACCAACAGCGGTAAGTCACAAGCGGCGGTAATGCGGCGCGCGTCTTCGGCAACGTCGTTCAGAGTGGTGACACCCAGGTCGGGCAAACCAAAAGACGCATTGGCTACGCCGCCGCCGGACAGATAAATAGCCTGATGCCCGGCACGCTGCGCCAGCATGGCGCTGTAGGCGTTAACGGCGCCGACAATCGACAGCGGTTGGTGGTTGGCTAAAGCCTGGCGAAAACGGTTTCCGGCGCTCATTGGGGAGCCTCCTCGGTCAGTTGCTCAAGTACCGCCCGGGCCGAGCGGATATGGCGTTTCATCAGCAGCGCGGCGAGTTCACCGTCGCGCTGGCGCAAAGCCTCATAGATGCGCTGATGCTCCTCCAACGCCTGGCGCGGTCGCCGGCGCTGGTTGGCGGATTGATAACGGAACATGCGCACCCGCTGGTACAGCTCGTCGCACAGCAGGCTGATCAGCCAGCGGTTACCACTGGCCTGAATGATCTTGAAATGAAAGTCGAGGTCACCGTCCTGCTGAATGTAGAACTGACCGTCCTGGTCGTCCAGGTAGCGGGCGTGGCGTTCAAGCACGGCACCGAGTTCGTCCAGCTCGGCCTCGCTCATCAGCTCGGCGGCGAGCTCACAGGCGAGCGATTCGAGGTTTTCGCGGATCTGGTACAGCTCGATCAATTCGGCCCGGTCGAAGCCGACCACCTGAGCACCGACATGCGGCACCTTGCGCACCAGTTTGCGGCTTTCCAGGCGACCCAAGGCTTCGCGCAACGGCCCGCGGCTGATGCCCAGATCGCGCGCCAGACCGGATTCGCGCAGCCGGCTCAGCGGCGCGATCTCGCCCTGAATGATGGCATCGAGCAATTGCTGGTAGATGCGGTCGGTCTGGGTGCGTGCTTCCATGAATTGTCTACAATATTTAAGTTGGCGCGATTAAAAGACATTGATATCGCTATTACAACCTTATTTTGTAGACAATTAGTCGAAGCCAGCTAATGAACAGGTCGTTTGAACAGTCGTTGTAACCGGAGCGGGCATCGCGGTAGCATCGAGCCCCAGACCAAGCCAACCACGCCGTATCGGTACTGCCATGAGCACCATCGACATCCGTTTGCTGCAAACGCCTCAGGATCACCTCAGCGGCGACACTGAGCAGACCCTCTATGACAGTCTGGCCGAGCAGGGCCTGGTGCTGCGCAAAGCCTGCGACAACGGCGCTTGCGGCATCTGTCGCTGCCGGCTGATGTCCGGTGCGGTGGATTATCGCGGTCGTCATCCGCATGGTTTGAATGGAGGCCAGCAGGCCGATGGCTGGATACTGCCGTGCATCGCCTTTCCCAAGGCCGATCTGAAACTGAACCATTTGCGTCTGGAAAGCTGATGAGCACTTTCTATTTTGATCTTTATTACGCCGGCGAGTGTCTGGAAGGCTTCAGCGAAGCAGAGGTACGCCGCGATATGGCCACCCTGTTCAAGACCGATGCCGGGCGCATCGCCCGCTATTTCACCGGCCATGCCGAGGTCATCAAACTGCAGGTAGCCGAGGTCACGGTGCCGCGCTATCAAGCCGCTATGAAGGCAATCGGCGCGACCTTGATTGTGGTGCCGGCAGGCGCTGAACCACCGGTGATCGATGCGCCGGACAGCGCTGAACCGGTTGTGGTGGATACCTCTACGCTCAGCCTGGCGCAAGCCGGCACTGAATTGACGCAGCGGCAGCAACCGGCCGAGGTTGTTCAGGTCAATGTGTCGTCGCTGTCGCTGTCCGACAGCCCGGCTCCGCTGCAGCAAGGCCGCGATGACGATACGCCCAAGCCGCCCGATACCAGTCATTTGTCGTTGTCGGGAGACGCCTAACGGGAGACGCTAACTAGCCAGCGTCTCCCGCCTCCCGTTAAGCGTCTCCCGTATTCAATAGCCTCAATCAACTGGCCTTTCCCCGGCCAAGCACCTAGCATTGCCGCCTCTGTTTGCAAAGGTCGCGCATGTCGTCTCCATCTCTATTCAAGTCCCGCTCTCATCAATCTGCGTTCAGTGAACCGGTTTTCCGTCCCTACTTTCTGGCTTCCTGCTTTGCCACCCTAGGCACCTGGATCGTGCGTTTTATGATCGGCTGGAGCGCCTGGAATCTCACTGAATCCGCCTTTTGGGTGGGCACGGTCAGTGCGCTGCTATTGGTGCCGACCTTTGTGTTCTCGCCGCTCTTTGGTGTGGTCTCCGATCGCATCGATACCCGCAATGGCATCGTCACGACGGCGGTCTGTAACTCGGTTATCGCCATAGCCATCACCTTGCTGTTTGCTCTCGACCGCTTAGGCATTGAGCCGCTGTTGCTGTTTGCCCTGGCGTTTGGCAGCGTGACCGCCGCGCACCAGCCGATGCGGCTGGCATTGATGCCGCGCCTTCTGCCGCGCAACCTGTTGCCCAGCGGCATCGGTTATTCGGCCATCGTCTTCAACACCTCGCGCATTATCGGGCCGGCATTAGCGGCGGCTTTGCTGACCGTAAGCAGTCCGTTTTGGGTGTTTGCGCTGGCAACAGCGCTGTTTGTTACCACGGCGATCTTGCTGCTGCGCCTGCCCCATGCGGCGGCCGCCAAACGCTCACAACCGGCGTCGTTATTGACCGACCTGCGCGCCGGCTTCGGTTTTATCGCCGCCACGCCGATGATCCGACTGATTCTGGCGATGACGCTGGTTAACGGTCTGCTCGGTCGTTCGGTCACCGAGTTGCTGCCGGCGATTTCCGGTCATCTGGCCGGTGGCACGCCCAGCGCACTGGCCACCCTGACCGCCAGTGCCGGCGCCGGTTCCATTCTCGGTGGCTGGGTGACGTCGCGCCAAAGCGGCAATCCCGGCCGCATCAGCAAGCTGGTCTATGCCGCTCTGTGCCTCAGTGCTCTGGTGTTGCTGCCGGTTATTACCTTGCATGGCCTGCGTGCCATGGTGCCGGTCATTTTATTGTCGAGCCTGTTTATGACCATAATCGGTACCGGCAGCCAGGCGCTGGTGCAGTTGACGGTCGATGATGCCTATCGCGGCCGGGTGCTGAGCATCTGGTCGATGGTCAGTCTGGGCGCACCATCCATAGGCGCTTTCGCTATGGGTGCGGTGGCTGAAAGGCTGGGTTTCGGTTGGACGCTGCTGGTCTTTTCGTTGTCGGCTTTGGCGCTGACCGCCCTGCTGTGGCGCCGCCGCTATTGGTTTGTCGCTCTGGAAGACAGAGCCCCGACGTCGCCTTAATGCGCACGATCGGTGTTCAACGACTATCCTGCCGTTAGGCGCGTGAAAAAGGACAGCCGCTTTTGTTCCTAGGTAATACTCCCGAAGAGATCGAACTGCAGCGCAAGCTGCTGCTGATGCGTTTTTTTGTCATCACCGGCAACCTGGTCATGGCGCCGATGCTGGTGGTGTCTGTGCAGCACGGCCGCTGGCAGAACGCGATCATTCTCGCGGTCATGATTGCGCTCACCGTTTATCTGGTGCTGCGCGCCCATCGGCACCAGCAAACCCGGCAGGTCAGCCGTGTGCTGTCATTATTGCTCTGGGTCTTTACCGCCTATCTGATGATCAGTGGTGGCTATGCTGGCACCGGCATTTACTTTGCGTTCGGCCTGCTGGTATTGATGATCATGCTCGCCGGTTTGCGCTTTGGCGCTGTGCTGGGGATCAGTTATCTGCTGTTGATGGTTGCTGTGCAGGTGATGCAACCGGACTTTGCTTATCAATACCCGGTTTCCAGTCAGGTGCGGTTGTTGATTGCCTCGGCGTTTTTAGTCTTGCTGTTGCTGATTGCCGAGTGGATTCACTTGCAGTCCTATGTCGCCATCAAGCTGACGGTGGAAAAACATCAACGCAATTCGCTGACCGATCCGCTGACCACCCTGGTCAATCGCGCCGGCCTGGAACGCAGTCTGAGCCTGTGGACCGATCCCTATCAACCGGCTGCGGTGGCGTTGATCGATATCGATCATTTCAAACAGATCAACGATCAATACGGCCATGCCATTGGCGATATGGCGCTGGCGACCGTGGCCAAAGTATTGCGCAATAATCTGAAGCAGCACGACATTGTCTGTCGTTGGGGCGGCGAGGAATTTGTGGTGATTTTTGAGCAGCTTAACTTGCAACAGGCGACCGAAGTGGTCGACCAGTTGCGTGAGCTGCTGGCCGACCGGACCTTTAACCTCGAGGACCAAGAAATCAAATTACGCTTCAGCGCCGGCGTTGCCAGCTTTACTGGCAACCAGGGTTTCACCGGCGCACTGCAACAGGCTGACGCCCGCGTCTATCAGGCCAAACGCGCCGGACGCAACCGGGTTATCAGCAGCGACGATTGACGCTTACAGCGAGGCTTCGAGGTTACGCCGCGGGTTGAAATCGCCCTGCAACTGACCGAGTTCGCGGTACAGTTGTTCGGCCGCCGCTGAGTGTTTATCGGGCACCGCCAGTTCCAGTTTAACCACCAGATCACCGCTCGGGTTTTTGCCCAGACCACGACCTTTCAGACGCAGTTTTTTGCCGGAGGTCGCGCCTTTGGGCACGGTCAAACGCACCGCGCCTTGCAGCGTCGGCACCATGACTTTGGCACCGAGGGCGGCTTCCCAGGGCGTGATCGGCAGGATCAACTGAAGGTCGCGACCGTCAACGCTAAAGCGCGCATGTTCGGCCAGTTCGACTTCCAGATAGAGATCGCCCGCTGCACCATTGCCAGCACCCGGCCCGCCCTGGCCCGCCAGGCGAATGCGTTGTCCTGGCAAGACACCCGCCGGTACCCGTACTTTCAGCGTGCGGGTGCGCGACTGACCCGGCTGCCAGCCGCTGTCCGGCAGGCGCAGACGGATTTCACGCTCAACGCCGTTGACCGCGTCTTCCAGGCTCAGGGTAATGCGATGGGTGACATCCTGGCCGGGTTGGTCAAACGCTGCCTGCCAGCTTTGTCGACCGCCACGGCCACCCATGCCGCCGCTCATGCCACCACTCATGCCACCAAAGACCGATTCGAAAAAATCACCAAACTGACGGTTAAAATCGGCGTCGCTGAAGCGACTCGACTGGCCACGACCACCACCGGCGCGCAGCTGCCGCAATTGGTCATACTCGGCGCGCCGTTTGGCGTCGCCGAGCACTTCGTAGGCTTCGCCGACTTCTTTAAAACGCGCTTCGGCATTGTCGGCCTTGCTGACATCCGGATGATATTGCCGCGCCAGTTTGCGATAGGCCTTTTTGATCTCGGCGGCATCGGCGCTATCCGACACCCCGAGCACGCGATAATAATCTTTGAACTCCATCTCGGGTCTCCGTTGAGAGCTCTAATCTGCGCTCATAATGTGACCAAACCGGCCGGAAACAAGGGTGTCAGTGCATTGATAACGCTTAACCAGCAGCCAGACTTTCCAGCGTCAAAGCGCTGCGAATCAGCCGTTCATCATCACCCGGCAAGGCCGTTAGCTGCACCGAGGTTGGCAGGCCCTGGCAGTCCGTTCCGGTCGGTAAGGCAATGGCCGGACAGGTTAACAGACTGGCCGCCATGGTCAGCCGCAAGGCTTCCAGATTGACCTTGGCATAGAGCGCATCATCGGTTTCCAGCGGCGCGAGCTCCGGTGCCACCTTGGCGACGGTTGGTGAAATCAACAAGGCGCCGTCGAGTTGCTCAGCCAGTTCCGCCTGCAACCGGGCACGGGCGCGATACAAGCGAATAACCCGATCGGGAGTGGCGTCTTTGATGGTCAGTAAGCGATCGCGCACGCGCGGATCAAAGTCGCTGGCGGGGCGGCTGTCGAGCAGGTCTTTGTATTCGGTGTAAGCTTCCATGCCGCCCAGCCAGCCGTCGTTGGCGATGGCGGCCAAAGCGTCTTGAATGGCGGCGACCGGGCGGCGAATCACCCGGATGCCAGCGGCGTCGAAACGTTCAGCGGCGGCCAGCAGATTGGCGCGCACCGCTTCGCTGATAAACGGATCGGCCAGTGCATCGGTATCGAGAATGACGCGGATATCGCTGGCGTCGACCGCACGGCGATGTTCCACCTTGCCCAGGCGCATGGCGTCGTCCACCGCCATTACATCGGTCAGAGTGCGCGCCAGCACACCCAACGTATCCATGGAACGCGACAAGGGATGCACACCGCCCATGGCCGGACGATGCATCGACGGCCGGTAAGTAACCAGACCATTAAAGGCCGCCGGAATGCGCAAGGAACCGGCGGTATCTGAGCCAACAGCGGCGGTGACGACGCCCTGCGCCACCGCCATGGCGGAACCACTGCTGGACCCGCCGGGCACGCGGGCAGGACCGCCTCGATCCAACGTCGGTGTGCCGTAATGCGGGTTCAGCCCCAAACCAGAATAGGCCAATTCGGTCATATTCACCTTGCCCACCGATACCAGCCCGGCCTGGCCCGCCAGCCGCACGGCGTCGGCATCGCGATCGGCCGGGACCTGATAGAGGCGACTGCCCGCCGTAGTCACCGTGCCGCTCATATCGACCAGATCTTTCCAGGCGATGGGCACACCATCGATCGGGCTGAGCCGCTGGCCGGCCTGTTGCCGCGCCCGCGCCTGCTGGGCTTCAAAGCGCGCCCGTTCGGCGAGAATATTGATAAAGACTGACGTCGAATCGGCGGCTTTGGCGAGCGCTGTTTCGGTCAGTTCAACCGGGTCTAAGCGGCCGCTGGCGATGCCTTCGGCCTGTTGCCAAAGGGTGATATCGGAATGGCTCATACTGTCCTCGTTTTGACTCTTTTATACCGCCCGGTGCTGCAGTGCTTCTCCGTGCATCAGGCGACGAATATTGGCGACGCTGGCGTTCAGGATACCGGTGACTGACCGATCGGTCAGCCCACCCAGATGCGGTGACGCGACCAGATTCAGTTGAAAGATGGGATCATTCGGATCCGGCGGTTCCTGCCAGAAAACATCGAGACCGGCGCCAGCCAGCTGGCCCGATTGCAGCGCCGAAAACAGCGCATCGCGCTCGACCAGTCCGCCGCGACCGACGTTGATCAGATAGCTGCCAACCGGCATCTGCGCCAGTCGTTCGGCGTTGATCAGGCCATGGCTGTCGCTGTCGTCGGGCAAGGCCAAAATGACGATGTCCGATTGCGCCAGCAGACGCGGCAGCTCATCCGCGCCACCCAACCAGTGCAGATCAAAAGCCTGGGCCAACCCAGCATCGGGCGTGCGTTTGATGGCGCTCAGTTGCACGCCGAACGGCGCCAGCCGCCGCGCGATAGCCTGACCAATGGCGCCAAAGCCGACCAGGCCCACGCGCTGACCGATCAGACTGATGCCGGTCGGCTGACCCATCAAACCAGCGGCCAGCGTAGCGGCGTGCTCCGGCGCACGGCGCAGCAGCGCCAGAAGCAGATAGATGGCCAGTTCAGACACCGAATCGGCATTGCCCGACTCGGCGGTGGGCACATTGGCGACAGCCACCGAGGCGCGTTGCGCAGCATCCAGATCAACGCCTTCCAATCCAGCGCCCATCTGCTGGATCAATTGCAGGCGGTCAGCGCCCTCAATCAGGGCAGCATTGAGCTCGCTCATGGTGGGAATGACCACTTCGAAACCGGCCAGGCTGGTCGGATTAAAGCCGGTGGCGACAAATTCCACCTCCGGCAAGGCGGCACGGAATCGCGCCAGAATTCCGCCCCAGGCGTTTTCCGGTGCGGCAAACATCACCCGCATAAGACGTCAGACTCCTCGTATTTTGCATGGCTGGTCGGCCAGGTAGATGAGTGCAGCAAGATGCAGGCCTAGTCCGAGGCCGGTTCGGTGACGATGCCCACCAGTTGCATGACCGCTGTTTCTGCGGCATCGAAATAGTCGCTGCTGGTCAGCGTTTTGGCGCCCAGCACCGCGCCTTGCAACAAGGCCAGAATCTGACGTGCCCGCTGCTCGGGCTGTGCCTCGCCCAGGTGCTGCAGTACGGTCTGTAACCAATCGAGATTCAACTGATAAAAGGCGGTCACGCAACGATTCACCTCGTCCGGCAGGCTGTCTTTTTCCGCGGCCAGCATCATGCAGATGGTCAGGCGATTGTTGCCCGCGCGCAGTTCGCTGCCGTAGATATCGACAAAGCGCTGCAATTGCGCCTGAGCGGTGATGCCACTGGCGGCAATCTGTTCCAGCGCCTGCGCAAAGCGCGCCTGGTAGCGACCGGCAACCGCCACACCCAGGTGCGTCTTGGTGGGGAAGTGGTAATGCACGCTGGCGCTTTTGATGCCGACGTCATCGGCCAGGGTGCGAAAACTCAAGCCGGAATAGCCGCGCGTGCGAATGGTTTCCTCGGCCCGCTCCAGCAGGCGTTCGGCAGTAGCGTTCATTGTTTTAACCGTTTTCTGACCTAGCGATCGGTAGTCTATTGACGCCCTGAGGTGCTGTCACTATAGTTTATCTACCTATCACTAGATAGATAAACGAGGAAAACGGTAATGACACAGACAGCGCAAGCGCAATTGGTGGTTCTGGGCGGTGGCCCGGGTGGTTACTCTGCGGCCTTTCGAGCCGCCGATCTGGGTTTGCAAGTGACCTTGGTCGAGCGCTACCAGCGCCTCGGTGGCGTCTGTCTGAATGTCGGCTGCATTCCCTCCAAGGCCTTGCTGCATATCGCCGGTGTGGTGGAGGAAAATGAACACTTGGCAGCGCTTGGCTTTAGCGCCCAGCATCCGCAACTGAGCGCGGTACACAACTATCGCGACCAGACCGTCGAACGCATGACCACTAACCTCAGCGCCATGGCCAAAGAACGCGGCGTCACCGTTGTTCAGGCTTCAGCTGTGTTTGAAGACCCTCAGCAGTTGCGCCTCAGTCACGCCGATGGCACTGAGTCCTTGCTGCGTTTTGAACAGTTGATTCTGGCGGTCGGATCGCGCGTCGTCGAACTGCCCTTCCTGCCCAAAGATGAACGCATCTGGGACTCCACCGACGCCTTGAAACTGAGTGAGATTCCCAAACGCCTGCTGGTCATCGGCGGCGGCATCATCGGCCTGGAAATGGCCACGGTGTATCGCGCGCTGGGCAGCGCCGTCACCATCGTCGAAGCAGCCGACCAGTTGATTCCAGCGGCCGATGCCGACCTGGTGCGGCTGTATCAACGTAACAACAAAGATCGTTTCGACATCCGGCTGAAAACCCGCCTCGACAGCGTCAGTGCCAGCGCGGCAGCCTTGAACGTCACCCTGGTGGACGCTCAGGACAACGCTGCCCAGGAGAAGCTAGAAAGCGCCGACTTCGACGCCATTTTGGTGGCCGTCGGCCGTCGCCCCAATGGCGATTTGATTGCAGCAGACAAAGCCGGAGTGAAGGTCGACGAGCGCGGTTTTATCGCCGTCGATGAGCAATTGCGCACCAACGTCGGCCACATTTTCGCCATCGGTGATCTGGTCGGCCAGCCGATGCTGGCGCACAAAGCCAGCCACCAGGGCCATGTGGCCGCCGAAGTCGCCGCCGGCGAAGCCGCACGCTTTGCTCCTATGGCAATTCCATCCATCGCCTACACCCACCCGGAAGTCGCCTGGACCGGACTGACCGAGAAAGAAGCCAAGGCACAGGGCCTGAATATTCGCACCGCCGCCTTCCCGTGGAGTGCCAGCGGCCGCGCCCTGGCGTCCGGCCAAAGTACCGGTCGCACCAAGCTGATTTATGACGCCGACAGCGATCGCCTGCTCGGTGCCGGCCTGGTTGGCGCGCACGCTGGCGAACTGCTCGGCGAACTGACCCTGGCGCTGGAATTTGGCGCCAGCACCGAAGACCTGGCATTAACCATTCACGGTCACCCGACGCTGCACGAAACCGTCGGCCTGGCCGCCGAAATGGCCAGCGGCACCATCACGGATCTGCCTAATCCGCAGGCCAAACGCAGTGCAGCGCCAGCCTGACTAGACGGTCGGTACGGTGCCGCCGTCGATGCGGAACTCGGCACCGGAAATGGCGCTGGCCTGATCGGACACCAGAAACAGGATCAGCTGCGCCACTTCCTCCGGCCGGGCCGGGCGACCCAGTGGAATGCCACCCAGTGCATCCATGATGATCTGGCGGCCACCGGCATAGTCGGTCCCCGCTTCGGCAGCGGTGCGCTCTACCAGGTGCACCGCGCCATCGGTTTCAATCCAACCCGGCGACACCTGCACCACGCGCACGCCCTTGGGCGTCACTTCCTTCGACACACTCTTGCTGTAGGTCGACAGCGCTGCCTTGGCGGCGGCGTACGCGGTGGTCGAACCGGGCAGCGGCAATTCGCGCTGGATGGAGGTGACATGAACCACCACGCCCGAACCCTGTGCCAGCATGGTCGGCACCAGCGCCCGGTCGAGCCGTACTGCCGGCAACAGATTCAGCGCCAGTTCCGCCTGCCAACTGGCGTCATCCAGTGCCGCAAAACCGCCGGGCTGGGCATTGGAACCACCCACCAGATGGACCAACACATCCAGTCGTCCCCATTGTTCCAGCACCCAATCGGCAACGCTTGCACAACCGGCGCCGGTGCTTAAATCAGCGGCGATAAAATGCACTTCGTCAGGCAATGACTGCGGCATGCGCCGGGCGGTGGTGACCACCTCAGCCCCCTGGGCAAGCAGCTGTGCCACCAGCACCGCACCCACGCCCTGGGTACCGCCGGTGACCAATACTCGTTTGCCGGACATCGTCCTGTTTGTCTCCGTCATGCCGCCACAATCTCCAATCGATCAATCAAGCCATCGACCAACTCAAAACGGTAACGCAATACCACTGGACTGCCAGGGAAATTGCCTGCCACCCGAGCGTCGACAAAAACGACCGGCGGCTGGCCGTCGACGGTCAGCGGAGTGCTGCGATGCTGATAACGTTCGCGGCTGTCGCGCGCCCAGGCGGCAATGGCCGTCGCCCCCTGACGCCATTCGCCTTCATCTTTAACTCTGGCCGTTGTGGTGAAGTGGCTCACCTGAGCCTCGATATCGCCAGCGTTGGCGGCGGCAAAATAATCGGCCAGTGGGGCCGGTAAATCAGTGAGGACGGTCATTTTCTCTGCTCCTGTCAATAGAGATCGCCATACTGGTATCCACCCTATAAAATGACAAGAACCGACAAAAAAGTAAGGTACTGACCATTGAGTAAGAATCGAGAATATACGCAGGACAGCGCGGCCGAAGGCGTCGAAAAAGCCTTAAAGATGCTCGAAGGCCGCTGGAAGCTGGTCATTCTGTTTCATCTCTTTGGCGGTCAGGTATTGCGCTTTTCCGAATTGGAAAAAGCCATCAATGGCATTTCCCAGAAAATGCTGATTCAACAGCTGCGCCAACTGGAAAACGACGGCATCGTGCAGCGCATCGTGCACCATCAGGTTCCGCCCAAGGTGGAATACTGCCTGACCGACTGGGGCCAATCGCTGTGTCCGGCGCTGGATGCACTGCTGGACTGGGCGGCGCAACAACCCAGCGACTGAACGCCCCGTCAGCCAAAGCTCAAGTTTCCCTCAACCCAACCGACAACCTGAGTATGTCGGGCTATCTAGGATGTGCTGTCGCCAGACCAAATCGACTTCGCCAAAAGTGCGATGACAGAGGGACTGGCCATGAAACACATTCTGTTCGGCTTGGCTTTAGCGTGCCTTGGCAACGTGAGCGCTGAGGGCTTGGAGCTCGAAGTGGGCGCCGCCACTCATCATTGGGTATCCAAGGGTTTGCAGGAAGACAACCAATTGCTCGGCGTCGGCTATAAGTACTGGGAAGCCGCCACCTTTATTAACTCATTCGGCGACCGCTCCTACAGCGCTGGCTACCGCTGGGCGCTGTCGAAATCCTTCAGTGTTAGTACGGGTGTGCTGCACGGCTACAGTGACAACGCTGACTGGTTTCCATTGACCATCGACGAAGAAGTGATTTTCGTCACGCTGAATGCTGAAACGCCAACGCAATCGGTACTGAACATGCGTGTTCGCCTGCTTGGCGAGGCCACAGTGGTGTCTGTGGTCATCCGGCCGCCCGGTAAAGAAACCCCATCAATCAAGACTAAGCCCGAGCCGGCCGCAATCGGTCCAAACGCAGCCGCTGGCGGTTATCGAACAATCGCCGACTGGCCAGCAAAACCGCCGCAAAAGTACCAAAGCCCGAACCGATAGTGATGCCGAACATAATCATGATCTGATATTTGACCGCCAGCGATGGCGGGCTGCCCGCAAGAATCTGACCGGTCATCATGCCTGGCACACTGACCACACCGGCGGCAGCCATGGCGTTGATGACCGGAATCAAACCCGAACGTAC
The DNA here is from genome assembly GCF_043196805.1 of Saccharospirillum sp. HFRX-2. NCBI lineage: Bacteria > Pseudomonadati > Pseudomonadota > Gammaproteobacteria > Oceanospirillales > Saccharospirillaceae > Saccharospirillum > Saccharospirillum sp. HFRX-2. Next base: position 33,288 of record NZ_JBEBMU010000012.1, read on the forward strand.
GGCGGCGCGGCGAATATCGCCCAGCGCCTGATCCGTCGTTTCCCCAAGCATCAAACGCGCTTCGATCAGGGCGCGCTGGCGCCACGCTGAATCGGTCAACCGATCCAGCGCCAGCGTTACCGAGGTCATGGTGTTGCCGAGAAACATGCCCAGCAACGGAATGGCGTATTGCGGCTGATACCAGGGGTCCGGTTGTACCACAACGGTCAGCATCAGGATGGTGACCGTGAACGCCGAGATAAACATCGACACGGTGCCGACCACAAAACCCCAACTCCCCGCCAGCGGACGCTGTTGCCGCACCCAGACTTCGCGCCCGGCCAATATCAACATGGTCAGCGCCAGCAATGCCACCCACACCAGAGCGCCAACGGCAAAGAGCGCTTCCAACACCAGGCCGATCAGAGTCAATTGCACCGCTGTCCGCAGAGCAGCAATCAGCAGCGTGCGGCTCAACCCAAGGCGCGCCAACCAGAGTGTTGCCGCCAGCATCAGCAACAACGCAGCCGCGATGCTCAGTTGCCAGACACTCAGTTCGATAACGTTCATGCGGGCGTCACCTCCGACGCTTCGCCCAGCATCAGTCGCTCATCGGCCACGCGCGCCAGTTGGGCGTCGTCGTGGGCGACCCAGATGGCGACCTTTTGTTGCGCGCGAATGATCTCAAGCAACCAACCTTCCACCCGGTTGCGACTGCGCTCATCCAGGTTGGCGGTCGGCTCGTCCAGCAACAGCACCGCAGGCTGATACGCCAAGGCACGCAGCAGCGCCAAGCGTTGTTTTTCACCGGTGGATAAGCGGTCGATGGTCCAGCGCGTCGGGTCCGAGCTGAAACCCAGCCGTTGCCAATCGTTCACTGTGTGGTTGGGAAAATGCTCGGCCACACTGTCGAACCACCACTGGCTTTCGGCCGGCACCAGCATCACCTGGCGACGCCAGTCGTGAGCGGCGAATGCGGACTGCGACTGGCCGTTCAATTCGACCTCACCCGAGTGCGGGTCCAAATCCGCCAGTGCGCGCAGCAAGCGGGTTTTGCCCGATCCGGATGGGCCCGACAGACCGAGGATTTGGCCAGGGGTCAGGGTGAGGTTGAGTGCGGGTTGGTCGGCTACGGAGAGGTTAATCAGTTGCAGCATGAGTCAGTGGGCTGTATGAGGGCGTCTGAGGTTGGGTGTTTTTACCGGCCCGGTCAAGGATCACCAGCGCAGAGGCGGAATGCTCGATCCGCCAATCAGCCTGTCGACGGATCGAAACAAGACAACGTTATTACTCTGAGCCAGCCTGGCTGAGGCTGTCACGCGCACTGGCTAATATTTCATCGGACAAGGCCGGATCTGAAACCGCGCGCGCTATGATCATAGCGCCGACCGCCGTCGACAAGGTATGGATGGCCTGACGTCGCCCTTGCTCAGCAGTAACGCCATCGATGTGCGGTGCCAGCCGCGCAAGAGACTGCTGTATCTGCTCGGTAAACGGGCCGGCGATCTTTGGATTGCGAGCAATCGACGGACCCAGCGCCGCTATAGCGCACCCGTTACCGGGGTCATCACGATGCTGCGCCGTCAGGTAGCTCTCAGAAAAGGCAGCCAGCGGATCAGACTGGTCCAGCGGCGCCTGGCGTTGCTCATCCAACTGCGCCATGGCGTGACCCACCGCTTCAGCGGCCAACGCATCCTTGGAACTGAAATGCGCATAGAAAGCACCATGCGTCATCCCTGCTGACTGCATGATTTGCGCAACACTGACACTGCCAAAGCCCTGTTCACGGAACATCCGGGCGGCAGCCTGCAGAATTTTTTCATGCTTGGCTGCGGTCTCGCTGCGTGAATACCTCATGCTGACTCCTCGTTTTACTGACGACTCCGAAATGCAGCGGAGTTTCTTGACACCCCAAATATATGATGACTATCATAAATACGCAAACATGATGATGATCATGAATAAGGCGCCCAGTCAGTCTGGCGATCAACTGATATTCCCTTTGAATTTTCAGGAGAAACAGGATGAAAACCTATCTGATTAACCACCTGCGTATACCGAACGACGTCCCCAACGAGGCGGGCTTGTCTTATCTGGAACAGGTTGAAGCGACCGTTGCACCCTTTGGCGGTAAATGGCTGGCCCAGGGCCCGGCTGATGTTGTTGAAGGCAGCTGGCCGGGTTCTGTCGTGCTGATGGAATTTCCCAGCCGCAAAGCGGCGAACGACTGGTACCAGTCAGCCGACTATCAAGCCATCCTGCCGTTGCGAACCAATAACGCCATTTCCGATATCGTGCTGATTGACCAGATGCCCGAAGGATTCACCATCAAAGGCTTTGTTGCCGACATCCGCAGCGCACAACAAGCCGGATGATTGCAGGCCTGCTGCGGCCGGGTGATGTCGGGTTGAATGGTGGCAAAGCGGGTTCGAAGGCAGTATCGAGGGAGCGGTAAAACAGCCGATTTATACAACGTGCAAAGAGGTGGTCAGCGTTGCAGTTGAAGCGCCGCCGACCGCGATGGACGGGGCACATTCGTGCCTCACCTTTTTTATTGGCATCCTGCGCCGGCCTGCTGATCCGGTACACCGACCCGATCCACCACTCGTGCCTGGCATCAAAAGCGGCCTGCACGACCGCCCCAAGATTAGTGTTATGGTCGCATACCGACAGCAAAAGCAACCAATGCCAGCACCGTACAAACCGACAAGATAACGGCCAGTGCGCCGTAGGCGGCAAGATCAAGTATGCCAATAAGACTGATGGTGATGGCCGCACAGCCCATTTGCAGAAACCCGAGCAGAGCCGATGCACTGCCAGCCTGAGCGCCGAAGGGTTGCAGCGTGATGGCGGTTCCCAGAGGATTCACCAAGCCCATCCCAAACAGAAATATCGCCAGCGATACAGAGAAAAAGACCGGCTGCGGCGCACCGACCAACAACAGAACACTGCCGGCAACAGCGATGACAATGCCAGCCAGTGCTACTGCTTTGGCCCCCCAACGATGAGCAAAGCGCGGGGCCATAAGACCGGCGCCGAATACAACGAAGACCGTTGCCGCAAAAAACAACCCCAGGCCCAGCGCTGAAAAACCAAACCCATCCATCAAGATAGCCGGTGTGGCGGCGAAAAAAGCGTAGAGCCCACTCAGGATAAGACTGACCGACGCCGCCGGCACGATAAACCGGCGATCACGCAGAAGCAGAACATAGCCGCGGAAAATACTGCTGGCCGATACCGCCGAGCGCCGGCCCGGCGGATGCGTTTCCCCCAGACTGACGGCATAGAACACTGCAAACACCAGACTCAGCAAACCGACCAGGACAAACATTCCCCGCCAGCCAACCAGGCTATTGAGCCCGCTACCAAGCAGCGGTGAAAAACCCGGCGCCGCCGCCATCGCCACCATGATCAACGACAACGCGCGTGCCAATGGGTCGCCGTCGAAAAGATCACGAGCAATGGCCCGCGACAGCACGGCCGCCGCACACACGCCCAATGCCTGAACGATGCGGCCGACCACCAACAGCGACAGATCGGTGGCCATCGCACTCAGCAAACTGCCAACCAGGAAGACACCCAATCCACCCAATACCAACCATTTTCGGCCGACATGGTCAGATAAAGGGCCGACCAGCAGCTGCCCGAAGGCAAAGGCCACAAAAAAGCTGCTGAGGGTGACACTCAGATGCCGGGTCGAGACCCCCAGCGCACTGCCCATGTCCGGGAACGCAGGCAAGATGATATTGGTCGACAACGCGCCCAACGCCGCCAGACCAGACAGCAGGAAAAGCAGCGACGCGGTCAGCTGTGGCGCAACGGGCCGGTCGGGTACTCCGGTTTTGCAATCGTCCGGTAGCGAAGGGGTAACACCCAGTTCCTGCAGCGATTCGTTCATTGGTACTCCTGTTAGCCCGCGGCGACGTCTTTGAGATAAACACCCTGTGACAAACCTTGTTTGACCTGACGCGTTGGCTCATCGACCGCCACCTCTTCCGCGCCCGCCTCTAAAGCATCCAGCGCGAGCCGCACAACCTCTTCCGGTGTCACTTTCGGTACATCGAAACCTCGAGTGAGATCCGTGTCGATAAAGCCGGCATGGAAGCCAAGCACCTGTGTTCCCTGAGCGCGCAACTCATGCCGCAGGCCATTGGTCAACGCCCAGGCCGCAGCCTTACTGACGCCATAGCCGGCCAGTGACGGCGTATTGATCCAGCTCAGAATGGACAAGATGTTCAGCAACGCGCCGCCGCCATTGCGGCCCAGGATGCCCGCGAAGGCACGGCTCAGGTTCAGCATGCCGAACAGGTTGGTGTCCAGTTGCTCGCGCAGCAGGGGTTCTGAATCATCGGTAAGAAAGCCACTCAGTCGTGCAATGCCAGCGTTGTTGATGACCAGAGTGACATCAGCGCAGAGGCTGGCGGCCTTGGCAATTTCTGCTGCGTCGGTTACATCGAGCTGGACCGGCACAACACCGGGTAACGTCACCGAGGCCGGATCGCGGGCCGCCGCATACACTTTCGCGGCACCACGAGCCAGCAACTGTCGGGAGAATTCCAGACCCAGGCCACGATTGGCCCCTGTGATAAGAACTACAGCACCGTCGAGTTTCATAGGTTATCTCCTGCGCTAACGCGCTTTATTGATATGATGATCGTCATATTATTGGCCGTTAAAATCGATTGAATCGATATCGAGCAATCCCTTTAAGCCTGAGGTTCCCAGCGGCGAAACAGCACGCTGGCGTTGACGCCGCCAAACCCAAAACCATTGGATATCGCATACTCCATTGGCATAGGCCTAGCCTTAAAGCCGACCAGATTGAGTCCAGCGGCGAAAACGTCTGGATTCACCAAATTCAGCGTGGGCGGGACGACCTGATCACGCAGCGCCAGCACCGTAAAGATGGCCTCAATCCCCCCGGCGGCACCCAGCAGATGACCCGTCGCCGACTTGGTAGAAGTGATTGCCACCGGCGAGGTATCACCGAACAACGCTCGTATCGCCGCCAGCTCGCTTTTATCGCCCACTTGCGTCGACGTCGCATGCGCATTGATATGCTGAACATCGCCCGGTTCCCGCTCGGCTTGTCGCAATGCCTGCGCCATCGCACGGCGTGCACCGTTGCCATCCTCCGGACCAGCCGTCAGATGATAGGCATCTGCACTGGTGCCATACCCCACGAGCTCAGCCAGCGGACGAGCACCGCGGGCTAATGCATGATCCAGTGACTCAATCACCAGCAGCCCGGCACCTTCCCCCATCACGAAGCCATCACGATCCTGATCAAAGGGACGTGAAGCCTGTGACGGGTGATCGTTGTAAGCGGTCGACACGGCCCGTGCAGCCGCAAAGCCACCCAGGCTGACAGAATGAATGGCTGCCTCGGCACCTCCGCACAAGGCAACATCCGCTTCGCCGCAACGGATCAGCCGCGCCGCATCCCCAATGGCCTGAACACCCGCGGCACAGGCGGTTACCGGTGCGCCGAGCGGCCCTTGAAAACCATGACGTATCGACACCTGTCCCGCTGCGAGGTTGGCCAAAAAGGACGGAACGGTGAAGGGTGATAAACGGCGGGGACCGCGCTGATCGGTCGTGCGCACCGACTCAGCCATAGCACCAAAACCGCCAATACCGGTGGCAATGATCGTGGCGGTCCGCTCCCGCTCAGGGGCTTCTTGCGGTGCCCATTTCGCCTGAGCCAAAGCCTCCTCAGCCGCCACCAAGGCAAACTCGATAAAGCGATCCATTTTCTTGCGATCTTTAGGCGCCACCACGCGTTCAGGATCGAAGCCCGCGACAGAGTCTTCTGCCAGTGAAGGCACTCGCCCGCCCACACGACTGGCCACGCCTTCGGAAAACTCGGGGGGCAGCGCGGCGATTCCGGACTGTCCGGAAAGCAGCCGACGCCACGTCTCTTCAGTGCCACACCCCAGCGGCCCCACTACGCCCATGCCCGTCACGACGATACGTTTATGCTGACCTTGCATCGGCTCACCTCTCTTTTTGTGCCTACGGTTGCCAGGTGATGTCGACACTGCGAGCGCCGCTTAATGCCCACAGACCACCTGATTTCATATGATATTGATCATATTTTTTGCCGCTGAAAAGCGTTCAAAACGACTGGCATGGCAGGGCTCAAGTATCGTATAGCGCCAGAAGCTCGCGCCGGGTATCGGCCAAGACGGCCCGGCCCTGATCGTTGTCGCCCAAGATGCGCGCCAGTTGCAACGCCCCGATCAAAGTACTGGTCACCGTCCAGGCGGATTCTTCAGGGTGACGCCCGGGCAATACCTGGATGACACGGCGGTGCAGATTGCGCACCAGTGAGCGCGATGCCTCCAGCACAATGGATGGCTGATTGGGCATTTCCGTACTCAGCGCCGCCACCGGGCAACCCCGCTCACGCTTGGCAATCATGTCGTCGGACAAATAGGTTTCCACCAACGACCGAAACGGCCCCACCCCTTCTTGGGTCAGCCTGGCCAGGCTGTCGTCCAACGCACGGGCAATGTCGTCATCGGCACGGGCAACGGCAGCACGAAGCAGATCATCTCTGGAATCAAAGTGAGCATAGAAACCGCCATGGGTAAGCCCGGCCTCATTCATCACCTCGGCAACACCGACGCCACGAAAACCCTTCTTGCGCACTAGCTGGGATGCCACTTTAAGAATCCGCTCGCGCGATGCTTCTTTGCGGTTGCTGCGTTTACTCTGTTTCATATGATCACCATAATATTATGAGCATCATAAAGTCATAGTAACTATCCTCGCAAGCTTTTTCTGAAAAGCGTTGACTGACGGCGTGATTATCAAAAGTTGGTGGGCCGGACCAGCGAACCGAACGATTGTTAAAGACGCTCGGCTCCTTGTTCTGACAACCGTGAGCGCGGTTTGAGATGAGGTGGTGATTTGCGTGGTTGAGTCGGGTACTGGCTGGGTTGACAGGATTTTAAAAGCAGCTGGCTTTGGTGTGATGAAGGAAGACGGTGGTTACGGCACTTCCGGTCGGGATGGACTGGGGTGCGTTGCACCCCACTCTGTGGGCGCCTGCGGCGGTCCTGGATGCTGCGCATCCAGTCGAACCGGAGGGTTGACGCCCAGGGATGGGCTAATGCGGCGGGCGCATGGATGCGCTGGAGTCGCCTTCCACACCGCCCGAACCGGGAGAATTAAAAAAGCCCCCTGCCTTTTGGGCCGGGGGCTAGAAACTATGGACAGTGGTGACAGTACATCCGGTCGGGATGCGCTCCCTGCGGTCGCGTTCTCCGCTGCGCTGCGAATCGAACCAGAGGGTTCGTCCACACATCCCGAACCGGGAGAATTAAAAAAGCCCCCTGCCTTTTGGGCCGGGGGCTTTTTTAATTCTGGCGGTGAGGGAGGGATTCGAACCCTCGATACGTTTCCGTATACACACTTTCCAGGCGTGCGCCTTCGACCACTCGGCCACCTCACCGTAAATCGTTGTCACCGCGTGCGGCGCAACGGCGGCGAACTCTAGCGGATCGTTGTAATCAATGCAAGTTTTTTAAGGAAAACAAGCGCTTAGCCGTTAATTGGCTATTGCCGTACCAGCCGTCTGTTGTCGGCTTCGAAGTTCGGGTCGTTGCTGCGGTAGGGGTTGATGTCGAGGCCGCCGCGGCGAACGTAGCGGGCGTAGACGGTCAGTTTGTCGGTGCCGCAGTGTTGGCGTAGATCTTGGAAGATTCGCTCGACGCACTGTTCGTGGAATTCGTTGTGCTGGCGAAAGGAGATCAGGTATTTCAGCAGGGCGGCGCGGTCGAGTTTGGGGCCGTGGTAGTCGATGACCACACTGCCCCAGTCCGGTTGGCCGGTGACCAGGCAGTTGGATTTCAGCAGGTGGCTGTTAAGCACTTCGTGCACCGGCTCGCCCGGCTGCGTCGCCAACAAACCCGGGTCGGTCTGGTATTGATCGGTTTCGATGTCCAGGTCGTCGATGTTGTCGCCCGGCAGGCCGAAGACGTCGGCGCTGTGGCCCATCTGCCCCAGCGGTACCAGGGTGACGCGCACCTCAGCGCCGGCGGCTTTGCTGAGGTCGGCCGACATGGTTTCCGCCACTTCGCGCACGCTGGCAAAATGGCTTTGGTTGAAGGAGTTGAGGTAGAGCTTGAACGACTTCGATTCGATCAGCCGTGGCGACTGCGCCGGGATAAAAAATTCACCCAGCGCGACCACCGGCTTACCCTTGGGGTTGAGCCAGGACAGTTCATAGGCATTCCAGATATCGACACCCGCAAACGGCAGATCATTGCCATCAATGCCGATTTCATCGCGCTTGCCCTGTCGCTCGATGGGAAACAGCAGCGTCGGATCGTATTCGGCGATGTAGGCGCTGGTTTTACCCAGCGGGCTCTGTTCGGGCGTCGACATGCTCATCTCTATTCCGTCACCTCTGTTGCAAGTTCGTTTAGCTGCGCAGGCCGCGACCGGTATTGAGCAGGTACAGCGCCCAACCCATCAGTGCTGCCAGGAAGACGAACAGCATGCCATAGGCCGACACCACCGGAATATCGCTGACGCCGATGATGCCGTAACGGAAGGTGTTGACCATATAGAGAATGGGGTTGAGCTTGCTCACCCATTGCCAGACTTCCGGCAGCATGCTGACCGAATAAAAGACGCCACCCAGATAAGTCAGCGGCGTCAGAATAAAGGTCGGCACGATGGTGACGTCATCAAACTTGGTAGCGAAGATGGCGTTGATCAAACCGGCGGTGGCAAACACCACGGCGGTCAGCAGGATAACGCTGAGCATCACAAACAGGTTGTGCACTTCCAGGTGAGTGAACCAGAGGCTGAGCAGCATAACGATGATGCCGCAGGCCAGACCCCGAGCGACGCCACCAAACACAAAGCCCAGCATGATCACCCAGTTGGGCACCGGCGAGACCAGCAATTCCTCAATCGATTTCTGGAACTTGTTGGAGAAAAAGCTGGAACTGACGTTGCCGTAGCTGTTGGTGATCACCGACATCATGATCAGACCGGGCACGATGTACTGCATGTAATCGACGCCGTCCATCGAGCCGATGCGGTTGCCGATCAGGTTTCCGAAGATGATGAAGTACAGCACCATGGTGATCGCCGGTGGCAGCAGCGTTTGCACCCAGATGCGGGTAAAACGGCGAATTTCTTTGGACAGGATGGTGTAGAAAGCGACCCAGTAAGGATGATTCACGCGGCGCCCTCCTGCTTAGGCTGTTTGGTGGTGAGGTCGACGAACAGTTCTTCCAGCCGGTTGGTCTTCGGCCGGATGCTGGTTACCACTAAACCGTGCTGCTGGAACTGGGCAAAGACATCGTTCAGGTTCTGATCATTGGCCAGATCAAATTCCAGGCTGCCGTCGTTGGTCAGGCGGCAGTTGAGACCGTCGAGGTCCGGCGCAGCGGTCAGATTCTGAGTAATGTCGGCCACGAAGGTGGAGCGTTGCTTGCCCTGCAACAGTTGCTTGGTCGGCGCCTGAGCGATGATTTCACCGCTATCGATGATGGCGATGTTGCGGCACAGACTTTCGGCTTCTTCCAGGTAATGAGTGGTCAGAATAATGGTGGTGCCCTGGGCGTTCAGTTCGCGCAGGAACTGCCACATGGAGCGACGGATTTCGATGTCCACGCCCGCCGTCGGCTCATCGAGAATCAACATCCGAGGTTCATGCACCAGCGCCCGGGCGATCATCAAACGACGCTTCATGCCGCCGGAGAGCATCCGCGCCGGCACATCGCGCTTGTCCCACAGGTCCAGTTGCTTGAGGTATTTCTCGGTGCGCTGCGTCGCCAGTTTACGCTTGATGCCGTAGTAACCGGCCTGCTGGATCAGGATGTCGTCCACTTTCTCGAACGAATTAAAGTTAAACTCCTGGGGCACCACGCCCAGGCTGCGTTTAACGCCTTCGCGTTGGCTGTCGAGATCAAAACCGCACACGCTCACCTGGCCGGAACCTTTGTTAACCAGCGAGGAGACGATGCCGAGGGTGGTGGATTTGCCAGCGCCGTTGGGGCCGAGCAGTGCGAAGAAATCGCCTTGGTCGACGCGCAGATCGATGCCTTTGAGGGCTTCAAAACCGTTGTCGTAGACCTTGCGCAGTTGCTGAATATCAAGAGCTAACGTCATGGAACTCCCGTACGTTGGCGGGCCGGCCTGGGTCGCTGTCGTAATGACGCAGATAACAACAGAGCCAGCGGAAAAAACGAGGCGTATAAGTGGTTGCTAAAGTCACGATTTCAATGGAGTCACCGCATGAAAATCCTCATCACCGGCGCCAGCGGCTTTATCGGTTCGATGCTGGCACGGGCGCTGCTTGAACAGGGCCACTCGGTCGACGGCTGGCAGCACCGCAAGCCACTGCCCGAAGGCGTTCAACCCATCCGCCAACTGGAGCAACTGAACCGCCACTACGATGTGCTGATCAACCTGGCCGGTGCCAGCATCGCCGGAGGTCTTTGGACCAAAGCACGGCAGCAGACCCTGCGCGCATCGCGCATCGATTTTACCCGCGACCTGCTCGGCCAGCTGGGCCACAACGGCTTCAGCGTTGGTCATTTAATCAGTGGTTCGGCCATCGGTTATTACGGCACCGGCGATCAGCCGGTGAACGAAGACAGCGCTCCGGGCAACGACTTCAGTGCCCAGCTGTGCCGCGATTGGGAAGCCGCCGCCCGCGACGCTGAACCAAAGGTCGAGCGACTGACGCTGATCCGCACCGGCCTGGTGTTGGGACGCGACGGTGGTTTATTGCCCACCCTGGCGCGCCCGGCGCGCTTTGGCATGGCAACACGGCTCGGTGATGGCGATCAGGGACAAAGCTGGATTCACTGGCAGGACTATCAGGCGGCCATCGACTGGATCATCGCCAAGGGTTTAACCGGTCCGGTGAATCTGACCGCGCCGAACCCGGTCAGCCAGGATCGTTTTAACCGTGAACTGAGCCAGAGGCTGCACCGCCCCTACTGGATGCGACTGCCCGGCGGACCGCTGCGCTGGACTTTGGGCGAGCTGTCGACGCTGCTGCTGGATGGCCAGTACGTCGAGCCCAAACGCCTGCTGGATAGCGGTTTTGAATTTCGTTACGCCAGGCTTGCTGATGCGCTGGCGCAACTCTATTCAGTAGCACGCTGATTGTCGCCGCTACCCGGGTCTGCTACAAACGCATGTCCGTCATCCAAGGAGAGTCTTAATGGCCAGCAAGTGGGCAAATCGTTTCTTTCAAATGGCCGAGTTGGTCGGCTCCTGGAGTAAGGACCCTTCGACTCAGGTAGGTGCGGTAATCACCGAGCGCAATCGCGTGGTATCGCTGGGCTTCAACGGCTATCCGCACGGTGTTTCCGACCGCGCCGATACCGAAGATCGGGAAATGAAATACGCCAAGACCATTCACGCTGAGGAAAACGCCATCCTCTTTGCCAAGCGCGATCTGGCTGACTGTGAAATCTGGGTGACGCACTTCCCCTGCCCCAACTGCGCCGCCAAAATTATTCAGACCGGCATTAGCGTGGTGCATTGCCCGATGCAGAGCGAAGATTATTTATCGCGCTGGGGCGACAAGGTGAAGATCAGCGAATCGATGTTTGCCGAAGCCGGTGTGCGGGTGCACTGGGCCAAGCCCTGAACCGGCGCCTCGGTCACACCTTAAACTGCTGCACTGCCTGATCCAGATCCTGGGCCACATTCTGCAGTTTGTGTGTCTGTTCCGCCGCCTGCTGGGCGCCTTCGGCGGTGCCCTCAGAGACTTCACGAATGGCGACGATGTTCTGATTGATCTCTTCGGTAGTGGCGCTTTGTTGCTCCGACGCCGTGGCGATCAGCATGTTGAGTTCGTTCAGATGCGTCATGGCGCTCATAAAGCTGGTGAAACGTTCCTGCGCTGAGCGCGCCTGTTCGGCAACATCCTGAGTCGCCGACTGACTCGATTCGATCACCGCCACGGCCGACGCCGATTGCTCCAGCATCCACTCGATCTTGACGCGAATTTCTTCCGTCGATGCCTGAGTACGACCCGCCAGAGTGCGCACCTCATCGGCCACCACGGCAAATCCCCGACCTTGTTCACCGGCGCGTGCCGCTTCGATGGCCGCGTTTAACGCCAGCAAATTGGTCTGCTCAGCAATGCCGCGAATGGTCGCCAGAATGTCTTCGATGCTGGTGACGCCTTCATCGAGTTGACGAATCACCTCGGCAGCGCTGGCCATTTTTTCTTCCAGCGCGCCGACCGCCGTCATGGTGGCTTTAACGGTGGTGTCAATGACGCGGGCATCCTGTTCGCTGTCGCGCATTTCACGACTGGCGACTTCAGCATTGCTGGCCACTTCGCGAATCGACGAGGTCATTTCGTTGATGGCAGTGACCACCATATCCAGCTCAGTGCGTTGACGCTCAACACTGGCGCGGGTCTGATCGGAAATTGCCGTGGTGTCGTGCGCCACCCGACTGAGGGTTTCATTGTGCGTTTGAATGCGGCCGATCATGCCACTCAGCGTGCCCACCAACTGCTCCGTCGCCTGGCTGATATCGCCCAGTTCATCGCGACTGTGACGGCCAAACTGAGCGGTAAAATCACCCTCGCCGACCTGTGTCATATAAGCCCGCAAGCGTTTCAGCGGCTGGCGAATAGAGCGCACCACCAGCACCGACACCAGAATGCAGAACAACACCGCAACCGCCGCGACCGCGATCAGCGCCACACGCGATTCCACCACCTGATCCTGCGCCCGGCGGCCAATGGAGCTGGCGGCAGCATCAACGCGCGCGGCAATGCGACTGAGCAACGCCACCTCGGTGCTCAAGCCATCCTGAGTCTGCACCACACCGATGCGCAGCGCCGCCTTGATCTGCAAAAAGTCATTCTGCAACGGCGCCAGACCTTCGTTGGCGGTGACCTTTTCCACCAACTGACCGACCAGCGGGCCAAGCTCCTGCTGGAATTCACCGATCAAGGGTTCCTGGCGTGCCCGCGCCATCAACTGAAAGCCGAGCCGGCCGTAGTCGTTCATAAAGTCGCGGAAGTTATCCTGAGCGGTGCGGAAATCGGTCAGGCTGTTGACCAGCGCCAACTCCCGGGCCCAGGCCGAGCCGTGGCTGACCAGATTGCGAATGTCGTAGAGCATTTCCCGGTTATCCGGGTCTTCGACGTCACTCAGATAAGCCGGAAACACCGCGTCCAGGTCACTGATGATGACCTGCAAGTCCTGACGGATGGTGGCAATCTGCTGTTGAGCCACCAGCGACTGACCGTAAATGCGCATGTTTTCGCGGATACCTTCGAACAGCTCCTGGCTGCGTCCGACAATGATTTTCAAATCACGGCGGCTGGCTTCCAGAGTGCCCAACTGATCCAACTGCAGACCCAGTGCGTCGGCGCGGTTGGCAAAGGCTTCGGTCGCGGCTTCGAAGTCGCTTTCCAGACGCCCCAGCAACTGCGGATCGACGGCGTTGTAATGCTCAATCGCCAGACGGCTGACCTCAAGCAATTCGATCTGCAGATCACCGACGGTTTTCTGCGCCGGAGCGGCACCGGAGACCACGCGCCCGACCCCGCCATTAATGCGTTCCAGGCCCAGGGCGCCGAGCATCACCACGGCGATGATGGCCAAACTCAGGATGACGAACGCCAAGTTCAACCTGGAAGCCACATTCAATCTCAGACTGGGTTTGCTCAACGCCCACTTCATAGTCAGGTTCCTTGTTGTTTTTTCGACGGCCTGATAGCACTCGACGCTCTGTTTATTAACGGCGTTCGCGCGGTTTTCTATAGCACCTTAGTTGTGTTCACCGACCTGCCGTACGCCCTTGACGGCCTGTTGCCAGCCCGCGTACAGCCGATCGCGGTCGGCTGCGGACATCTGCGCATCGAAATGCTGTTCGCACTGCCAATAACCCGAGATGTCGTCTAAAGAAGCGTAGAGCCCCGACGCCAGGCCTGCCAGAAAGGCTGCGCCCAGCGCTGTAGTTTCAGTGACGGTGGGACGGTCGACCCGGGTACCGAGTACGTCGGCCAGAAATTGCATGGTCCAGTCGTTAACCGCCATGCCACCATCCACGCGCAGGGCTTCCAGCTCTTTAGCGCCGTCGGCGCGCATGGCGTCGACCAGATCACGCGTCTGATAAGCCACACTCTGCAGGCCGGCGGTCACCACTTCGGCGATGCCGGAATCACGCGTCAGACCGACAATGGCGCCGCGTGCATCCGGATCCCAATAGGGTGCGCCCAGACCGGTAAAGGCCGGCACCAGATAGACGCCCTGGTCCGCTCCGACCTGCTCGGCGAGCGCGGTTGAATCCGACGCTTTTTCGATCAGCTTGAGGCCGTCGCGCAGCCACTGCATGGTCGCACCGGCCATAAAGATGGAGCCTTCCAGCGCGTAGGTGACTTCGCCATCCAGACGATAACCGACGGTGGTCAGTAATTTGTTATGCGATTGCAGTGGCTTCTTGCCAGTGTTCATCACCATAAAGCAGCCGGTGCCGTAGGTGCTTTTCACCATGCCCCGTTTGAAACAGGCCTGGCCGAACAAGGCCGCGTGCTGATCGCCGGCGATGCCGCGTACCGGAATGGAGCCGCCCAGTAAATCGGCGTCGGTATCGCCAAAGTCGGCGGCGCAATCTTTGACCGTCGGCATCATCGACGCTGGGACATCCAGCATGTCGAGCAAAGCGCTGTCCCAACGCTGGGTGTGAATATTGAACATCAGGGTGCGCGAGGCGTTGGTGGCGTCGGTGGCGTGTTCACGACCGCCGGTCAGCCGCCACAACAAAAAGCTGTCGATGGTGCCAAAGGCCAGTTCGCCACGTTCGGCGCGCTCGCGGGCGCCATCGACGTTCTCGAGAATCCAGCGGACTTTGGTGCCAGAGAAATAAGGATCGAGCAGCAGGCCGGTTTTTTCGGCGACCCAGGCGGCGTGGCCATCATCGCGCAATTGGTGGCAGAAGTCGGCGGTGCGTCGGTCCTGCCAGACGATGGCGTTGTACACCGGCTCGCCGGTTTTCTTGTCCCAAACCACCGTGGTTTCACGCTGATTGGTAATGCCAATGGCGCGGATGTCGGAGGCTTTCAGCCCGGCTTTGTCGAGCACCTCACGACAGACGCTGAGCGTCGATTGCCAGATGTCTTCCGGATCGTGTTCGACCCAGCCGTTATGAGGAAAAATCTGCCGGAATTCCTGTTGCGCACTGTGCAAAGATTGCCCATCCCGATTGAACAGAATGGCGCGAGTGCTGGTGGTGCCCTGATCGATGGCGAGCAAGGTGTCGGACATGATGACTCCTTCGATTATTGTTTTACCCAGATTGATCCGCTGCGGTTATCAGAACCGACGCCGATCCGGCTGGCGCCAGTGTACCCCTTCACACCTCAAGCAACATCGCCAACGCTCTGCTTCCGAGTACATTCTGAAAACGATTTCATTCATTAGAAGCCCCAAGATAGGGGCTGAGAGAGCCATATTATATATTCGTATAAGCCAAAAGCGGCAGAATTGAAAAAATTCTTGAAAACGTTTCCAAGGCTCACCATACTCGCCTCACCAGGTGTTACCCAAGCACCTGACTATAAAAACAACACGACAAGAGGTAGCGCGACGTGCACGAAATCAGCGGCACTGATCGATGGCATCGCCTGATCCCCTGGCTGTTCCTGTTACCGGCCATGCTGTTCTTTGCGGTCTATGTGATTTCGCCGATCCTGCAGAGCATCTGGATCAGTTTCTTCGACTGGGACGGTTTTGGTGACAAAGTCTTTATCGGCCTGGGCAACTACATAGAGCTGACCGAAGATCCGCTGTTCTGGACATCGCTGAAGAACAACATTCTCTGGTTACTGTTCTATATGCTGGCGGTGCCGCTGGGTCTGGGCGTGGCGCTGTTTCTGAATCAGCAGGTGCTGGGTATCCGCGCCGTCAAATCGCTGTTTTTCTTTCCCTTTGTGATTTCTCAGGTCATCGTCGGCGTGGTCTTCGCCTGGTTCTATGACCCCAGCTACGGCCTGCTGCAAAAGGCCCTGGGACTGTTTGGCATGGGGCCGCTGCCGATCCTCGCGGACGAAACCCTGGTGACCTACGGCATCATCGCCGCCGGCCTGTGGCCGCAGATCGCCTACACCATGATTTTGTATCTCACCGGCCTCAATAACCTCAACCCTGAGCAAATTGAAGCGGCGCGTATGGACGGCGCACACGGTTGGAAGATGCTGCGTCACGTCATTATTCCGCAACTGCGCCCGGCCACTTTTCTGGCCATCGTTGTCACCGTCATCGGCGCCCTGCGTTCCTTTGATCTGGTCGCCACCATGACCGGTGGTGGTCCCTATGGCAGTTCATCGGTGCTGGCGTTCTTTATGTACGAGCAGGCCATTTTCAATTACCGCATGGGTTACGGCGCGGCTATCGCCACAGTGCTGTTCGCCATCATGCTGATCTACATTTCCTTCTTCTTGTGGCGCATGCTGCGGGCCGAGCGAGGTTAAGATGTTTCCGACTCCGATCCAACAAACCTCGCCGCTGACGCAAGTCAGCTATCGGGTGGCGCTGCCACTGTCCATCGTGCTGTGGCTGCTGCCGTTGTTCGCGGTGATGATGACCTCAGTGCGTTCCATTGGCGATATCAATGCCGGTAACTACTGGGGCTGGCCGAAAGACTGGATGCTGGTGGAAAACTACAGCGCCGTTTTTGGCAACACCAATATGGGCCGCTATCTGCTCAACAGTGTGTTGATCACTGTACCGGTGATGATTGCCTCCGTTGCCTTGGCGACCATGGCGGGTTTTGCGCTGGCTAAATATAAATTCCGAGGTCGGCTCGCCATCTTCGCAACCTTTATCGGCGGCAACTTCGTGCCCTTCCAGATTCTGATGATTCCGGTGCGCGATCTGACCATCGACCTGGGTCTGTACGACAGCATCTGGGCGTTGATCTTTTTCCATACCGCCTTCCAGACCGGTTTCTGCACCCTCTTTATGCGTAACTTTATCGTCGATCTGCCGGATGAATTATTCGAATCCTGCCGGCTTGATGGTGCCAGTGAATGGCACATCTTCCGCAAGATCGTGCTGCCCTTGGTACGGCCGGCGCTGGCCGCTCTGGCGGTGCTGATTTTCACCTTCGTGTGGAACGATTATTTCTGGGCTCTGGTGCTGGTGCAAAGCGACGAAGTACGACCCGTCACCGCTGGCATCAGCGCCTTGCGCGGTCAGTGGCTGGCGTCCTGGCAATTGATTTCCGCCGGCTCCATCGTCGCGGCGCTGCCGCCGGTAATTCTGTTTTTCACCATGCAGCGCCACTTCATTGCCGGCCTGACATTGGGCGCAACCAAAGGCTGAACCATGACGCTTTATACACTGCACAGCCGCAACACCAGCCTGGTCATCGAGCAGCCACAAACCGGCGCGCCAATCATGCGCTACTGGGGCACGCGATTATCAGTAACACCCGATCAGCGACTGTGGCACCGCGCTCTGCCTCAAGCCGGTCTGGATGAACGCTGCGAGCTGAGCATTGCGCCGACACTCGCCGACGGTACCTTTATGGAACCGGCGCTGCGCTGTCATGTCGACGGCCGTCACTGGGCGCCACAGTGGCACAGCCAATGCGAAACCGCAGACGAGCAGCAGCTGGTGTTCCAACTGCAAGCGGTTAACGGTCAGGTTCAGTTGAACTGGCAACTGAACCTGGATGCCGACACGGACGTACTGAGTATTTCAACCAGCCTGACCAACCTCGGGCCTGAGCCACTGGTTTTGGATCAATGGCTGACAACCTTGCCCCTGCCAGTAACCATGACTGAGGTGATGAGTTTCAGTGGTCGCTGGATCCATGAATTCCAACCGCAGCGCGACCGACTGCCGCTGGGCTCACTGGAATACACCAATCTGCGTGGCCGTACTTCGCACGATCATTTCCCCGGGCTGCTGGTCAGCGACAGCGAATTCCAACCCGACGATGGTTGCGTCTATGGTTTTCATCTGGGCTGGAGTGGCAACCATCGCCAGCGCCTGGAACGCAGCCAATTGGGTCTCAGCCAATACCAGGCCGGTGCGCATTTATTACCCGGCGAAGTTCGCCTGAACGCCGGCGAACAATTTGAAGCACCGACGCTCTATGCCTGCCGTTCTGAGACGGGTTACAACGGCATCGCCGAACGTTTCCAAAGCTTCGTGCGAGAACAAATTCTAACCTTGCCAGACAACGCGACCCGCCCGGTACACATCAACACCTGGGAAGCGCTCTATTTCGATCACAACCAACAAGGGCTCGATAAACTGGCCGAAGCCGGTGCTCGTGTGGGTGCCGAACGCTATGTGCTCGATGATGGCTGGTTCCTGGGTCGGCGCGATGACACGGCTGGCCTCGGTGATTGGGTGGTCGATCCCGACGTCTATCCGGAAAAGCTGCATCCCTTGGCCGCTACTTTAAAACGTCACGGCCTGGAATTCGGTCTCTGGGTCGAACCGGAAATGATCAACCCGCGCTCGCGTCTATTCGAACAACATCCCGAATGGGTGCTCGATATCAGCGGCCAACATCAGCCGCTGGCCCGCAATCAGCGAGTCCTCGATTTGACTCGTCCCGAGGTGCGCGATTACCTCTTCGATCACCTGAACGCCCTGCTCAATGACTACCCCATTCGCTACCTGAAATGGGACATGAATCGCGACCACGTTCAGGCTGCCGATGCCGAGGGTCGCGCTGCCGGTTATCGTCAAACGCAGGGTCTCTACACCTTGCTCAAACGCCTGCGTGCACAGCATCCCAAGGTTGAAATCGAATCCTGCGCTTCCGGTGGCGCCCGTATGGATTTCGGCATCCTGCAATATACCCAGCGCTTTTGGTTAAGCGACTGCAACGACGCTCACGAACGCCAGATCATGCAGCAGTGGGCCGCGCTGTTTTTCCCAAGCGAAGTGATCGGCAGTCACGTTGGACCGCCGCAAAGCCACACCACCAGTCGGATTCATCAGGATGAGGTGCGCATCGGCACTGCCTTCTTCGGACACCTGGGCATCGAGTGGGATATCCGCAAGCTGGACGACACTGCGTTCGCTCAAATGGCGCGCGGCATTGCACTGCACAAAGAGTGGCGGCCACTGCTGCATCAAGGTTTACGTCACGCCTTAAACAGTGGCGACGATGCGCAATTGGCCTTTGCCGTTAGCCACAACAACCGCCAGTTGGTGAGCGTTTTTCAGCAACGCATGCCGACGCTGGCGGTTGGCGCCAACCTGAAATTGAAACGTCTGGTGGCCGGTCAGACTTATCGGATAAAACCTTTGTTCGAGCCAGAAAAAACCGGTCATTTAATGAAGCAAAAACCGGCCTGGATGAGTGTCAAAAACATTGAATTCAGTGGTACTGAATTGATGCAAATCGGCCTACCGCTGCCGGTTCTGGATCCGGATACATTGCTGGTGCTGGCACTGGAACCCGTGCATCGGTAATTCGTTTCGCCCGGTGTTGTTCGGGTCGGTAAGGCTCAGCAACAACACCACGAAAACAGGGGCTGCGGTCCCGCCTGTCGTCTCACAACAAAAAAGAAGGACGAAGCCATGAAACTGAAACACCTAGTCACCGCCAGCGCATTGAGCGCCTTGTTGCTGAGCCAAGCTCAGGCAGGCACTCTGGTTATCAACTCCAACCAGTCCGATCCCGCTCCGCGTGAAACCTGGACCAATATCATCAACGAATTCGAAGCCGCCAATCCGGATATCGATGTTCAGTTGAATGAATACGACCACGAAGGCTATAAGAGCGCCATTCGTAACTGGCTGGTCACCTCACCACCGGATGTTGTTTTCTGGTTCGCCGGTAACCGCATGAAATTTTTTGTGGACCGTGGCTTGTTCGAACCGGTTTCCGATGTCTGGGAAGACAACGGTATGAACGATACCTTCCGCTCCACTCGCGCTTCGATGACGGTCGACGGCGAACAGTACGGTGTACCCGCTACTTATTATCAGTGGGGTATTTATTACAACGCCGATATGTTTGAAGAACTGGGCCTGAGTGAACCCCAAACCTGGGAAGAATTTATCGAGGTTTGTGAAACACTCAAGCAAAATGGCTACACCCCGATCACCATCGGTACCAAATTCCTGTGGACGGCTGCCGGCTGGTTTGACTACCTCAACCTGCGCACCAATGGCTTGGATTTCCACATCGATTTGATGGACGGCAAAGTCCCTTACACCGATGATCGCGTCCGCGATACTTTTGCCAACTGGCGCCAGCTGGTCGACGGCGGTTACTTCCTGGAAAACCACGCCTCTTACAGCTGGCAGGAAGCTCAGGCACCGCTGCTCAATGGCGAGGCCGGCATGTATCTGATGGGCAACTTCCTAACACCTAGCTTCCCGGAAGGCTCCAACTATGGCTTCTTCCAGTTCCCGCAGATCGATCCAAACGTTGGCATGTTTGAAGACGCACCAACGGATACCATCCACATTCCGTCACGCGCTAAGAACAAAGAAGACGCCAAGCGTTTTCTCGCTTACGTTGCGCAACCAGACGTTCAGACTCGTCTGAACCTGGGGCTGAATCAGCTGCCGACCAACTCTGAAGCGCAAGCCGGTGACAACCACTTCCTGCAGGAAGGTTTGCAGATGTTGTCTGAAGCTGATGGTACCGCTCAATTCTATGATCGTGATACCGATCCGGCGATGGCGTCTGAAGGCATGAAGGGCTTCCAGGAATTTATGATCGTTCCGGATCGCCTGGATGACATCCTCAATAATCTGGAACGTGTTCGTCAACGCGTCTTCCGTTAAGGTTAAATAAGTTTCGCTAAACCTGTTTGGGCGGCCTTGCGCCGCCCTGTTTTGTTTAGGAGGTGACAATGCCCAGCTTCACTGAAATTCTCGCCCGGCGTGATTGGGAAAATCCGGCTCAAGTCGGTTTACATAAATTACCCGCGCACAGCCCCTTATTCAGTTTCAGTGACCAGGCATCTGCACTGACCGAAAAAACATCCTGGCGTAACCGCAATTTGAATGGGGATTGGGCATTTCGTCTTTACCCGCGGCCCGAACAGGTTCCCGCCGAACTGTTCGAAAGCGATTCAGATTTATCAGACTTTGAAACAATACCGGTACCGTCGAACTGGCAATGCCAGGGCCACGACCAGCCGATCTACACCAATGTTCAATATCCTTTTGAACCAAAGCCACCTTTTGTACCTGAAGACAATCCGACCGGCTGCTACTTGACCGATATCGATCTTGAGGCGGATCACTTAAAAGGCCAAACACGTATCCGTTTCGACGGTGTTAATTCGGCCTTTCATCTATGGTGCAATGGTCAATGGATTGGCTATAGCCAGGACAGCCGTCTGCCGGCGGAATTCGATCTAAGTGCAGTGCTGGTTCCCGGCCACAATCGATTGGCCGTTATGGTGCTGCGCTGGTCCGATGGCAGCTATTTAGAAGATCAGGATATGTGGTGGTTGAGCGGCATCTTTCGCGATGTTTCTTTGCTGCACAAACCAACACACAGAATTGAAGATGTCTCCATTCAAACCGAACTGGATGCCAGTTATCGCGACGCCACTATAAAAATAACCAGCCGACTATCTGACTCGTCGTTACGGCTTGGAGCGCAATTATTTCGCGACGATCAAGCGGTAACCGAGCTGGTAATTGAAAACCCCGGGCAAATTGAAGTCGATGAACGCGGCGGTTTTCGTGATCGGGTTCAGCACTGCATTGCCGTCAGTAATCCAGATAAATGGACCGCCGAAACACCAAATTTGTATCGCCTGGTCGTCAGTCTGCTTGACGATCAGAACCAGCCACTGGACATCGAGGCTTACGACGTCGGATTTCGCCAAGTCGAAATTCGCGATGGCTTATTACGAATCAATGGTCAGCCTTTATTAATCCGCGGCGTAAATCGTCACGAACACCATCCGGAAAACGGTCACGCCGTCAGCTATGCGGATATGGAAGAAGATATCCGACTCATGAAGCAGTACAACTTCAATGCGGTGCGCACGGCACACTACCCCAACCATCCGGACTTTTATCGGCTCTGTGATCGCTATGGTTTGTATGTGGTCGATGAAGCCAATATTGAAACCCATGGTCTTTATCCATCCAGTCAGGTATCGGACGAGTCGGCCTGGCTAAACGCTTATTTGGAGCGTGTTACGCGTCTGGTTCTGCGCGATCGCAATCACCCGAGCGTAATCATCTGGTCGCTGGGTAACGAATCCGGTTTGGGTGCTAATCATCACGCGGCTTACCAATGGGTCAAACAAACCGACCCAACCCGGCCAGTGCAATATGAAGGCGGAGGTGCTGACAGCGCAGCGACCGACATTATCTGCCCAATGTACGCTCGTCTTGATAAAGACCTGGGGCTTCCGGTTTCTGTACCCAAGTGGGCGATCAAAAAATGGATCGGATTACCCAATGAAAACCGACCATTAATTTTGTGCGAATACGCTCATGCCATGGGCAACAGCCTGGGTAACTTTGCCGACTACTGGCAGGCTTTTCGTCAGTATCCACGTTTGCAGGGCGGCTTTATCTGGGACTGGGTGGATCAGGGTTTAAACCACACTGCCGCTGATGGTACGACTTACTGGGCTTATGGCGGTGACTTTGGCGATCAACCCAACGACCGCCAGTTCTGCATTAATGGTTTGGTCTTTCCGGATCGAACACCACACCCAACCTTGCTTGAAGCTAAACGGTGCCAGCAGTTTTTTCAATTTGAATTACGCACGACAACACCATTAAACATTGCCATTAGCAGTGAATTTTTATTCCGCAACAGTGACAACGAACGTCTGCACTGGAATCTCACTGAAGACGGCAAAGTTATTAATGGTGGTGAACAACCGCTCGAGTTAAACGCTCAGAGCCGACAAACAATTACCTTGATGGATCAATTGCCAACACCAAAAGCCGGCTGCAAATATCATTTAAATGTCTGGGTGACTCAACCTGAGGCGACCGCATGGTCGGATGCGAATCATGAAAGCGCTCGCGATCAATTCACCTTGCCAGCAAGCCTCGAACTGCCTCAGCTTCACGCTGCTTCTGATGGAGCTCGTGCACAGTTGGTTGAAGAATCCAATAACTGGTTAATACAGGCGGCGCAAACCAGCATTAGCATAGATACGAGCAATGGCCTGCTGACCAGTTGGAAAATCAACGACCAGGAAATATTAATCGAAGCGCCCATCGATAATTTTTGGCGCGCACCATTGGACAACGACATTGGCGTCAGCGAAGCCGACCGCATTGACCCCAATGCCTGGGCCAGCCGTTGGCAAGCGGCGGGTTTGGACCGACTGCAACGGCGCTGTAGTTCAGTCAACGCCTACCAACAACAGCAAACAGCCATTGTCATTGTAGAAAACCGCTGGTCTGTGGATGACATCGACTGCGCAGCAACTACCTGGACTTGGCAATTGAATTGCTTGGGGCAACTTACCCTCAATGTGGACGTTGAATTAGCCGCCGGTTTGCCACCCATTGCGCGCATTGGATTGATCATGCGTTTGGCACAGCGACCGGACACAGTTCAATGGCTGGGACGAGGTCCGCATGAAAACTATCCCGATCGAAAATTGGCGGCCTATTGGGGATCTCACCAACTGCCCTTAGCTGATTTGCACACGCCTTATATTTTCCCCAGCGATAATGGTTTGCGCTGCGATACCCAGCAACTGGAGATCGGTGCGTTGCAGGTGCAAGGCGACTTCCATTTCGCCTTAAGCCGCTATCGCCAAGCACAGGTAGCACAGGCACGTCATCAGCATGAACTGGCTGATGAGGCTGGGCTGGAGTTACGCTTGGATGCATATCATATGGGTGTTGGCGGTGATGACTCCTGGAGCCCGAGTGTGCATGACGAATATCTGCTAAAGGAAAAACGCTATCGATATCGGGTGAGTTTTTCTGGGACTGATTGAGGTTTTTCTGAAAGATTAGGAAGGATTTAACCGGGCAGGGATGCTCGGTTTTTTATTTTTTATGGGAGCTAAATTTCTTTTAGTGGTTTGGTTCTGACGTACTTAAGATGCCAAGCATACACACGGCCAAATGGGACCCTAAGAGTAGTGGAGCGCGATTTGGTTTTCTCCAGACAATAAAAAAAACCCAGGCCATTTCTGACCTGGGGTTCACAATAAAAGCTTGACGATGATCTGGGCGGCACTCCGTCGGCCGGCACTCCGGTTGGTCCGACACATCGGCTCGTAGAGTCCCGGAGCGCCGGCCGAGTCATCGTGGTGCTCGGATTCCGGGCAATAAAAAACCCCAGGCCATCTCTGACCTGGGGTTCGCAATAAAAGCTTGACGATGACCTACTCTCACATGGGGAAGCCCCACACTACCATCGGCGAG
>NZ_JBEBMU010000013.1:0-56188 GCF_043196805.1 Saccharospirillum sp. HFRX-2
TGGTAGCGGGGGCAGGATTTGAACCTACGACCTTCGGGTTATGAGCCCGACGAGCTACCAGACTGCTCCACCCCGCAATAAACCTTTTCATTGAAGCACCTAACGATCACGCCGTTAGGTCGGCCTCATAAGCCGAAGGTCGTGTTACTCCCTTCGACTTTTGCGGTGTGGGAGCCCGACGAGCTACCAGACTGCTCCACCCCGCATCAAACTTTTTAATTCATCTTGAAGGTTTTGGTATCGGCGTCTGGGCGCCTCCCTTCAACGGCTGCGAATACTAATGACGGGGCCTTGGAGTGTCAACTAACTTTTTGATTTTTTTCAATTTTTTCTGTCGAGCCAGGCCTGGCGTGCGGCCTGCATTCGTGCCGCCAGCCGGTCGTAGTCGGGCTGTTCTACCGAGCCGCAAGCGAGCCAGTCCAGCACGGCCTGATCGACGCGTTGTTGATCGACGGTCTGCCCCAAGCCATCCGCCAGACGTTGCACCTGCAATTCCATGCGCAGGTTTTTATCCTCCGCCGGGCTGTCGACCTGCACCAGGGCTTCCAGCTCAATGGTCTGGCGATGCAGTTGAGTCTGTGCTTCCACGGTGGCGGGTTGTCGCCACTGCTCAATACAATCGACCAGACCGGTCGCATTGGCTGGCAGTTTCAGCGCATGAAAAGTCTCGACCAGCTTGGCATCATCACTGCCATCGAAGCGGGCCTGCGCGACCCAGTCGATTAACGCCTGCCAATGTTGATCCCGGCGCTGACGGTGTTGCTCGCGACAGGCGGCGTCGAATTGGTGTTGAGCTTCGTTAAAACGTTCCTGCAGCGCTTTTTGCTGAGCTTTGGGTAAGGCACCCAAGGCACGGAATTGCGCTTTGAGTTCTTCGACCTGGGCTTTTTCAGTCAGCGGTTGATCAGTTTTGGGCAGTGCTTCGAGTTGCTCGATTAAAGCTTCTGCCTGCCTGCGATGTTCATCGAGTTCGGCTTTAAAGGCTTCCACCTGCTGACCGCGTCGCGCGAATAATTCGTCGCATACCACCCGAAAGGCTTTCCACAAACTTTGTTCATCACGACGTGCCAGGGTGCCGACCTGCTGCCACTCCTTTTGCAACTGTTTGGCGGTTTCGGTGGCCTTGCGGGTATCGGGTTCATCGAGCAGCGCCTGGGCGCGTTCGATAATGGCTTCCTTGGCACGCCGGAAATCAACTTGTTCGTCCTGCAATTGAGCGCGCAGTCGTTTGATGGCGGCGTCGAAGGCTTTTTGCACACCTTTGTTGGCGGCACGATCGACCGGTGAAAAACGCCGCCAGTCCTGACGCGCCATGTTCAGGACCCGATCGAGTTCTTTGATGTCCGTACCGCCGTTTTGAATCAGCGCTTCGTATTGTTTGAGTTGCTCCACCAGTTCATGGCGTTTTTTCAGGTTCAGGCTGCGCAGTTTGCTTTGTTCATTGAAATATTCCCGGCACGGTTCATAGGCTTGCTGAGCCAGAGCATGAAAGCTTTCCCACATTTCCTGATGCTGGTTTTGCAATCCTCGACTGAGCTGACGCCATTCATCCTGCATTTGTCGGATCGTGCGGGCGCGATCCTGTGGATCGAGCGATTGGCCGATCAACGCACGCATGCGTTCAATCAAGGCTTCTTTTTTCGGCTGGACGGCGAAACTCTGCCAGTCGCGTAACTGTTCGACCGCACTTTTGGTTTCTTCCAGTTGACGAAACAAGCCCGGATGGGCGGTGTGTTTCAGCTTCGCCAGCGTTTCCTCGACACCGTGCAATAGACCGGACGCGCGCCGCAGATGACCTTCGTTCACGGCCGCCATGCAACGGCGCATCAAACCGCGAGCCTGACGTACCGATTGAATCTCCGCCTGGTGATGCTCCGCCAACTGATCGTGATGACGCGCCAGCGCTTGTTCGACGCGGGCTTTGAGTTGTGGCGCGGGGGTGTTTTCAGGCCAGTCGAGTTCGTGCAGCCATTCATCCAGGGCCTGAGCTTCGGCGTTCAGCTTTTCCGGCGAGTTTTCCAACTGGGTCAGCAAGGTCTGCATCGGGCCAAAGCGCTGGCTGATCGCTGCCTGGTGCGACAGCGCTGTTTCAAAGGCGGTGCATAGCCGATGGAAGGCGCGCTCTTCGGTTTTGTCCGGCCGCGCCTGTTGTTCGGTTTCCTGCCATTGGTGTTGCTGGTCGGTTAAAAAATGCTGGGCATCGCGCAGCGCTGCATCGTCGATATCCAGCGCATCGGTACGTTCGCGCAGTTCGTCGAGGATGCGCTCGACAATCGCCTGGCGGTGCTGGTTGATATTGTTCAATTCGTTAGCTGAATCGACGCCGTCAGTGCTCGCCTCGTCGCTCGTCTGCTGCGGTGTCTGCGCTCTTGCTGCCACTCTTGCCTGGGCTTTTTGCCAGGCCTGTTCAAAGCGCTGTTGCCAGCTCGGTTCTGCATGCTGCCGATACTCTTGCCAGTGATTATTCAAGGCGGTCAGCTTGCCGACATAGAGCGGGTCGAGACTGGCTTCGGCGTGACGCTCCATTCGCGCCACCAGGCTGTGTGCCTGCTCACGCTCGGCCTGATGTTCGCGCTCTTGGGCGCGCTGGGCATCGAGCTTATCTCGGGCGATGCGATACACCGCCTTGTCGTGGCCTTTGGCCGCCCGCGCTAAGGCTTCCAGTTGTTGCTGATCGCGAAGTCGTTCGGCCGCTGCGTTACGAACCTGGGCGGAAAACCCTTCCACGGCCAGAGTAAAACAATCTTCGTCGGACAGGCCGTCGAGTTGGGCATCGCGTTGCAGCTGTAAGGCGAGATGATCCAGTGGCGTTAATGGCAGGTTATCGAGTTCAGCGTCGTCCAGGCGGCCATCGTCGAGTCGGTTGGCAAGTTCGGCCAACGCCGTTTGCCGCTGGCGGCGATCCGGACTGTGACTGCGCTGCGCCAGCTCGGACGGCTCTGTTCGGTCCGTATTCTGGGTAGATTTAACCGGGGTGTTCGATGCTTTTTTGTTATTGAACAGTTTGGAGAGCGCAGCCATCTTGCCTTACCTCGTCTGGCCGGACGAGGCAAGAGGTGCCTCGAATCGGCGAACAGTGCTAGGGTAGTGCCCCTTAGGTGCGGCCGAAGACAGCCAACTTTCGGCGCGGTGCCCAGCAGTGTAAACCCTAAAGACTTTGCCCGGAAACCACCATGACCCAGCCATCGAGCTTTCTCTGGTACGACTACGAGACCTGGGGTATTCAGCCGCGTCGCGACGGTATCGCCCAGTTTGCTGCGGTGCGTACCGATGCCAATCTGAACATTATTGGCGCACCGGTCGACCTGAAATGTAAGCCGCTGCCCGACAGCGTCGTCTCTCCCGATGCGGCTCTGGTAACCGGTCTTAACCCGGCTGATTGCGATAAAACGGGTCTCAGTGAATGGCAGTTTGCTGAGCAGATTCAATCACTGATGGCCGAACCGGGTACCTGTGTAGTCGGCTATAACTCGCTGCGCTTTGACGACGAATTCAGCCGCCACCTTTTCTATCGCAACCTGCTCGACCCTTACAGCCGCGAATGGCGCAACGGCAACAGCCGCTGGGATCTGCTTGACGTGGTCCGACTGACTCATGCGCTGCGGCCCGAGGGCATCAACTGGCCCAAGCACGACGACGGCACGCCCTCGTTCAAACTGGAACAGCTGACCGCCGCCAACAGCATCGAGCACGGCAATGCTCACGATGCGGTCAGCGATGTGCTTGCGACCATCGAACTGGCGCGACTGATTCGCCGGCACCAGCCAAAACTGTTCGACTACGCGCTGGAGTTGCGCACCAAAGCCGCCGTTCGACGCCAACTTAAATTCGATAGCCGCGAGCCGCATCTGCACGTCAGCGGTCGTATTCCGGCGGCACGCGGTTGTCTGGCGGTGGAACTGCCGCTGATCGAACATCCGGACCGACGCAACGAAATCATCGTGCTGGATTTAACCGAGGACCCCAGCTGGTTGCTCGACCACAACGCCGACCAAGTGCGCGACTGGTTATACACCGCCACCGACGATCTGCCCGACGGCATTCCCCGCGTGCCGTTGCGCACCCTGCATTTAAACCGCAGCCCCATGGTCGCGCCTTACGCCATGCTGGATGACCAAGTGGCGCAACGCCTGAATATCGACCGCGATGCCATTAAGCGCCATGGCGCCATTGTCGACCGCTGGCACGATCTGGTCACCCTGGCGCGCGATGTGTTTCGCGACGAAGACAGAGCGCCCTTTATCGACCCGGAACACGCTCTCTACGCTGGCTTTATCGACGATCATGACCGCGGCATTCTGAACCGCATTCGCGCCAGCACCGACCGCCCCGAAGCCTGGCCCGGCCTGGCTGAAGACCTGCACGATGATCGCCAGCAGACTCTGGTATTCAACGCCCGGGCGCGGCACTTCTTCGACAGCCTGAGCGCTGGCGAGGCGGCGCAATGGCGCGACCAGGTGCGAGTCAATCTGACCGATGCCGACTGGGGTTCCAGTCTGACCTGGCAGCAAGCCTTTGATCGCACCGAAGAACTACTGCAGGAACAGCCGGATGCAGCGGTGTTATTGCAGGTGAAAAGCTGGTTGGAACTGCAACAGAAGAAATGGTTGGATGCAGCCGTTAAGACAGAGAAAAACGACGCCGCTGATCAGACTGCCGCGCAAAAAAAAGGCGACCAAGAACAACTGGGTCTGTTCGACTGAACCAGACTCAACTCGCCCTGCCCTGCGGATAAAAAATCAGATTGTGCAGCCAGGCCGGCTGCTCGGTTGAATCGTTGCGGTAACCGTGTGGTTGGTCGGCGTTGAAGCGCCAGACATCGCCTGGGCCCAATCGGTGCCAATCGCCATCGCTGAATATCGACAGCCAGCCACCGATCACAATCACATGTTCCACCACCCCGCTTTCGTGCGCTTCTGATTCGCGCAAACACCCCGGTGCCAGTTCCAACTCCAACAACTCTGAACGCAACTGCGCATCGAACGGAATCAGCGGCCGCACGCGGATACCGCTGTCTGCCGGTTCAAGCCGAGCATCGCCGCTATAGGCCGGAGTGGTCAGCGGTGCCATCAGTTGCGAAAACGACAGCTCATAGCCGCGCGCCAGCTTCCACAGTGTATTGAGCGTCGGGCTGGATTCGCCACGCTCTATCTGTCCCAGCATGGCCTTGCTGACACCGGTCGCTTTGGCGGCCGCATCCAGGCTCCAGCCACGGCTTTGGCGCAGCGCTTTAAGTCCAGTGGTCAATTCTTCAGTCATCTTGCCTGCCTTGCTTGTGCGCTATAACGCACGGTGATAGAGTTTCGCGCATTGTACGTTATAACGCACAGCCGGGCCAAAGCGCGCTGTCATTGCCAAGGAGTTCCCATGCTCAGAGATTTTTCCCCCGCCAGCATCAGCGCTGGATTGGTCGCCGTTCTGGTCGGTTTCAGCAGTTCGGCGGTGATCATTTTCCAGGCCGCTTCAGCGGCCGGTACCAACGCGGCCCAGGCCGGCTCCTGGTTATGGGCGCTGGGTCTGGGTATGGGCATTACCTCCATTGGCTTATCGCTGCAACACCGGCTGCCGCTGGTCACCGCCTGGTCGACACCCGGTGCAGCGGTGTTGGCGGTCAGTCTCGGGGACTTTTCACTGGGCCAGGCGATTGGGGCTTTTATCGCCACCGGTTTGTTGATTCTGCTCGCCGGTTTAAGCGGTCAGGCCGAAAAACTGACCCGCAAACTGAGCCCGGCCATTGCCGGCGCCATGCTCGCCGGTGTGCTGCTGCCCTTCGGTCTGGATGCCTTCGCCGCGCTGAATGAGGCGCCTTTGCTCTCGGGCACCATGGTGGTGAGCTATTTTTTGGCGCGGCTCTGGGCGCCGCGTTTTGCGGTGCTGATTGTCGCGGCGCTGGGATTGGTATTGGCGCTGGCACTCGACCAGGTCGCCACCACTGAATGGCAATGGGCGCTGGGTAAGCCGGTCTGGCAAGGTCCTGAGTTTTCCTGGCAGGCGTTGCTGTCGCTGAGCTTGCCGTTGTTTCTGGTTACCATGGCTTCCCAGAACCTGCCCGGCATCGCCACTCTGACGGCTGCTGGTTATCCATCGCCTACTTCGTCCATGCTCAAGTGGACTGGGGCCACCACCACCCTGCTCGCGCCCTTTGGTGCTTTCGCGCTGAACCTGGCCGCCATCACCGCTGCGTTGTGCATGACCGAGGATGCTCATCCAGACAAGCGCAAACGCTATACCGCAGCGGTCTCGGCGGGATTTTTCTATGTGTTGCTGGGGGTGATGGCGGCGACAGTGGTCGCCTTTTTCGAATCGGTACCGCCGGCTTATCTGGCGACGCTGGCCGGTTTAGCCTTGTTGCCGACGCTGGGTTCGGCGCTGGTGATGGCCTTGCAAGATGAGAGTGAACGCGAAGCGGCCTTGGTGACACTGCTGGTCACCACCGCCAATGTCAGCCTCTTTGGCATTGGCGGCGCCTTTTGGGGGCTGGTATTTGGCTATTTGGTGCGCAGCCGCCAGCCCCTATTAAAAAAATTAAAGCGAAACGTTTAACAGGTGGTTAAGCCTTTTCCTTGCCGCTTAGAAAAGCTTCGGCGGCGCGTTTAAATTCATCGCTCTTTAACCGCTTCATAAACTGCTGCGCTTCGTCGTCGATGGCGTTGAGGATAAAGCTCATATAGCTCTGCTTCATCAGCCGCTTGGTCGCCTGTATCGCTTCGGTCGGTTGGGCGGCCAGCAACTGCGCCTGTTGGTTGGCGGCGTTGAGGTAGTTTTCGTCACCAAACACAGCGTTAATCAAACCCGCCTGCATGGCCTCCTGCGGGCCGAACGACTTGCCTAACATCAGCCATTCCGCGGCCTTGTTATGGCCGACGCGCAACGGCAGTAACACTGAGGATGCAAACTCCGGTACCAATCCCAGGTTCACAAAGGGCAGTTGGAAAACGGCGCTGTCGCCGCTGTACACCAGGTCGCAATGCAGCAATAAGGTGGTACCGATGCCGACGGCCGGACCGTTAACCGCCGCGACGATGGGCTTGGGAAAATCCGCCATGGTTTTCAGGAACCGCATCACTGGCGATTCATCATCGAACGGCTTTTCCAGAAAGTCGTTCAAATCGTTACCGGCGGTAAAGCAGAATTTCTGGCCTGACAGCAGCACTACCTTGGCGTTGTCATCAAACTTGGCTTCGTTGAAAACGCGGTGCAGCTCGATGTACATCGCTTCCGTTAAAGCGTTACGCTTCTCCGGCCGGTTCAGGGTTAACTCAAGCACACCGTTGTTCAAACGCTGGATAATCTCGGTCATGGCGAAGCTCCTCACTGCGTTTTTGTCAGTTCAATTTAAACAAACGTTTGAATTTTGCAAAGTTAGGACGGTGTTTCGCACTGTAAAGCCAGGCGGCCAGTCCTAACGTTCCGCTGCGGAAACCCTCTGTTAACCTCTTGGTATGACTCCGAAAGCGGCGATTTTGGTGTACACTTCGCCGCCATCGCCCACGGCCAGGAGACCTTCATGACGGCTATCAAGCAGGACGACCTTATCCAGAGTGTCGCCGACGCCCTCCAGTTTATTTCCTATTACCACCCCCAGGATTTTATTCAGGCTATTCACGCCGCCTATGAGCGTGAAGAATCCAAGGCCGCCAAAGACGCCATGGCGCAAATTCTGCTCAACAGCCGCATGTGCGCCGAGGGCCACCGGCCGATCTGCCAGGACACCGGCATCGTCACCGTCTTTCTGAACATCGGCATGAATGTGCGTTTCGACGACGCCACCATGGGCGTCGAAGACATGGTCAACGAAGGCGTACGCCGTGCCTACACCCACCCGGACAACGTGCTGCGCGCCTCGGTACTGGCCGACCCGGATGGCAAACGCCAGAACACCAAGGACAACACCCCGGCGGTGATCCACACCCGTCTGGTACCGGGCGATACTCTGGAAGTGCACGTCGCAGCCAAGGGCGGCGGCAGTGAAGCCAAATCCAAGTTCGCCATGTTGAACCCGTCTGACTCGATCCTCGACTGGGTACTGAAAGTGGTCCCGGAAATGGGTGCCGGCTGGTGTCCGCCGGGCATGCTTGGCATCGGCATTGGCGGTACCGCCGAGAAAGCCATGCTGATGGCCAAAGAATCCTTGCTAGAGCCGATCGACATCAACGAACTAAAAGCGCGCGGCCCACAAAACCGCGGCGAAGAATTGCGCCTGGAGATTTTCGAAGGCGTCAACAAGCTGGGCATTGGCGCTCAAGGCCTGGGTGGTCTGACCACGGTGCTCGACGTTAAAGTCATGGAAGCGCCAACCCACGCGGCCAACAAGCCGGTGGCCATCATCCCTAACTGCGCCGCCACCCGTCACACCCATTTCAAACTCGACGGTACGGGACCTGCCGACCTCAAACACCCGCGCCTGGAAGACTGGCCGGACATTGTCTGGGACGCAGGTCCCACGGCGCGCAAGGTCAACCTGGATACGCTGACCAAAGAAGAAATGCTCGAGTGGGAACCGGGTGACACCCTGCTGCTGAACGGCAAGATGTATACCGGCCGCGATGCTGCCCACAAGCGCATGGTCGACATGATCAACAAGGGCGAACAACTGCCGGTCGATCTGACCAACAAGCTGATCTACTACGTGGGCCCGGTCGATCCGGTGCGCGACGAAGTGGTCGGCCCTGCCGGCCCGACGACGGCCACGCGCATGGACAAATTCACCGACACCGTGCTCGAACACACCGGCTTGATCGGCATGGTCGGCAAGGCCGAACGCGGTCCCATCGCCATCGAAGCCATCGCCAAGCACAAAGCCAGCTATCTGATGGCCGTCGGCGGCGCGGCTTACCTGGTGTCCAAAGCCATTCGCAACGCCAAGGTTGTGGCCTTCGAAGATTTGGGTATGGAAGCCATCTACGAGTTCGATGTGGTCGATATGCCGGTCACCGTCGCGGTCGATACCAACGGCGACTCGGTGCACAAAACCGGCCCGCAACAGTGGGCGGCGAAGATTTTGGCGAAGGAAGTTGGGTGAGACGGGAGACGCTGAATAGCGAAACCCTCGCCTAAAATTTCGCATCTTGCCACAACTAAAAGGGAGTCACCGTCAGGTGGCTCCCTTTTTCGTATCCGGCATCCGGCGTCCAGCGTCTTCCGTCTCCCGCGCCGCCAGGCGCAAAACAGCGTCTCCCGTCAAGCATCTCCCCGCTTACGCTCCGCTTCACTCGCCAACACATGCGCATAAATACCAGCGACATCATCGGCAAACCGATCGATGGCAAAGTCACGTGCAAAGTTCAGCGCCTGATAAGCGAGCTTTTCCCGCTCATCATCGTTCTCCAGTAAATACTGCACCTTTTCCAGCCAGAGGTTGCGATCTTCACGGGTTTTAAAACCGTTGTAACCTTCACGCACCACATCGTCGATACCGCTGGAGCGCACCGCCACCACCGGCAAACGCGCCGCCATGGCTTCGAGAATTACCATACCCTGGGTTTCAGATTTGGACGCGAACACAAAGGCATCGCCAAGCTGGTAATAGAGCGCCATCTCATCGGGCGGCACCGGGCCAACCAGATGCACACAGTCGCTCAGGCTTTTGTCATCGATGCGTTGCTGCAAAGCATCACGCTCTTCGCCATCGCCAATTAACAGGCAATGAAAAGAACGTTCACTGCGACGTCGCAATGCCGCCAGCGCATCGATAATAAAATAAATATTTTTCTCTTTGCTGAGACGCGAAACCGACACAAAAACACAGTCGTCTTTTGCGATACCCCAATCAGTGCGCAGCTTCTCGACCGCTTTTTCATCGCGCTGCTGGAAGCGTTCAAAATCAATGCCCGTCGGCTGCACATAAAGATTGGTGGTCACACCGATAACGCGCAGATATTCCTCAGCCGATTGAGTCGGCACGATGACGCCCGCACAGCGATTAGCAAAGCGACGCACTAAAGAGTGCGAAATAAGATTACGGAACAAGGGCCCCGGCAATGGTACATAATGCGAATAATGCTCTAAGCGGGTGTGGTAGGTGTAAACCGCCGGCACTCGCAACGCCTTGGCCCAGAGCAGGCCAAACCAGCCGAGCCAGAACGGATGATGGATATGAACCAGGTCGGGTTTAAACGCCATCATGGCGCGACGGGCACGGCGTGAGATCGGGTTCGCCATACGAAACTCACCACTTTTACCCAAAGCCACCCAGGAACGCAGACGGACAATTTCGTCTTTATTTTCGTTTTTATCCTGATCCTTATAGCTCGGCGAAATAATTAAAACTCTGTGCCCCAGTGCCACCAGGCCACGGCGCAAACGTTCAATCGAAATCGGCACGCCACCAATAAAAGGCAGATAGTTATTGGTCACCATCATCACGCGCAGCGCCTTGTCACGAAAGGGCGCCACGTCGAGATCAAAGTTCGGGTAGTAATCACGATCAACAAAGACCGAGGTATACAACTTGATCGCCAGGGCCATCAGCGCAAAGAGCACCAGCAAAAAATTCAGATGACCAACATAGAACAGCGAATGCACAAAAAACCATAGGCTTTCCAGCGTCTTTAAAAACTGATTCTGGCCAATATCGAGACGCTGCATATCGATGCTGACGTCATCACCATCGACCTTAACGGTCACATAGTGATAGAAGCTGGTATCGTTATTGATCACCAGACCGCCGGCACCACCGGTGGTGATATATTCAACGCCTTTGTGAGTCTGGCGATCGAACAAATGCAGATCGGAAGAGAATACTGCGGTTACCTGATGGCGACTGAAGATCGTCTGTAATTGCTGACCGAAGGCTTCATCGGCCAGATAATCTTCGGCGAAATCCACCGGTGTTTCCTGCATTGGTTTTAACAGCGCATCACCTAAAAATACAAAGCGATGCTTTGGCTGGTCATCAAGTAACTGCTGATTCAACCAATACAACTGAAATTCGTAAGCATCCGGGTCAGTGGTATCGAGAAAAATAAATTGACTGTTACCGGCTTTGAACGAATAAAAATACGGACCAAAATGTTCGTAGAAGTGGAAGGAACCAAAGATGCTGGTTTCATTCTCACCGACCGTTAGCAGATAGGGCATCTCAAGATGGCTCAGCGAACGGTACAGAGCGCGATACTTATCTTCACCCCCACCGCTGACCGCATTACCGGCGGACACCAGAAAGTCGGATTCGGTTTTGTTAATGATAGGAATCATGGTGCGCTCAAAGACGCCCACCGAGTTGTTGATGTTGCCCACCACAGCAAAAGACAGCTGGCTGTGACCGGCTAACTTTTCCTGTACCGCTTCAATCTGGTGCGCATGGACCGCTGAATAATCCTGCTCAAAATAAATCAGGTAAATTCGATAACCGACTAACGACAGTATCAACAGAATATTAATGTAAAAAATAAACTTCAGTCGTCGTGGAGTGAACCAGCCTTTTATTGTCATTTTGGGGCTCCGTCTGTCAGTTCACGCTGAGTAACGAAGATACCGATCAACATACCCAGGTAGATGGTCAAGGCACGCCAGCCAACCGTCACCAGCACCAAATGACCGGCCGTTAATACATCCGCAAAGAAGTGACCGAACACGCCTTCCGCAATACCGGAAGCGCCCGGTGTTGGGGAGAAATACATAACAAAGGTCGTGATCACCATACGGCCGACTACCAGCCAATAGGACAAGTCATAACCCAACGCCCAGCACAGCAACGCCGGGAATGAAAACAGCGACAACAGAAACAAGGCGGTAAACAACCAGGACGCCAGAATATCGCGCCAGCGACCACTGAAATAACGCCCGAACCCTTGCGCGAAACGACGCAGTTCCCGCACCAGACGCAAGCGCCAGCGACGCTGTCGCGCCGCGCTGATCAAATGAAAAACCCGCAGCAATTTTAAAAAGAGCAACAGCGGCCGCGCTAACCAGGAGGGCCTTAATAAAAGCACTGCAAAGAAACTCAAATAGAGCACCACGCAAACAATCAAGGTAGAAACTAATGACGACTGTTGCGCCGCCGATTCGGCTCCCGGCAAAGTCAGCAGTAGCACCGGAGTGGCGCCGAAAATAAACAGCACCGCGAGCACGG
Source organism: Saccharospirillum sp. HFRX-2 (assembly GCF_043196805.1). Classification (NCBI taxonomy): domain Bacteria; kingdom Pseudomonadati; phylum Pseudomonadota; class Gammaproteobacteria; order Oceanospirillales; family Saccharospirillaceae; genus Saccharospirillum; species Saccharospirillum sp. HFRX-2. The sequence goes on from NZ_JBEBMU010000013.1 coordinate 12,074, forward strand.
TACGAATGGTGGTCGCGGTCATGGCGGTGCCAATGGCCACACCACGACGTTGTAAAAACCACACCTGGGCAAAACCGCCGCCGGTTGCCATGGGTGTTACGTTGGAGACAAAGATATTCAAAAACACCAGCCGGCCCATGGACGACAAGGGCACCTTTTCTCCCAAAGCGCGCAAGGTGTACCACAGCCGTAAGGCATCGGAGGCAAAATAAATAACCAGCAAGAGTGCATAACCAGCTAAGGCAGAAGGCGCCAGCAAGCGGTTATCCCAACTCAAAGAGTGTCCGGCTACCTGGCTGTAAACGGCATAAACACCAGCCAGGCTGAGACCAATAAACAACAGCGTAAACAGCAGTAAACGCCGGGTGTTCGGAGTGCCTTCCCTCGCCCCGGACGAAGCGCGATGAGTGCTATTGGTCATGGTATTCCCTTAGCTGGCTTGTTCGACCAGGCGCCGAAACAAGTGCCGCTGCTGCGACAGATATAAAAGAAACTCGGGATGCCACTGCACGCCGAGCACAAACGCAAGAGATGGGTCTTCAACGGCTTGAATCAAGCCATCCTGATCGCGAGCCACCACCTTCAACCCTTCTCCCAGTCGATCCATCGCCTGGTTATGTAGGCTGTTGACGCGCCCCGGAGCCTGCGACCAATGCCCCAACCATCGGCTATCGCTTTCAACCCTCAGGTTCTTGGTGGGCAATAAAGTTCGTCGGTTGGAAGTGCGCCGACGACGCGAACGAATGTCCTGAAAAAGCGTACCGCCGCGCCGAACATTTAACAGCTGAGCACCTCGACATATTCCCAATAACGGACAATCGCGTTCCAGCGCGGCATCGATAATGGCGCTTTCGAAGGCATCGCGCTGCTCATCATACTTGGGCATGACTTCCGGTTCTTCGGCATAGAGCACAGGGTTGATATCGTGTCCGCCGGTGATAACCACGGCCTGAAAATCATCCCGCCAGTGATCGCCCGGTCGCAATTGCAGCGGTTTGCCACCCGCCATTTTGATTGCCATAGCGACACAAAAACGAGGACCGATTGCGCCTTTAGTCGGCCCGGTTATGGCGACGATGGGTGCAGCCATTGCGCCTCCAATTGTGCCACCCAATCTTTAAACCAACGCTTTAATGGATTGCGTAAATGGCTGCGAAATGCAGCGCTGCAATCGGCCAGGCGCGCTTCATCAAATGCCAGAAATTCCACCTGGCACCAGTCATCCCAAGCCAAGGCCGGACTCCAATCGCTGCGTTGAATCTGGCAATCCGGCAAGCGGTAATGAAAGGTCGGTCGGGCTTTGATCAGTGGATCATCGGTCACTGCTCGGACCCGTGGTTCATCCATTTCGGTGAACAGCGGCAGCATATCCAGTGGCCGGTTGCGGGTGGGGTTCCAATGCAGATAATCATCGATCAAGGTGGCCAGGTCAGGACGATAATCGGGCGCTAACAGATGGCGAATATAATCGCGTGGAAAGGCATCGATATAGGGCGTGACGCGGCGCGCAAAATCGGTTTGATCGCGTTGCTTCAGCCATTCCTCCAGGCAGACAAAGGCCTGCAAATAACGCCGGATAGTATCGGCATCGAGCGCCGGTAATTCCGGGTTGAATTGCAGCCCAAAGGCATTGGTCAGTTGGTCGGAGGAACCCTTAGCGCCGGCGTCATGTAAACGCTGGCTCAGTCGCTCAACTTCATTCAGGCGCGACAAAGGCAAAGGCGGGCTGACCAACTCGAGCGGCACAAAGGGCTCGGAGACACGATGCAGCATAGACTCCAGCCGCTGCTTAACTTCATCGCCCCACTCGCCGACCTGATATTCCTGTTGGCCCATTTCTTTGAGCAGTCGGAAGTCGACTTCCACTTCCCAGTCGCCTGCTGAATCGCCAGTCAACCGATATTGATAGCGACCTTCGGAGCTCAGCTCGAGGTCTAATTCATCGGCAATCAGTTGTGCCAGTTGTTTTAATGGCACGCCATTCATTTCGATCTCGACGCCGACGCGACGTTCCTCACCAGACTCGGTTTTGGTGCTTGGCAAATCCACAATCACGGTCTGTTCTCCTTAGGGGTCCAAGCTAGCGCCTCACCTTCCAAGCGCGGGTCAGCGGCACCACGCCAGCCGTCCGGATAACGCTGGAGCGCATGCACACCGCTGGTTAATGAACGAAGGTCAATCGGATGGCCATAGTCGCGCAAGGTTTGCGACCAATCTTCTGCCGAGGTTCCGGCTTCGACTTCCACCGATCGACCACTGTAAATCACATTGGGTAACGCTATGGCTTGTTCAACCGGCAGCTCCCAGTCGAGTGTGGCGATCAGTGTCTTAAGCACATAGCCGATGATGCGGCTGCCGCCTCGCGATCCCACCACTAGCACCGGCTCGCCGTCTTCATCAAAAACCATAATCGGCGTCATTGATGAGCGCGGACGTTTGCCGGGCCCGGGGGCATTGGGATGCACGCCAAAGTCGGCCTGGGCGTCGAAGCTAAAGTCGGTCAGTTGGTTATTGAGTACAAAACCACCGGCCATCATTCGCGCGCCAAAGGGTTTTTCGTTGGAGCTGGTCAGCGCCACGATATTGCCCTGAGCGTCGACCACACTGAGATGGGAAGTGCCGTCGCGCACCCGGCTGTCCGGTAACAAAGCAACCGCTTCGCTTTGCTCAGCTTCCGGCTCGCCGTAACGAATAACCGAACGCGCCCGCGGTCCAATTAATTGAGCGCGAGCAGCCAGATAATCCTCTGCCAACAGCGCCTCAACCGGCACGTCCACGACATCCGGATCACCGACGTAGCGGTTGCGATCGGCAAAGGCCAGACGGCTGGCTTCCAGAATCCAATGCCAGGCTTCAGGGTCATCGGGGTGACGCAAGTCCAGCGGAAATTGCTGCAACATCCCAAGCGTTTGCAAGACGGCAATGCCGCCGGATGATGGCGGCCCAATCGTGCATAAACGCCACTGTCGATAAGGCGCGCAGACAGCTGGTCGTTGCTTTGACTGGTATTGGTCGAAATCGCTTTGCGTCAAGTCAGACGGCCAGATCAAACCTCGACTGGCGCGTTCAATTATCGCCGATGAAATAGGCGGCTGATAAAACGCAGCAGCACCGTCCTGTGCCAGGCGGTCCAGAGTTTCGGCGAGTTCTGGATTCACCAGACGCGACGGTTGCTGCGCTTGCTGAGCGCGAAAATAACGCCGCGTATCGGCAAATAATCGCAGTGAAAAATCGGTTTCAATTTGCTGCGATAAACGCACCGGCATGGACACACCCTGGCGCGCTGCTTGCGCCGCTGGCGCCACCAAATCGGCCCAGGGCAGTACGCCGTGCTCGCGATGCACCTGCCCTAATAAAGCCGGCAAACCCGGCACACCGACGGCACGGCCGGTCGGTACAGCGGCGAACCAGGGAACGGGGAAATTCAGTAAGGTAAAACGATCGGCTTCGGCGGTTTGCGGCGCGGTTTCGCGGCCGTCGTAGAAACGCACTTGCTGATCGGCGGCGCGGTAATGCAACAGAAAACCACCGCCACCCAAGCCGGTTTCCGGCGCTTCGACAAAGCCGAGCATCAGCGCCATGGCGACCGCTGCATCGACGGCGTTACCGCCGTTTTTCAACACCTCCAAACCGACCGCCGTGGCCAGCGGATCGGGCGAACTGATGGCAGCGCTTCCCAAGGCTGAAACCTTAGGTGTCAGGTCAAGGTTCTGCTCAGGTTCTGCGCAGGCAAACAGCAACAGGCACAGCGAAACCGCCAGCGACAAGGGTCTCATTCAAAGGCCACTGTCGCCGTCGTACTTGGGCAAGCCATCATCGTAGGGTCCAGACCAGGCCGGACGATCACCATAAAAAATATGCTGAACCGGTGCGCTGCCGGGTTCTTCATCCAAGACGCCCAGGGCAAGGCCAATTATCTCGGGACGCTCATGATCGACAAACAATAAAGTGGAGCCACAGCGACCACAGAAAACCCGGCTGGCAATGGCGGATGAGCGGTAAGTCACTAACAACTCTTCACCCTGGTCATAGTGCAAATCATCGCGCGCCACATTGATGTAACTGCCGAAGGCCGCGCCGTGTTGCTTGCGACACATCTGGCAATGGCAATGACTGGCGGTGTTGGGTTGCAGCTTGGCATTGATTTGCACGCCGCCGCATAAACAAGAAGCCCGGGTCATGGCAGTTACCTCAAAGTTCAGCCAGCGCCGCTTTAATTTGCTCGGCCTGCGCTTTCAATTGGTCGGTATCGGCCATCTCACTGCCGTGCGGTTTGCGCAGGTCGGCAATGGAGCCGGGAATGATGTGAAAGTGCACATGCGGCACCGTCTGACCGGCGCCTTTGCCGTTTAATTGAAACAGCACGATGCCCGGCGCATCGAAGGCTTTTTTCACCGCTGCGCTGACTTTACGCACGCTGCGCATCCAGGCGGCGCTGGCGTCATCGGTCAGATCAAAAATAGTTTCGGCGGCCATTTTGGGAATGACCAGAGTATGGCCTTCGGCCTGAGGCATGATGTCCATAAAGGCCAGGGTGTCATCATCTTCATACACCTTGATGGCGGGGATTTCCCCGCGCAGCATCTTGGCGAAAATATTGTCCGAGTCGTAGGCCATGGTAAGCTCCGCACACTGAAAAGGTTGCGCCAGCTTAGCGGATTTCCCGGCGGCACAAAACGGCGCGCCGCATATCAAGGAATTGCGCATGACCGTCTTCAACCTGGGGTCGATCAATATCGACCACCTCTATCGCGTGGACCATTTTGTCCGCCCCGGTGAAACCCTCGCTTCGACTGACTATCGCACCGTCTTAGGTGGCAAAGGCGCTAATCAATCCATCGCTTTGGCTCGCGCTGGTGCTAACACTCAGCACATTGGCGCTATTAGCAAAGCCGATGCCTGGGTCATCGAACAACTGAGTGAGGCCGGCGTCAGTACCGATCACGTCGCCCAGCTCGACGCCGCCAGCGGCCACGCCATCATTCAACTGACGGCAGCGGCCGAGAATTCCATCCTGCTCTACCCTGGCACCAATCATCGGTTGACCAACACGCAAATTGATGCGGCCTTAAGCGCCGCCAACTCTGGCGATTGGCTGCTGTTGCAACACGAAACCAATGCCTTGGCCGAGGCCATGGATAAAGCCGCCGCCCTTGGCTTGCGCATCGCTTTTAACCCGGCGCCCATGGTGGCCGACGCCGTCAAACCGCTGCTGGCGAAAGTTGATTTGTTGATCGTCAACGAAGTCGAAGCCATGGATCTGACCGATACCGACAGCGTCGAAGCCGCCGAGGCCGCTTTACTGCGTGACTACCCACAATTGCGCATCCTGCTGACGCTGGGCAGCTTAGGTGTGGTGCATATCAGCCCGGACGGTCGTCACAGTGTACCGGCCTATAAAGTCGAGGCAGTCGATACCACGGCCGCTGGCGATACCTTTATCGGCTATTGTTTGGCAGCACTGGCCGATGGCCACGATGTAGCCGACGCCTTGCGCCGCGGTAATGCCGCCGCCGCTCTTTGCGTCACTCGGCTGGGCGCTTCTGTTTCCATACCCAACAAAGCTGAAGTTGATGCTTTTCTCAGCGAACATCAGGACTGAACCATGACGCAACGTATTATTATCGACACTGATCCGGGCATCGACGACGCCATGGCCATCCTCTTTGCCTTCCGCTCACCGGAGCTTGAGGTCATGGGTCTGACCAGTATTTTTGGTAACGTCAGTGCCGAACTGGGCGCCCGCAATGCGTTAACGCTGTGCCAATTGGCCGGCACCCAGGTTCCTGTCGCCCAGGGCGCCACCGTGCCGCTGGGGATGCCGCCGCGTCCGCACTCTGATTATGTGCACGGCATTGATGGCTTCGGCAATATCGATTGGCCGCAGGCTGAAGGCGTTATCGACCCGCGCTCAGCAGCTGAGTTTATTGTTGAGTCGGTCAATGCTTACCCGGGCGAAATCACGCTAATTCCACTCGGCCCGCTGACTAATTTGGCTCTGGCGCTGGAACTCGATCCAAGCATCGCCGGCAAAGTCAAAGAAGTGGTGTTGATGGGCGGGGCGGTGCATGAAACCGGCAACGTCAGCCCGGTCGCCGAAGCCAACATCATCAACGATCCGCACGCCGCTGACCGGGTGTTCGGCGCCGACTGGCCGGTGACCATGATTGGCCTGGATGTCACTCATCAGGTGCTGCTGAAAACTTCGGTCATGGAACGCATCGAAGCGGCCAACCCGGTTCAGGGCGGTTTTCTGAATAAGGCAGCGCAGCACTATTTCGATTTTTATCGGGCCGCTCTGGGCGTCGACGGCTGCTATTTCCACGATGCGGCAACCATTGCCTACGTGCTCGATCCGAGCCTGTTCGGTTGCCGTCATGGCCGTATTCGTGTCGCCACCGAAGGGCTGGCCTTGGGTCAAACCATGATGGCACCGGAAGGTCGCGACTTCCCAACCGAAGGCTGGGCCGACCGGCCGTTAATCAAGGTCGCCTTTGAAGTGGACGACGTGCGCGTGCTCAAGCTGTTCGAGCAACGCCTGTCAGAGGAATCCTGATGTTCGATCTGATCTGGTGGTTCTGTGCCCTGGCACTGGCCGCCGGTTGCCTGATTCAAACCGCACTTGGCTTTGGCATGGCGGTTCTGGCCGCGCCCATTATTGTTGTGCTGCGGCCAGAGTGGGTACCCGTGGTGCTGACGGTCACCGCCTTGGTGTTGTCGCTAATGAACGTCTGGCATCTGCGTCACGATATGCAAATTCGCGCCATGCTCTCAGCCATCGTAGCGCGCATCCCAGGCACGGTGGTTGGTACCTGGATTCTGCTGCACCTGCCGGTGCAGGCGTTGCAGATACTGGTGGCTACGGCGGTGTTACTGGCGGTGCTGATCAGCGCTTTAGGCCGCGCCTTTGAAGCCACGCCAACCCGCCTGGGCATTGCCGGTTTTGTCTCCGGGGTGATGGGCGCTACCACCTCCATTGGTGGTCCACCCATGGCGCTGGTGATGCAGCACGGCAAAGCTCGCACCATCCGCGCTAATCTGGCGTTCTATTTTGCCTACAGCTGTGTGCTGTCGCTGGTTAGCTATCAGTTTGCGGGCTTGCTGACGCCCAGGCTGTGGCTGGAAAGTTTGTCTTTTGTGCCCGCCGCCTTGCTCGGCTTTGCGCTCGGTCGACTGTGCCAGAGCTGGGTCGACAGTCGCTTCCGTCCCCTGCTGCTGATTCTGTGTTCACTCTCTGCCGGTATGGCGATGTCCGGAGCCTTGTTCTTCCATAGCTAACTGCGATGTAAGGCTGTAAGACAGTGGTCAAATCGCTGTGCTAAGGTGGCGCTCTGCGCGCATCGCTGGAGGGAGCATGAACAATCCCAAGCAAAGCCTGATCTGGATGAGCCTTTATCTGGCCATCGTCTTAGCCATCTGCGGTCTGATTTACCAGCCGCTGAGCCAGGCTTTTATGGCCAACTGGGTGTTCAATGGCTTAATTCTGGCAGTGCTGCTGGCCGGCATCGTAATGAGTTATCGTCAGGTGGTGCGGCTGCTGCCAGAGATGCAATGGGTCGCCCGCTTTCGCACCGGCCGTGGCAATGCCTATGGCAATGTGTCCCCCAAACTGCTTAAACCGCTGGCGCGCCAACTCGGCGACGATCTGCAACACGAACGGGTGACGCTGTCGCCGATGTCGCTCACCACCCTGCTCGACGGCGTTCGTTCACGGCTTGATGAAGCGCGCGAACTGTCGCGCTATATGATCGGTCTGCTGGTCTTCCTCGGCCTGCTCGGTACCTTCTGGGGTTTATTGGGCACCATCGATGCCATTGGCAGCGTGATCCTCGATCTGAACCTCGGAGACCGTCCCTTTAACGAAGTATTTCGCGATCTGCAGGCTGGGCTGCTGGAGCCGCTCGACGGCATGGGCACCGCCTTCAGTTCTTCGTTATTTGGCCTGGGTGGTTCGCTGGTGCTGGGCTTTCTCGATATCCAGGCCGGCCACGCCCAGAACCGCTTTTTCAACAGTCTGGAAGAATGGCTGACCGGCCTGACACATCTGGTCGACATCAACAGCGACAACGCTCAATTGCTGACCGATGCGTTGTCGCCGGAAGAACTGATCGAGCAACTGCAGCGCCTGGAAGCAGAGAATCGCCAGCTCAAACGCCAACTCGGCTTTACCGACGAGCCTTAAACTATGGCCAACCGTCGTCGCCCCACCAGCGCACTAAACATCTGGCCCGGCTTTGTCGATGCGTTATCGGCCTTGCTGTTGCTGCTGGTGTTTGTGGTGATGGTATTTACCCTGGCGCAGGTTTTCCTGGCCCAGACCGTGGCCAACCGCGACGATCAACTCAGTCAATTAAACGCTCAGCTAGCGGATATCGCCGCCGCCTTGCGCCTGGAGCGCAGCGATAACGACGAGCTGCGCTCAGCACTGGAACAAAGCCAGACGCGCAGCGCTGAACTGACGGCTTCCCTCGCTGCTTTACAGACCCAAAGTGACGACGATCAAGCCCAACTGGCGGCCCAGCGCGACGACCTGGCCGAGTTAAACGCGCAAAATGAAGACCTGGCCGCGCAACTGGCGGCTCGCGATAAACGACTTGGTGAATTGGAATCGAATCTCGCCAGCAGTCGCCAATCACTGGATGAAGAACGGGCGCTCTCTGCCAGCGCCCGCGCCGAAGTAGAGCGCCTCAATAGCCAGATTGCGCAGTTGCGTGAACAGCTCGATGTTATCAGCGCCGCCCTGGCCGCCGAAGAGGCCGCCAGAGCAGCCAGCGAGAGCGAACTGGCTGACTTGGGTGAGCGGCTGAATACTGTCCTCGCCGAGCGCGTTAATGAACTGGAACAGTACCGCTCGGAGTTTTTTGGACGGCTGCGCCAAGTGTTGGTTGATAACCCCGACATCCGTATTGAAGGCGATCGTTTTGTGTTGCCATCAGAACTGTTTTTTGACTCTGCCTCAGCCACGCTCGGCGAAGCGGGCCGAACCGAACTCACCAAAGTCGCCAATACCCTGATCACCGTTGCCGATGAAATCCCCGCCGATTTAGGCTGGATATTGCGCATCGATGGCCATACCGACCGCCGCCCGATCAGTACCGAGCGTTTTGCGTCAAACTGGGAACTATCGACCGCCCGTGCCGTTTCGGTGGTGCGCTATCTGGCTGAACAAGGCATTCCCGCTGAGCGCCTCGCCGCTGCCGGCTTTGGCGAACATCACCCACTGGACCCGGCGGACACCGAAGCGGCCTTTGCGCGCAACCGTCGCATTGAGATCAAATTGACCGAGCGTTAACCAGCCATTGCGGCATTTGTTTCGATCGCCCCCTTCTTTTACCATAACCGCCCTTTTTTTGATCGATAGCAACCATGATCCGAGCCCTTTTGAGTAACCTTCACGGTGCCATTGCTGCCATCATCCTCGTGGTTTACACCCTGACCGTGGGGGTCTTCCTCTATCTCTTTATCGCGCTGCGGGCGGTTATCCGCTTTCGCGCCACCCGTAACTTCTTTCAACGCGCACTGGCTGAAGTCGCGATTGTCTGGATGGCGGGTATTCAGTGGTGGATGCGCACCTTTCACCGCACCCGTTGGGACATCGATGGCGTTGGGCAACTCAATCCCAAAGGCTGGTATCTGGTAACGGCTAACCACCAGTCTTGGGCGGATATTTTTGTGTTGTTCCGGATGTATAACCGCAAGATTCCGCTGCTCAAATTCTTTCTGAAAAGAGACCTGATGCGTGTGCCGGTTGCCGGCCAGGCCTGGTGGGCGCTGGACTTTCCTTTTATGCAGCGGCATTCGAAGTCTTATTTGAAGAAACACCCGGAAAAAGCAGGGCAGGATCTGGAAGCGACCAAAAGAGCCTGTGAACGTTTTTCAGAGACGCCCACCAGTGTGATGAACTTTATTGAAGGCACGCGCTTCAGTCAGGAAAAGCACGATCAACAGAACTCGCCCTATAAGCACCTGCTTAAACCCAAAGCCGGTGGCCTGGCATTTACCATTGCCGCCTTGGGCACCAAGTTCAGTGCCTTGACCAATGTCACCATTGCCTATCCGGCGGGTGCTCCCTCGTTTTGGGACCTGATGTGCGGACGCATGCAGGAAGTCATCGTGCGGGTAGAAGAGATCGATATTCCGGCGCATTTCACCAAGGGCGACTATCAGAACGACCCCAGCTTCCGCATAGAATTCCAGCGCTGGATTAGTCAAATGTGGGAACGCAAAGATCAACTGCTGGACGAAATACTCTCTAGCCACCCCAAGTAACGCTGGTTAAACCATTGCTGATAGCGCTGCGCCTCGGCGTTGGCGCGATCATGCAGGATATTGACGACTTCAATCGCCACCAGCGCCATCGTCTGCAAAACCTGACGCACCAGCCTGGTCTCTGAAAACGGGCAGTCTGGCCAGGTTGAGCGATACAAGCGGACGTAGTCGGTTACTACCGGTTGGCCCGACAGCCCCGGAATCAACGGCGCCAGATCAATCGCAGGAGAACCCCGGCCGAGCCGCTCCCAATCGAATAACACCGCTTCACCGCTGGCCCGACGCCCCCAGTTGCCATGGTTGCTGTCACCTGAAATCAGCAGCTGTGGTGCCAGTAGATCCTCAACTTCCTGATACCAAGGCTGCATTTTCTGCCGAATCGGCGCCCGTTGTTCAATGGGAAAATGCACTAGGGCACGCTCGAGTTGCGGCGTTGTCCAGTTGAACTGAAACAGGCACTCATCGGGGACCTTTAACGACTGGGCATGCAGGCGCGACAGCGAACCGAGCAGGTCAGCCTTAAGCGTTTCATTGGCGGCGATGGGGTTGGGAATCCACTCCAGCAGAACGGCGTCACCTTCCCAGCCATACACTTCGGGAACTAAAGGTCCCTGAAAGTCTGGATGGTGAATCAGGTGGCGGTAGAAATAATCTTCAGTGCGGGTCAGCGGGCCTTTACGGATGGCCACTCGACCATCGACAAGCTGCTGCTCTACCCGCGCTTGGCCCATGGCCGATAAATCAGTCGAACTCACCACCGGCTCCGTCTTGCTGCCAACGCGCCAGACGCTGCTGATCGCTGTCGCGCGACGACACCCAATGACTGCCGTTAGGGGTTTTCTCTTTCTTCCAGAAGGTCGCTTCGGTTTTTAGATGATCCATAATGAATGCAGCGCCGTCGAACGCGGCTTGACGGTGCGGGCTGGATACGCCGACAAAGACGATGGCATCCGACGGATACAGCTCGCCATAACGGTGGGTAATACGAATTCGATTCAGTGGCCAACGCTGGGCGGCACGCTCGGCAATGTTGGCCAGCGTCTTTTCAGTCATGCCGGGGTAATGCTCCAGATGCAGACCGCTAACGGCTTCGCCGTCATTCATATCGCGCACCCGACCGACGAAGAACACCACCGCGCCATCTTCGCGGTTGCCGGCACAGAGTGCATCGTATTCCTGTTGGATATCGAAGGCTTCCGCCTGCACGCGTATCACGCGCATGGCATCGTTAGCCACCGGTCACCGGCGGAAAGAACGCCACCTGATCACCGGGATTGAGGTCGACATTGCCATTGACCACTTCTTCGTTAACCGCACGGGTCAACGGCTGTTGCAGCGCTTCGCGCCAATGAGGGTGTTGGGTTTGCAGCCAATTCATCAAGCTGTCGAGATTGGGTGCCTGATCGGCCGGAATGGCGATCTCGGCAATACCCAGTTGTTCGCGTAAACGAGCAAAAAATTTCAGTTGCACGGTCTTCATTGATTGTGTCCGGTTGCATGAATGAAACGCACCGGCGGCCCCATGTCCGGTCCCTGGTACTCAGGCTTGCCAGTGCCCGCTCTTGCCACCGCGCTTTTCCAGTACTCTCAGTCCTTCGATGCGCATGGCAGGATCCAGCGCCTTGACCATATCGAACAGTGTCAAGGCAGCTATGGAGGCGGCCGTCAGCGCCTCCATCTCCACTCCTGTCTTACCGTCGAGCTTACACCAGCTCTCGATATGTACTCGACCTTGATCCACTTCCAGGCTTAAGTCCACTGCGACCTTAGTCAACATCAGCGGATGACACAGTGGGATCAGCTGCGATGTCTGCTTGGCGCCCTGGATACCCGCCACCCGGGCGACACCAAAGACGTCGCCTTTGTGGTGGTTACCATCAGCGATGCGCTGCAGTGCCTCAGCGTTCATATAAACATAGGCTTCGGCGCGGGCTTCACGACTGGTCACCGCCTTGGTGGTGACATCGACCATATTGGCGTTACCACGGCGATCCAGATGGCTGAATTCACTCATGCTGGCTGTCCGCTCACCTTGGTCTTGCCTTTCAAATGCGTGACAAAGTTACAGGGTTTGTGACGGGCATCCAACTGCTGCGCCAGGATGCCGTCCCAACCGGTGCGACAGGCGCCGGTCGAGCCCGGTAGACAAACCACCAGGGTGCCGTTTGCCAACCCCGCCAGTGCACGGCTCTGCACTGTCGAGGTACCAACGTCCCGATAGGACAGTTGACGAAACAACTCGCCAAAACCTTCGACTTCTTTATCAAGCAACGGCTTAACCGCTTCCGGCGTGGAATCTCGGCCGGTAAAGCCGGTACCGCCAGTCAGTAACACCACCTGAATCTCATCGCTGGCGATCCAGCGTGACAGGTGCATGCGCAGGGCGTAAAGGTCATCCTTCTCAATTTTGCGTTCCACTACCTGATGTCCGGCTTCGGTGGCGCGCTCAAACAACAATTGGCCGGAAGTATCGGTGCTGCTGTCGCGAGTGTCGGATACCGTCAATATCGCCATCTTCAGCGGCACCATCTGGGAAGCAACCTGGCTCATCTGTTCTCCTCTAACAAAAAACCTCAGCCGCCGATGATGCTGAGGTTGGATGTGGCACCACTGTCACCCTGATGCAAAAGGTGACTCGGCGCCTTGTGCTGGATCAATTCAACGAGACGTTGTTGCAACTGTTCTGGTGCAACGTCTTCCTGCATCCAGGGACGAATATCCAAGCCCTGATCGGTAAACAGACACAGATGCAGGCGCCCGGTACTGGACACCCGCAAACGATTGCACGAATCACAAAAATCCGCGCTGTAAGGCATGATCAAACCAATACGGCCGGCATAATCCGGGTGCCAGAATTCCTCCGCCGGACCCGCATCACGGGCACGCAATACCGGCTGCCAGCCATTATCCAGCAACCAGTCCTTTACCCCCTGGCCACTGCGATGATGCTGTCGGAAAAAGACCTGCTGATCGCCGGTCTGCATCACTTCGATAAAGCGCAGCGTCACCGGAGTCTGTTTCAGCCAGCGCAGAAAACTGGGCAGTTGATCGTCCAATCCCCGCATCAACAAGGCGTTGACCTTGGTATTGACGCCCAGCTCGATAGCCCGATCGATGCCGGCGAGCACTTCATCGAGGCGATCATGGCCGGTTATGTCGTGGAATTGTTGCCGATCAAGGCTATCGACCGACACATTCAACTGGGTCAAACCCGCCCGCTGCCAACGCTCAATATGCCTGGGTAGCTTGTAGCCATTGGTGGTGATCGCAACCTGGCGAATACCGGGTGTCGCAGCGGCCATCTCAATGATCTGTGGCAGATCGCGACGCAAGCTGGGTTCGCCACCGGTCAGCCGGACTTTTTCGGTGCCTAGGGCCGCAAAGGCTGTCAGCGTTTGGCGCATTTCAGACAGGCTCAGGAAGGCATCTTCAGGACGTCCCTGATAGCCATCGGGCAGGCAGTATTGGCAACGAAAGTTGCACACGTCAGTAATCGACAGTCGCAGATAATAGAAGCGACGGCCTAGAGCATCTTGCAGCATGTTCCACCTTTCCAAAGTCGGGAGGCGAGGCGGTTTCCCGCCGCACCCTGTCGTTCATCGCAATGAACGAGGCCCGACAGTCGTATTACGCATTAGCGCAACTTAGACCGACCGGGCTCGGTGAGGTTCCATGAGTTTAGTGCAGACGACAGACGGTGACCATGGGGTGCGTCGGGTTCAGACAAATTTCATGTTGTCTTCGAACACCTTGTCGCTGGTGCTGTCTACTGGAGGCAGGTGATAACTTTGGCGTAAGGTATCGCCATCGAAGGAGTGCAGGTGGACATCAAAACCCCATAAGCGATGCAAATGCCGCAACACTTCCTCGGCATCCTGATTCAGCGGGATGTTGTTGTGCCTCCGGTGATGCAAGGTTAACGCCCGGTCACCGCGCAAATTGACATCGACGACCTGAATATTGGGCTCACGGTTGGACAGGTTGTACTGCTCGGCCAGCAAGGCGCGCAATTTTCGATAACCCCGTTCATCGTGAATGGCACTGATGCGGTATTCGCTCTCATCTTCATCATCGAAAACGGCAAACAGATGCATGTCACGCATCACCTTGGGCGACAGAAACTGCTGAATAAAGCTCTCGTCCTTAAAGTTTTCCATGGCGAAATGCAGCGTATCGAGCCAGTCACTGCCGGCAATTTCCGGGAACCACTCGCGGTCTTCCTGAGTCGGTTCCTGACACAAGCGTTTCAGGTCACGGTAGATATTGAAGCCCAACGTATAAGGGTTCAGCCCTGAGTAGTAAGGCGAATCATAAGGCGGCTGAAACACCACGGCCGAATGACTGGCGAGAAATTCCATCATAAAACCTTCGGTGATGTAGCCGCGGTCATAGAGTTCATTCATCAGGGTGTAGTGCCAGAAACTGGCCCAGCCTTCGTTCATCACCTGGGTCTGACGTTGCGGATAAAAATACTGCGCCAGCTTGCGCACAATGCGCACCAGCTCGCGTTGCCACGGCTCCAGCAAGGGCGCGTTTTTCTCAATAAAATAAAGCAGGTTTTCCTGAGGTTCCGCCGGATAGTGTGACTGTTGTTTGGCCTCGGACTTATCTTCCGCTGTCGGTATGGTGCGCCACAGCAAGTTCACCTGTTGCTGCATATAGGCTTCGCGTTCTTCCTGACGAGCACGTTCCTCAGCAGCGGAAATCGGCGATGGTCGTTTATAGCGATCGACACCATAATTTTGCAAGGCGTGACAGGAATCCAGGATGCGCTCAACCTCAGCAACGCCATAACGCTCCTCACACTGGATTACATAATTCTTGGCGAACACCAGGTAATCGATGATGGCCGTGGCATCGGTCCAGGTCTTAAACAAATAGTTGTTCTTAAAAAAGGAATTATGACCGTAACAAGCATGAGCAATCACCAGCGCCTGCATCGGCATGGTGTTTTCTTCCATCAGATAAGCAATGCAGGGGCTGGAATTAATCACGATTTCATAGGCCAGACCCATAAAGCCACGCTGATAATTCTGCTGCGTTTGCAGAAACTGTTTGCCGTACGACCAATGGTGATAACCCACCGGCATGCCAATGGATGAATAGGCATCCATCATTTGCTCGGAGCTGATGATTTCAATCTGATTGGGGTAGGTATCGAGCCGGAATTCCTGAGCGATATCAGCAATAACGGCGTCGTATTCCTGGATCAGTTCAAAGGTCCATTCGCTACCGGTGGAGATCGGTTTGTTGGTCATGCGGATTTCCTCTGAAACAACTGGCGGAACACCGGATAGATATCGCCCGGATCAATAATCTGCTCCATGGCAAAATGCTCAGGGTGTTCCGCCCGGACATCTTCGTAGGCATACCACAACGCCTGGTGATCACGTGGGGTGATTTCGATATAGGAGTAATACTGCACCAAGGGCATCAGATAGTTGGCCAGTAAGTCCTTACATTGCGGCGAATCATCATTCCAATTGTCGCCATCCGAAGCCTGGGCGGCATAGATGTTCCAGGCACTGGGCGGGTAACGGTCTTTAATCACATCGTGCATCATGCGCAGAGCACTGGAGACAATGGTGCCACCGGTTTCCCGACTGTAAAAAAATTCTTCTTCGTCCACTTCCTTGGCGCTGGTGTGATGACGAATAAACACCACTTCGATTTTTTCGTAATTACGGCGCAAAAACATATAGAGCAACAGGAAAAACCGTTTCGCCATGTCTTTGGTGTTCTGGGTCATCGAACCCGATACATCCATCAGGCAGAACATAACCGCCGCATTGCTTGGGATCGGTACTTTCTCGCTGCGGTTGTAGCGCAGGTCGAAATCATCAATAAAGGGCAGCCGTTTTATCTTGGTTTCCAGCTGCTGTTTTTCTTCCAGCCAGTCGGCCAATTGCTGACCATCGCGCAAGGCTTCGTCTTTCGCCTCTTCCTGCTCAATTAGGGCCTTCAGCTCTTTAACGCGACGACGCGACTTGCCACTTAAAGCGATCCGCCGGGCCTGGGCGTTACGCATGGAACGGACGATGTTGATGCGATTGGGCACACCCTGACTGGTAAAGCCGGCCTGACGATAGACAAAATCACTCATCTGCTTAAGGTCTTTGCGCACCAGGTTGGGCAGCTCCAGGTCCTCAAACAGAAACTCCAGAAACTCATCCTGGGTGATGGTGAAGGTAAAATCATCGAGCCCTTCACCGCTGTTCGACGCCTGACCACCCTGCCCCTGGCCGGAGCCGCCCTGAGGTTTTCGCACCCGATCGCCAGTGCTGAATTCCTTATTGCCCGGATTAACGGTGGTCCGGGTTCCGCCCTGGCCGTGACCAAAGACCGGCTCATGAATATCTTCTGAGGGAATAGAGATGGACTCGCCGTGCTCCATATCGGTAATGGAGCGTTTGTTCACGGCTTCATTAACCGCTTTCTTGATGTGCTTACGGTAACGTTCGAGAAAACGACGCCGATTGACGGCACTCTTATTCTTGCCGTTCAGGCGGCGGTCAATAACATAGCTGTTGATCATAGCTCGACCTCATGCAGGGCCTTGCGGCCGTCAGAGTCGAATGTTGGCCCGGTCGTTGGTTGCACCGGGCCGACAGGGTTCAGGACGATTTACGCACTCGCAGATACCATTCGCTGAGCAAACGCACCTGCTTTTCGGTGTAGCCGCGATCGGTCATGCGGCGTACAAAATCCTGATGTTTTTTCTCGTCATCCTTGGACGACTTGGCGGAGTAGGAAATGACCGGCAAGAGATCCTCGGTATTGGAGAACATTTTCTTCTCGATCACCGCACGCAATTTCTCATAACTCTGCCAGCTCGGGTTGCGACCTTCGTTGTTGGCACGGGCGCGCAGCACGAAGTTGACGATCTCGTTGCGGAAGTCTTTGGGATTGGAAATACCCGCCGGCTTCTCGATCTTCTCCAGCTCTTCATTCAGCGCACCACGGTCCAGAATCTCACCGGTTTCCGGATCACGGTATTCCTGATCCTGAATCCAGAAATCGGCATAGGTGACGTAGCGATCGAAGATGTTCTGACCGTATTCGGAATAACTTTCCAGATAGGCCGTCTGAATTTCCTTACCGATAAACTCGACATAACGCGGCGCCAGAAACTCTTTCAAATGCGCCAGGTAGCGGTCGTGCACTTCCTGCGGAAACTGCTGCTGTTCAATCTGATCTTCGAGCACGTAGAGCAGATGCACCGGGTTGGCGGCCACTTCGGTGGCGTCGAAATTGAAAACTTTCGACAAAATCTTGAAGGCAAAACGCGTCGACAGACCGTCCATGCCTTCATCGACGCCGGCGGCATCCCGGTACTCCTGTATCGTCTTGGCTTTGGGATCGGTGTCTTTAAGGTTCTCGCCATCGTAGACGCGCATCTTCGAATAGAGGTTGGAATTCTCCGGCTCTTTCAGACGCGACAGCACCGAGAACTGTGCCATCATGCGCAGCGTATCCGGCGCGCAATGGGCATCGCGTAACGAAGAGTTTTCGATCAACTTGTGATAGATATTAATCTCTTCACTGACGCGAACGCAGTACGGCACCTTGACGATATAAACCCGGTCAAGAAAGGCTTCGTTGTTCTTGTTATTGCGAAACTGCTGCCATTCCGATTCGTTCGAGTGCGCCAAAATAGTACCGCTGAACGGAATCGCACTCATGCCTTCGGTGGCGTTGTAGTTGCCTTCCTGAGTCGCGGTCAGTAACGGATGCAGCACCTTGATCGGCGCTTTGAACATCTCGACAAATTCCATCAGGCCCTGGTTAGCTTTGCACAAGGCACCGGAAAAGCTGTAGGCATCCGGATCATCCTGCGGATAGTCTTCCAGCTTGCGAATGTCGACCTTACCGACCAGCGCTGATATATCCTGGTTGTTTTCATCGCCCGGCTCGGTCTTGGCGACAGCCACCTGGTCGATAATGGAGGGATAGAGTTTGACCACCCGGAACTGGGAAATATCGCCGCCATATTCATGCAGACGCTTAACCGCCCAGGGCGACATAATGGAACGCAGATAGCGTTGCGGAATGCCGTAACGTTCTTCGAGAATACCGCCGTCTTCGTCAACATCAAACAGGCTCAGCGGGCTTTCATAGACGGGTGAGCCTTTGATGGCGTAAAACGGAACCGTCTCGATCAGTTGCTTCAGGCGTTCAGCCAGGGACGACTTACCGCCACCGACCGGGCCTAATAAATAGAGGATTTGTTTTTTCTCTTCCAGGCCTTGGGCGGCATGACGGAAGTAGGAAACGATCTGTTCGATCGGTTCTTCCATGCCATAAAATTCTTCAAAGGCTGGGTAGCGGCGAATGATTTTGTTGGAAAAGATGCGACTGAGGCGAGAGTCTTTGGCGGTGTCGATAACCTCCGGTTCGCCTATGGCTTTGAGCATTCGCTCGGGTGCCGAGGCGTAAGCCATCGCGTCGTCTTTGCACAGCTGCAGGTATTCTTCCAGCGAATACTCTTCATGCTGGCGAGCTTCGTAACGTGACTGGTACTGCTTAAATATATCCATCTAGACCCCCTTGAAAGAAACACGGTTTCGGTTCTTTCCCTGAATGATCATGTCATGGATTCATGCAACGCCCGAAGGCGTAACAGACATTCACTGGCTTGATGGAGCATTCTTCATGCCAATGCCGAAACCGGATTTTTTACAGTGTTCTACTGCGCCATCTAATTTCTTTCTTTGTCTTGTTCTAGACTAGCGCAGTCGAATCAAGAGTGCTGAATTTTCACGCTTTTTCTGGAGGTCTTTACAGTTCAAGCCTGATGATAATGATCAAAAATAACGCTTGAATTATTGGCTGCTTAGCAGTCGCCGTTGCAACTGCAGCACCGAATCAGGGCGTCAATATTTAACCGGTCAGCGTCAATTTCAGAACGCTTTCACAACGATCAACCAACGCCGCCAGCTCTCAGGGTTGCCAGTCGATCGGCGTCTGGCCGGTGCCGCGAAGATAGACATTGGCAGCGGAAAAATGGCCGCTGCCAAACCAGCCACGATGCGCCGATAAAGGCGATGGGTGCGGCGCCTGCAGCACACAGTGTCGGTCCCTATCGATAAACTGGCCCTTTTTCTGGGCATAGCTGCCCCATAACATAAATACCAGTTGATCGCGTTCGCGGTTCAATCGTTCGATCACCGCATCGGTGAAAGTTTCCCAGCCTTTGCCCTGATGAGCACCGGCATTGCCCTGCTCAACCGTCAGCACTGAATTGAGCAACAGCACACCCTGCCGCGCCCAAGAGCTGAGATCGCCATGATTTGGTCGGCTAATGCCAACGTCCTGTTCCAGTTCTTTATAGATATTAAGCAGGCTGGGCGGCAGTTTAACGCCGTCTTGCACCGAAAAACTCAAGCCATGGGCCTGGTTGGGGCCGTGGTAAGGATCCTGCCCCAGAATAACCACCTTGACGGCCTCAAAAGGCGTCAATTCCAAGGCCCGGAAAACCTGATTATCCGGTGGGTAGATTGTCTTTCCAGACGCCGCCTGCGCACTGAGAAACTGCTGCAAACGCTCCATGTAAGGCAATTTAAATTCGCTGACCAACTGCTCGGCCCAGCCCTCGGCCAAGGGCGCCTGAGCCAGGGTCAATTGCCAGGATACCAGCGTCATGGCGCCTCCATATCAATGAGCGCGCGGCCCTGGATCTGCCCGGCGAGCATGGCTTCGATGCGCGCTTCGACCTCATCAAGATGCAGGCTGTCACACAGTTCATGCAGGCGAGGCAATTTCCACAGCCCGGCATACTTGCCCAGCACGCGCTGACGCGCCGCCAAAGTTTCATCGGCACTGGCGATACCCACCAGATTGACGCCGCGCAGGATAAACGGGTAGATGTCAGTCGGCACCGCAGTGCCACCGACAATACCGCAGGCGGCCACGGTACCGCCGAACTTGAGGCTTTTAAGAATGTTCACCAGGGTGGAATCACCGACGGTATCGATGGCGCCCGCATAGGTTTCAGCCAGCAATGCCTTAGGTTGCGCATCGGCCAGTTGCGACCGCGGCACCACCTCGCTGGCGCCGAGAGTACGCAGCCAATCGTGGGCTTGTTGCTTACCCGTGACCGCCGTAACGTCATAGCCCAGCGACCCCAGCAAATGCACCGCCAGGGTGCCGACACCACCGGTCGCACCGGTTACCAGTACCGGGCCCTGCTCCGCCTTCAAACCATTATCGAGCAGTTTTTCCAAGGCATAGGCCGCGGTCACGCCGGCGGTACCCAGACGCATGGAATCGGCCATCGACAGACCTGGCGGTAACGCCATCACCCAACCCTTGGGCACGCGGATATAGTCGGCAAAACCACCATCGGTATTCATCCCCAGATCGAAGCCGATTACAGCCACTTCGGTGCCTTCGGCGAAGCTGTCGCTGCTATCGGATACCACCTTGCCGGCGGCATCGATACCCGGAGTGTGCGGATAATGGCGACTGATGCCTTTGTGGCCGTTGGCCGACAGCGCATCCTTGTAGTTGAGCGAGCTGTAGTGCACCCGGATCAACACCTCTCCGGCGGGCAAATCATCCAGAGTGCGCTCTTCGATAGCGCGGCTGACGCCGTTATCGGTCAGGTGAATTCTCATGGCGCGAAAGGCAGTCATGGCAGTCTCCAGGTTGGCAATTTGCAGCAGGCTAGCAGGCCATATAAGCCGATTCTATGCGACCTTGGATCAATCGCCGTCGAAGGCGCACAGCGTGAACACCGAGTGTCCGGCCTGGCGAATCGCCTGACTGCCGCCCAGGTCCGGCAAGTCAACGATGGCGGCGCATTCAACAATATCAGCACCCAAACGTTCGACCAGTTTGCAGGTCGCCTGCAGAGTTCCGCCAGTGGCAATAAGGTCATCCATAATGACGACACGTTGGCCGGGTTTTAGCGCATCAGCGTGCACCTGCAACACTGCTTCGCCGTATTCCAGTTCATAGGATTCTTCATAGGTTTCAAAAGGTAACTTGCCCTTTTTACGCACCGGGACAAAGGCAGTTTTCAGTTCATAGGCCAGGGGGGCGCCGAGGATAAAACCGCGAGCATCGATGCCGACAATGGCATCCAGCGGCTCATCGTAATAGTGATGCACAAAGGCATCGATCAACTGACGAAATACCTTGGCATCGGACAGCAAGGTGGTGATGTCACGGAACTGCACGCCTGGCTGAGGCCAGTCCGGGACGGTACGAATATGGTCTTTGGGGTTAAACATTGAGGTTTCTCTGCTCTGATCAGCCAATATTGTAACGATCGACCGCTGCGATGACGACCGGCTCGCAGCCATAAAAAAGGGCCCCGCAGGGCCCTGATTCAATGCCTGGCAATGATTGATCAGATCCAGATGTATTTGATCAGCGCCAGAGCAGAGATGATGTAGACCGCAATGTTCACTTCTTTGCCCTTGCCAGCCAGCAGTTTGATAACGGCGTAAGACAGGAAGCCCGCGGCGATACCTTCGGCAATGGAGTAAGTCGCCGGCATCATAAAGGCAGTAATAACCACCGGAGCCGCTTCAGTGATGTCTTTCCAGTCGATGGAAGCGATGGAGGAAACCATCAGCACCGCCACGAAGATCAGCGCAGAAGCGGTGGCGTAGGACGGGATCATCAGCGCCAGCGGCGAGAAGAACAGCGCCAGCAGGAAGAGCACAGAAACCGTCACTGCCGTCAGACCACTGCGGCCACCGACGGCGATACCAGCACCACTTTCGATATAGCTGGTGGTGGTGGATGTACCCAGCAGGGAACCGGCAACAGAGGCCGAGCTGTCGGCCATCAAAGCGCGGTTCAGGCGCGGCAGCTTGCCATCGGAGTCGAGCAATTTACCTTCTTTGGCCACGGCAACCAGGGTGCCCGAGGTGTCGAACAGGTCGACAAACAAGAAAGCAAAAATAACCGAGTACAAACCCAGTTCCAGAGCACCGAAAATATCCAGCTGCAGGAAGGTCGCACCCAGGCCGCTCGGTACCGACACGATACCGTTAAAGCTGACCAGACCAAAGAAAGCACCGACGACGGTGGTGGCCAGAATGCCGATGATGACGCTACCGGTGATGCCTCGGTGGTGCAGCGCTGCAATCAGGGCAAAACCGAGAAACGCCAGCACGACCTGAGGTGAAGTGACATCACCCAGACCGACCAGAGTGGCGTCATTATTGACGACCACACCGGCACCTTGCAGGCCAATCAGCGCCAGGAATAGACCAATACCGACGGCGATACCGGTTTTCATCGAGGCAGGAATGGCATTGATGATCCACTCACGCACTTTAAGAATGCTGATCAGCATAAAGATGATGCCCGACCAGAACACGCAGCCCAGCGCAACCTGCCAGCTCTGGCCCATGCCAAAGACCACACCAAAGGTGAAGAAGGCATTCAGGCCCATACCCGGCGCCAGCGCGACCGGATAGTTGGCGAACAGACCCATGATGGCCGTACCCAGCGCCGCCGCGATACAGGTCGCCATAAAGACGGCCTCAAACGGCATGCCGGTCTCGGACAGAATGCCCGGATTGACGACGATGATGTAAGCCATGGTGAGAAAGGTGGAAATCCCGGCCAGCACTTCGGTGCGGACATCGGTCCCCAACTCTTTCAGCTTGAAGAGTTTTTCCAGCATTTAAGACTCCTTGGTGACTGCCAGTCGCGGTGGAAAGCAGAGTGACCGGCATGATCGTTGTTATCGTTGGAACCCAGAGCCCAGCGGCCCGGCGAGCGCGGCAAGTTTCGCAGAATTCCCGCGCTCAGGCACCTCTGGACCAATCGGTCAACATTTTGTAAAGCAGGAGCTGTGCCAGAAGCAAAAAGGCACCCAGACCAGATGGCGTGGGTGCCTTTTTGATGGAGCGAACGAAGCGGCTAGTTGCCGTTCAATTGCAATTAGTCGCCGTTCAATTGCAACGTTTTCAGCGTGCGGCTGCGAACCTGCTTGAGCAGTTCCGCATCATCGATCAGCGACTGTCCGTAAGACGGCACCATGGCGGTCAATTTCTCACGCCAAGCCGGCTCAGCCAGACGATCGGCAAAGCAGCGCTCGATGATGTTAATCATCGTCTGAGCAGCGGTTGAAGCACCGGGTGAAGCGCCCAGCAAGGCGGCCAGAGAGCCATCTTCGGTGGCAATCACTTCGGTGCCAAACTCCAGCTTACCGCCGGTTTTCGGATCGCGCTTGATGATCTGCACACGCTGACCGGCAATCGCCAGCTCCCAATCTTCATCACGCGCTTCAGGGTAGAACTTACGCAGCGCAGCAACGCGTGATTTATGCGACTGCAGCACTTCGCTGATCAGATAACGGGTCAGGTCCATATTGGCCAGACCGGCGCGGATCATCGGCCAGAGGTTGTTCAAGCGCACTGATTTGATCAGGTCCAGGAAGGAACCGGCCTTAAGAAACTTGGTGGTGAAGCCAGCAAATGGCCCGAACAACAGGGCTTTTTCACCGCTGATGATGCGGGTATCCAAGTGCGGTACCGACATCGGCGGCGCGCCCAATGGCGCCTTGCCATAGACCTTGGCATGGTGCTTGGCGACCACTTCGGGCTTGCGGCACACCAGCCATTGGCCACTGACCGGAAAACCGCCATAGCCGTGGCCTTCACTGACACCGGATTTCTGCAGCAACGGCAAAGCACCGCCACCGGCGCCGAGGAACACAAAGTTGCAATCCACAGCCTGATAACCGTTTTCAGCACTTTTCAGAGTAATGGCCCAGGAGCCGTCGGCTTTCTGGTTCAGGTCGGTAACTTCGGTATTCAACTTCAGTTCGAAACCATTCTGCGTTTCCAGGTGCTTCACCAACAGACGGGTCAACGCCCCAAAATCGACATCTGAACCGTGAGTAACGCGGGTTCCTGCCACCTTTTGGTGCGTATCACGACCTTCCATGACCAGTGGCATCCACTGGCTGAGCACGGCCGGATCTTCGCTGTATTCCATTTCCGCAAACAGCGGCAGCGCCTTGAGCGTTTCATAGCGCTTGCGCAAAAAGGCGACGTTGTCATCACCCCAGACAAAGCTCTTGTGCGGTGCACGATTAATAAAGGCTTTGGAATCGGGCAAGGCGCCACTTTCCACCAGATAGGACCAAAACTGCAGGCTGACTTCGAAAGCGGAGTTGATGTTCAGCGCCTTGGTGGTGTCGATGCTGCCATCGGCCATCACCGGCGTGTAGTTCAATTCGCAATAGGCGGCATGGCCGGTACCGGCGTTATTCCAACCATCGGTACTTTCCAGCGCAACAGCACTGCCCTTCTCGATCATCAGGATGTTCAGGTTGGGATCGAGTTGCTTCAACAACATGCCCAGGGTGGCACTCATCGCGCCGGCCCCTACCAGGACTACATCTGCTTTGGTTGCGGTCATTACGGTCTCGCCCATGGCTGATAAAAGCGGAGATGAAGCGGGCCGATGGCGAAAGGTCATCCTTGAGCGGCCGTCTTGGAGTCTAGACTCCCGAGCCCGACTTCGTGATTCTGGACCGCCACCATCAGATGCTGCTTTTAAAGCGAGTGTTTGCTAACCCGAAGCATCCGATCTCTTGGCGATCGAGGCGCATTATACGGATTTTGTTATAGAAGTCTTGAATAAAAAGGAGGCAACCGCTCATCCATTTGGCTTATGGACGAGGGTCGAAAATCAATCCAGGTGGCGCCAATAACGCGGTACCCGGCTGGAGATTCGGGTCAGTAATTCGTAGCCGACGGTGTCGATATGCTGGGCCACCTCATCGACGCTCAACTCAGGTCCCCACAGCTGCGCCTGGTCACCTACCCGAACCTCACCGAGCTCGGTCACATCGACCGTCAGCATATCCATCGACACCTTGCCCACCAGCGGCACGCGCTGACCACCGAGCCAGACCGGCGTGCCATCGGGGGCATGGCGTGGATAACCATCACCATAGCCAATGGCCAGGGTCGCGATGCGGCTGGGTTTAGTTGCGCGCCAGCGGCGGCCGTAACCGACACCATCGCCTTCGGGCACATCGCGCACCGCTATCACCGGTGCGGTCAGCGTCATAGCGGGTGTCAGGCCCAGTTGCTCGCCGGTTTTAGCAAAGCCCGGCGAGGAGCCATAGAGCATAATGCCGGGTCGTACCCAGTCGCGATGACTGTCCGGCCAGGCCAGAATGCCGGCCGAATTGGCAAGGCTTGCCGGAGCATTTTCGACGCCCTGCTCTGCGCGGGCAAAGGCTTCCAACTGAGCTTCGGTAGCGCTCGGATCCACATCATCGGCGGCGGCGAAATGCGTCATCAGGCCAACGGACTGCTCACTGAGCGCCGACAAGCGTTGCCAATAATCGAGCGCGGCCTCGGGCGTCACACCCAGGCGGTGCATGCCGGTATCGACCTTGAGCCACAGCGATTGCTGACGCACCAGCGATCCCAAAGATTCCAACTGCGCCAATTGATCAGCCTGATGTACGACGCAGGTACAGCCTAACTCAATGGCCTGACGTGCCTGGTCTGCATCGACCGTGCCTTCGAGCAGAATCAGCGGCTTGGTGACACCAGCATCGCGCAACTGTTTGGCTTCACCGAAGGTTGCCAGCGCAAAACCGTCGGCGTCGGCCAAGGCGCGAGTGGCGTTAATGGCGCCATGGCCATAGGCGTCTGCTTTGATCGCCGCCCAAATTCGACTGTTCGGTGCCAGTTCGCGTACCCGCGCCAGATTGGCGGTCAGGGCTCGGGCATCAATGGTGGCGCAAGTTCCCCGGCTCATTCGCTCTGCCAGTCGCCGTATTGATCGGGCGCCAGGTTTTCGAAGCGGCTGTGCTTGCCGATAAAGGCCAATCGACAGGTACCAATGGGACCGTTCCGCTGTTTACCGATGATGATCTCAGCGGTGCCCTTGTCTTTGGAGTCTTCGTTATAGACTTCATCGCGGTAGATAAAGAGGATGATGTCGGCGTCCTGCTCGATCGCACCGGATTCCCGCAAGTCGGAGTTGACCGGGCGCTTGTTGGGCCGCTGTTCCAGGCTACGGTTAAGCTGCGACAGCGCCACGATCGGACATTCAAATTCTTTGGCAATGGCCTTCAGTGAGCGCGATATTTCCGAAATCTCGTTGGTGCGGCCTTCGGTAAAGCCCTTAATTTTCATCAGCTGCAAATAGTCGACCACGACCAGGCCGACATCGCCATGTTCACGCACCAGTCGCCGTATACGACTGCGCATTTCGGTCGGGCTGATGCCCGGCGTATCGTCAATAAACAGCTTGCGGTCTTTGAGCAGGTTGACCGCCTTGGTCAGCTTGGGGAAATCGTCGTCGTGCAGCTTACCGGTACGCACCCGGCCCATATCCAGGCGACCCAGGGAAGCAATGGAACGGGTGATTAACTGGTCGGCGGGCATCTCCAGGCTGAACACCACCACCGGCTTTTCCTGATTCAGCGCCGCCTCTTCGACCATGTTCATGGCGAAGGTGGTTTTACCCATGGCCGGTCGGGCGGCCAGAATCACCAGATCACCGCTTTGCCAGCCGGTCGTCATGGTGTCGAGGTCGGCGAAACCCGTGGAAACACCGGTCAGGTCGCTGTCGGAATGCAGCAACTCGTCGATGCGTTCCAGCGCCCTATCAACCAGCGGATTGACGTGCACCAGACCGCCCTGATTAGGACGCTGCTCGGCAATCTGAAACACCTGGCGCTCGGCATCGTCGAGCAGGGTTTCGGCATCTAGGCCACGCGGATCGTAGGCTTTGGAGGCAATGTCGTTGGCGACGCGAATCAGCCGTCGCAGCACCGAGCGTTCCTGCACAATCTTGGCGTAGGCCAGGAGGTTGGAAATCGAGGGGGTGTTGTCGGCCAGATCGTTCAAATAGGCCATGCCACCGACGGCTTCGAGCTGCTTTTCCGTCTCCAGGGCTTCGCCCAAAGTGATGACATCGAGCGGCTGGGTCTGGTCCGACAGCTTCATCATCATGCGGAAAATCTGCCGATGCTCACCGCGATGGAAATCGTCCGGCATCAATACTTCGGCAACACCGTCCCACTGACTGTTGTCGATCATCAAGGCACCCAGCACCGACTGCTCCGCTTCCAGCGAATGCGGTGGCACGCGCAAATTGGCAACATCGTCGCCAGCGAACAAATCGTCTTCTAGTGCATCAGTCATGGAGGTACAGCGGTATGGCTAAAGTGGGCGGTTATGGTAGCGGGTTGGGGTTTAAATTGGGAGACGCTTGACGGGAGACGGGAGACGCTAAATGCGTTTGCTCCCTCACCGGTTTGGAAAACTCGGTGCCAATAAAAAAACGGGAGCGGAACACTGCCTGGAAAGAAACGCCTGGCTGGCGTCTCACGTCCGGGCGGCGTACCGCTCCCGTTCAGCGTCAAGCAATGGGCGCTAGGCGCCCATTAATCACGCCTCAGGCACCACAATAATGTGCACTTCGGCATCAACATCCGGATGCACCTGGATGGCGATGTTGTATTCACCGGTGTTACGGATCGGACCTTCGGGCATACGCACTTCAGATTTGCTGACTTCAACGCCGGCGGCGGTGACCAGATCAGCCACGTCGCGCGGGCCGATAGAACCGAACAGCTTGCCTTCGTCGCCGGCGTTAGCGGCAACGGTGACTTCGATTTCAGCCAGCTTCTCTGCACGCTGCTGAGCAGAAGCCAGTTTTTCGGCTTCGGCTTTTTCCAGTTCAGCACGACGCTCTTCGAAGTACTTAACATTGTCTTTGCTTGCCGGCACTGCCTTGCCTTGCGGCACCAGGTAGTTGCGGGCGTAACCGCTTTTGACATTTACGGTGTCACCCAGAACACCCATCTTGCCAACTTTCTCAAGCAGGATAACTTCCATCTCGCTTACCTCATTTATCGTCCTGATCCGGCTGTTTTGCCAGTCGCGCCCGGAAATCGACAGCGCCATCGGCAACGGCTACCAGAACCAGTAACGGTAACATGAACTGATTGAACAGGATGATGGCCAAATAAAACGCCACCAACCATTGCCCACCCAATTTCTGTCTGGTCACTAAAGCGTGAACCAGCGCCACCCCGGCAAACACCAAAGGCAGCAATAACAACAACAAAGCCGCAGGCTGTAACCACCAACTGACGATGATCGCGCCCAGTAACAGCCACAAAGACTGTCCGCCGATGCGCAGGCGGTGAAACTCTGCGCGCAGGCCACCGGGGTTATAGAGCCCGGCTTGCCAATAACGCGCCAGCACCACACACAACAGCGCTTCAAAAACCTCAGCCGTGGTCACCAAAAAGGCGGCGTATGGCTTGATGGCTTCGAGCACCTGCCAGCCCATCTGCTGCGGATCGGATGCCATCACAGCCTGTATCTGGCTGACGATAGCGACAAACCGATCGCCCATCAGTTGCTGCGCGATGATCGCCAGAACGATGCCCAACAAAGCTGCAAACAGCAGCAAGGCAGACCAGTCCTGAAAGCGTCGCATGGCCAGAGCCAGGACGGCGGTCAACGGCAGAACCAAGAGGGGCAGCACCATGCCCGTCAGTTGCCAACTCACCAGAGCGCCAGCCATAGCGGCCAGCAACACTCGTGTGCCAGCGGTAGCACCCTGTCGCAATGCGACCAGTGCCACCAGTGCCGCGCTGAGTGCATAAAGCATCGGCAGCACGGCCAAACCTGCGGCGAGAACTCCTGCGTTCAATCGGCTTTTCATCGCAAAGCGAGCAAAGCCCAACATAAGCAGGAACCTCCCCTTACCCGACGATCTTACTGATGGCTGTCGGTGTAAGGCAGTAAAGCCAGGTAGCGAGCACGCTTAATCGCCGAAGACAGCTGGCGCTGATAGCGGGCACGGGTACCAGTGATCCGGCTCGGTACGATCTTGCCGGTTTCAGTGATGTAACCTTTCAACAGGTCTACATCTTTGTAATCGATTTCCTTGATGCCTTCTGCAGTGAAACGGCAGAACTTACGGCGACGGAAAAAACGGGCCATAACAATGCTCCTTTAACTTAGGCTTCGTCAGCCTGCTCGGTGGATTGGTCGTCCAGGTCAACATCATCGTCTTCGACGTCGTCATCCTGTTCAGAGCGAGTGCGAGCAACGGCAGCCTGAGCTTCATCTTTCGCTTTCTTGGCTTCGACGCTCTTCATCATCGGAGAGGCTTCAGTCACAGCGTCCTTACGGCGCATGATCATGTTGCGGATGATGGCATCGTTAAAGCGGAAGGTGCTCTTCAAATCGTCGATGACTTCGTTGTCAGCTTCGATGTTCAGCAGCACGTAGTGAGCTTTATGAGCATTGTCGATCGGGAAAGCCAGTTGACGGCGGCCCCAATCTTCCTGGCGGTGTACTTTGCCGCCTTTGTCGGTGATGACCGAGGTGTAGCGCTCGATCATGGCCGGTACCTGTTCAGACTGGTCAGGATGAACCAGCAGAACGATTTCGTAATGACGCATAGGATCTCCTTGCGGGTTATACAACCTTCTGTGGCAGCACCACAGTAAGGTAAGGAGTTAACGCACAACGCCTCTATACATAGCCAGGCGAAGGCACAACTACCCCCGGCGAGACAGCCGGGAGGGCGCGGATAGTATAGAAAGCAACACGGATAATCAAGCGCTAAAGGCCGGCTGGCGCAGGTTCCGGCGATTTTCAGCAGGCGTCTGGTCAGGCGGCCTGGGAAGCGTTGCCCACAGCCAGCACCTGACGATAGTTGATCGCCTCGATGCCATCACTTAACCAACGCTGCAGCGACGACGCCAGATAATAGCGGTGATCGTGCGGATGAATCGACAGCCTCAGCGCTCGCTGTGACGTAGCGAGACGGCGATTGAGTCCGTTCCAGAGTCGTAAGCTGGGTACTCGCCAGCGAGCGTCTGCTTCGAATCCCGCCAGGGGCAAGGCGTGAAAGCGGCCGGCGTGGAGATCATGAAAACCGGCGGTGCTCTCCAGGTAATGAAATGGAAGATGTCGCCGCGCCGCTGCGGGGAGTTTCCCCAAAGCCCAGGCAGGCGGGACGTAGAGTTCTGGCGATTGGAAATCATTGTCGGTAAACCATTGGTAGTTGCGCTGCACAAGCTCGATTAATTCAGCTTCGCTCAGCGACAGGTGTTCGGCCGCCTGCCGCGACACCAAAGTCGAGTGCAGACGATGATAAAGCGTCGAGATGCGACGCACTCGGTGCAGCCAACCGTGGCCGGCCAGCTCGTAACCTTGTTGTTGCCAGCGACGCAGTTGCGTCAGTTGTTGTGGTTGCCAATCCAGACCCGGCACCACCAACAGCGTTAAATTGGCCGGTTCTATATCGGCCAGCCAGTTATTCAGCCACCAGGCCACCTCATCCAGGGTGTCGGGCATCACATCGTGCAGGCTGACAATGGCGGGCCGGGCTTTCATGGCTGCTCCGTAATAACGTCCAACCACAAATCGAGGTTGGCCTGGTTATGCTGGACGACCGCCTGACGCGCCAGGCGCGCTCTGGAGGCCACTTCAAATTCACTCAACGCCATGGCGCGCTTAAGCACGTCGGTAACGTCTTCTGCGCCGTTCTTGACCACCAGCGTCTGGGCCAGTTCCTGCCAGTCGGCAATACCACAGGCATCGCTGACCACCACCAAACGCTGGCGCGCCATGGCTTCCAGTGCGATGGTGCCAAAGCTTTCCACGTGGCTGGGCAGAATCAAGGCATCGTGCGCATCCATGGCGGCCAGCAAGCCTTCGCGATCCAACCAGCCAATGTAGTCGACATTGGCCAACTCGGCGGCAGCAGCTTCCACTAAGGCGCGCTGCGGACCGTCACCGGCAATGGCAAAACGCAGCTGCGGCAAGGCCCGCGCAGCATCCAGCAAGCCTTCGAGATTTTTCTCCGCTGCCAGTCGACCGGCAAACAACACCGAGCGCACGCCACTGGGCGCGCGCGGTGGTTCGCGTTGCAAAAACAACGGACTGACCGGCGTGCCCATCAAGGCCGCGGCGCGCGCACCAATGCGCTCGGCAATGCCGACCATTTCCTCGGAGTTCGCCAGGACCACATCGGCGTTGCGGAAAATCAGCCGGTTGCTGACTTCGAAATAACCGCGCGTCAAAGAGCCCTGAACCTTATTCCAATAGAGCTCGGTCAGTTTTTCATACCAGGTATGAAAGCCGACCACGACGCGCGCGTTCAGCTGTCGGGCATAGCGGGCGCCAAACATACCAAACAGCCCCGGAGTCGGGATCACCACCACGTCCGGCGCAAAGGCTTCTATCTGCTGGCGCAATTGCAACAGATTAGGAATGCAGAACTTCTGAGTGGCATCACCGGGCAAGGGCAGCATCCAACCGCCCTGCCACTGACCATCGACAATGGCTGGCGAAATGATGTCGATCTGCTCGACCCAGGGCCCAAGGTGATGCATCAGATCCTGATAGTAAGCGCCCACGCCATTGCGGTGCGGCGCGGCATCAGAAACGATCAACACCCGGCGCGGTGCGCTGTCGAATGAACGGTTTGGCTGCAACGCCAGGGAAGTCTGTTCACGCATCAGGCCACCTCCTGGATAACACCAGCCTGAGCACAGTCGGCATCAAAACGATGCGCGACTTCATCCCAGCGCACATTAAACGCCTGCTGCTGATACTGATGGCCGCTGCGGTATTGCTGCGCCTGCTCGATTTCCGCATCCAGTGCCGCGCGATAGGCCAGCGTCATGGGCAAGCCCAGAGCGACCAGCAACTGACTGACGGTGCCATCGAGGTCTGCGGTCAACTGTTGCATCGGCACCAGACGGGCATTCGGATTCTCGCTGCAGAACAAATCGATATCGCGGTAATAACCGGCCAGCATGCCAACAATTCGCTGCTCGAACGCCGGAGTAAAACGCGGCCCGTGAAACAGTTGCCAACCGGGCAACAGCGAGCTGAGCTGTGACGGCAAGGTCTTTTGCGCCGGACGGATGCAGAGCGCGAAATCGGCGTCGGGAAACTGCTGACGCAAGCTGGTCAGCCAGGAAGCGAAAGAGGGGTTCTTACACAGATAACGACACTCAGTGCCTGTTCTCACGCCATGAAAATACAGATGCTTTTGAATCATGCGCCGATAGAAGCGCATCAGCGTCTGCTTGCGTCGGGTCGGCATGGCCGAATCAAAACGCACCAGCCGCCACAACGACGCTTCTTCGGGAAAGAGCACCACCACCAGAAAACAGCCATTGACCGGCAGCAGCGACAGAAAATCTTCTTCGGGTTCCTGCAAACCTAACTGATGGATGGCATCCATTTGCTTAAGAAACGGCAAACGCACTTTGCCGAACAGCCGCGCCAGCGGACTGCACAGCCAACCCAGGGCACGCACCAGATAACGTTCGCTAATGCTGGGCGCAAAGAGGCATTCCCAGGTGCGCATCGAAGTCAGCTGTTGATGATGTGACAGCACCCGGTGCAGATGGGTCGTGCCGGAACGCGGCACACCCGAGATAAAGACCGGACGATGCACCTCGACCTGACGATAACGCCGGAAAAACAGCTCATCGCACAGAAAGCCGACCCAGTGCACCACTTGCAACAGGGTCAAAGCAGGCACCGCCAGCAGGTACATCAACGCCCGCTTGGGTAGATGACGCCAGCCGCCATAAGGCAGGTATTTCAGCGTCCAGAGGCAAATCAACAGCCATTGTCCCAAGGCCAACTTAAAGCCGTGACCCATAGCGCTCCCCTTCTTTACCGGTGGATTGCTCGGAACGGTAGCGACGCTCCATGTCATTTCCATGACAATGCCGTCACGCGGCGGTCATGGTGGCACACTGACCGCCGCTTCGACTAATTCACGACCTTCGCACTCATAACCCCAGCTTGCCCGTCAGCGCTTCGATTTCCGCCTGCCACTGCGCCTGCTTCTCTGGCTTCTGGTGTTTGGGCTTGCGCGCCTGATCGTCATGCAGTTGCTGCTCCAGCCAGGCCAGACGGGCCAATAGGGCGTCGTCATCAACCTCGTCAATCGACACTGACTGGGACGACCCAGCAGATGACGACGCTGCCACCGGTTCTGTTGACGATCCTGCTTCCAATAACCGATAGAAAGGCTCGGGACCATCCACCTCGCTCAGTTGACCGTCATGAATCCACCACCAGCGGGTCGCCACGGCATCCAAAAAGGCGCGGTCGTGGCTGGTCATGAACACCGTCAGTTCGCTGCCGCAGAGCGACTCGATCAGTTCGTCACGACCATCCAGATCCAGATGGTTGGTCGGCTCATCGAGCATCAACACATTGGGGCGCTGCAACCGGAAATAAGCGAACATCAGCCGTGCTTTTTCGCCACCGCTGAGCGTGTTGACCGGCTGATCGAAACGATCGTAAGGCACGCCAGCGTTCAGCAAGGTCTGCTTTATGGTCTCGTCCGGTCCTTCCAGGCGTTCACGCAGCCAATCAAAGCGGCCTTGTTTGATATCCATGCTCGACAGCAACTGATCGTAATACCCCAGCTGCACGCGCGGGTTCCAGCGGATATCGCCGATGTCCGTCTCCAGCGCCACTATCAGGCGTTTCAGGGTGGTCGACTTACCGACGCCGTTGACGCCAAGCAAGGCAATCCGATCACCAGGACGTGCATTGAGAAACTCACCATAGATCGACCGTGAGCCGTCACCCGGCAACGCAATCTGCGCCTCCTCGAGCACCACCACCTGGCGGGCCGACAAGCCTTCTTCGGGCAACGCCAGCGCCAGCCCACTGCCCTGGCTGACAAAGGTCAGATCCGACTTAAGCCGCTCAACACGCTTTTCCATCGACTTGGCTTTGCGCGATAGATCTTCGTTGTCGTAAGTGTGTCCCCAGTGCGCCAGCCGCTTGGCCGATGCCTGCAGACGCGCCACTTCTTTTTCTTCCTGCGCCCGCCGCACTCGCGCTTGCTCATCAGCGTCAGCCAACGCCTGGCGGGCAGCATCAAAGGGCAGATCAAAACAATAGAGGCGTTGGTCGCGCAGAAACCAGGTCTGGGTACAGAGGCTGTTCAACAGATAACGATCGTGCGACACCATCACCCAGGGCAGGGTCTGGGCTTGCAGCCAATGGCGCAGCAGCGTCAGGCTGAGAATGTCGAGATGGTTGCCCGGCTCATCAAGCAGCAACACATCCGGTTCAATCAAAATAGCGCGCGCCAGCAACAGCAGGTTCTGTTGGCCGCCACTGAGCGACTCGACCGACTGTTCCAGCTGTTCAAGGCTGAAACCCAGCTTGTGCAGTTCGGCTTCAGCGCGGAAGGCTTCTTCCAACCGACGAGCCGCGGGAATCGCCGCTTCGGCGGCCGCACGCAACGACACCGGCAGCAACTCGGCGGGCACAAACTGCTCAACCCGGCCAATCACCAAATGTCGCCGCACCTGGCGTCGACCCGCATCGGGCTCATAAGCTCCGGCCATTAAAGCGAGCAGACTCGACTTACCCGAGCCGTTGTGACCGACCAGTCCAATACGGTCGCCACTGTTCACAACCAGTGATAAATCGGCAAAGAGGGGCTTGGCATCCAGACTCAGGGATACCTCGGAAAGCGATAATAAAGCGCTCATATCAACGTCCTATGAAAAATTCATCGAGGACGCCGAAGTAGGCGGGAATAACTAGCCGTTCGACGTCCGTTTAGTTCGGAAAGGACGTCGCAGCCGCGTCTGAGAGGCAATGTGGGCGGCCGAAACGGCACAGACTCACAATCATCTGGGGGCTCCTCTGTTGACGGTGAATGGAAAAAACGTCGGCCAGTCTAGCCAACAAAGACAAATTGGCAAAGCGGGCCTCGGCCAGCGGCACGGGCAATTCGCTAAACCCTTGAATTTTTTGGAAAAAAGAAAGGTAGCTATTGTTGACACCCTTGCGATTTTACGGATAATACGCGGCCGTTACGGAGGCTATGTAGCTCAGCTGGTTAGAGCACAGCATTCATAATGCTGGGGTCGCTGGTTCAAGTCCAGCCATAGCCACCATCCTCCTGGTGGGCCGTCGCCAAGCGGTAAGGCAACGGGTTTTGATCCCGTCATGCGCAGGTTCGAATCCTGCCGGCCCAGCCATTTTTATTCCCCGCATCTCCTCTGTTTCGCCTGATTATTGGGCCGTCGCCAAGCGGTAAGGCAACGGGTTTTGATCCCGTCATGCGCAGGTTCGAATCCTGCCGGCCCAGCCACCTTCTCTTTCACTCAGCAGACCGTTATTGTCGGTCCAGCTTGATGCCGGAGAATATGCATGAATCCTCAATCCCCCCACCTGATCAGCGCCACTGAGCTAAAAGCTCAGCTCGACAATGACCAGCCGTTGGTTTTACTCGATTGCCGTTTTGACTTAAGCGCTCCCGAAGCCGGTGAACAGGCATACCGCCAAGGCCATCTGCCCGGTGCTTTTTATGCCCATCTGGATCGCGACCTGTCGGGGCCGATTGAAGCCGGCGTCACCGGCCGTCATACCCTGCCCGACCCAGCCAGTCTGCAAGCGCGTTTACGTGCCTGGGGCCTATCGGCCGATTCCACCCTGGTGGTCTACGACGCCAATAACGGGCCCTATTGCGCCCGCGCCTGGTGGCTGGCGCGTTGGGCTGGGTTAACCGATGTGCGCGTA
Organism: Saccharospirillum sp. HFRX-2; assembly: GCF_043196805.1. NCBI lineage: Bacteria > Pseudomonadati > Pseudomonadota > Gammaproteobacteria > Oceanospirillales > Saccharospirillaceae > Saccharospirillum > Saccharospirillum sp. HFRX-2. Next base: position 47,887 of record NZ_JBEBMU010000013.1, read on the forward strand.
TTGGACGGCGGCATGAAAGCCTGGCTCGATATAGACGGTGACATCGACAGCGACCTGCCGTCACCACCAGTGAGCAGCGAGCTCAGCGTGCAATGCCCGCCCGACTGGGTGATCGACGCCGATACCTTGCAACAGCAACTGGCCGACCTGACCCTGATCGACGCTCGTGCCGCCGCCCGTTACAGCGGCGACACTGAACCCCTGGATCCCATCGCCGGCCACATTCCTGGCGCCTATTGCGTCGACTTCAGCGCCAACCTGGCTGCCGACGGTCGTTTTCTCGATGCCGCCACCTTAAAGCAGCGTTTTGAACCACTACCGGATTCCAACCCCTGGGTCTGCTACTGTGGCTCTGGCGTGTCGGCCTGCCACAACATCCTGGCAATGGCGATCGCCGGCGTACCGCAACCCAAACTCTACTCCGGCTCCTGGAGCCATTGGATAACCGACAGCCACCGCCCTATTGAAACCGGACTGACTAAGGAACCGCTCTAATCATGCCCGCCCGTCTACTGCTACTTTGCCTGCTGACACTCTGCGCCGGACCTGCCCTGGCCCAGTCGCATTTCAATATTCTGGTCTATCACCACGTTGCTGAAGACACCCCGGCCAGCACTACGGTGAGCCCGGCCACCTTTCGCGAGCACCTGCAATACCTGCGTGACAACAACCACCCGGTGATCGCCATGCAAACCGCGCTCGATGCCGTGCGTAATAATGAAGAGTTGCCCGATGGCGCCGTGGTCATCACCTTCGATGACGCCTTCAGAAACATCTACAGCAACGCCTTTCCTTTGCTGCAGGAATTCGACGCGCCCTTCACCATCTTTGCGGCCACCGACCCGATCGATCAGGGTTTCAATGACATGCTCAGTTGGGACCAGCTGCGCGAGATGCAGGACTGGGGCGCGACCATCGCCAACCACAGCCGCGATCACGACTATATGGTGCGTCACAGCCCGCGCGACAACGCCTGGCGCGAAACCATGGCGAAGAACATCCGCCACGCTCAGCAGCGTCTGGAAGCCGAGCTCGGTGATGAGATTCCACGCTGGTTTGCCTACCCCTACGGCGAATACAGCGAAGGTCTGAAATCGATTTTGCAGAACGAAAACTTCGTCGGTTTTGCCCAACATTCCGGCGGTGTTTACAGCGGCAGCGACTTCCTCGCCCTGCCCCGCTTTGCCGCCGCCGGGAATTATGCCCGCCTGGAAACACTGAGCACCAAACTGAACAGTCATCCGATGCCGATCGACCTGGCGTCCATACCGGACATGCCAACCACTGAATCACAGCCGAGCATGACCGTCCGCGTCGACGACACCTCCGATATGAGCCGCGCCCTGAACTGCTTTGTCGACAGCAGCTGGCAAGATGCGCAATGGATTGACGACCAGCAATTCAGCTTGAGCGCACCAGAACCACTGAGCACTGGCCGCCACCGCTTCAATTGCACTGCCCAGGCGCGCAGCGGCGATTTCTTCTATTGGTATTCGCAGCCTTGGTTAGTGCTTGAAGATTAAGAGCTGAAAATTAACAACTGATTGCCAACCAGCAGACACAAAAAAACCGGCCCAAGAGCCGGTTTTTTAATCACCTGAAACCACCCGATCAATCGGGAATTTCGTAGTCCAGCACCTCAACCCAATCGTTACTGTCGGGCAGACGTTCCCAAACGGTGCCCACTTCGGAGATTTCCAACAGCTCGACAATGCTCGGGTCCAATCGCTCCATACAATCGAGCGGGGCGACACAGGCGGCGTCTTCTTCCATCAGAAAATCATCGGTTTCAAAACCACTGTAAAAACGAAACCCCGTATCGTTAGCATGCTGCGCTTCTTCTTTATAAAAGAAGCGGATGGGCAACGGACGTTCGTTCAGAATCAAACTGGATGCCAGGCAGAGATGCCCACTGTGTTGGCTGGGGCTCTGCTGGATGGTGCTGACCTGAGCTTGCATATAACAAACAACCTCGTAAACGCGGCGTGTATCGGTAGATCCAAAGGGCGGCGGATTATAAGCAAGCCAACCTAAAATGCATCCCGTTTGGGCCGACCGAGCGGTCAGAAAATAACGGCGCGTTTAGAATCAAGCAGTTATAAATGTAATTTTTTGTAACATTACCAAAAACCCCAGGACAGCAAAGCCGCTGCCGCTGGGGTGACCCATGGATCAGGCCGACTGGGTTTCCTGGTTATCGAGTTCAACCGCATCAAAAATCTGCTCGAGGATGTCCGGGATGGCCGACTGCACTCGACTCCAACTCGGCATAAAGGGCGTCGCCATGGGATTCTCCAAAAACTCCTGGCCGGCGCTCATGACATTGCGGGCAAACAGCTCAACCGCTTCTTCTTCGGCGTGGCGATCCAGCGTCAGGCCGTTGAAGATGGCGTCGTTGTAGTAAGTCTCGATGTAATCCAGCGCCACCCGGAAGTAAGTGGCTTTGATGGTGCGGAAATGCTCTTCGGTAAACACCAGGCCTTGAGTCGCCAGTTTGCGGAAGATCGCCTTGGCGATGTCGCGCGACATCTTCGACAAGCCTTTGCGGGCATCTTCCGGGCTCAGCGGCTGGTGCTTGTGGTCATAAACCGAGGCCACGTTGACCTGGCAAATACTGCGCGGGCTGTAATTGCGATGCAGCTCCGCCAGGACGCCCACTTCCAGACCCCAATCGCTGGGGATACGCAGGTTGCGCAGCACGTCGGTGCGCAGGCTGAATTCGCCCGACAGCGCATAGCGGAAAGAATTCATATATTCGAGGAATTCGTTTTCGCCCTTAACCATCTTCAGCGCGCGCAACAGGGGCGACACCAGCAAACGGCAGACGCGGCCGTTCATCTTGTTGTCGGCAATGCGCGAGTAATAACCTTTACAGAACTGATAGCGATAAGCCGGATTGGCGACCGGATAAATCAATCGCGCCAGCATGCCGCGATCGTAGGTTTTGATATCACAGTCATGCATGGCCACCGCCTTGGCGCGGTTGGCCGCGAGAATATAACCGTAGCAATACCAGACGTTACGGCCCTTACCCAACTCAGTTGGCGCCAGGCCTTTGCTGGCCAGCAAGCGATCCACCGCCTGCAGACGCGGACCATCGTTCCACAGAATGCGCACCGGTTGCGGCAGGCGACCAAAATACTCCTGAGCGTGGCGAAACTGATCCCGGTCAGCCCGGTCCAGACCGACCACCACCTCATTCAGATAAGGCACCTGCTTGAGTTCCTGGACGATATTTTCCAGTGCCGGCTGCTCTAACTCCGAATAGAGAGAGGGCAGCACCAGGGCCATAGGATTCTGGTGAGAGAAACCGGTTAACTCCTTTTCCATGGATTCGACCGGACGGTCGATCAGGTTATGCAGATTGGCAATCAAGCCATTTTGAAAGAAATCGCTCATAACAGGGGCTCCTTGGGGATAAAACGCTCAAGCAGGTCCAGCATCGCTCGATTCCAGCCAGCTGGGCCGGGCTCGGGCGCCTGGATGACATCAACAACGGTTTCCGGTCGGGGTTCGCCGTGCGCCGGTGGAATACGCACAGCCAGGTCGGCGGCGGCGAGCATGGCGTCATCGTTACCGCCATCCCCCAGAGCCACACTACGCACCGCCCTGGCATCACCCAACTGACTCAATAAATGCTGTAACGCAGTGCCTTTGTCGGCGCCATTAGCCAAATGCAGAAAACGTCCGCCTTCGAGTAACTGCACGCCCTGCGCCGCTACCGCCTCTTTAAAGGCATCGCGTCCGGGGAAGTGTTCGGGCCAGAACACCGGCAGCGCGCCTTCGCGCTGGCGCGCCAGGCGAGACTGTTCGAGCGACAGACCGGTCCAGTTGGATACGTCCTGGTCGCTGGCTTCGTGAAAGCCAATCGCCGGGGCGCCCAGTTCACCGCGTACACGCTCAAAGACGCTGATCAATTCTGCAAAAGGGCGGCCGAGTGACTGCCACTGCGTCGGAGACTGACGGTCATCAACAATGACAGCGCCGTTTTCACAGCCGGCCAGCGGTGCCAGATAAGGAATTTCCTCGCGCAGCGCCTGCCATTCCAGCCGCGTTTTGCTGGTCATGGCGATCACCGGAATGGAGCGTTCGGCCAGGGCACGTAAAGCGGGTTCAGCCGCGCGCCAGTCGTAGCTGTCGTGGTCGAGCAAGGTGCCATCGAGGTCGGTAAAACAGGCCCAGGTGTCGCTCATGATGCAGTCTCCCGCCAAAGTGGTAAGCCAGGGCGTTGCCGATCATCCAGGGGCACTACCACATCGGCTTGCTCGCCCAGAGTCGCCAAACCGTGTCGGGTCAAGCGCTCATAGTGCTGAATAAAGCGGCGCAGCTGATCGTCGTTCATCACGCCGCTGCCACCCCGGCCGCGCAAGGCCTCTTCCTGGCGCCGACGCCAGTCGAAGACCTGCTCAAAACCCGGCGCTTTGAGCACGATCAGCGCGTCGAGTGACGCAAACAAATGTTGATAGGGTCCGGCCAACTGATCGTTGACATAACGCCGCCAGTCACCCTTGGGGTCTTCTTCACGCTCCAGCCTGTTGATCGGCGCTTCGAGCGCCGCTTCCGGCTGGGCCGTCATCGCCACGCACCAGCCTTCAAAAATCAGCATATCGGGTGGCTCGGCCAGCACCGGCCAATCGGCCTGCGGATGACGGTCATCACGGGACTTATCGAAACGGGGTAAGGCTTTGGCGCCAACGCCGTGACGCACCCAATGCAGGATGGTTTCGCCCAAGGCGAGATCATGAGTTCCAGGTACGCCCCGGGTTGCCAATAAGGGATGTCGCTGAGCGGCCAGGCGCTGTCGCCCAGCCTGCGGCAAATACAGATCATCAATGGAGAGAATGGCAACCGTCAGCCCCTGCTGTTCAAGCTGCCACTTCAACACCTCGGCCAAGGTCGATTTACCCGAGCCCTGAGTGCCCTGAATACCCAGAATGGTCGGCCGACGTTGCAACAGCCAATCGGCCAGCGGCTGATAAAGACGATCGTGATAATCGCTCAGTTCAGCAGGTAAGGACGACCGGGCTAGAAAAGCGTTGAACGCATCAGTAGTAGCCAACCCAATACCTCCCCCTGAATTCAGTTCATGTCGACAGCTCGGATTGACGACCTTTGTCATCAACCAAACCACAACCTCTATTCAGGGTAGAGCAAAATATCGGCCAAGCGGACAGGCCATGGAGAGGCTACTGGGTGCACCATAAAAGTGCAAAAAGAGAGGAACGCACCGAGACGAGCCTATGCAGGCCTCGTTTTAGTGCGCGGAAGACTTAACGGTTGTTACGTTGGCGTTTCAGCGCCTCAAACTGCTCGACCATGTCATCCATGGCAGCAGAATCGTAAGGCATCAAACCACTGACGATCAGCTTTTTAGAACCCGTTCCGACGACTTTGCCAGCCGCGGTGATATTGAACTCGAAGTGCACATCAGCGCGCTTACCATTCACGTCGAGACTGGTATTGGCCAGCTCCAGATCCGGGTCCTGGATATCCAGATGGTTCAATTCAAACGCCATGCTTTCGTAAATCACCAGCGGACGCTTGGGGTTGAACATAACGCCGTGCTTTTCCATCAACGGCACCATAATAAAGGGGAAATTATGGCCCGAAAACGCCACATAACGGCGTGTTAGCTGCTCAATCAGGGCTGAGTCATGGCTGGTCTGACCGCCGTGCTCCAAGTGCAGATAGGCTTTGCCATCGGTGTCCTGAACGTCAATAACGCCCTTATCTACTTCCGGAAAGACCAGGGGCACATTATCGCCGACCATGCCGGAAAAACGCACCGCCATGCGCTCGCTAACACCGTAACGCTCCAGCACCAAGGCGAACAACAAATCGCCAGGCACACAAAAGCGTTTAGCATCCGGGTTATGGATGGGGTTGAAATCACCGGCGACATCCTTGGCAAAATTGCTGGCCTGTTCGGCACTGATCAGGACATAACCGTCTTGTTTGCGGTGAAAAGGATCAAGAAACACGAAAATCGCTACCTATATGACACAGTTTGAGCATGTTCGCCTATTGTGACGACTGCCGTTGCACTATAAAGCATCTGGCCAGGAAAAGATTTGTGAGCAAATATCACTACCAGACGCTAACAAACCGGGTTACTACAACTTTTAGGACACAATAGACTCAACCGTTAAAGTTGGGTTTTCCATCGGCAACAGATGTCTCTGCTGCGGTATATCGATAAATTCTCCCTCAGGCAACAGACGCTGTAAGCGTTGCCAACTCGCTTCAGGTAAGAACAGCGACGGCTTGGCGCGGATCACTCTTACTGGCATGGATAGCTGCGTCAACTCACGCCATACCGCATCTATGCCCATATAGTTGGCCACTTCCCATTCACGACTGAACTGCAGTTGCACACCGTCGGTGGTGGGCTCGAGAAGACCATCCAAGAGCACGTCCAGATGCTCATCCGAAAGATAACGATAAGCGCGGTGACTGCGATAAAAACGCCAGGCGGCTGCGCGATCAGGCCAAGACCCGGGCGACATCAGGGTGGTTTTAATCAGTTGAGTCCGAGCTAACACGGCCTTCGGCAACTGACGAGCCAGGGTCGCCGCCCAGGCGCTTTGCAGCACCGGCTCAATCAGCACCAGGCTGTGGAACAGATCCGGACGTGCAGCCGCCGCCATCACGGTGGTGGTTGCGCCCATCGAATGGCCGATGCCAACGACAGGACCCGGTGCCGTTGTCTCCAGAAAACGCACCAGATCGCCAGCATACTGGCGGCAACGCATCCTCCCTGCCGGCTGGCGGGGCTGGTCTGGCCAGAGCGCGCGATTATCCAAAGCGGTCAGCGAATAATGCGATGACAAGGCCGTCAATAAATGGCGATAAGCCGGAACCGGAAAACCGTTGGCCGCATAAAAGTGAGCAGGGAGCTGTTGGTTCAACTCAAACTGCCAATAAGAAGCGCGTTCACCCGCCAGCTGAACAGGCTGTCGTTGTGCTTCCATCAGGCCAGATCAGCAGAGGTCGGCAAAGATGGAAAAGCACCGCGCTTAGCAACAGCGAAAGAACCGGCGCGTACTGCCCGCTCCAGCATCGCCGCCCAATCCGGCTCTGCCGGCTCACACAAGGCCGCTATGACAGCGCCACAGAAGGCGCCTCCGGCGGCTGTGACATCAACCACTTCAACCTTTGGCGGTTGTTGCGAATGACGTCCCTGGCGAGTGACTACCTCGGCGCTGTCGGCGCCATCGGTAATAAACACCGCCTGAGCTCGATGCTCGAACGCCAGCTCCAGAAACTTCTGTTCAGCGTCGGTTTCCCACAGCAGCGCCAATTCCTCGCGGTTCACCTTGATCACATCGGCACGGGTCAGCATCGCCTTGACCGGTTCGCGGTAGTTGTTCCCGCCCGGCCACAAACCCAGACGCAGATTAACGTCGAAACTGATCAAATTACCGGCATCAAGACAGCGGTCGACAAAACCCAAATGCACTCGTCGAATATCAACTTCGGTCAAGGTATTAGAAGCAACATGCACCACTCCCGGTTCAAACTCACTGGGGCTGGGCAATTTGTGAGCGGGCAACAGCAGATCGGCACTGCCGCTGCGATAAAAGCGAAAATCCGGCCGACCCTGATCATTCAAGGAAACCAGGGCCAGGGGTGTTGGCGCATCGGTGGAGCGCAGGTAACGGGTGTCGACGCCATAGTGGGCCAGTGCCTGCTTCAGATAAGGACCGAACCGATCACGCCCGACCTGGCCGATAAAATGGCTTTTCACTCCAAGGCGGGCAGCCGCTACAGCCACATTGGCCGGTGCGCCTCCGGGATAAAACAAGGCCCCGGGAATGGCCAGACCATCTTCAACCACACCCTGCTGATGCAACGCATCGACGAGCAGTTCACCAAAGGCGTATAACGGCTTCATTCAATTTCCTTAACTTACGACCGGTGGCAGGGGCGGAATTGTCGCATTCCACCCTGACACTGTCGATCTCAGCGCTCGGCGATATGGGACCAAAGGATGCATCTGGGCGTATTGCAATAGCGACCGCTGATGGCCATAGTCGTGACATTTGAACGGTGGGCGATATGGAAATTGCGTTGATTGCTGCCGTCGCCGTTGTGGTTTTGATCATGACGGCAGACTTATTGCGGATGCTGGGGCGGCGTTATCTGACGCGAATCAACTTAAGAAAACGCAACCACCGCCGATGAGCTATATTAGAAAACCAAAGACAGACTATAAAAGTAGGAAGTGGCGTCCCGTAGGGGACTCGAACCCCTGTTACCGCCGTGAAAGGGCGGTGTCCTAGGCCACTAGACGAACGGGACC